>NZ_RJUE01000061.1 GCF_024343735.1 Lacihabitans sp. CCS-44
ATTCTAAAACAAACATTTAAAGGGTTAACTCAAAAGTGTGCAGACTGCCACAAAGACGTGCATGGAGGGCAATTTGCCAAAAATGGAGTTACGGACTGTGCTACTTGTCATGGAGTAGAGGCTTGGGATTCGAAAAGCTTCAACCACGATAACACCAAATACAAATTAGACGGTGAACACAAAAACGTAGCTTGTGCCAAGTGCCATAAAGCTACTATGAGAGATAATAAAAGTATTAAACTATTTAAAATTGAAAAGTACAAATGTATAGACTGTCATTTAAAATAGCTTTATTGGTGATGATTGCATTTGGCCTTCAGGCCCAATCGCCACATGGAAAGGGTTTCAAGATGGATTGTGCAAAATGTCACGATTCAGGTAGTTGGACTTTTAGTGAAAAAAGCAAGTTTGAGCATTCCTCAACTGGCTTTACATTAGAAGGACAACATAAAAATATAGATTGTAATGCCTGCCATACCAAATTAGATTTTAAAAGCACTTCTTCAAATTGTGTATCCTGCCACAGCGACATGCATAATCAAACGGTGGGTAACGATTGTGCCAGATGCCACTCTACGCAGTCTTGGATTGTAGAAAACATCAGTGCCATGCACGACCAGACTTCTTTTCCGTTGGTCGGGGTCCACAAAACCGTAGATTGTAAACAGTGCCATCAGTCTGAAACCAACGTGCGGTTTAATCCCACCGGTCAGACTTGTATAGATTGCCACACCAAAGATTTTGCATCTACTAAAAACCCGAGTCATACGAAACTCAATCTTTCTACCGATTGCTCCACCTGTCATTCTACTACCGTTACTGAGTGGAAAAGTACGACTTTTCCTGACCACGATAGTTTTTATCCGCTCACTGGAGCTCATGCGGCTATTGCCAAAGATTGTGAAAAATGTCATATCGGAGGAAATTATAACAACACACCGAAGGAATGCGTCGGTTGTCACAATACAGATTTTGCAAAAACTGCAAATCCCAATCATGCAAAGCTTAATTTATCAACTGATTGTGCATCTTGCCACACCACAGCCCCAGGTTGGGCACCGGCAACATTTCCGGTGCATGATGAGTTTTATCCATTAACAGGAGCACATAGAGTAGTAGCAAACAACTGTGCTGCATGCCACAAATCAGGAAATTATTCATCTACACCAAACGATTGTAATTCATGCCACAATGCCGATTATAAGGCTTCCATTAATCCCAATCACAATACTTTAAATCTTTCTACAGATTGTGCGTCTTGCCATACCACCAATACGGGTTGGGCTCCAGCACAGTTTACTGCCCATGATGAGTTTTATCCTTTGACTGGTGCACATAAGAACTTGAGTTGTAATGAATGCCACAAAGGTGGAAACTATAACAATACGCCTAAGGATTGTAATGCTTGTCACTCTGACGCCTTTACAAAATCAAAAGATCCCAACCATGTGGCCATGGGATTTTCAACAGACTGTTCGTCGTGTCATTCAACGGCTCCGGGGTGGGCACCTACAACGTTTAATCACAATACATTTTATCCTTTAACAGGGGCTCACGAAGCCATAAAGGGTGATTGTAATAAATGTCATACAGGTACAAACTATAAAAACCCATCTACAGATTGTAATTCTTGTCATAATGCGGCTTACGCCGGCACAAAGAATCCAAGTCATGTTACATTTGGATTATCAACTGATTGTGCATCTTGTCACACTACCAATCCGGGATGGAGGCCTTCTACTTTTGACCACTCAAAATATTATCCGCTTACTGGGGCTCATGCCTCTATAGCTTCGGAATGCGTAAAATGCCATGCAAATGGAGTCAGCAATACCTCCTCTGAGTGTGTATCTTGTCATGCGGAGGCTTACAATTCTGCTAAAGACCCAAATCATGCCCTGATGGGTATGTCTAAAGATTGTGCTTCTTGCCATACCACCAATCCTGGCTGGTCACCCTCCACTTTCGACCACAACAAGTTTTTCGCATTGACTGGAGGACATGCTGCTATAGCACGAGATTGTAATAAATGCCACAATGGTGCGAATTATAAAAATCCACCAACTGACTGCAATGCTTGTCACAATGGAGCGTATAAGTCGGCGGCAAATCCAAACCATGCTGCTCTAGGCTTGTCAACAGATTGTGCCTCCTGCCATACCACTAACCCAGGTTGGAAGCCTTCAAGCTTCAACCACAACAATTATTATGCTTTGACAGGTGCCCATGCCAACATAGCCAACGATTGTATAAAATGCCATGCCAATGGAGTTTCTAATACACCAACGGATTGTAATGCTTGTCATAATGCAGCCTACAAAGCTACCAATAGTCCAAACCACGCCGCATTAAGTATATCAACAGATTGTGCTTCATGTCATACGACTAACCCTGGCTGGCGACCATCGACTTTTAATCATGGTCAATATTATCAGCTTACAGGAGCTCATGCCAACATAGCCAATGACTGTATAAAATGCCATGCCAATGGAGTGGCTAACACACCGACGGATTGCAATGCCTGCCACAATGGTGCCTACAAAGCAACCAAAAATCCTGACCACGCTGCACTGAGTATATCAACAGATTGTGCTTCTTGTCATACCACCAACCCTGGTTGGCGACCATCTACTTTTAATCATGGTCAATATTATCAGCTTACGGGAGCTCATGCCAATATTGCCAATAATTGTACTCAATGTCATAAAAATGGAGTGAGCAATACACCGACCGATTGTAATGGTTGTCATAACAATGCTTACAAGTCTGCGGCAAATCCTAACCACGCAGTATTGGGGCTATCTACAGATTGTGCATCGTGCCATACTACCAACCCTGGCTGGAGGCCCACAAGTTTTAACCATAACAATTATTATCAGCTTACTGGAGCTCATGCCAACATTGCCAATAACTGCGTGCAATGCCATGCCAGTGGCGTAAACAATACCTCTACAGATTGTAATTCTTGTCATAATGGAGCATACCAAGCTGCCAAAAATCCTAACCACGCTGGCTCAGGGTTTTCTACAGATTGTGCCTCTTGTCATAGTACCAATCCAGGTTGGCGGCCGTCTACTTTTAACCACAATAACGTATATCCGCTAACAGGAGCACATGCCAATATAGCGAGTAATTGTACACAATGCCATGTGGGAGGAAACTTTAACAATACCCCAACAGATTGCAATTCTTGCCACAGTGGAGCGTACAATGGAGCTAGTAATCCAAACCACGCTGCTTCGGGCTTTTCGAGAGACTGTGCGTCTTGTCATACCACCAATCCGGGCTGGAGACCATCTACTTTTAATCACAATAATTTCTATCCACTAACGGGTGCTCATGCCAATATTGCAAGCAATTGTACGCAATGTCACGTAGGCGGAAACTTTAACAATACACCAACAGATTGTAATTCGTGCCACAGTGGTGCTTACAATTCTGCGAGTAATCCTAACCATGCGGCCTCAGGTTTCTCACGCGACTGTGCCTCGTGTCACACCACTAATCCGGGTTGGAGACCATCGACATTTAATCATAATAATTTTTATCCTTTGGTAGGTGCCCACGCCAATATTGCAAATAATTGTACCAAATGCCACGCTGGAGGTAATTTTAACAATACACCGAATCAATGTATAGGTTGCCACCAAGGCAATTATGACGGTGCCAGTCCAAATCACCGAAACTCAGGGTTTTCTACTAATTGTTTAGAATGCCACAGTCAGAACGCTTGGAAACCTTCCACCTTCAACCATGATGCTCAATATTTTCCTATTTATAGCGGAAAGCACAAAGGAAAGTGGGATAGTTGTACTGACTGTCATACCACTGCTGGTAACTACAGCATCTTTAGTTGTTTTAGTTGCCATGGAAAATCAGAGACAGACAAAGACCATAAAGAAGTAAAAGGTTATACCCACAATAGCAATGCTTGTTTGTCGTGTCATCCAGATGGAAAAGATTAAGCCTATGAAAAAAATATTGATTTCTTTGATTTTTATATTTTTGGGAAGCCTTAATCTGTTTTCTCAAGAAAAAAATATGGTGACTGGCGAAGTGACTTTTGCGAATTTCAAGAATGTTTATGTAAAGCTCGAGACCAACGGTAATTTGGCCTCTGGCGATACGCTTTTCGTTTTAGTAAAAACAGAATGGAAAAAAGCATTAGTAGTTATTACAGTTTCGTCCAAATCGATTTTAACGACCAATTTTTCTCAAGAAAAAGTTATAATAGGAACCAAAGTGGGCTATTATCCAAAGGATATCTTAGAAAAGCCAAAGCTAAAAGTTTTAGAAAAAATAGAACCTAAGAATGAAGTAGTGACCGAAAAAACCAAAGTACCCGCTCAGCCAGTAAGACAAATCTATAATGGCAGAATTACGGTTTCGACCAACGGCAGCTTTGAGGACTCGGAGAAGAATTATAATAGAATCAGAACCTCTATGAATTTTGATGTAAAAAACATCAATGGTGGTAAATTTTCTTTTGAGAATTATATCAATTATAACCGCCGTTTCGGAGTACCAGATTCACTTCAGAATTTCAAAGAAGACTTTAAAATATACTCTTTATCAGGAACTTATGACCATACAGCTAGAACCAGTTTTTCTTTTGGTCGAAAAATGAATTTTAGAATAGCAAACATGGGAGCTATTGATGGTTTACAGGTAGAACACCGCTACAAATCTATATTCATGGGAGGATTTGCGGGTTCGAGGCCAGATGTTTTGAATTATGGACTTAATTTATCTTTGATGCAATTTGGAGCCTTTTTGGCAAAAGACAAAGACAAAGGAAAAGGCATGATACAAACGAGTTTGGCATTTGCTGAGCAACAAAACCACGGAAGAACCGATAGACGGTTTGTGTACTTTCAACATTCCAATTCTGTCTTAGGCAATTTAAGTCTATTTTATTCCATTGAATTTGACCTTTTTCAGAATATTGACAGCGTAAAATCTAACGGTGTTAACCTAACAAGTACCTACTTATCTGTTCGGTATAAGCCAACTAAAAAACTGAGTATATCTTCCTCTTACGACAACCGACGCAATGTGATTTATTATGAAACATATCGGTCCTACCTCGATCAAATATTAAACCAAGAAACCAGGCAAGGTGTACGGTTACAGATGAATTATAATCCTTCTAAATACGTAAGTTTCAATCTGTCAGGATTTTATAGGTATCAAGAAAGTAAACCACAGCCTACCAAAAACTATGTGGCCAATGTCTTCTTTTCACAAATCCCTGGTGTGAAGTCTTCGTTGAATCTTAATTTTAACAATATGAAGACCTATTATTTCTCGGGAAACATAATAGGAGCGAGGCTAAACAAAGATTTGTTTTCGGGGAAACTTTATACCGAGTTTAGCTACCGAAAAGTGGACTACGACTTTTTTAATGCCGAACAACCCAATCTAAAACAAGATGTTTTGGGAGTTTCGCTTAATATTTATAGCAAAAAGCGTAGTTCTATTATGCTTAATTATGAAGGTACGTTTGAGCCAACAAGGAGCTATAACAGATATTATATTACACTTTCTCAAAGATTTAAAAGTAAAAAAGAATAAAGTATTGATTTCTAAATAATTATAAAATATGAAATATTTAAAAATAACGGCTTTGGCCTTGGCAATGGCCATGAGTGCTTGTAAATCAAAGCCCAAAGTAATAGTAGAAGAAACGGCAGAAAAAAAAGATATGTCAGCCACAGGCACTGCCAATCCAGCGGCCAGCACCTCGTCTGCAAGTAGTGACATGCACCAAGTTACGGCTGTTGAAATTCTGGAAGCAGAGCGTTATACCTATTTGAAGGTAAAAGAAGGCGTAAATACTTTTTGGATTGCCACCGCTAAATTTGACGCCAAAGTTGGGAATGAATATTTTTATATGGGAGGTTTGCTTAAGACTGATTTTGAGAGCTTAGAACACAAAAAAGTATTCGATAAAATCTACTTGGTTTCAGAGATAATAGATGCAGCAGCTCATCCGGGTAGCAATGGTGGCATGGTAAATACGCCACCCGCCGACATGAATTTTAAAGAATCTAAAAACGTGGCGGGAGCAATTAAACTAAGTGAGTTGATTGCTCAAAAAAACAAATATAGCGGTAAGCAAGTGACGGTTTCTGGAGAAGTTGTGAAGGCCAACTATGGCATAATGGGCAAAAACTGGTATCACATACAAGACGGCACAAAGTCGAGTGGAAAAAACTGTGATTTCACTATAACCTCTGCCGAGAATCTTCCCATGGGTGCCAAAGTAGGCTTTGTGGGCAAGTTGGTACTCAACAAAGACTTTGGCTCGGGTTATAAATATGATATATTAATGGAAGATGCCAAATTGAAATAAGAAACATTTCAAAATCAAAACACCCCGAATACTTTAAAATATTCGGGGTGTTTTTTGTATCTAGTGTCTTGAGGTCAGTTTGTTTTTAGAGCTCTTTTTTTACTTTAATTTCAGAAACAATCCGCCGTTTAAAGATAAAACACCTCCTGCTTTTTGAAATTCAATCTCACGGAAATTGTAAGTTAGTGTTGGGTTAAACTGGAATATATACCTATTTCTTCGATATTGCAGTCCTGTTCCTAAAGTCATATTGTGAAAAATCTCCTTGCTACTTTTGGATTGGAGCTTTTGATAAATTTCTTCATCTTGGGTGTCGTATTCCACATTGAGTGATTGGTATGTTTTTACATCCAAGTGTGTGCCAAAGTTAAAAAGCATATCCCAATTTTGTTTTATAGGTACATAGTAATTGACTTTTATGGGCAGTTCAAGTACTGTGTTTTTGATATAAATCTCATGAATTGGTTCGGTAGAATTTAGCTGTGTACCATACGTAAGAATAAAATCCTGACCGGTTTTTAGATTGAAATCTCGGGTATTGTTGTACTCCAACGACGAGTAATTGTTTACATGGATTCCCAGGCTCAAACTCAACGCTCTACTCAAAAAATACTCATAAGTAGGCCCAAAAATAAAGCTGTTTTCAGAACTATAACCTGCCAATAAACCCAACCTTGATTCGATTCTTGGAAGTTCAAAACCTTTCTTCTTGGGAGGGCTAGTCTCTTGGGTAGCAATTTTTCTCTCGGGTATCATCAATGTATCCAACTTTTCGTCCTGCCTTTCTACCAAAGCAGTATTCTCTTCAATAGACTTCAGTACTTTTTGATTGGTATTTTCTATATTTTTAACCAATTCCTCCAGCTTATCATTGTTGTTGGATATTTTTGAAGTTTCCTTCACTTCTTTATCATCTAGTTGTGATAAATAAACTTTCATGTTACTCAAAAGCTCCTCGACCTGGTTTTCAAGGGACGCTATTTTGTTTTCTTTTTTCCTATCTAGGTTTTGAGTTTTGTTGTAAATGGTCTTAACAACATAAACAGTGTCTTTGTGGTAGATTGTTTGAGTTCGGTTTATGGGTTCCTTTATTTCTCCAAACTTAGTGTTTAAATATTCCATATCTTTTCTGACGGTATTATTCTGAACCAAAGAATACCACAGCAATACCGTAGCTAAACTTGCATAAGTTGGCCATCCATATTTTTTTAGAAATATCGTCCACCACGATTTTTCTACATGAGGCTCTATCTTAGACCATAGATTTCCACTTACGGGTTTATCTATTTGGTCAAGCTTCTCTTTAATTTTTTTATTAAATAAATCTTGTTTCATAGGGTGTTATTTAAGCTCTTGTCGATTTATATATTCATTTATCCATCCTTGTAACCTGCTCTTTGCCTTGCTCAGATTGCCCCTAACCCCACTTTCAGTAAGCCCAAGTAAGGCTGCAATTTCTGTATTTTCATAACCCTCAATTACCGAAAGAGAGAAAACGGCTCGGTAAACTGGAGAAAGTTTCCGAACAAATTCTAATATCTCTTCTACGGAAAGTAGGTCCAATTGGTTGGGATTAAAATCTATATTCTCTATGTTTTCTATGTCCGCAAATTCTATTTTAGAGTGATTTTTTCTAAAGTAGTCAATAGCCGAATTGACCATTACCCGATGAAACCACCCTCCAAATTCATATTGGTCATTATATTTTTCAATGTTTTTGAATACTTTCAAAAAACCATCCATAACAATCTCTTCTGTTTCCATATCACTGGAAGCATATTTTGAGCAAATACGCATAGCTTTACTCGAGTAGGTATCAAAAAGTAGCTTTTGAGAAGAAGAGGAACCCTTCCTACAACCTTCTATCAATTCTTTTAAATTTAAAGCCTTGTTATTTTTTTTAAATAGCACAGGTTATTTCGGGATTAGGTTTTATGGTTGGTTAAAGTTAATAAATTCAACCAATATTTGTTGTCTCTCTCACTTCATTACTTCAATCTCAAATCTATCTACGAGTTTTTTATAGATCTGATTCCTGCGAAATTGGAAATTTGAATGTTTGCTTTGAATAAATGCATTGTATTATTAAAATGAGAATGATTATTCTCAAAACTTAACTTTGAGCTAAATCCATTAAGGAAATATCTGTGATTGAAATATGATTCTGCACTATATCAAAAACGCCAAACGGTTTGTTCTCAATTATTTCGCAGAAATTTTCAAGTACAAAAATCCCAATAAACCAGCGATTAAGGAAGACACTAAAATAACAAATTTGGCATTGTTGATAATGTTGGGGTCACTGAAAGCCAATAAGGTTATAAATATGGACATGGTAAAACCTATACCTCCTAAAAAACCTGCTCCTATGATGGATTTCCAGTTGAGGTCTTCTGGCAGTTTACATATTCCCAAAGAAACTGCGGTAAAACTTAATAGAAATATCCCCAATGGCTTGCCTACAATCAAGCCCAAAGCGATGCCAATACTGTAGTTTTGTAATAAAATCTCTCCAACATTGTCGCCGATGGTAAGTG
Organism: Lacihabitans sp. CCS-44; assembly: GCF_024343735.1. GTDB lineage: Bacteria > Bacteroidota > Bacteroidia > Cytophagales > Spirosomataceae > Leadbetterella. Next base: position 8,893 of record NZ_RJUE01000061.1, read on the forward strand.
CAGTGTTTGCTAAAGCAAATAGGGGCAAAATAAAAAAGGCTACTGGTTTATGAAGAAAGTGCTGTAGAATATAGGAAGTAGATTTTTCATTTCCGCTGCCAAAAGGTATTGCAAATGCCAATAAAACACCTGTGATGGTAGCATGAACGCCTGAATTTAGCATAAAATACCACATGGCCACACCGCCTAATAAGTATGGAATAAGATTTCTGACTTTTAATCGGTTGAGAATTAACAAAAAGCCAAAGATGCCAATTGCTGCGAAGAGGTTTGTCCAAAGAATGGTTTTGGTGTAGAAAATAGCGATGATAATTATGGCTCCCAAATCATCTATGACGGCCAATGCGGTTAAAAATATTTTTAAAGACAAGGGTACTTTGTTTCCTAAAAGTGATAAAATACCCAGAGCGAATGCAATATCAGTGGCCATTGGAATGCCAGCTCCTGATTGGCCAATTGTGCCGAATGTTAGCAATAGAAAAATACCGGCGGGAAAAATCATGCCACCAAATGCTCCAAATATGGGTAACAAAGCATCCTTTATATTTGAAAGTTCTCCCAAATATATCTCTCGTTCTAATTCTAGACCAATCAACAGGAAAAATATAGTCATCAGACCATCATTTATCCAATGCTCAAGGCTATGGTTGGCAAATTGCGTATGCCAAAATTCTTGATAGGAATTTCCAAAAGCTGAATTGGCAACAATTAATGAAACTATCGTACAAAATATGAGTATTAAACCTCCGGCTTTTTCACTCTCAAAAAAATCTTTAAATAGTTTAGTTGATACATTCATGTTTGTTTGGTTTTCTATCTTTAAATTTATTTCTGTGGAATAAAGTAGAATTAAAATTGGAAAAAGAGTTAGGAGATAATACACAAGAATTTGATTCCAAACCCTCAATTTAGGCTTTTTTTTTATAGGACTTCCAAGAATCAGATTTCTAATTTACCCCAAATTTAGGGGATTTTTTATATGAATACTCTATCGACATTGCTTTCATAAAACAAAAAAACTCTCACTTGATAATAATTATCAGGTAAGAGTTTCGGAATTGTCTTTTGGCTGTAAGTTAGTTCGGCAGTCGGCCTTTGAGCAATCCGTAAGTCCAGGTGCCAGCAATAGCACTCAGAAGGGTGGCTATTACCACCACATATCCACTACCGATTTGGGCAAAAATTGGTCCTGGACATGCTCCCGTGATGGCCCAACCCAATCCAAAAATCAATCCGCCATAAACCTGACCCTTTTGGAATTTTTTAGAGTGAAATTCTACTTTTTCACCAGAAATTGTTTTGATATTGAATCTTTTGATTAAAAAAACTGAAATCATGCCCACTACTACCGCACTTCCAATCACACCATACATGTGGAAACTTTGTAGACGAAACATCTCTTGGATTCGAAACCAAGAAATGATTTCTGCTTTTACGAAAACAATCCCAAACAATATACCCACTATCAGATATTTTATATTGTCGGTCCAGCTTTCTGGTTTTTTCATATCGTTTGGAGCTTCACATACAAATGGCTCTGATAGATTTATGTCATTTTTAGCCTCTATTTCTTTTACAGTATTCATCGCTTTGCTTTTTTTTGAGTTTTTTAAAATAATCTGAAAATGATGGGCATTAATAAGTGGGTCATCGCAAAACCACCCACCATAAAGCAACAAGTAGCTATGAGAGATGGAATTTGTAGGTTAGAAAGTCCCATGATGGCATGTCCAGAGGTACAACCGCCTGCATAACGTGTACCAAAACCTACCAAAAATCCGCCAAGAATAAAGAAAATGAAGCCTTTTGCCGTAAATAAGGTTTCAATAGAGAACAAATCAGCTGGCATTAGGCCGGAGAAGTCTTTAATTCCTAAAGCTTTAAGGTCGGCAATTGTTGCTTCTGAAAGCACAAAGGTGTTCGGATTTTCAAGGAAATTGGTCGCCAAAATTCCTCCAATGAATACCCCAAAAACGAAAACAAGATTCCATATTTCTTTTTTCCAGTCATATTTAAAAAAAGGAATATTGGCAGGAATACAAGCCGCACAAACATGCCGCAACGACGATGAAATGCCGAACGATTTGTTACCAATCAATAGGAGGGTAGGTACTGTAAGGCCGATGAGTGGTCCGGCCACATACCAAGGCCAAGGTTTAAGAATAGCTTCAAAAAAATGTTCCATTTGATTTTAATTTAGTAATGATAATTGATGATTAAGTTTAAATGCGTCATATTTACTTTGTTGAAAACAAACCTATCGTTTTGGTAAGTTTCTCCTATTTCATCCTTTCTAACCACCAACAATAAGGCATTGAGCCCTTTCAGGTATTTGTCAAATTGATAAGTGATTCCGAGGTTAAACTGAGAATAAGTAGGCATTCCATACTTATTTAAAGCGAAGTTTTTTACATCAGGAAGCTGAAAATAACCTCCACTTAGCTCAAGTTTAATATGTTTTTCGGGTTTGAAATAGGTGTTCACTGTAATGGCGGTTAAATCTCCGTAACCTTCGTTTCTTTCTCTGGGCATAAAAGTGTAAAAAGTCTCTCGGCCCCATTCTCTGGGCATCAGGTATCGACCTTTGGCGGTTATTCGGGTTCCATTTAAGAACCAGTCAAATCTGGTGGATTGTTGTCCAATACGACCTGAAAATACGTTTGAACCACTATTTTTTTGAGCATAGGCTTTGGTTGGGTCTTCATTTCCACCGTTTCCGATGGTGTTTTGCTGAATAATTTGCCCACCCAAAAACCAGTTTTTATTACCGCTTGTTTTTGATTTCCACTCTATTTTGGACATACGTGTATTCAGTATGTTTTCTACATAAGTGTTCCAAAATTGTACAGTCCAATTGTTTTTTTGAAAGTTTAAGCCAATAATTCCTATTCCCGCGGATTCTACTTGGCCTTTATAATTAGAAGGTTTTCCATCTACACCCACGCCGACAGGATAAATTCCGATACTTTCTCCTGTTTCAAACCATCTTACCGTAGATCTCGGGGATATTCTCCAAATGTATTCGGCGTGTAGGTTGAGGTGTTTCCACTCTTTTAATTCCAAAACTGCAGCCTCTACCAATGTAGGTCGCATTCTACCGTCTTGAGGATTAATAAAAGGCGTCAAGGGTATTTGTCTACCAAGGGTGAAGTTTGATTTTTTACCCAAATGTGTCTTTACATATAGCTCCTCCAGCCTATCTAAATCCTCATGATTGTTGGGCCTTTCAATATCAAATAATCCAACTTCATAGCGGTTTTGCAAATTCATTTTTTCATCTAATTTTTCTAAGTCGGACGATTTAAGGTTAAACATAAAGAACCCACTCAATCCAACCTGAAAGTGATTAAAAAACTTTGGAGTTTGGTAACCTATGCCCGCTCCAATACCCCATGCATGATAATCGCTCAGATTCCCTTCATTCACTGTGGCCGACATATAGGATCTTGCATGACCATAAAATCTGCCTTTTTTGAAAAAATGATTCAAAGTGTTGGTGTCTTTCTCTAATTCATGGTGTGCATGTATGCCTTGAGCTATAGTGCTTGAGTTAAAAAATGACCAAACAATATAAAAAAATATGATTCTTCTCATAATCTGATTCCACATGGATGCAAAAGTATATGTCAGAGCAGGCTATTTTCGTGATAAATGTTACATTGAGAAGTATTCCCTTACAATTAATTTCGAAGTTTGATCCAATAAAAAACAAAGCTGTATTTCAACCTTTTTTTAGGTCAAATACAGCCCTGAATGCTTGATGATTTTGTTTAATAATTGCTACACAAATTGATAGTCGATACCAGAAACTTGGCTTAAAAGCTCCTGTGGAGCGTCCAAAATCTTGGCGTCTTGTCTAAGAGCGGGCGTCACTGGCGAGAATTTTTGTAAATATTCTTTCATCATACTGTGAAGTGTGTAAGAAGTTATTTTGCTTTCTTTTACGCCTCTCATTCTACAGAGCATATCCTCTGGGTCACCGTCACGGTCACATGCACACAGTGCGTAGGTTTTGTTTAAATCCAAAGGTTGATTGGCAATCGTTACTTTTTGCACCCTTTGCCCAACTCTTTCAAAGGCTTTAAATTCTACTTGCATGCCTTTAAAGCGAATCAACCAACCTCCAAAACGCTTAGAGGCATCTTGGGCGAATACATTTTGAAGTTCTTTTTCTAACCAATCCATTATTTGCTGTCCAGTAGCTTTTGCCGTTTTGATGGTAGCGTCTACAGGTAGCATATCATATAAATATCCTTCGGTAATCACTACTTTGCCATCCGGCCCAAAAGTTCGGGGTGGACAAAACCGGAAGCCATTTGAAAGAACTATATCGGCATTTACTTTCCATTTGAGAGCATCCACAATCATGGTATCTATGGTATTCTCTACTACAAAGTTTCTGTAAAGAGGAACCGTGCTGTACCCGATTACCTTATTTATTTCAGCTTTGTAAGGCTTTTCTAATTCATTTACCAGCTCTAAAATCTCTTTTTTTGCTTGATATTTTTTAGGATCAACCTCTATGAGCTGGTAACTTTCATTTACAATTTTTCCATTTTCCACTTTAAGGTCTAATTTTCCGATAAAAGAGCCAAATGCACCAGGTTCTACTATTTTGGTGTATTCTGCCTGAATGGGTTTTCTTACTCGCTCGTGTGTGTCGGCTCCGAAAATATAATCTACGCCTTTGCAGTCTGGGTGATTTCCAAGTGCTATTTGTTGAGAAAGTCCCAAATGAGAAAGTATAATCACGAAATCACATTGTTCTTGCTCTTTGAGTATAGTTATATATTCTTTTAGATTATCCTCTGGTTTGGTATAAATAATGCCTTTGCTGTAAAGCGGCGACTGACGAAGTGGTACTAAAGGGTCTGTATATCCTAAAAAGCCGATTTTTACACCCAGTTTATGGAAGATTTGGTAAGGTTGAAATATCAATTCGCCACGCTTTCCTTCACCCAAATCGTGATACATGTTGGCACAAACTTTAGGAGCTAAAAGTCCGCCCAAAAGTTTTTGCATGTTTTTTTTGTTGTAGACCACCTCCCAGTTGCCTGGCAAATAGAGGTCATAGTTAAGTGCATTTAAAAGAGGAACAAATGCTTGGCCTGAGGTCTTTACTGAAAGCAAACTCCCCTGAAACATGTCGCCTGTATCAATAGTGATGGTGTTTTCAGGGTTTTCTTTTTTCAAAATATCCAAAGCAGTTGCCATGTGAGCGTATCCACCAGTTTTTCTAAAAGTCAGTTTGTTTTTCTCCCAAAATAATTCATCATGGCTGTGTAACTGGCAATGCACATCCGTGGTTTGTAGGAAAGTAATGGTACCGTTTTTTGCAGCTCCCACATTTTTATTTTCTAAAGATAAATCTTCCGTTTTGGCCATTAATGCTGTTGGTGAGCTTGCGGCAGCAGTAGCCAGTAATCCTGATTGTAAGAATTTTCTTCTTGATTGCATTTTTTAATGTTTATTATCCAGCTATGATATTCGACTTATTGAATAAATTTTGTTGAAATTTCCTCGTCAAACAAGAATCATTTTTTTGATTTCTTGTGAGCTTCTTTCCAATCTTTTATGGGTTTGTATGGCCCGTATTTGTGTTGTTTTTCAGGAAATGGATCTGCATAAGGCCCAAATGGATGGTCGAAAGGCTTGCCAGCTATATTTGGCCAATCTTTGCTCAAGTCTTTGCTGGGCCTAGGTTGCGAGTTTACAAACGCTCCCAAATCCCACACCTCTTCATCTGTTAATTGGGGTTTTTCATAATTTACACCCAATGGCATGTTGTATTTTACATATCCAGCGAAATTAGAAATTCTATACAATCCCGCACCCTGATTATAACTATTTTTTCCCCAAAGCGGTGGATAAGTATAACTTTTGCCATCTGCCGCCATTACGCCTTCGCCATTGGCTTGATGACATGATTGGCACTTGGCCTCGTAGACAATTTGACCTTTTTCTGGATCACTAGGTCTTTTAAGACTTTTTATTTTAAAAATACCAGACCCTTTAGGCGTCGTTTTTGGTGAGACATCTGATCCTAGCCATTTTATATAGGCCAAAATAGCCTTCATTTCACGGCTACTCGAATCAAGTGCTTTGCCGTTTAAACTTCTTTCAAAGCAGTCATTTACTCGTTTTACTTGATTTTCAATGGCTCCGGATCGTTCTCTAAATTTAGGATAATTGGCCTCAACTGCAAAATAATTGTTTCCCCATGGTTGAGTTCCAGCATTTATATGACAGTTTTGACAGTTCATTCCGTTGGAAATGCGGGCTATGCTACCTTTTGGCCCCAAATACTCTGAAGTATGAGCGATCAATTCTTTGCCATATTGGATTAATTTCTTCTCCTCTGGTTCTAATTTCATCATTCTCCATTCAGCTGGAGCAGTCCATAGACTTACAAAATTGGTATCTATTTTAGTTGCAACTTTTTCTGGAGAAGACGCTTTGCTGTTTTGTAAATTAGGAATTTCACTTAGTTTCAGAAAAGCCACTCCCGATAATAGGAAAGCCGTCATTATCAACAATCCGTTGATAATTTTCAGATTTCTGCTTAGTTTTTTGACTGATTTGTTTAATTGTACTTCGGACATTGGTTAGATAGAATCTAAGAATTTGAAATACAAAAATATGAGTCAAGTCATATTTTGTTTGTAACATTTGTTACTTACAAAGAATTAATTGTAGTTATCTAATAATTCTTGGAATTAGATTGAGTCATGGTATTATTAATGTGGATTAAAAATAGTTGAATTTAAATAGAGGAATGGTGAACTGGCATTCAAATAAGATTATGGATCAAACAAAAAGCCAACAAATTCAAATTTGCTGGCTTTTTGTCTAACTGATTATTTTTTATAAAAGCGTAGTCGGACAAACATATTCTGTCACGGGCACATCTGTCTTTGAAATAGCAGTAAATCCTCCTTTTACATCCACAAAATTGCTCCAACCTCTTTGTTTTAGAATGGAAGCTGCTATCATACTTCGGTATCCACCCGCACAATGCAAAATGAAAGGTTGATCTTTAGGTATTTCTGATAAATGCTCATTTATAACATTTAAAGGGATGTTTATAGCATTGATAACATGCTCAGAGCCATATTCAGATTTTTTCCGCACATCAACAACCAGTACGTTTTCTGATTTTAAACGCTCAGCAAAGGTCTCAGAAGAGATTCTATCTACCGTTTCGAAGTCCTTACCGCTTGCTTTCCAAGCTTCAAAACCCCCTTTTAAGAAACCAATGGCATAATCGTATCCAACTCTGGCAAGTCGGGTAATGGTTTCTTCCTCTTTACCTGCGTCGGTTACCAGCAATATTTCTTGTTTGATGTCAGGAATTAGCTCACCTACCCACATGGCAAAGCTGCTGTCTAAGCCAATATTAATACTGTTTGGAATAAATCCGGCTGAAAATGAATCTGTTTGACGACTGTCTAAAATCAAGGCACCAGTTTCGTTGGCCACCAATTCGAATGCTTCAACTGATAAAGCTTTTTCTGCTCTTTCCATAATATCGTCCATGCTTTCGTAGCCTTTGATGTTCATCAAAACGTTTTTAGGGAAATAAGCTGGAGGAGGCGTTAAGCCTGTTAAAACTGCTTTTATGAACTCCTCTTTCGACATATCTGGCCTAAGAGCATAGTTGAAACGCTTTTGGTTTCCGAGCGTGTCGGTGGTTTCTTTACTCATCATTTTGCCACAAGCACTGCCCGCTCCATGGTTGGGATATACTATCAAGTCGTCAGAAAGCGGCATAATCTTATTCCTCAAAGATTCGAAAAGATGCCCTGCGAGTTTTTCTTCGGTCAAATCAGCTATAACATGCTGGGCTAAATCTGGCCTACCCACGTCTCCAATAAACAAGGTGTCACCTGTAATTATGCCATGTTCTTTTCCAGATTCGTCTATGACCAAATAAGTTGTGGATTCCATCGTATGGCCAGGAGTATGAATGGCTTTTACCTGAATATCACCGATTTGGAATATTTGTCCATCCTCTGCAATTAGTGCTTCAAACGCAGGCTTTGCGGTGGGTCCATAAACTATAGTGGCTCCAGTTTTTTTGGCCATGTCGAGGTGTCCACTCACAAAATCGGCATGGAAGTGGGTTTCAAAGACATATTTAATTTTTGCATTATCTTTTTTTGCTCTGGAGATGTACGGATCAACTTCGCGAAGTGGATCAAAAATCGCGGCCTCACCCTTACTTTCAAGATAATAAGCGGCATGTGCCAAACAGCCAGTATATATTTGTTCGAGTTTCATTTTTATGTTCATTTAAGATTTCTATAAAATATTTTGAAGGCGAGATGAAGCTAATCTTCATGGGCATTTGTTGGAGCAGCTTTTTTTCATTTTGATTGAATCGTTTAATATTGATAAACCAAAATTGTAAATATCTATTTTCAAAAAATATGACGACCATCAAGATAGATGATTAGTGCCATAAATAATGTAAAAAATGCTAAGCTATTGAAAATGAATTTGATGAAGGATTTTTGTATGAAATTTACCTAATCCTAGATATAGAAAAGTGTGAAATTTTTCTTAAATAATATTTTAAAATTGATGCTTTTGCTGGAATAATTTGTCTATCAAAAAAAGCGATTCATAGCATAAAAATGAACAAACAGAAGGTTTTTTTTGCACAAAAAATGCGTACCTTATTATTGAAAATAAAGTACGCATTTTGAATTTCTCTCGACCTCAAATTTTAAAAGATGAGGCTGAATGTTTTTAACAAACGGCTTCTTCCATCATGCTGGTTACTACTGGATTACCTTGTTTTACCCAATCCATATAACTCCCAGAATAATTTTTCACGTTTTTGTAACCATGTTTTAACAACAACGAATAGGCTATGGCAGCACGGTCGCCACTTTGGCAATGGATTACGATTTGCATGTCTTTACTGATTTTATCAAGATTTTGCAGGATTGTCCCTACAAAAATATTCTCAACGCCTTCAATATGGCCACTGTTGTATTCTGCAACTCCTCTTATATCAATTACTTGCGAATCTTCTCTGTCGAGATAACTTTTGAATTCATCTATTTCTATGATGTCGCTTTTTTGTAAATCTATTCCCAAAGAATTTACATCAGAAACATATCCAATGACATTGTCTAGGCCAATTCTCATCAATTTTCGCGTCAAGTCCTCGATTTGAGCTTCGCTTGCCACCAACATAAACGATTCTTGATAATCAACAAACCAGCCCATCCAAGTTGCAAATGCGTTATTGCCTTGAATATTTATGCTATCAGGAACAAAACCTGCAGCAAAATCCACTTTATTTCTAGCATCAATTAACTTTATACCTTTTCTCATGGCTTCTTTTACTTCCGCACCTGTTAGTTTTTTCTGAGCCGGTACTTCTGTCAATAAAGGCCTGTCCACTTTGTTGAGGTGTTTCATCATGGCAAAATATTTTGGAGGCTCAGGCTGGTCTGCCAAGAGGTATTTCACAAATCCGTCTTGGTTATTCTCATAGTGGAACGCCCAGTTTCTTATTTTTTCATACCCAACAGTGGAGCTTGGAACCGCTCCAAGGGCTTTGCCACATGCTGAACCTGCACCATGTCCTGGCCAAACTTGTAGGTGGTCAGGAAGTGCTTCGAATTTCTGAATCGAGCCGTACATTTGAATGGCTCCGGCTTCTTTGGTACCGATAATACCAGCGGCTTTTTCCAATAAATCAGGTCGGCCAATATCTCCTACAAATACAAAATCTCCAGTAAATAACATTACTGGCTCCAAGCTGGCGGGTTTGTCAGTCAATAGAAAACTTATGCTTTCTGGCGTGTGACCTGGTGTATGAATCACTTGAAATGTCAAATTTCCTACAGTGATCACACTTCCATCTTTTAAGCCAGTGTGCTTAAATTCATATTGCCAGCCTTCTCCGCCTTCGTCCGAAAGAAACATTTCTGCACCGGTAACTGCGGCCAATTCTCTGGTTCCAGATAGAAAATCTGCATGAATGTGGGTTTCTGTCACATGCGTGATTTTCATATTGTTTGCTTTTGCAATTTCGAGATAAGTGTCAATATCTCTTTTTGGGTCGATTACCAAAGCAACTCCGGCTTTTTGACAACCAATAAAGTAACTCGCTTGAGCTAAACTTTTATCGTAAACGTGTTGAAAGAACATTTTTTATTTGATTTAAAGATTTGAAATTGATTTATTAAATTTTTGAACTAATTGAATTTTTATGCGGCATGAAAAAACACTTCCTTGGTTATGATATAGATTCCCATCACCAAGACAAACCAACCGAAGGCTTTTTTAAGTTTTTCTCCAAGAATAAATTTGGAAATGTAAGAACCTGCAAATATTCCTAGAATGGATAAACCCGTGAATGGAAGCAAAAAGGCCCAGTCAACCGATAAATTGGATAGGTCGCCCAAGAAGCCGATCAACGATTTGGCTGCTATGATTAAGAGCGAAGTGCCAACGGCCATTTTCATAGGTAAACGTGCAAATAAAACCAGGGCTGGAATGATTAAAAAACCGCCTCCGGCTCCAACAATTCCTGTTAGAACACCAACTAAGCCACCTTCAAGGGCTATCATCAGGTAATTGAACTTCAATTCGGTATTGGGGTCTTCTTTCTTTGCTTTATTAGATTTTATCATAGAATAAGAAGCCGCCAACATGATAAATGCAAAGAAAACCATGATTCCGACGTTCTTGGAAACTTCAAACCCAGATAAACTAAATAAAGGGTCTGGAATAGCAGGGACAAGAAATTTTCGTGTTAAAAAAACTGTCGTAAACGATGGAATGGCGAAAACCAAGGCGGCTTTGTAATTCACGAGTCTTTTACGCATAAAACTTACGGAACCAACCAATGAAGTAGTGCCAACCACAAAAAGAGAATATGCGGTGGAAATCACCGGGCTGATGTGCAACAAATAAACCATGACGGGTAAAGTGAGTATACTTCCACCTCCTCCGATTAAGCCCAAGCTGATGCCAATCATTATCGATGCCCCAAAACCTATTATTTCTACTGAATTCATTTGTATTGTTTTTGATTATTGACAGTGCAAAAGTATCCAGCCTGAAAAAGAGTTTTCGTGATAATTGTTACTTACCCTTCAAATTTTATGATTTTTGTCATGTTTGTTTTTTGTAGATTTTAGAAATTAAGAATTTAAACAATGAGATAGTTTAAAAGCACTGTTTTTGCCAATATATGATACTTACAATTATGAGTTTGACTTTTAGTCTTGAATTCGATGTGTTTCAACATCTAATCCGACATACTTTCTGACCCATTTTCAATTGAATTTAGCACAATTTAAATTGTAGAATCTTTATTCTAAAAACCGGAAATCTTTCTTTACGAGCTTAATATTGAAAAATTTCAATGGTTCAATTAAACTAAATGTTTACAAAAAAGTCTAAATAACTATAGTTGTATGAATAGTCAGAAAATACTCTTTAAAACCAGTTTTTGGAAGAGTTAAAAAGAATCAGAATAACAAATAATAAACTAAAATCATGACCAAATTAAAACTAACCATTAAAATAGCCGCAATATGCGTAATGGGCTTGTTCATTGGATGCCAAACGGAAGAAGCAGATGTGAATCCTACAACCAATGGCACTACATCGACAACAGTTCCAGATGTTTACAAAAAAATCTACGGAGCGAGCAGTATTACCACAGATGGTACTTTCCTAATCATAAAAACCAATGGAACACCAGACCATGAAAGTCAGTATTTCCCAACTAACAATGCATTGTATAAAACTTATGCTGGAACCACTTTTGGAGGAACAGAATTTAAGAAAAATCCAAATGTGATAGCTACTCAAACCTTAACTTTTAAAATTCCTTTGAACCCAACTGTTGCCAATAACCATGCAGCTACACCATTGGGAGCTATTGGAGTTGCATTAAACGGGGTAGCATTTTACAATCAATACGCGGGGCCAAACAATCAAGTTCTTACCTCAGAAATAGCCAGTTTTGATAAATATTATGGTCATCCAACCGGTACGAGTCAATATCATTATCACGTAGAACCTTTGTATTTGACCACTGTAAAATCAACTAAATCGGGTCTTATGGGCTTTTTGTTGGATGGTTTTCCAGTTTATGGGCCGACTGAAGAAAGTGGTAAGGCTGTGGCAAATAGCGACTTAGATGTTTATCATGGACATGCACACGTTACGGTGGATTTTCCAAAAGGAATTTATCATTATCATTTTACTTCAGATGCTCCGTATTTGAATGGAAATGGATATTATGGAACTGCTGGAACTGTATCGCAGTAATGAAAATCATTTTATACTTCACATTGATTTTAATGTACTCTTGTGATCCGTCACAAGAAAAGAATTTAGTGGACACAAAAACACGCAAAATTCCAAAGGTTTATGTTTCAATTAAATCAAAAGACCTCTCTTTTAAATCTGATACAGCTTTTTTGAATAATAAACCTTACGCTGGTTTTATTTATGAATTAGATGCTACCACCAATGATTTGATAGCATCTGGTGGTTATTTAAACGGTTTATTATCAGGTGTTAAGAAAAAGTGGTACAAAGGATATGCACTTATGGAGGAACGTTATTATTTGAATGGTGCAAAAAACGGGAAACAAATTGCCTATTGGGAAAATGGCAACAAAAAGTTTGAGTTTGTTGCAAAAAACGATACCTATGAGGGAGAATTAAAAGAATGGAATATAAGTGGAAATTTGATTCACTTGGCAACTTTTGTAAATGGTCAAGAAGAAGGAACGCAGAAAATGTGGTATGATAACGGAAAAATCCGAGCTAACTATGTGATGCGAAAAGGTAAAAGATATGGATTATTGGGAACTAAAAATTGTGTAAATGTATCGGATAGCATATTTGTTGTTAAGTAGTTTATGGTTGTTTTCATGTAATTCAAAATCGAATGATTCATTTGAATTGCCCTATTATAACGAGCCAGATTTTACACCACTTTTTCTTTCTGATGAAAATGAAGTAAACGCAAAAATTACACATCGAATTCAAAACTTTGCTTTTTTGAATCAAGATAGCACCGCCATAAACCAGCAAAACATTGAAGGCAAAGTTCATGTGGCCAATTTCATCTTTACCAAATGTGGCGTAGTTTGTCCAATCTTAACTAAAAATTTAAAAATCGTATCAGATAGTTTAAAATCAGAAAAAGACCTCATTTTTCTGTCCTATTCAGTTACTCCTTGGATGGACTCGCCAAGCATTTTGCGTAGCTACAAAACTAGAAATAATATTCAAAACATTAATTGGCATTTTCTAACTGGTTCAAAGTCAGAAATATATAATTTAGCTCGAAAGTCATATTTTGCAGAAGAAGACATTGGATTTGCCAAAGACAGTTCAGCGTTTTTGCATACAGAACATTTTATTTTAGTAGACAAAAACAAACGAATTAGAGGAGTTTATAACGGAACACTAAGCTTTGATATGCAACAACTGATTGAAGATATAAAGATTTTAAAAGCTGAAGATTAAAGGCTGAGTTACTAATCAGAGACTCCTGGCAAGCCCCAATATAAAACCGATTTAATGTTTTGGAGAAATTATGTATGTGCAAATATCCATAAATAAAAAAAGATTGCCAATGATGACAATCTTTTGTGGGCCCACCTGGGATCGAACCAGGCACCTACTGATTATGAGTCAGTTGCTCTAACCGAATGAGCTATAGGCCCGTTGTTTTCTTTGAAAAAGATTAACCGTTTCTCTGAAAAGCAGTGCAAAGGTACGGGTTTAATAGTAAAAGGCAAATGTTTTTTTGAAAAAATGTGTCAGTTTAAGCTTGCTATTTTGTATCTGTCTAAATATGAAACGCTTATTAGAAATATTTTTTTTCTTTCAATACGAAACCTTACATTTGCATCGATGATAAAACGAAGTTCCATATTTTTGATTGCTGCCGTGATTTTCTTTGAGAGTCTATTGCCGAATGGCTTGGGCATTTCTCAAGTGTCTCGTATTGGAGAGCTTTATCATCATTATTTAGAACACAGGCAAGAAGGTACTAGTCTTGGTACTTTTCTTTGGATGCACTATTCTTCAGATTCAGGTCATAAAACCAATAGGGAGCACAAAAATCTCCCTTCTTTCGAATCTCAAATATCTTTCTTAGCTTTTGTCCCTTTGGTTTCATTAAAAATGGATTCTAACTTCAAAGAAAATGTCGTTTTCAATGAAGTATTTAATTCTTTGGAATATTCAAATCTTTACAGGTTTCAATATTTAAAATCTCTCCTCAATCCTCCCCAGTTGGGCTAATCTACAGTTTTTGTAATTGTTTGAAATTTTTGTTTCAAACTAAATCCTATTTTGAATTATTAGATATGCTATCAATAGCTGATGCAGTCTTCAGTTTAAAAAAAATCAGATATTTCATTGTCGATTTTTAATATCGACCAAAAAAACATTTATACATCATGTTTGATAAACTCGTCAAATATAGTATCCATAACAAACTTGTGGTGGGTATTGCGGTGTCGCTCAGTATGTTGGCAGGCTTATTTTCGCTCAAAAGCCTACCCATAGATGCTGTGCCAGACATCACCAACAACCAAGTGGTTGTGCTTACTTTAGCTCCTACATTGGCAGCTCAAGAAGTTGAACAATACATTACTGCAACCCTAGAGATGCAGTTTGTAAACATTCAAAATTTAGAAGACATTAGATCTGTTTCAAGGCAGGGTTTGTCGGTTATTACTTTGGTATTTTCTGACGAAGTTAACATTCACTTAGCCAGACAGTTGACATCAGATCAAATCAAAATGGCGGCAGATAAAATCCCAAAACAATTCGGAACACCAGAGCTTGCCCCAATTACCACAGGTTTAGGTGAGATTTACCAGTATACTTTAGAAGTTAGCCCAGGCTTCGAGAAAAAGTTTGACCTGACCACACAAAGAACAATTCAGGATTGGATTGTAAAAAAACAATTGGCAGGAATTGACGGGGTAACCGAAATAAGCAGTTTCGGTGGATATGTAAAACAGTACGAAATTTCGATTATCCCCGAAAAATTGCTTCAAATGGGTGTTAGTCTCAAAGAAGTTTATGATGCGGTAAGTGCAAATAACACCAATACAGGAGGAAGTTACATCGAAAAATTTGACCAAACTTACTTTATTCGAGGAGAAGGAACCTCCAGTTCACTCGAGGATTTGGGTAAAATTGTGATAAAAACTTCGAATGGAGTACCCATTTTAGTTAATAACGTAGCAAAGATGCAGTTTGGACATGCCAAACGTTTTGGAGCAATGACAAAAAATGGCAATGGAGAGGCAGTAGGTGGAATTGTGCTGATGTTGAAGGGGGCCGATTCTGAAAAAACCATTAAGGAAGTTAAAGTAAGGATAGAAAAGATTAATAAGAGTCTGCCTCCCGGCTTAAAAGCGGTTCCTTTTATTGATAGAACCAAACTAATCGATAAATCAATAAAAACAGTTAGGAATAACCTTATTGAGGGTGGTCTTATAGTGGTTTTTGTATTGGTATTGTTGATGGGAAGTATTAAAGCGGGTCTCATAGTTGCGTCGGTGATTCCTATCACGATGATTATAACTTTCGGATTGATGCAGGTTTTTGGTATTTCTGCCAATTTGATGAGTCTTGGAGCCATAGATTTTGGACTCTTGGTCGATTGTTCGGTGATAGTAGTGGAGAGCGTGCTTTATAATATTCATTCTAATAAAAAATATCATGTCGATAAAATTGAGCACTCAGTTTTCAACGATTTGGTTTACAAATCTTCTACAAAAGTATTGTCGGCAGCACTTTTTGGTGGTATTATCATTTTAATAGTTTACCTACCGATTCTTTCATTGGGAGGTATAGAGGGCAAAATGTTCAATCCAATGGCCATGACCGTTAGTTTGGCTTTGGTGGTAGCCATTTTGTTGTCTTTGACCTATGTGCCAGCGGTTACATCGCTACTTTTGAGTAAAGAGGGAAACAAGGAGTTTAAACTCTCGCAGAAGATTATTGACAAAATGTTTAATTCCTATTCTCCAGTATTTCAGTATGCATTGAAGCACCACACCAAAGTATTGGCGGGAGCCATTGTTATGTTTCTGATAAGTTTGGTGATATTCATGAGAATGGGCGGTGAGTTTATTCCGACGCTCGATGAGGGAGATTTAGCTGTAGATTTTCAAACTCCACAGGGTTCTTCTCTCAACGCGACCATTGAAGCTACGACGAAAGCACAACAAGCTCTTATGGCGAAGTTTCCCGAAATACAGCAGATTGTGGGTAGGATAGGAGCATCGGAAGTTCCTACTGACCCTATGCCTCCTGAGGCTTCTGACCTTATGATTAATATGAAAGACCATTCAGAATGGACAAGTGCGAGCTCTACCCAAGAAATGGTAGAAAAAATGGCTGCGGTTTTGGAAGAAAAAGTTCCAGGAAATTCAGCAGAATTTACGCAACCCATAGAGATGCGATTCAATGAAATGATTGCCGGTTCGAAGTCTGAATTTGCCATAAAAATATTTGGTAATGATTTGGAAGTTTTAAACAAAAAAGCCAAATCTGTAGAGAAAATTCTTCAGAAAATAGAAGGAACAAGAACTGTGAAAGTAGAAAGGATAAGTGGCAGACCGCAAATAAACGTTAAATACAACAAACAGAAACTAGCTGAATTTGGACTAAATATAGATGACCTGAACTTTATTTTGAAGACCTCTTTTGCTGGCGAAACAGCGGGAGTTCTCTTTGAAAACGAAAAAAGGTTTGATGTAGTGGTAAGATTTGAAAAGCAAGCAGCCGATGATTTGGGACATATCAAAAGCCTTCAAATAAAGACGGGAACAGGTTCATTGATAAAGTTTGAAAATGTAGCAGATATAGGCTATCAAAATGCCCCTTCTCAGATTTCCAGAGAAAAATCTAATCGAAGAATCATCATTGGAGTGGATATAGCCGACCGTGACGTGGAAAGTTATGCGGAGGAAGTGGCTCAAAAGCTTGAATCAAAAGTAAGTCTTCCATCCGGATATTATTTTGAATATGGTGGCTCTTTTGAAAATCTAAAGAGAGCTAAAGAACGTTTGGTGCTGGCAGTTCCAGCTGCTATGGTACTCATTTTCTTTTTGCTTTATTTTTCTTTGGGCTCCTTCCTGCAAGCTGGTTTAGTATTTAGTGCTATTCCATTCTCAGCAATTGGAGGTGTGTTTGCTTTGTTAATAAGAGGTATGCCATTTAGTATTTCAGCTGGGGTTGGATTTATAGCATTGTTTGGTGTGGCGGTGTTAAATGGTTTGGTACTCATCAGTTATTTTAATCAATCCGAAGAAAAAGACTTGATGAAACGAATCATTGAAGGTGTTTCTGTTAGGTTTAGACCAGTAATTGTTACAGCATTTGTAGCTTCTTTAGGGTTTTTACCAATGGCTATTTCTACATCAGCAGGAGCAGAAGTACAAAAACCTTTGGCCACAGTAGTTATAGGTGGATTGATTACCTCGACCATTCTTACCTTGGTGGTTTTGCCTATTATTTATATGATTTTCATGAAAAAAGTAGAAAAGAAATGATAAAGAAAGTAATAATATTTTGTCTGTTTGTACCATCTTCTTTTGCTCAAAAGCTCGATTTGAGGCAGTTGACTAAGCTGGGGATAGAACAAAACAGAGACCTCAGTTTGGCTTTGAAACGGATAGATTTACAGAAATCTTTGGTAAATACGGCTTATGAGATGCCTAAAACAAAGGTGGATTTGCAAGTGGGAAACATTCAAACTCCATTTGTGACTGATTATACACTGGGTATTGTTCAGAACACTGAATTGCCCAAAGTATATAAAATGCGTAAAACATTTAACGAATCCCTTATGAAAATAGGAGAATCAGAATATGGGGTTCTTAAAAATGATTATCGTTTTAATGTGGCAAATTTGTATTACGAACTGTTTTATTTACAGCAGGTTACTGAAGTTTTGCAAGCAGAGAACGTAAAGCTAGCTGAAATAGAAAAAGTTTATAAAAAGCGACAAGAATTAGGCGAAACCGATGGTACCGATGCTTCTGGAATGCATTTGAGGATTTTAGAAAATGAAATGAAAATCAATCAAGTTTCTTTTAAAATAAACGAAATGCAGGGAAAACTAAAGTTACTCTTAAACTCCACAATTCTGCCAGATCTAAGTTTTAATCATGCCCAGTATAGCACAGAGGCCGATGTTTCTCAGAATGCTAGATTGGAAATGCAACGAAATGTGATTCGGAATACCGAGATTTCTACAAAAACCGAGATCAATAAATTACTTCCAAGTATCAATCTTGGGCTTATGAATCAAAGTATGCTGGGTAGTTGGCGGCAGTTTATTGGCGTAGCGGGTGTTGAAATTCCAATTTTTGTCAAGGCACAAAAGGCCAGGGTGGAATCATCCAAAATTTCCACCAAAATCCAAGAAGCCGAGCTAGAAAAGGTGAAATTTCAATTAGAAAATGAAGTGGTGGTTTTGCAAAAAAGCTTGCAATCTACCGATGCTTCTTTGTCTTTAATAAGAAACAGTCTTTTGGTAGAATCAGAAATGATGATGCAAACCACCATGAAGAAATATTTGGCAGGTCAAATAGAATATTTTGATTGGTACTTGATTTATAATCAGAATCTTAACTATAAAATGGAATTTTTGAGTTTAGAAAAATCAAAGAACTTAACCATCTCAAACATTAAATATCTTACAGGAAATGAATAAAATATTGATAAGTATAGCTTGCATGGCCTTATTGTTTTCATGCAAAACCGAAACCAAAACAGAGGAAATAACGCAGAAACCTGCTGACAATGCCATAGTTTTTAGTTCAGAGCAATTTAAAAACCTGAAAGTTGAAATTGGTGGTGTTGAAGAAAAAATAATGGATATAAATATCGAGGCCAACGGTTTGGTGGATGTGCCCCCAGATCAAATGTTCTCTGTCAATTACCCGTTGAATGGTGTGATATCTAATATTAATCACAACTTATTGCCAGGAAAGTTTATCAAAAAGGGCGAACTTTTGGCACAAATCACAAGTATGGAGTTGTTGCAAATTCAAGAAGATTTCCTGAATGAATCTACCAAAAGTGAGTTGCTTATTCAAGATTTTGAACGTCAGAAAAGCCTTATCTTAGACGACGCTACCTCTAAACGAAAACTTCAAGAAACCGAGAATGCGTTGAAGCTTAATAGGATAAAAATCAAAGGTTTAACGGAGAAATTGAAAGTGTTGGGCATTAATCCAGCAAACTTAACAAGCTCGAATATTTCGGCTAAACACGCTCTTTATGCCAGCCAAAGCGGTTATGTTAAAAGTGTCAACATAACCAACGGCAAAAGTTTTCTTAGTAACGAAACACTACTAGAGCTTATCAGCATGGAACACATGCATGTAGAACTCAAGGTTTTCGGAGATGATATGCAATTGGTAAAAGTGGGCCAAGAGGTTGATTTTAAGAGTTCTGATGGGAAAGATGTTTTGGGCAAAGTGTACTTGATAGACAAAACAGTAGATGTAGAGCAGAAATCGTTGAATCTGCATGTGCATATAGAGAATGAGACTTTTGAACAATCTCTTAGGCCGGGTCAATATATTTCTGGAAGAATAAACGTAAAAAATTCGAAAGTTATGGCTTTACCTGAATCGGCTATTTTGGCAAATTCTGACGGTTCATTTATTTTCAGAATGAAAGAAGAAAAAGCTCAGGTAAAATTTGAAAAAATAGAAGTAAAAACGGGAAGAATAGCCCATGGATTCATAGAAATTATTGAGACAGGCAATATTTCGGGCAAAATAGTAACACGTGGTGTGAATTTTGTAGAAAACGGTGCAAGTGAAGAGTGATTTTAGGAAACAAAATCACTCATTAGGCTCGATATGTATCAATACATGGCCGAGTTGAGGTATTTCTTTTCTTAATGTATCCTTAAGGTCATGAGCTATATCATGGCCTTTTTTTACGCTTATGTGTGCGTCCACCATAGCGTGGAGGTCTACGTGGTATTTCATTCCAGACTTTCTAATAAAGCATTTCTCGGTGTCAACTACTCCTTCAACAGTTTGTGAAACTTGCTTTATTTCCTCCAAAAGGTCATCATAAACATGCTCGTCCATTATTTCGCCGAGAGCAGGACGAAAAATTAGATAACAGTTGTAAAGTATGAAGCCCGAAGCAAAAAGTGCTGCCCAATCGTCGGCAGTTTCGTAGCCTTTTCCCATAAATAAGGCGATAGAAATTCCAATAAAGGCAGCTACTGAGGTTATTGCATCGCTTCTGTGGTGCCACGCATCGGCTTTAAGCGAGCTGCTATTAGTTTCTTTACTCTTTTTTAGCACCAATCGGAACGATATTTCTTTCCAAAGAATAATAGCACCAAGCACATACAGCGTCCATGACCTGGGCAATTCATGCGGAGTTTGGATGTTTATAATACTTTCATGAGCAATAATTGCGGCTGAAAAAATCAAAAAGCCAACCACCAAAAAAGTAATGAGGGGTTCTATTCTTCCGTGTCCATAGGGATGATTTTTATCCGCAGGCCTGCTTGCATATTTTAAGCCAAATAATACCAAAAGCGAACCAAAAATATCTGTTGTGGACTCTATAGCATCAGCAATTAAGGCGTAAGAATTTCCAAAAAAACCAGCCAATCCTTTAATTATAGCCAATGAGGCATTTCCGAAGATACTAAAATAGGTGGCTTTTATTGCCTTTTGTTCGTTGGTCATTGCTTACATGCAAACACTTGTACCGGCGTTTTTTTATGATTGCAAATTTAATAACATTAAGCCTGAAGAAGGGGAAATACCGAGGATTTATTTCTTTTTTAGATTGATTACAATAACGCCGTTGGCACCTCTAGAGTCATAAATGTCAGTGCTTGAAGCATCTTTTAGTACCTAAACGCTAGATATGTCATTGGGGTTTATCATTTGATATACACCCGAAAATCCACCGCTCATCACCGTATTGTCCACTACAAAAAGCAGCTCACTACCTAAAACGAGCGAAAAAGTGTTTACACTCCTTATCGAAATTTGGGTACCAAATCCGTCGCCCTTAAGAGACACCAAGCCACTCTCCTAAGCTAATTATCAAGGGTTATATTATTGTCCAAATCTTTGACTTGGTCTGCTGCTCCAGTCTACCATTTGGTGTTTTGACTACTATTTCCCATCGCTAATTACCTTTTTCTCTTTGTTTACATAAGTTTTACCAATTTATTGATCGAGAGTATTTACTCATCCTAAAAGTGAAGAAAGGAATAAGATTTGGACTGAAATCTTCATCATGGTTTTGTATTTTCGTCCAAGGCAATAAAATGTTTCAAAATTGGGTGACCTTGTATAGTAATATATCAATTGTCCCAACTTCTTGACTCAAATTGAAATCTTTCATTCCAATACATTAAATGCTAAAAAATAAATCATATTTTTACTTTTATTAAATAATATATCATTCTAATGGTTAGTAACAAAATTATTTCCTCATTAAAAAATACCGCCTTATTTGTTTTTACTATTTCAGTAATGTATTCGTGTGGCAGTGGAGGAGAGTCAAGCTATAGTTTAACAAAGAAAGACCCCGAAAAGAAAGAGGATTTTAGCGATAAAGATACATACAGTGCTGAAAGTGAGGCTGATGTAATGGCATGGGTAAAGGAGAAGCCAGCATATATCGGTGGTAAAAAAGAAATGTATAATTTTATAAAGAACAATTTGGTGATTCCCGAAGAAGCAAAGAAAGCGAAAGTATCAGGAATGGTTTTTGTTAGATTTATTGTTGAGAAAGACGGAAAAATCACCAATCCAAAAATTATAAAAGGGCTTGGGCATGGCTGTGAAGAGGCGGCAAAAAAAGTAATAATGGATATGCCTGATTGGAAACCGGGAATGCATGAAGGAAAACCAGCCAGGGTTTATCACAGCTTGCCTATCGCATTTTCAAACAAGTAATTTTAATTCACGCCATAACCGCCAACATATCTAAGATTTTTTCTCCTAGATGTGGCGACGACCCTTCAAATTTTATTAAGCCTTTTGCTGCATCGGGTTTTATGCCTTTTGTGAAGATTCTCCAGGCTAGGTCTTTCGGTATCAAAGTTTTACAGATGGGTTTTTGAGTTTCTTCTTTTGATAAAATCCATTCTTTATTTTGATAAACTAAGAACCAAGACCCGAAATGTTCTATATTAAACTCTAAAACATCGCCATTTTCTGCTTGAGTATTTCTGTAATGATGTGGTAAAGCCCGCATCGAAGTCTCCAAATAAGGTTGATAAAGTTCAAAGTTATACAATGACTCAGTGTCCCCAATTGCCAATCGGATTTGTTGTTGGTGATGCCATTTTTCTGTGTATTCTCTTGCTATATGAAACCAGTTTTTAGATTCATTTTCTCCTGCCCAAGCTACGGAGAACTTACTTGTATCTTCTGGGTTTAAACTTTTCAAAAAAGAGATATATTCTTTTCCACTACTTTCAAGCAGATCTATCAGCACTTTAGGACTCAGACGAATCATCGAGTCTACCCAAGTCTCATTTAATTTGTTTAAGTAGGCCAACAAATCTGCGTAAGAGTCAATATTTTCAGATTTTTCGCCAAAATATCCATCCCTTAGCATAGATAATGCCCTCAGATTTCCGTCCAATAAATGTGCAGCTATATCTTTAACTCGCCATTTTGGTGCAAGGGTGGGCAAATCCCAATCACTTTCTTTTAGTGATTTTAGAACATCAATAAGTAAGCCATCTAATCGAGCAAACAATTCTATGGTTTCTATTTTAGGAAGGTTTGAAGACATATTTTTCTAAAACAAATCATTCAAAATTACTTATTTCGACAATAAATTTACCTAAGAACCATAGGTTTCTAAAAGCTTTGTTTGCCTTTCAATGGCCGTTTTAAATTCACCCTTCATTTGGCTAATAAGCTCATTTATAGGCAGAACGTCATGGATTGTTGCCACACCCTGACCGGCTGACCAAAGCGTTTTCCAAGCCTTTGTTTCGGCTTGTGCTGCATCTAATTCTTTCCCAAAATCTATTTTGGCTTTATTATCCCACAGCTCTTTGGTTATTCCGTTGTTTTCAAGGCTTTTTTGCATAAAATTGGCACTTACACCAGAAATAGCCGCAGTGTAAACGATATCACTTGCTCCACTTTTTACAATCATTTCCTTATAGTCATCTGAGGCATTGGCTTCTGCGGTATTTATAAATCTTGTACCCATATATGCCAAGTCAGCACCCATTTGCATCGCCGAAGCCACATCTTGGCCATTGCTAAGACATCCAGACAACAGTATCGTTTTTTTATAAAAACTTCTAATTTCGGTAATAAAAGGAACAGGATTTAGCGTGCCAGCATGTCCGCCTGCACCAGCCGAAACCAAAATTAAACCATCCACACCAGCTTCTGCGGCTTTTTCTGCATGGCGTTTTTTTATGACATCATGAAATACCAACCCTCCATAAGAATGTACTGCATCTACCACTTGAGAAACAGCTCCAAGTGAGGTTATAATTAGTGGTATTTTGTGTTTTACAACTATTTGCATATCAGCCATCACTCTTGGATTGGTTTGATGAACGATAATGTTCACACCAAAAGGTGCAGCTTTTTTGCCAGTTTCTTTCTCGAATTTTTCAAGTTCAGTTTTTATTTCTATTACCCATTCTTCAAAA
The DNA here is from genome assembly GCF_024343735.1 of Lacihabitans sp. CCS-44. Taxonomy (GTDB): domain Bacteria; phylum Bacteroidota; class Bacteroidia; order Cytophagales; family Spirosomataceae; genus Leadbetterella. Next base: position 32,597 of record NZ_RJUE01000061.1, read on the forward strand.
CCCTCGGTTGTGCGTTGATTCAAAGCTGGGAATGTTCCGACGATTCCATTTTTGCAACATTCTATTACCAATTTGGGATTAGAAATCAAGAACATTGGAGCCACTACTACGGGCAAGGAAAGGTTTTTAAAAGGGTTCATTTTTTAGTTTTTATTTATGTTGATATTATTTTTTAGGCAAAAGGCAAAGGGCATTAAGTTTGATTTTTTTAATCACCAATTAACTTTTCGGTCTCATCAAGCCTTCTTGTACCACGCTGGCTACCAAAATACCTTCTTTATTGAAAATATTTCCCCTGGTAAAACCTCTGGCATTGGAAGCACTTGGACTATCCATGGCATATAGTAGCCAATCGTCAATTTTAAAATCTCTATGAAACCACATACCATGATCCAGACTAGCCATGAATAAGTCTTTGTTGGGTAATGGGCCTTTGGTATGCGGTAAGGTGGCCGTTGTAAGCAAGTTATAATCAGACACATAAGTGAGCAATCGCTGATGGATGTTCAAATCTCCTTCAAAACTTTCATTGGCCTTAAACCAAAAATTACGAAAGGGCAATTTTGTTTTGAAATCAAGCAAGTTAATTTGCTCGACCATCCTAAACTCAAAGGGACGCTCTTGTATAACCTGGAAAATATGATCTGGAACAAAAAGCTTGAATTTCTTTACCGTATCCATGTCTGAGGGAAGATTCTCAGGCCCTGCCACTTTGGGCATATCTATCTGATGATCGTACCCGTTTTGTTTTTTTTGAAAAGAAATGGACATAAAAAAAATAGCAATCCCATTTTGCTTGGCCACAACTCGGCGAGTGCTAAAACTCCCTCCATCTCGAATTTTTTCTACTTCAAAAACAATAGGAATGTTGATATCACCCGCTAAGAGAAAATAAGCATGCATGGAGTGTGCCACACGTTCAGGATCAACAGTTTGCTGAGTAGCACTTAGCGACTGAGCTAAAACCTGTCCGCCAAAAACTCTTTTCCAGGGTGCGAGATAGTTTTGACCTAAAAAAACTGATTCGCTCAACTTTTCAAGTTTCAACAAATCAATTAATTCATGTATATTATTCATTTATGGTTTCTTGTTTGAAGAATACAATTTTAGGCTTTTTTTAAGAAAAATGCTAAGATTGCCTCGAATATTTCAAACCATGACGGCTTAATTAACACCAGAAAATCTAGGGTTAACGATACTGTTGTTTACCGAGCCGAAAGTATAATTTAAGCCAAAAGAAGTCAGATAGGAGAATGTTGTGGCCAATTGACGACCTCCAAGAAGTACGTCAGCTGTATCGCCACTTTGTTTTGCAAGCGAAATCTGATTGTTTATCTGGGAGCCATTTCCATAAAACCTCAAGGATAATCCTTGTGCAACTCGCAGGGATAGGTCTATTTCAAGGCTGAGGCGATATCTTTCAAGGTTGTTAAGGTATTGATAACCACTTAATTCGGCACTAAAATTTCCCCAGTTTTCAGTGAAACCCAAAATGCCTGTCAATTGTTGATAAGGGAGAGTTTCTTCAATTTTGTCGAAAATGGTGAGTTCAATGTAATCGAAATCTCTTACCCCAGCCTGATAAATCCATCTAAGTTGTTTTCTGTTGAAGTCTTGAACAGGAAAAACCGAATATTCTAATGCAGGGGCGACGCTTTTTGAGAATTTAATGTTTTGATAGACGGAATGATAGCCTTTTACAAACCCCCCGAGTGACCAATGGTTGTTAAAAGCGGCCACAAATAGTGAATTGAATCCATAGTCGTCTACTTTAACAGAGGTCGTTATGGAGTCAACAGTTACGGTATTGGTCCTTTGATTATAATAAGAATAGAAACTGAATTTGGACTTATCAGTAGTTCTTCCACCTCTGAAGTTTCCATCAAAAGATACGTTAGATCTGTTACTTTCACCGCTAAAGCGGCCATTACCTCCAACTCCAAAAATCCAATTATTCCATTTGTCTTTCTTTGGCTCAGTTTTTTGTCCAGGAGTTTTGTTAAAACTCACCTTTACCATGTCTGCTGTTTCTATGTTTTTGAGATATCCAAGCAAACCCAAACTTACCGAGTTGAGAAGTTTTTTGCGGAGCATATCGTCTGTGGCATCCTGCCTTGAAGCAAATCTTACGGTATCAATCTGGGTTCTAAAAGTATTTTGGCCTTCAAAGAATATCTGGTAATTGGCTCCTCCAGATGCATTTGAATTGACAGTAATCATAACCAATACATCTGCTGCAGCTTGGTCTCTCACAAAATTGAACATTTGCAGCTCTGTTTTTAGGTAGTCTACATAACATTTAGCTTTTTGGCAGTTTAAAAAAACATTGAGAGTCGAGTTCTGTCCGAATGATAAAAACGGCAAAATTATCAACAGTATCAGTATGTTGATTTTCCTAAGCATGTTTATTGGGTTTTATAAATGAGTACAAATTTAATGGAAAATCATATACAATTATATAAGTAAATAAATAAGAAAAGCTCTCCGAAAATCAGAGAGCTTTAATCTAACCCCTAAAATAAACCACTATAATATATTCAAGAATATAAATTCTTTGAACCTATATGCACAACGCTTTTTGTGTCGATTTTGTTGCTATTTCAACAAAATAATTTCATTAACAATCATTAACAACGGCCTTATCTAAACCTTTGAAATGGTTTTTACTCTAATATACAAATTTAGGAAACTAACAAAATATTTGAGATTATGAAAAAGACAATGGCTTTAATCGGGGTTTTGAGCTTGGTAGCAGTAGGTGCTTTTGCTCAATATGGAAGAGGATATGATGATAATACCTACTCGTCACGTGGCCGGAACTATGAAGAAAGATTCGACAAAAAAGGTGGATTTGAAGACAAGTGGGGATATGATCGAGACTACAATGTGGTGCGTGGAAACAAAGCCATGATGATAGATTCATATCAAAGACAAGCCAAAATGCGAATAAATGATGGTATACGTAAGGGGTTGATTACAAGGTCAGAAGCCAGTAAATTGATGAGGTATTATGACAACATTGAAAGAAAAGAGAATCGTTTTATGAGAAATGGCCGTATATCAAGAATCGAAGCTAGAGAGCTGGATAATGACCTAGACAACCTTAACAGAATGATTAGCAGAGAGAAACGTGATTTTGAGAGAAATAGAAATAGCAGAAGATTTTAGTGGAGTAATAGTTTTTTCAAATAGAATGGGCGGCTTTTTTTAGTCGACCCATTTTTTTTGTTTTATTTTTCCATCAAAATAGAAGAACTTAGGTGCGTTAAAACATCTTTTATCTCGAAATGTCTCCATTCTCCAACGCCTAGGTCTTCGAGCCTCAAATTACCGATTCTGGTTCTTTTTAAACTGATTACTTCATAACCCAGCTTATAACACATTCTCCTAATTTGGCGATTTAAACCTTGAATCAAAGTTATCTTAAAGCAATTTTCATTTATTAATTCTAATTGGCAAGGAAGGGTAGTTTTGCCCATTATTTTTACACCGATGGCCATGTTATCTAAAAAAGAACGGTCAATTGTTTTGTCAACCTTTACGATATATTCTTTCTCAGTTTTGTGCTCATTTCGCAATATTTTATCATAAATCCGACCATCGTCAGTTAATATGAGCAAACCTTCAGAAGCCTTGTCTAACCTTCCAACTGGAAAGAGCCCTTCAAAAGGTAGAATGCTTATTAAATTGTCAGAAATTTCACTGTTTAATGTAGTTTCTATTCCTCTCGGCTTGTTAAAAGCCAAATACTTGAAGTTTTTTGAAAGTTGCAAAATTTCATTTTCATATCGTATTTCAAATTCAGGCTCTATTAAAATATTAGCAGATGTGGATTTGCCATTAACGGTTATTTTCCTTTCAAAAAGCAATTTTTGAGCCTCACTGTTTGATATTTGAAGCTTTTTTACAAGAAAATATTGAAGCTTATTCCTAAAACTCAAAGTTTTTTTTCTACAAATATACCATTTGAAATCAAAAAAATAGAAGATTTTTTGTTTCACTTTTTCTGAAACAAATGCAATTATTTCACTTTTTCTGAAATAACTACCATTATTTCATTATTTTTGAAACAAATAATATAGAAAATGGAGACAAAAGACGATAAGAACTATTGGATAATTATGGCTGATATAATACAAAGTAGTGATTATGAGGGATTTGTATTGCAAGATAAATTTAAGGAGGCCGTAAAATATGTAAATGAAAAATTTAAAAAAAAACTGAGTTCTCCACTTACAATTACACTAGGAGATGAGTTTCAAGGAGTATCTAATAGTTTGAAAAACAGTATATTAGTTATTTTGTGTTTCGAGGAATTTATCATTAAAAACAATGCAAATTTCGCATTAAGATATGTTATAAACTATGGCAAAATAGATACACCCATAAACGCAGAAATAGCTTACGGAATGCTCGGAGAAGGTCTTAGTAATGCTCGAAGAATGCTTGAAAGCCTAAAAAAGACTGATTATAGATTTGAAATAGAAACGAAAAGCAAATCAAAAAGTAAGGCTTTAAACGATGCATTTTGGGTTATGCAAAACATTCAAACAAAATGGAATTCTAAAGAGGATAAGGACTTGGCTGCCATGTTTATTCAATATCATGATTACAAGATAATTGCAACAAAAACTGGGGTTACGAGGTCACAAATATGGAAAAAAGAGAAAAGTCTAAATATTTCTTCTTATTTTGCCATAAAAAATGTAATCACATACCTTTCATAAAAATGATCTTCGCAGCACTTTTGGTCTCTGAAATTGTATTAGCGTTCTTGTTTTCAGTTATTTCACAATTGTTTTATAAAAAAGTCGGATTGGACTTCAAATCTATTGTCAAGGGAATGTTTGAACGCATCTTTTTAGTAGTTTCTTTATATTTCGATTATCCACATGCACTTACCTTTTTTAGTGCTGTAAAACTAGCCACAAGGCTAAAACACACCGAGAAGAAGGAAGATGACCAGAACAAATTCAACGATTTTTATCTTTTTGGAAACTTTATTTCTGTATCATGGCCATTGTTTATGTGGAGTTTTTGAAGAGATTTCTTTAAATATTACACCAAATTATTCACCAAAGCCTTTGAAATAGCCTCTGTTGCAGAATTTACGTGTAATTTTTTATAAATGTTCTTCAAATGGAAATTTACAGTTGGGAAGCTTACTCCTAAGTCGGCAGCAATCATTTTGTAGCTTAGTCCTTTCACCAAAAGTTCTAAGACGTTCTTTTCTCCCGTGGTTAACTCCACAAAATCAGTCACTTTGGTATTTTGATTTTGAAACATCGTAAGAACTTTTCTGGCGATGGAAGGTGTCATGGGTGACCCACCTTGATAGGTGTCAATAATGGCATTTATGTATTTTTCTGGAGTCGAGTCTTTTAAGATATAACCGCTTGCTCCTGAACATATTGCTGCAAAAATCTTTTCATTGTCTTCAAAAACAGTTTGCATACATATTTGTATATGTGGATATTGCCTTTTTACAAGCTGCACAGCTTCTATGCCTGATATTCCTGGCATTTGAATATCCATCAGAATTACCTCAGGTTTATCCTTTCTTGTATTTTCGATAATTTCCTTGGCATTCGGGTAAGCATTCACTAATAGTAAATCAGAGCTGCTTCTGACAGTTTCTATCAATAGCTCCCTTATTTCACTTTGGTCTTCATAAATATTTACTCTTATCATGGTTAGATTTTTTACAAAGTTCTATGATTCTTATTTGAGTTTATACTACTAATTTTAGTAGTTAGAGAGTTTTAAAATTATTTCAGTGCCTCCATTTGTTTTTATTTCTAAAGTACCATTTACTTTTTTTGCTCTAGCCTTCATGTTAGAAATACCATTACTCACATCCATCATGGAGGGCTCTATACCCTTGCCATTGTCTTTTAGACAGAGCACTTTGCCATCAATAGTTTTCTTAATTTCAAACGTAATTGTGTCGGCCTCGGAGTATTTAGCGGCGTTATTCATGGCTTCCTTAAAAATCAGGAATACATCCCGCCGATAGGCAGGAATTATGCTTTTTGAGCCAAAACCTTCGGCTATCAATGCCCTGAATTCAATGTTTTTTGTTTCAAAAATGTCTTTTCCAAAATTCACAATTCGTTCTAGCCATTCTTCTTCCGAATCGTTTTTAGGATTAAGTTCATATACCGCCTCTCTAACTTTTCCTAGGATTTCTCTTGACTTTTGAGAAATCCTTTCAAAGCGTTCCTGAAGCTCGGCATTTGGAGAATTTAGCTTTCTTTTGCTTAGCTCAGCATACATGGTGAGGCTACTTAATGATGCCGCTAGATCGTCATGTAAATTTCCTGAAATCTGATTTCTAAGCATTTGCTGCCTTTCTTTTTCTAACAGGTTTTGTCTGAATTTATATCCCAAAGCCACAGAAAATAAAATGATTTCAAGCATGGAGCCTGCCATTATAATTTTTTCTTGATAAAATGGCTCAATAAGGGCAAGGTTTTGAAGTCCTACTATAAGTGTGGCAATAACAAGAAAAAAAGTGGCCAGTCCGTAATAATAAATAATGACCCGTTTTTTAAGAATATAATCTACAGTAATCAACATAAATATGGCAGAAAACAAAACCCCTTGGCCGATGGCTAGGTAATTGAACCAATATTTAAAATAAAAGAAAGATATGGTTGTAATAATTAAACTTCCCAAAATGAGTAAGTTTTTAATGCTCTGCCAATGTGTTTTATAATTTTTTGAGAGATCCAAAAAGGAGTCTGTAAACTGGATTAAAAAAATATTTGAAGTAAACAAGAAAACGAAATAGGCGATTTCGTTGAACCAACTGTTGGACCAAACATATTGAAAGCCAAAACCATAAAGGCTCAGTTGAAAAGCCCCAAAGAGTAAAATATAAATGGAATAATAGATATAAACTACCTCTTTAATAGTAATCCACAAGAAAATATTGTAAAGTGAAATGAGGATAATAAAACCCAAATAAATGCCCCAAATAAGTTTGTTGGTACTGAGTTGTTCCAGTAATTCATTCTCTTCCCAAAACATAATTGGGAATTTCAAATCGCGTGTGCCGCTAGCTTTAATAAAAATTTCATAGTCTTGATTTTCAATCATATCTAGCTTGAAAATAGGATTTGGAGACCTAACCTCATACTTTTTTATTGGTATTTTATCGCCTGATTTTTTGTATAATATCAGTTGATTACGCTCGAAAAGCCAAACTTCCATTTTGGATAATCTCGAATTTTCAACTTCCAAAAACCAAGTTTTATTGGTCTTGTTTTTAAAAGTGAACCTTGTCCAGACTTGGTCAGGTGTATAGCTGAAATTGGGGATTTTGCCCTTAAAGTTTTCAAATTTTGAATCGAATGCGGAGTTGTTGGGTAGGGGTTTTGAAAATAGCTGTTCTTTATCCAAAAAATATGAAATTTGATTCGGCCTCAGTCGGCTCATTTCGTCAGTAAGTACATTGGTGTTTTTTTTGCCAACTATGCTAATTTCTTTCGGATTGAAATGATTGAGGCCGTTTACACCTCCAAAAAACATTTTTCCAGTTGTGGTATCCTTAAATGAGCAATACCCATTAAACTCAAACCCCTGAAGCCCGTCATTCATGCTAAAAGAATGGATTTCATTCGTCAGAGGGTCTAGCTTCACAATTCCTTTATTTGTACTTAACCAAAGCTGTTTTTCGTCGTCAATTTCTATACTGTATATAAATTCATTGGGCAAACCGTTATCTCTTTTTATCCATTTCGTTTTGCCAGTTTGAAGGTTATATTCCAAAAGCCCATTTGAAGTACCTATCCAAACTTTGTCCTCTAATCTTAACAATGAAGTTGGGATGCCCGCATTGATTAAGTTTTTTACGGTAAATGTTTTAAAGTTATCTTCTGATTGTGCTTCAAATAAGCCTTCATTATATACCCCAATCAATACTTTGGTGTTTGAGATAAATTTTATTAAAGAAATTCGACGGTCGGCTAATAAATTGCTGATGGTAGTTTTTTTTGTTTTTTTGTTTAGCCTAAAAATTCCATTTTCAGTACCTATCCATAGCTCGTCTTTGAATTCTTCTAATACGCGTACAAACTTATTGGCCATTTTGTTTTCTGGCCCAGCTACTTCTTTGAATCTTTTGTGGTCAAAATAAGCAAGACCCTCGGATGTTCCAAGCCAAATGGTACCTGATCGGTCTTTGTGAATATATCGAATGGTATTCGAGGGAATGGTTTTAGAATTTAAATTGTAAAAGCCATCAATTATACTGAAATTGTTGGCATTGACCCTCCACACGCCCGACTGTTGCGTACCAAGCCAAAGTGTATTTTTGTCTTTTAATACGCTCCTTATGGAGAAGTTTTGCATACTTTCTGGCAGTTTTCCCTCTAGATTTAGTTTGTATGTTCCGAAATTGCCTGGTAAAATCTGGATTTTGTCAACCCCATAAGGGTCTGTATTGACCCAAATAATCCCATCATTGTCTACATAAACGTGGCTGATTTCGTCATTGTGAAGTTTTGAGTTTGAAAAGCTTCCTTTATTTGATAATTGTTCAAAAGCCTCGTTTTGGGTATCGAAAAACAACAAGCCATTTTTTTCTGTTCCTACCCACAGATTTCCGTCTTTATCTGTGGAAAGGTCAAATACCACTCCCATAGGTTTTTTTTGATCGAAAAACGTCCATTTCTTTATGGCTAATGTCTTGGTATTGAATCTTATAAACCCATCGAAAGTGCCTATCCAAATGTTGTCTTTTTGGATATGAATTTTAACGATTTCTTCATTTTTTCCCGCTAGGTTGTTTTTGTTTTTTGAAAAGAAATAAGCTATTTTTTTCGATTTAAGGTTGTATTTCATCAAACCCTGTTCGCCATGAATCCAAATATTCTGGCCAGAATCGTTTTGAGTGGTGTTTATGTTACTAAAATAATTGGTTTTGAAACTTTTCTCTAAAACCAGTATTTGTTGTCTTTTGGTGGAGAAATTATAGTTTATTAATCCCACTCCGCCCAACCAAAGCTTTAGTTCATTACCTGCTACGGTTATCGGAAAGACCTCATTTTTAGTGATTTTTCCATTCTGATCTCTAAAATATACTTTTCTAAACCGTTCCGTTTCGCTATCAAATATATTTAAAGAGTTTTCGGTGCCTACCAATAAGACATTGGCTTTATAACCTATGATTTTTTTTATGTCAATGCCATCTATACTGAAAGGGTCTTTTTTTGAAGGCCTGTAAACTTTCATGCTTTTGCCATTCCAAAAATTCAATCCATCCATTGTACCAAACCACATGTTTCCATTGGAGTCTTTATACATAGAATAAACCGAGCCCTGAGACAAACCGTTTTCAGCTCCTAAATGCTCAATCCTATATTTAAGTTTTTGGCCAAAAGTGGGAAGTGAAAGAATTACTAAAATAAACAGACTTATAGTTTTCATTAGTTGGTTTATTTCGGAAAGGTTCTGCCACTTTGGCAGAAACAAGGCGAATGGTTTAATTATTGATAACAAATCTAAGAAATTTTAATGTAGAAGTATGAAAAAGGATAAGCAAGAAGTGGAAGAAATTAAATCAAACGACGAAGTAATAGAAAACAGCCAGGCAGAAGAACAAGTAGAAACAACTTCAGAGCCTATATCAGAAACTCAAAAACTAGAAGCCGAAGTAGCTGAAGCCAAAGATAAATACATTAGATTATACTCGGAGTTTGAAAATTTTAGAAGAAGAACTGCTAAAGAAAAGATAGATACCATCATGAATGCCACAGAAGGTCTCATGAAAGAGCTTATTCCGGTAATGGATGATTTTGAAAGGGCTCAAAAATCAATGGAAACCAGCGAGGATTTAAAGGCCATTAAAGAAGGTATAGACTTGATTTTCCATAAATTCCAGAAGACATTGGCCAGCAAAGGTCTAAAACCAATGGAATCTAAAGATCAAACTTTTGACGTGGAATTGCACGAATGCATAACACAGTTTGCAGCTGGAGATGACAAAAAGGGTACTGTAATTGATGAAATAGAAAAAGGCTATTATCTCAATGACAAGGTAATCAGATACGCTAAAGTAGTGGTTGGTAGCTGATTAACTAGTAATTGGTTATTGGGTAATTGGTTATTCGTTAATTAGGTTTGAGGAATCTTATTGCAAGCATTTGAAAATATTCATTAGCTAATTAAAAATACGCAAACTATAAATCTGTTCTCAAAAAAATATAGAAATTAAAAGTTAGCTGAAATTTCAGATTGAAAAAATCTTAAAAGCTAGCAGAATAGAGCTAAAAATATGGCAAAAAAAGATTATTATGATTTACTTGGTGTTGACAAAAACGTCAGTGCTGATGAACTAAAAAAGGCTTACAGAAAACTCGCTATAAAATATCACCCTGATAAAAATCCAGGTGATAAAGAGGCTGAGGAGAAGTTTAAGGAAATAGCTGAAGCTTATGGCGTTTTGTCAGATACTGACAAAAAGGCAAGATATGACAGGTTTGGTCATGAAGGTGTTGGCGGTGCCAGTGGCTTTGGTGGGCAAGGTGGAGTGAACATGGAAGATATTTTCAGCCAATTTGGAGACATTTTTGGTGACGGCAGTCCATTCGGAAGTTTCTTTGGAGGTGGTGGACGCTCTGGAGGCAGTAGAAAAGCTGTAAGGAAAGGTTCGGATTTGAGAATAAAACTTAAACTCAACGTTGAAGAAATAGCCAATGGCGTAGAGAAAAAAATTAAAGTTAAGCGTTACGTTTCTTGTAAAGTTTGTACTGGAAACGGCTCAAAGCACGGTACTTCACTACAAACTTGTGGTACTTGCCAAGGCTCGGGTCAGATAAGACGTGTTCAGCAAACCATGTTGGGTCAAATGGTAACTACCAACACTTGCCACACTTGTAATGGCGAAGGCAAAGTGGTCTTGGATAGATGTGAGGCTTGTTTTGGAGAAGGTAGAGTGCTGGAAGAGGACATGATTTCAATCAAAATTCCAGCAGGAGTAGCAGAAGGTATGCAGCTTTCAATGTCGGGCAAGGGCAATGTGCCAGCTAGGGGTGGAGTAGCTGGAGATTTGTTGATACAAATAGAAGAAGAAGAACATCCTCAACTCAAAAGAGATGGTAACAACATCATTTATGATCTTCCGTTGAATTTTGTTGATGCTGTTTTGGGCAAAGAAGTGGAGATTCCTGTTGTAGGCGGACGTGTGAAAATCCAAATAAAACCTGGAACTCAGGCCGGTGAAGTTTTGAGACTCAAAGGCAAGGGTTTTAAAGATATCAACGGCTATGGTACTGGTGATCAGCTGATTTACGTAAATATTTACACGCCAAAAGTTGTGAGTTCAGAGGAGAAAGTTCTTCTTGAAAAGCTTAGAGACTCACCGAATTTTCAACCAAAAGCGAGCGGAGAAGGCAAGAGTATTTTTGATAAAATGAAAGATTTCTTTAAATAAGATTTTTTTTTATTCATAAAAAAGGCTTTGATTATCAACAATCAAAGCCTTTTTATTTTTAGTATTTCAAAAAGCCTACCACCTTTCCCAAGGATATTTCTTCTTAGTTTTCTTTGAGCCTTTTGGGGTTAAAATCGCATCTGGTGCCGACTCTCCTTTCTTTTTGTCCCAAAAGAAATGAATCCTTGGGGGCACCAAATATCTTCCAGAATACACACCAGCCACCACATCGTCGTGTTGATGTTCCATTCTTACATGGCAAGTATTCATTGGACAACGAGGTGCCCAACATGAGCTCATTGCCAACAAAATAAATATTACTAATAAATTTTTCATAGAGGTACTACTATTCTAATTCCTGCTGTTTTACTAAAAAACAAGCCTTTTGTGCCTGGCTGCCGTAATGTTTTATTGCTTAAAAATCCAAAGTGTAAAGGAATGATTTCCAATTCATCTGGGTCGGTTGTCTCATCCATACTTGTATATTTTCCCATTCCTAAGCCCGCATAGGCATCCAAAAACAAATGCTTATGCAAATGAATATGCTTACCAAATTTGAAATGAATGGTTTGAGCTTTTTCGGTGTAAGGCACAAGATCAAATTTAGCATAGGATGGAAGTTGAACTCCACCTATGCCAGTGGCCATTTCTACCGTTCTATCATACTTGCCTTGAACATATTCTACAGAATAGTATCTTCCAAAGGGTTTTTTGTCTAATCCTGCAAATGGAAACCAGTCTGAAAAATACATTTTTAACTCACCACGGAATTCGGTATTGATGTTTTCTACCTGATTTTTCCTTACATATTTGTTTAAGTTCTGTGAGCCCTTCCCCTTGCCATAGTCAAAACTAAAACTGAACTTACCAAATGGAGGAGCCAATTCAGCACCATATTGTATCGTGTTGTTATAACCTAACAGAGAAGTGGGGTTAAAACGCAATAAAAGAAACGGGACATGGGTAAACTGTACAGGTTTTTTATTGAAAAGTGGCTTGGTCTCGATATTATATAGCTGAGCCATCGCATTGATAAACAATAGATTGAAAGCCAATATTTTTAAAAAAGTCTTCATCAAATCTCGTTTATTTTTTCCAATTTATTATTTGAGCCGTAGCTCAACTGAACCATACCTTTGAAGGTTTTTACCAATATTCTATTCAGACTTGGTACAACTCTAATGAATTCTCCAGTGGAAACCGAAAATTCAGTTATTTTTGATAATTCAGAGCCGTTTTTTATTTCATATACAGTCAAAAGCCCACCTGCATCCAGCATGAAAATCTTTCTATTCATCACTTTTAAGTCGATTATCGATTCGGAAAGATATTGGTTGAGATATACAAGTTCTGTAAATTTATTTATTTTAAAAAGAGAATATTTTGTTGCTAAACCAGGTTGGCACGCTGTTTTTCCTTGTGATACCACTACAAAGCTATCCAAAAGTGCGATTTGGTCACAAATGCTAAAAGCATAGTTTTTTAATTGAACAGTTTTATTCGTTTTTGTAAAATATGCTTTTAGTCCAGTTTTGTTAAGTAGTAAAAGAGAATCGGAACTTCCGGCAATTCGTTCAATATCTAAGGAATCTGCCGTGAATTTGCTCAAATTTAGATTGGAAACAAAGCTATTGTTTAGGAAGTGCATTTCATTTTTTTTCAAAAACACGTTCTGATTGTTGGTTGTCTCATTGAAAAAGTTCTGTTCAGTATTGCTTCCCAAAATACGTAAGGAGCCAATTTCTTCTACTTTGGAGCAAGATACTAAGGCGAAAAAAGCTAATATTATCAAATATCTCATTTTAACGGTAGCAATTTAGTTTTTTATCAATTACTTTTTTCTCCCATTCTACCACAAAATCTACTGAATCAGGACATTCGAAATAAATATTGCGTTCGGTTGGATAATTTGGAAATGTAAACAAACTAGCTTTTCTATTTACCAATCCAAAATTAGCTTTATTGGCTACAAAAGTGTCTGTTATTTGGGAAGAGTTTCCTATTAAGTTCAAGCCAGATATTTTAAATGAAATTAGGTCATTGCCGTTGTCGCAAATGATGAATCCATCTTTTACTGTGAACTTTCTCAATGCTGGAATATTTATAAACAGTAGCGGGTCCGGTTTGGCATCTTTAGGATTTTTAAAAATATGCAATCCTCTTGCATAATCTGCTACATATAAGTATTTTTCGTCAACATACATGTCTGAGATTTGTTCAATTGGAAGTGGTTTTTCAACTCTAAAGTTGCTCAAGTCCGATTCACTGAGTGAAGTCTTTATGAAATAGCCCTCGCTTGCGTAGCTCGGGTCGTTTTCTTGAAAGCTTTCAAACTTTTGGCAAGAAGTGAACCCGACAAAAAGAATGAAAAGCAAGAGTATTTTATGCATCAAGGCTTATGTTTGATTTATAGAATAATAATTCAATAAACGTTCCAAACTTGAAGCTTGGTATAAAAAAGAAAAAAATCCTATCAGAATTTAGTTCTAACAGGATTTTTCTAAATGTAGGCTCAATTTGACATCTATAATCAGCCAAGAATTTTTTAATGATTAAAATCCCTCAACAACGAAACTTTTAACTCTTTAATCTGAGACATTGAGCGGAGCCGAAATGTCCCAGCTCGGTTACTGAGCGAAGCCGAACTGAGCCGAATTTCTGTTACTGAGTGGAGTTGAAGTACTATTTTTTATTACCGTAAGCATAATAATACTTCATGGCTTTATCCATATTTTTTTCCAATTCAGCAATCCTCGTTTCATCTGCTGGGTGAGTTGAAAGCAATTTTGGTGGTTTTTGAGAATTTTTGCCTGCTTCAGCCATTCTTTGCCAAAAAGCCACAGCTTCTTTTGGTTGATACCCAGCCATGGCCATAAAAATCAAACCAATTTTGTCAGCCTCAGATTCTTGTTTTCTGCTGTTTGGAAGAACGCCTCCAAGGGTGGTCCCAACTCCTAAAACCTGACCCGCAATTTCCATAACTCTCTGGTCTCCAGTATAAATTCCTGCTGCAGCTGCCCCTACTTGAGTAAGACCTTGTGCTACCATTGCTCTGCTCATTCGTTCCCTACCGTGTTCGGCTATGGCGTGTGCTACTTCATGCCCCATTACTACCGCTATGCCGTCCTCTGATTTGCAAATGGGTAGTATTCCAGTATAGAAAACCACTTTTCCACCAGGCATACACCAAGCGTTTAATTCTTTACTTTCTACTGTTCTAAACTCCCAATTGTAGCCATCCAACATGTATCCAAGGTTTTGCTGAATAAGGTAGTCCTCGGCAGCTTTTTTTATTCTTTCTCCAACCCTTTCTACCATTTTAGCGTCGGATTTGTTAGACGGAACTTGTTTGACTGTATCCAAAAAACCTTTGTATTGTTGAAAACTCATGGCCATCATTTGATCGCCAGAGACTAAGCCCACCATTTGTTTTCTACCTGTCAACGGTACTCGTTGACAAGCCCAGACAAAGGATATCAGCACTACAAAACCAATAATTATTCTATACTTTTTGTTCATTTTTTAAGGATTTTACTGTTTGAAAGATAATAACGCTAAATTAATTGATACATTTAGTTGCTTAGACTTATTTTTGCAAAAAAAGTAATTCTAATTTTATGAAAATATTAGCTGTAGGACGCAATTATGCTGAACATATTGCCGAACTCAATAACGAAAGACCAGACCAACCTGTTATTTTTTCAAAACCAGAAACCGCTCTTTTAAAAAATAATGAACCGTTTTATTATCCAGATTTTTCTGAAGACATTCATCATGAGGTGGAAATAGTTCTGAAAGTGTCCAAAATGGGTAAAAATATTGAAGAGAAGTTTGCTCACAAATATTACGACGAAATAGGACTTGGTATAGATTTTACGGCACGTGATATTCAATCAAAACTCAAAGCAAAAGGTCTACCTTGGGATTTAGCAAAGGGTTTTAATGATTCTGCTCCTATCTCAAATTTTGTTTCAAAAGAAGGTTTTGATATGCAAAACATCAACTTTTCGTTAGACAATAATGGAGAAAGAAAACAAACTGGAAATACCAGCATGATGCTCTATTCATTTGATTATTTAATAAGTTTTATCTCACAATATTTTACACTTAAAACAGGGGATTTGATATTTACAGGTACACCAGCTGGTGTCTCAGCCGTAAAAATTGGAGATAGATTGGTGGGTAAAATAGAAGACAGTGTGATGTTTGATTTTGAAGTAAAATAAATGAAGTTTTTGAAGTTTAGCATTTTTCTTGTTTTAATAGCTTTTTCGGTTTCTGCACAGCAAAAGTTCCCTCATGGTTACTTTATAATGCCCATTGCTCCTGGACAAATCACCTCATTATCAGGTTGTTTTGGTGACATTCGCACCAATCACTTTCATGCCGGATTGGATGTAAGAACTGGAGGGATGGAAGGCAAAAACGTACATTCAGCTGCAGAAGGGTATGTTTCTCGTATAAAAATTCAGAATGGAGGCTATGGGAATGCCCTTTATGTTACCCATCCCAATGGCCTAACTACTTTATATGCCCATCTAAAAGTTTTCAATGATATGCTACAGAAATATTTGGTTAGCCAACAATACCAACAGAAAACTTGGGAGATAGATGTAATACTAAATCCGAATCAGTTTTTGGTAAAAAAAGGTGACATTATAGCTTTATCGGGTAATACAGGCGGTTCGGCAGGCCCACATTTACATTTCGAAATTCGAGATGCAGAAGAAAACGTTCTTGATCCTTCACAATTTGGTTTTGCTGAATTAAAAGACAATGTTTCGCCAATAATTCAGCAGATTTCACTCAAATGTATGTCAGCAGATGCTCGAATAAATGGCAAATTTGGGATTTTTAATTTCTCTGTAATTAAAGGAAAGGATGGTTTGTATAGAATTCCTCAAAAAATTACTGCAAAAGGGATGCTAGGTCTTGAGGTTCTAACTTATGATAGAGCAAACAATAGCCCATTTAGACAAGGAGTTAACCAAATAAACCTTGTTGTAAACGACAAACCAGTTTATAATTTCAGGCTTGACAAAATGGCTTTTCATAATAAATTGGACATGAATATTCATGCCAATTATGAGAAAATGAATAAAACTGGTCAGAAAATACATAAGTGTTATGTGGAAGAAGGCAACACTTTTGATTTTTACAAAACCAATGAATCATCTGGGAAATTTAAGATTGAAAACGATACAAATTTGGTAGAATTGAGGGTAAACGATGCCTTTGCCAATACTATTTTCGCTGAATTCAATATCATACAAGAGAAAGAGCGTAATTCGACGATTATTTCTTCTGCCAAAATCAAAACCGATATTCTGGACAATTTCTTGAAAATTGAAGTGTCTGATCCAACAAATGAATTCAATAGTCTGGGGCTACAAATAGGCAATTCAATAACTCAAGTACCTTTTGATGAGATTCTTGGACAAACCAAAATTAAAGTTTTAGATTTAAAACTCGGATTCCCTGAGTCTATAACCCTCAATGGAGCACAAATTATGCTGCCTGTAAACACTGCTTTAAAAAAATCCAATCCTTTTATAAATAAAGAAAACCTCAAAGCAGACTTTAAAGATGTACTTTATGACGAGGCATTTCTCAATATAATTGTGAATGACACCGAACTTAATCTTCATGAAGATATAGTGCCATTGAAAGGTTATGCCGACATTGTTTGGAAGAAAAACAGCCTTCCAGCATATCCCGACAAATACAAGGCTTATTTAAAAGCAGGTAAAATGAAGTTTTTGGGCGGAGACTGGCAGGGAACAAATTTGAGTTTCAAAACCAGAGAATTTGGAAAAATTCAAACCCTTTATGATTTGGACTCTCCAGCTATTTCTCCTAAATCATTAACCAAAGAAAGTCTAAAATTCAGAATATCAGACGCTTTATCAGGTATAAAGACTATTGAATGTTATGTAAATGAAGAATGGATATTAATGAACTTCGAATACAAAAACGGTATGATTTGGTCAGAAAAACTTGACTCTTCAAAACCTTTTTTAGGCAAAGTAGTTTTAAAAATAACCGATAATTGTGAAAACGTCGGAACTTTTGAAACAGAAATAACAGAGAAATAAAATTATCTTTAAAAGCTAATAGAGATTCGGTTAAGCAATATTAACTCTACATCTTTTCGACCTAGCGGTAAAATTAAAAACAATGAAATTAGAGATAGGGCAAAAAGCCCCAAACTTCGAAACTATAAACCAAGATGGAAAGACAGTGAAATTGAGCGATTTTGCTGGTAAAAAAGTAGTTTTATACTTTTATCCCAAAGACAATACACCCACCTGCACAACCCAAGCATGTAATCTCAGAGACAATTATGTAGCTCTTCAGGCCAAAGGCTATACAGTTTTGGGTGTTAGTACAGATACCGCCAAGTCGCATAAAAAATTCCAAACCAAATTCAATCTTCCATTCGACTTGCTCGATGACGTTTCTATGAAAATGGTGAATGCTTATGGTGTTTGGGCCGAAAAAACTACCTTCGGAAAAACCTATATGGGAGTTTTAAGAACCACTTTTATCATAGATGAAAAAGGTATAATTACCGACATCGTGGATAGAGTGGAGTCTAAGAGGCATTCAGAGCAAATTGTTTCCTAAAATCTGAAACCATAAGGGTTTTCAATTTCTCGCCCTCTTGATTTCATGAAATCTGAAACTGAAATCCTTTGCCCAAAACAACCATTTATTAGTGTAACTTTCTCATTGTCAATGCTATTCTTAAGTAGAATTTCTTCAGCTAATGTTCTGTTTTTGTTCAAAAGAGCCAAAAAAGCATAACACCTCACACAGGCGTTTTGATGCTGGCACAGAGCTATTAACTCCTCAGTTTTATAAATCTCTATCAGGCCTTTATAGGCTTGGTACTCCTCGGATATAATCCCATTGATACCTTTTGTATAACCAGAAACCACATTTGCATGCTCTATAATGGCAACCAAAGAATCAATTTTGGAAGATTGTGCGAATGAGTAATTGGTTACGAGAACCAAAACTAATAGGATTGCCTTCATTTTATATTTTTAATTAAAGAAGATATACAGATGTAAACGTTGCACAAACAGCATATTTATAGCTAGGAATAAATGCAAACTATTGCTTATCAGACATTTTACTATATTTAGTTCTTCCATATTTTGTTTTAATGATTTTTACGTGTACATTTGACACTTATTATAAAATATTTGCTAATCTTCAAACATTTATAGGCTTAGCAGCAATATTTTAATAAATTTGTGAAGATTATTAACAAAATTCTAATTCTTAAATGCAAACCCCAGAAATCAAGGACATTGCCACCCAAGTAAGACGCGACATCGTACGCATGGTACATGGTTGTAAGTCCGGCCACCCAGGTGGATCATTAGGCTGCACGGATATCGTCGTGGCACTATATTTCCAACAGATGAAAATCAACAACCGCAAAGGAAAGGGCGGCTACATTTCATTTAAAATGGACGGAATCGACGAAGACTTGTTCTTCCTCTCCAACGGCCACACTTCGCCTTTGTTTTATTCGGTTTTGGCAAGAAAAGGATATTTTGGAATAGAGGAATTGAGTACATTTCGTAAGTTGAACTCAAGGCTTCAAGGTCACCCAACAACACACGAAGGCTTACCGGGCATCAGAGTTGCTTCTGGCTCATTGGGTCAAGGTATGTCAGTAGGTATTGGAGCAGCAATGGCCAAAAAACTAAATGGCGACAAAAACTTAGTCTATGTTTTGATGGGCGACGGTGAGCAGCAAGAAGGCCAAGTATGGGAAGCAGCACAGTTTGCACCACACCACAAAGTGGATAATTTGGTAGGAATAATTGACTTGAATGGTCAGCAGATAGATGGTTCTACCGAGCAAGTAATGTCAAACCGTGACCTTAAAGCCAAATACAAAGCATTCGGCTGGAACGTAATGGAAATCAAAGAAGGCAATAACATAGAAGCTTGTATAGCAGGCCTAAGAAAAGCGAAAAGATTGACTGGCAAAGGCCAACCAGTGATGATATTGCTTTACACTGAAATGGGTGCTGGAGTAGATTTCATGATGGGAAGCCACAAATGGCACGGGATTGCTCCAAATGACGAACAATTGGCGGCAGCATTGGCTCAGTTACCTTCAACATTGGCTGATTATTGATTTTTTTGGAGGCAACAAGGCAGTGAGGCAAAAGGCATAAGTAGATTTGATGTGAAGTCAATAGTTTTAAAGAAAAGAACAACCTTAGCGTCTTTGCGACTTTGCGAGAAAATTACAGAATGAAAATAAAGAGCTTAAATATTAAAAATTTCAAATCCATCGTTGATATCACCATCAACGAACCCAACCCCTTTACGGTGTTCGTCGGGCCTAATGGAAGTGGAAAATCTAATATTTTTGAGGCTTTGGAAATTCTTAAGTTCTCACATTTTAATGAAACATTAGACCTTTTTGGAGGCATGACTTCAGTTATTAATAAAAACTCCATTCCAGATAACTTTGCAATTAATTTTGAATATCTTGATACAGATCAATCAGCTGAATTTGACGTATCAATACAAATTTATGAAGGTAAGATTGATTGCATTTCCTCTTACGTTGGTAGCATCGAATTTGATTCTAGTGAATTAAAACCTTTTGAGGTATTCAATAAAATTTCAAGGATTTTTGTTGGTAATGAAAGAATAAATAGAATTATCAATAATTCAAATAATAAGCTTTCAAATTCATGTCAAAACTTGGAAAAAGTACTTAAAAGACTTCTAGAGGATGAATTAATCAGAGAAGAAATCTCCGATTGGTTATCACTTTTCATTCCGGAATTTGATAGAATTGAAGTTCAGAAAAGTCAATTTAGTAGTAATGAAGATTTGTTGATTTATCAAAAACATTACGATAAACCTTTTAATAAAGAATTGATTTCTGATGGTACTTATAATATTATTGCCTTATTGACAGCTGTTTATCAATCTGATGAACCACAGTTTTTGTGTATTGAAGAGCCTGAGAATGGATTGCATCCAAAGGTCATTAAGCAATTGGTGAATTTCTTTAGAAATGCTTGTGAGGAAAAGGGTCATTATATCTGGCTAAATACGCATTCTCAAACTTTGGTGTCGCAACTCACTCCAGAAGAAATTATTTTAGTGGACAAAGAGGATGGCGAGACCAAAATTAGTCAAGTAAAAGGATTCAATACACACGGACTTGAAATGGATGAAGCTTGGCTCTCTAATGCTCTTGGAGGTGGGCTACCGTGGTAAAATTGGGGATTATTTGTGAGGATGAAAGTGGAAAAATCATATTGCAAAGTGCTGAGTTTCGAAAAATGCTTCAAACTTTAGATATCGATTTAATTGCCATTGAAGAAACCGGTTCAAAAAATCAGTTTTTCGCTGGAAGGTATCAAAAATGGAGAAATTTGATGGTAGACAAAGGTGCTGAGAAAATCATTGCTTTTTTCGATCTTGACAAAGATGAATGCTTAGTTGAGACGAAATCAAATAGTGACCTTGATAAATCAGACGATATTTGTGTAATTGCAAATACCGAATTAGAATCATGGTATCTAGCTGATAGTAAAGCACTTTCTAGTTTATTGAACAAAGATGCGGTATTCGAAAAACCTGAAATGTTTGAAAATCCAATTCGAGAAATTGTAAGCTTAAACAATGGGAAAGGATTTGGAAATAGTAAACCCTTTTTGGCAAAAAAGATGCTTAGAAACGGCTTCTCAATCGAAAATGCAGCCAAACACCCAAATTGTGACAGTGCAAAATATTTTATTAAAAAATTAAAATCATTATCTAATTAGTAATTTAATACGATGAAAAAATATACATATACAGAATCAAAAGATACTCGCTCGGGTTTTGGTGATGCCATGACTGAGCTGGGTGAGAGCCACCCAAATGTAGTGGCTTTGTGTGCTGACTTAGTAGGTTCACTCAAAATTGCTCCATTTATCAAAAATCACTCTGAGCGTTTTATCCAAACAGGTATCGCTGAGGCAAACATGATGGGCATAGCAGCTGGTTTGACCATTGGCGGAAAAATTCCTTATGCCACTACTTTTGCCAATTTCGGCTCAGGTAGAGTTTATGACCAAATCCGTCAGTCAATAGCTTATTCTGACAAAAACGTTAAAATTGCGGTTTCTCACGCCGGTCTTACACTAGGTGAAGACGGAGCGACACACCAAATATTGGAAGACCTCGCCATGATGCGTGCCATGCCAAATATGACAGTAATTAACCCATGTGACTATAACCAAACCAAAGCCGCTACAAAAGCCGTAGCTGACTTTGAAGGTCCAGTTTACTTGCGTTTTGGTCGCCCAGTTGTGCCAGTTTTCACTCCTGAAGATCAGAAATTCGAAATCGGTAAGGCTTGGATGGTGAATGAAGGAAAAGACGTAACTATCATAGCGACAGGCCATTTGGTATGGGAAGCTATAAAGGCTGGAGAAGTTTTGGCTGAGCAAGGAATTGATGCTGAAATCATCAACATTCATACTATCAAGCCGTTGGATACTGCTGCCATTTTGAAATCGGTAAAGAAAACCAAATGTGTAGTGACTTGTGAAGAACACCAGGCAAACGGTGGCTTGGGTGACGCAGTAGCTCAAACATTGGCCAAAGAATTCTTGGCCCCTCAAGAATATATTGCTGTTGATAATTCGTTTGGAGAGTCTGGTACGCCCGAGCAATTGATGGTGAAATACGGTTTGGATTCTAAAAATATCATAGAAGCGGTTAAAAAAGTTATTGCAAGAAAATAGTTTTTTTTTAACCTTTTTAGTCTTGGAGTGTCTAATCGTCGCTCCAAGACTTTTTTATTTAAAATAGCCTACAAAAGTCTTCGGAGAATTAGGAATAAATTCATTCCTTTGCGGTTGGCGAATTGCTCCGAAATAAAAAACTATGAAAGACGAAGAAATCATTCAGCTACTAGAAAATACTGAAAACCACGAGAAGGCTTTCAGGGGCATTTTGAAGGCTTACAAAGAAAAATTATACTATCACATTCGTAAAATCGTGATTGATCATGATGATGCAGATGATGTTACGCAAGAATCTTTCATAAAAATCTGGCGAAATTTGGATAAGTTCAGAGGAGACTCTAAACTTTATACTTGGCTTTACAGAATAGCTACAAACGAAGCTCTTACCTTCCTCCAAAAAAAGAAAAAAGACCAAGGAATATCCATTGACGACAACGAAGGCTTGGTGTCTCACTTAGAATCTTCAAAAAGCGATACCTATATGGATGGAGAAGAAATAGAAATCAAACTCCAGAAGGCATTGCTCCAATTAACTGACAAACAAAGAGTTGTGTTTAATTTAAAGTATTTTGAAGAACTCAAATACGAAGAAATATCAGAAATAACAGAAACCAGTGTAGGCGGATTGAAGGCTACTTATCACTTTGCAGTGAAAAAAATTGAGGAATTTCTGACCAAGAACTAAACCTTTTGACAGAATAAATGTCAAAGAGACAAGAAAAAGTTTTTATGAATATCGAAGAAAGCAATATAAAATCACCGTTTACTATTCCTGAAGGATATTTCGGGAAGTTGGAGGAGAATATTCTTGCTGAGGTAAGTATTCAAAGAATGAAATCTCTAAAAAAAGCAGCTACACCAGAAGGATATTTTGATAAACTCGAAAACGGAATTTTATCTCTTGCAAAAATAGATAAATTACAAAATATCAAGTCTTTGTCCGTTCCAAAAGATTATTTTGAAGATTTGGAGTCTCAAATAATTTCTCAAGTCAATATCGATAAGCTTAAGGATTCAGCTAAATCAGAAGTTCCAGAAGCTTATTTTGACGAAATGGAAGATTTGATTTTCTCTAAAATCAAAATAGAAAAACTCAAGGATATAAAAGAAAACAAAACTCCAGAAGGCTTTTTTGATGAGTTAGAAGAGCAAATTTCAGCTAAAGTTAGAATAGAAAGTCTCCTACAAAAAACAGAGCTTGATACTCCAATTGGTTATTTTGAAAGTCTTGAGGAAAATATATTAAGCAAAACTGTTGCGACTAAAAAGGCTAAGTTTACAGTTTTCAGAAACAAATGGGTGTATTTCAGAAACGCTGCGGCCATACTTTTGATTGGTACATTTTCAGTTTTGGTGTATAATCAAAGTCAGCCTAAAGATGAATTTGCAGAAATCAGTTCAGAGGATATGATTGCCTATTTGGCAGAAGAGAGTTTATCAGAGGAAGAATTGGGAACGATTGTTGAAGAAAATGCTGCGGTGCATGAAAATGTGGAATTGACGGAGCAAGAGATTGAAAAGTATTTGAAAGAAAATGATATTTAAAATGAAAAACATATTTTTATACACATTACTGATAATCAGCACAGTTACTTTTGGTCAAAGACCAGGAGGAAATCCCCCTGGTGGCGAAAGAATTAGGGCCATGAAGATAGGAATGATTACCAATGAACTGAAACTTACCGAAAGCCAAGCCGAGAAATTTTGGCCGATTTATAACAATTACTCTGAGGAGAAAAACGAAATACATCAGCAAATCAGAAGGTTGCACATTCGACCTGACGAGAATTTATCCAATAACGATGCGATGAAAAGGCAAGATAAAATCTTAGATTTGCAGCAAGAAGAGTTGAATGTAACTAAGAAATACAGAGACAACTTTATGAGAGTAATTACCGCCCAACAATATGCTAGTTTGATGGCTGCTGAACGTAAGTTTAATCAGATGTTGCTGGATAAACTGAAGGAAAGAAGAGGTATTGAATAGGATTTGTATTGCCCAAAACATTTTGAGAGCATCTAAAGAAATTTGGGTGCTCTTTTGCTTGAATTTCTTCGTATTTTGGGCTTAAAAGTCATGAATCCATTGCAATTGATTTAATTTGCACAAAAAAGCAAAAACTGGAAGATTTTAATCTTGAAATATTAACCGAAGCTGCCAAAATAGCCAGTCAATTAGATAAAATTGAGCCGAAAACCTTTGTGTTAAAAAATCCTCTTAAACTTGATTCTGAATTGCTGAAGCTAGTGGTAAATCAGGCTGTTTTTAACCAAACATTGGTTTCTAAAATACCAGAATGGCAAGATGCTCAGTATTTAATAGCACCACCGAAAATATCATTGGAACAGTGTTCATCACAAATTACGGCAGAATATAAAGCAAGTAAAGTAAATGGAAATATTGGATTAGACATGACTGGTGGCCTTGGCGTGGATAGTTATTTTTTCTCCAAAAAATTCAAGAATTTCTTCCACAATGAAATCAATCTCAATTTAAGCAAAATTGTAAAGTACAATTTTGAAAAGCTGGGAATTGAGAATGTGAAATTTGGGATTATCAAGGCCGAACAATATGATTTTTCAGGGCCAATAGATTTTATTTATTTAGATCCGGCCAGAAGGGACAATGCCAATCGCAAGATGGTAGGTCTCAAAGATTGTTTGCCTAACTTGTTGGATATCAAAGAAAAACTTTTGTTGAATGCAGAGATTGTTATGGTGAAATACTCTCCAATGTTGGATATTAAAGACAGTTTATCGTTACTAAGACACGTAAACGAAGTCATAGTATTAGCAGAAAAAAACGAAGTAAAAGAGTTGGTTTTTATTCTAAAGAAGGATTTAGAATCAGACCCGATTATTAATTGCATCAATTTGGGCAGCGGTCAATCGGAGTTTTGTTTCAGATATTCAGAGGAAAATGAATTAAACATAGCCTTTAAAGATCCGCAAGGCTTTCTTTATGAACCAAACGCGACAATTATGAA
Source organism: Lacihabitans sp. CCS-44 (assembly GCF_024343735.1). Taxonomy (GTDB): domain Bacteria; phylum Bacteroidota; class Bacteroidia; order Cytophagales; family Spirosomataceae; genus Leadbetterella. The sequence goes on from NZ_RJUE01000061.1 coordinate 57,805, forward strand.
GGCGGGAGGTTTTAAGTCTGTATCAACAGGGTTTAATATAAATAAAATAGCTTCAAATAGCCATTTGTATTCATCTGAAGTGTGTATTTTGGATTTTCCGGGAAGAGTTTTTGAGATTGAAGTTATCTGTGATTTTGATAAAAAAAATATAAAGAAACTCTTAGAAACAGACAAAGCGAATGTAGCGGTCAGGAACTTCCCATACTCACCAGACGAAATAAAGAAGCAATTGGGACTAAAAGATGGGGGTGATAAATATATTTTCTTTACTGAGAATCAGAAAAAGAAGAAAATGGTGTTAATATGTAATAAAATTCAAAATACGTAAAATGAAAAATTTAAAGATAATAATCTTCAGTTTGATACTTTCCAATGTTTCGGCTCAGGTTTACAAAGGCCAAAACCTATATGGAGGCCGCAATGCTTTATCATTCTTTATGTTTTCAAATCAAGCCGACAAAGATTTGGAAATTGATTTGAACAAATATTTAGAAGGCTTTGGAAAGGTGTCGGCTCCTGAGAAAAATATTAAAAGGTTAGAAAGAATAAAAGATTCTGGGTTTTCTGACGACATTGTTGCCGTCGATGTTGTTTTTGAAAGCAATAAGAAGTTTCAGAAATTATGTTTCTTTTTCTTGGATAAAGATTTAAAGGTGCTGTCTCCTTTTCAAATTAGAGACAGAGAAGTAATTGAATTTGTGGAGGGTTTTCAAAGAATTACTTTGAAAAACTTAGAAGTGAAATTGGCTCAAGAGAATATTAAACTAGCCGAATCAAACCTAACGGATGCTCAAAAAAGCCAGTCTAAAATTGAAAAATCTCTTGAAAATAACCTGAAAGAGCAAGAGAAACTAGGCAAGAAACTAGATTCAACTCCTGAAATGCTAACGAAGGTGCTTTCTGAAAAAGAAGAAATAGTAGGAGAGCTGTACAGCGAAAAAGAAGCTGAAGTAGGTGCAAAAACCAAAGGAGATTTGGAGAAAGCTTCAACAAAAAAAGAAAAAGAGATTCAGAAGATTCAAAAAGATAAAGAAAAAGCCGAAACAAAACTCAGTAAAAAAGAAGTCGAATTTGATACATTAAAAGACAATTTGTTTAAGGCCAAGGCTTTGGTGAAATCCATAGAGTCTATCTTGAAAGACGCCACTGTGGTTTTAGAGGGTTTGAAATAGCCGTTTTTTGAGTTTGAATGCAATGATATGATGAATTATTCAAATTAAAATTATAATTTGAGTAAAAAATAAAACTTTAGTATGACGAAATCTGAGATTCTTGAAAAATTAGAAATCAATCATAATCAGTTTATTAGCTATTTAGATTCTCTGAATGAAGAGGAGTTTGAATTTGCTTTGACAGACAAATGGTCTGCTGGGCAACAACTCCAACACATTGTTTTATCCGTAAAACCCTTAGCTCAGGGCTTTATTTTGCCAAGATTTATTCTGAAAGTAATTTTTGGTAAAACCAACCGATCTTCGAGGTCATTCGATGCTTTGGTGGCTCGTTACAACGAGAAACTTGCTTTGGGTGGGAGGGCTTCGGGTCCGTTTGTGCCCAAAAAAGTTACTTTTGAAGAGAAGTCTAAGTTGTTTATTATCCTAAAAAAATATGTTTCTGCTATCATAAAACATATTTCGGCATATTCTGAGGCCGATATGGATTTGATGATTCTCCCTCACCCGCTTTTGGGCAAAATTACTGTTAGAGAAATGCTTTATTTTACTGCTCATCATGTTTTTCATCACCAAGAATTGATAAAACTATATTTGTCGGGCAAATCATGAATTCTTCAGAAATCGAAGCATATTTGAGTCATTACAGATCAGTTTGCCCCGAAATAAGTGAAGAAGAATTGGTATATATTTCTGAGTCTCTCTCTCTTTCTCGATACAAGAATAAACAATTTTACATGGCTGAAGGCCAAGTGCAACGAAGTATTGGGTTTCTTGTTGAAGGACTTTTGAGGGTATTTTATGTGGACGAAAGAGGAAACGAGATCACAACTTGGTTTGTCAAAGAAAATGAATACATCACAGACTATCCGTCGTTTATCAGGCAATGTCCGGCCAAATTTAATTTTCAGTGTATTGAGCCTTGTGTAGTGGTGAATCTGCCCTATACAGACATGCAGGAGGGTTATTCGAAATTCAAGAACATAGAGCGATATGGCAGACTTGTAGCCGAAGAGGTGGTAGTATTGCAACAGTCTCGAATAGAGAGTTTTTTGTTTCAAAACGCCGAGCAGCGGTATCTCGCCTTCATGAGCCGCAATCCAACTTTGTTTAATCGTATTTCGCTAACGGATTTATCGTCGTATCTGGGAATAGAAAGACAATCCTTGAGTAGAATTAGAAAATCTTTGACTCAAAAATAATTTTGTCACATTTGTGACATGTTTATTTTGTAAACGTCGTTCATTTTTGCACTATCAAACACATTAAATTTATGAAAAAGTATTTTAGTATCTTATTTCTTTTCGTGGCTTTGCGAACTTGGGGAGAAGATACGCCAAAAGTGTCTGTAAAAATTACCAACATAAAACAAGTGAAGGGTAGCATACGGGTGGCTTTTTATAAGAAAGGCTGCGATTTTCCGAACGAAGGCTCGATTACTTTCGCGAAAGAGGTAAAAATAACACAGATTGGTGAAATGACCATCCATTTCTCGGAAGTTCCTTTTGGCGAATACGCCATTGCAGTTTTTCAAGATAAAAACCAGAACCAAAAAATTGATAAAAACTTAGTAGGATACCCGCTTGAGCCCTTTGGATTTTCGAGAAATTTTAAGCCCAAGTTTTCAGGTCCCGATTTTAGCGATTGCAATGTCGTAATTTCACCTACAACCAATACCTTCACCATTAAAATGATAGATTAATATGGATGCTGCTTCAATTTTTTCTTTAGGAAATTCCTGCATACTCATCGGCTGGATATTGTTGATATTTCTACCGAACTGGAAATATACGCAGGCCAGTATTTTGAATGGCCTAATTGTATTGTATTCAGTGGTTTATTCCTATTTGATTCTGAAAGATATCGGAGATTTTCGTGCAGACAGTTTCAGTACATTGGCCAATGTAAAGGCTCTGTTTCAAAACGACAACGCCGTGGCGGCGGGTTGGTTTCATTACTTGGCTTTCGACTTGTTCGTTGGTGCCTACATTGTCCGTAAAAGCATCTCCTTGGGTATCTCTAGGTGGCTTTACACTTTGGCATTGCCTTTTACATTTATGTTTGGCCCTATGGGCTATTTGATATTTTTTATCATTAAATCGCTCAAAACAAAGTCTTTAAGCGAGTGAATCTTGTTTTTTTAATCTTTTCTTAAATCAAATTATAGAATTTGAGAGAAATCATATTATCAAATTTAACCTAATTATAACGATGAATTTTTATAAAGAAATAGTTCGAAGAAATGCCTTGATGGCAAAAATGGGTATGTTTTTCCTGATTTTGGCTGCAGTACTTGGACTATATGCCACGGTCAATGCCACCCAAGTTTTGGGAATTAATTCCATGATTAAACCCATAAAGTTTGCCTTGAGTACCTGGATTTATGCCTGGTCTATGGCGTATTTGTTGTTTTATGTTGAAAAACAACAAAAAGTAAGGCAATATACGTATCTGGCGGTTGCGACGATGTTATACGAAAATGGAGTGATAACAATTCAAGCATTTCGGGGCAAACTGTCGCATTTTAATCAATCCGAAATTGTTGGCGGTATCCTTTATGCTCTGATGGGTATTATGATTGTCTGGCTGACCACCGCTACCTTGGTTTTAACTATACGTTTTATAAGACAAAAGACCTACATTATCAGCGATTCCTTCGCCTTGTCTATTCAAATCGGACTCGTTATGTTTGTGATATTCAGCTTTTTTGGTGGCTACATGAGCGGAATAAACTCACACAATGTGGGTGGCGAAATAGGAGGAGAGGGTTTGTATTTGCTCAATTGGAGCACACTGTTTGGTGATTTGCGTGTGGCTCATTTTTTTGGAGTTCATTCTTTACAATTGATTCCGATTTTTGGTTATTTTATTTCACAAAATACTGAAAATCAATCAAAAGAAAAGCAGCAGGTTTGGGTATTTTCGGCTCTGTACTTTCTTTTTGTGGTATTTACTATGCTTCAAGGTTTGGCAGGTAAGCCGTTTATAGGCTAAAAACAGTTCTTGGTTTTTAGGCCAAGAACCTTTATTTTTTTTAAAGACTTTCTATATATTTTTTGAAACTGTCCAGAATAGCCTGCCACCCACCTTTTTGCAATTCCACCGAGTTTTCTGTTTCTGCCACGAATACTTCCTTTAGCTTAGTTCCTGATCCGTCTTTTTCAAAGAATATATCTGCGGTGCGGCCGTCTTCCATGGTATAGCTAATTTTTTGATGGGCTATAACCTCGCTGTAAACACCAATAAAATCAAATCCAAAACTGCCATCTTTGGCCTCCATGCGGTTGTTGAATTGACCACCCACCCTGAGGTCATTAGAAGCTCTTGGGGTATGCCAATCTTCTGAGGCAGCATTCCATTTTACAACGTGTTCGGGCGAATTAAAACATTCCCAAACAAGGTCAATCGAAGCATTTATATTTACTTCAACGGTGATTTTTGTTATTTCAGGCGACTCCATTTTTGTATAATTAAATTTATTTTTAATACAAAGTTAAAAGAAGAACTTGGATATTAAAGTGCATAAAAAAGACATTTGAAAGGCGTTTTGCGTCATTGTTTTTTTTCGATATATTTGAGTTATGAAAAAAGTAAGCATTTTAGTTCCTGAAAGCTCGGTTATGCAAGCCATAGCCGACCCTCAATATTGTTTTAGTGCAGTGAATCAGTTTTTGATAATTTCTGGGGCATCTCCGTTGTTTGATATACAATTGGTAGGTTTAAGAAAAGAAGTAAAACTGAATGGGGGTCAATTTTCAATTCATACGGATGCACTTATAGACGAAATAGAAACAACGGATTTAGTAATCATTCCAGCATTATTTGGCGATTTGAATGCAGCCATTGAGGCCAATGGAGACTTTTTACCTTGGATTAGAAAGCAAAGAGAAAATGGTGCAGAAGTAGCTTCACTTTGCTTAGGAGCATTTTTGTTGGCCTCTACAGGCCTTTTGGATGGAAAAAAATGCTCGACTCATTGGGGCTTTACGAATGAATTCAGAAGGATGTTTCCGTTTGTTGAAGTACAAGATGGGAGCATAGTGACTGAAGAAAATGGCATATATTCAAGCGGAGGAGCTACTTCTTATTGGAATTTGCTCCTACATTTGGTAGAAAAATATACCAGTAGAGAAACAGCAATCTTAACTTCGAAATACTTCGCAATAGATATAGACAGAAATAATCAATCGGCTTTTGCTATGTTTAAAGGCCAAAAAGAGCATAAAGATATTGAAATTCAGAAAGTGCAGGACTATATAGAACAGAACATTGAAGGTAAATTTTCGGTGGAAGAACTTGCAGATTTGGTGGCATTAGGTAGAAGGAGTTTTGAGCGGAGATTCAAATCAGCCACCAACAATTCGGTGCTGGAGTATATTCAAAGAGTCAAAATAGAAACTGCAAAGCGGAGTTTTGAAAACAGCCGCAAAAACATTAACGAGGTAATGATGGACGTTGGTTATTCTGATAATAAGGCCTTTAGGACAACTTTTAAAAAGATAACTGGTTTGACCCCGATAGAATATCGCAACAAATACCGCAAGATGGCTTAATGTTACCTACTAACATTAGTAGTACCGCCGCTAAATAATCAAAACTAGCTTTGTGTCGAACAAAAAACAAAGCTATGAAAAGATTATTTATGCTACTGTTCCTCCTAAATGCCTATTTGGTTCAAGCTCAAGTGGAAATGAGAGCGGATTCTGCAATTATCAAATCCAAGCTTAGAATCATAAATCATAGTGAAGGCTCGGGAAAAATTCTTACTTCTGATGCACTTGGAAATGCCACTTGGCAGACTCCTTCTTCGGGCGGAGGCCTTTGGACCCAGACTTTAGGGTTTATAGAGAATACCAATTCCAATGGATTTTGGTCAAGATATGCATCCCCATTGCCCATTGGGGCTAATAATACTACGTATCCCCCAGCTGCACCAACATCTGGCAATGGAACCCGAATGGCATGGATACCCTCACGAAGTGCATTTCAAGGTGGGACATTTAATACCTTAGACGGATCGGTAAGATTCGTTTCCGAGAACATAGGGCTGTTTAGTTTTTGTTATGGTCTTAATTCAGAGTCAAGGTCGAGAGGTGGCATAGCAATGGGTGAAGGAGCTATTGCGGATGGCAGCAGTAATACAATAGCCTTTGGGGAATCTGTTCAAGTTAGAGGACTGAGAAATCTTGGAGCAGGTTTCTCTAATATTATAGAAGATGGCTCTGACAATACCATTTTATTTGGCGTAAATTCAAATGCAGTCGCAGGCCAGTACAATCATGGTTTAGGTTGGGGACTAGAAATGAATGGTTTTGGGACTTCTACTTTAGGTACATTTAATCTTTTACCTTTTTTGGAAGCACCAACACAATCTAACACTTCTTGGGTAGCTGCTGATCCGCTACTTATAGTAGGAAATGGGCAGTCCAACCTTGCACGGTCAAACGCTATGGTTATTCAAAAAAATGGCATTGTAAATATCGGAATAACGCCAAATAGCTCAACAACTTACAAGCTTAGAGTGGGAGGTAGTATGAGTGCAAGTAGTACTGTACAAGCAGCCAACTTACGAGCCACAAATTTGCAGGGAACTGGAATTAGAGATGTATGCACAGATGCAAGCGGGAATTTGGTAGAATGTGCCAGTGCAAGTTTTGGAACACACAATGTTTCGGCTTTCGGCTTTCAGGTTTATACAACTTCAGCTGGTGCAGCGTCAAATTTTCAAAGAGATGTGGTCAATGGATTTGTTTCATTCGTGAGCAATACTAAACAAACAGAAGCTTTTTTGTATGCTCCAGTAGAGCTGCCAAATGGATTTACAGTTAATCAGATGGCTTTTCACTATAAGCAAAGTGCAGGAGGAACGATGTCGGTGTATTTTAAAAAAGTAGCAAAACAAAATGCAGGCCCCGCAACAAATATTATAACTGTAAGCTCAAGTGCTGGAGCTGGTGTACTGGAAACATTGGGAACACCAAGCACAACTGAGGTAATTGACAATGCCCAGTTTTATTATTTTCTATTTGTAGAAGCAGGAACTGTTTGGTTGGGCAATGCCATGGCCTTAAGAGGTGTAATGTTTTATCCAGAAAAAGTAAAATAAGTTTTGATTTTAAATATCAGAAACCCCATGAAAACATTAAGAAAGAAACTCATCAAAGATTCCACTGAAATTATTGCACCATTTACTTCGGTTCATGTGGGCTCTAGGCTGGAGTTTTGTCCGACTGAAATCATCATGATTCAGGCCGATATCAGCTATTCTTATCTGTATTTGAGAAATGGCCGTAAAATCATAGTCAGCACCAATATTCAAAAGTTGGAAGAGCGTTTTCTGCCTTTCAGAAACATGGTGAGGATTCACCGCTCTACTATGATTAATACGCAGTTTTTGAAATACGTCGAAGGCACTAACGCCTTTTTAATCAATGACATGCAGTGTATAATTTCCCGTAGAAAAAGAATCGATTTGTTTAAAGCTATTCAAATAAATAATTAATAATCATGAAACAAAAACTAACATTGCTCTTGGTATTTTTAAGTATTTCATCTTCATTTGCTACTCTTCGTCGGGTAAATAACAATGTGGGTATAGTACCTGTGGCTACTCTGGTGTATACTACCCTCGATGCCGCAATTGCTGATGCCGTAAATGGCGATACTATTTATGTGGAGCCGTCAACAACAAGCTATTCTATGGGTTCAGTACTTATCAAAAGACTTATTTTTATTGGCGATGGTTATCAGAAAGGAAGCAATGCCAATTTGATAAGTCCATTGTCATTCAGTTTGAACGAATCTATTATCACAGCTAACTTTGCAATAAACACTGGGGCAGAGAATAGTGCATTTATTGGTATGAGATTAAATGGAGATATCACTGTAAATGCCTCAAATATTCTTTTCAAGAGATGTTCTTTTACTCCATCAAACAGCGGCGGAAATTTGGTCTTAAATTCATCATCTAATATTGTGGAACAGTGTTTCTTCAGTTTAAATGGTGGTGGGCATGGCGATATTAATGGCAGTGGAAGCGGCAATATTTTTAGAAACTGTATCATACAAGACATCATGTTTAATCAAGTTAATCCGTTGGTTGACCAATGTTTTTTGGGTGGCGTACAGACTATCGTAAATGGAACCTTTACTAATTGTATCGTAGGTACAAATAACTACAGTGTAGGTACCAATTCTACATTTAGTTTTAGCATAAAAATTGGGGCCGTTTTTGGAACTCCAGGAAGTAATAATATAGAGAATGCAGTTTTGTCAGATGTTTTTGAATCAAGCAGTCCAACTTTCGACAAAAACTACCGTTTGAAAGTCGGTTCATCGGCTATAGGAACTGGCAATACTGGCCAAAATATTGGGCCATTCGGTGGTGCAGATCCCTATAGACTATCAGGGCAGGCTGGAATTCCTACAATAAGAAACTTCTTTCTAAGTACGACCGGTTCAACAGCTTCAGGGCTCTCTGGGAGTATCACAGTGCAGTCTAACAACTAATTTGCCATGAAAAAAATACTTACTATCATCCTATTTATGGGGTGGTCTTGCTTGAGCTTTGCACAGAACATCCAGAGGATTGAATATTTTATTGATAATGACCCAGGTTTTGGAAATGGTACAGATGTTCCTTTCACAGGAAGTAATATCGTAACCACCAATTTAAGCATACCTATGCCAGTGGACTTATCAAAAGGGTTTCATAAATTTTATGTAAGGGCTAAAAACACCAATGGTGTTTGGAGTATGGTTACTTCTCAAAATTTTTTCAAAACCGATGATTTGTCGTCCCTTCAAAATATTGTAAAATTAGAATATTTTATAAACAACGATTTAGGCATTGGACAAGGCGTAAATATTCCTATTACGGCAAATACAAATATAACCAGTAGTTTCAGTGTTCCTTTACCAGTGAACCTTCCTAACGGTTTTCACAAATTTTTAATCAGAGCCAAAGATATTTCGGGGAAATGGAGTATGATTTATTCTCAGTCATTCTTTAAAACGACTGATCTGCCGACTCTACAAAATATTACTAAGCTAGAATATTTTATAGATTCAGATACTGGCTTTGGGCAGGGAGTCAACATACCTTTTTCGGCAGGAAATCAAATAAGCCAGAGTTTTAATATCTCATTGGCATCAGATTTAGCTGTCGGCTTTCACAAGTTTTGTATAAGAGCCAAAGATGTATCAGGAAAATGGAGTACTGTGTTTTTTCAGAATTTCTACAAAACGAACGATTTGATAAACCTCCAAAATATTGTAAAACTTGAATACTTTGTAGATATAGACCCAGGTGTGGGGTTGGCAACAAATTTCCCCATCACCTCAAGTAATCTTTTAAATATAGACGAGCCAATTTTCGAAATATCACCCGCACTTTTAGGTGGAAACCATAGCCTTTTTATCAGGGCAAAAGACGCATCGGGCAAATGGAGCATGATAGCTCAAAAGCCGTTTATAAACTGCGAAGTTGGAGCCACCGTTTCTGCAAATCCATCACCGGCATCGTGTGGAACACCAATCAATGTAAATGTAACTTTGCAGAACAATAACAGCAGTTCATTGAGTTGGTCATGGTTTAAAAACGGAATCGAAATACCAAATTCAGCAAATCTTAGCTCAGTTGTTGCTACCGAAACTTCCCATTTTTTAGTGAAACTTACCACAACTGGCAATGGGGCATGCAATTCTACAAGCAGTAATTTATTACGCGTTTTTGTTAGAACAGCAGACTCTGTTCGCATAAAAACCAACGTCATAGGAACAAATTGTAACAATGCCGCCACGCTCGAAGTTGATAGTCAAAACTCACTGATAACCAATGGGTTTGGTGTATCTTATACTTGGTTTTTGAATAACTCAGCTTTACCTAACTCCAACTCGCCAGCACTTACTGTAACCCAAGGCGGTACATACAAAGTAAGGATAAATTATAGCGGAGGCTTGGCCGCTTGTGGTTTTATAGAATCAAATCTCGTGGAGATTCAAGAGAAAATACCTTTGGTAGCAATTTCGCCAATTAGTAGTTTACCCGATAAAATTGTGGTTTGTATAGGAACAACAATTCAACTCAATGCAATAACAGACTTAACAGGGAACCTGAGCTATCAATGGTTCAAAAACAACCAGCCCTTGAATGGTCAAACTGAAGCCAACCTTCTGGTGAGTAATGCTGAGGGAAGCTATAAAGTCAGTATTTCGGGTGGTAATTGTTCAAATTTAACATCTGCTAGTTATCTCTTAAGTTATTCTGGTAGTGCCACCGAAAGTCCAACGATGAACCTCGTAAGTGGCCTGCTAAACAGCTGCCCAGGTAGTTTGGCTACGCTTTCGGTTGCAGGATGCAGTGGATTGGTAGAATGGAATAATGGGTTTGAAGGCTCATCATTATCGGTGACCCAGCTTAACTCCGCTTTTACCTATCAGGCTATATGCCGGACTACTTGTATGCATCAGGTGGCCTCTCCTAAAACCTTTTCTCCCAATGGCACAACCTTAGCAGCTGCAAGTATTTCAGTAGATGATTTTCCCTTGACCACCAGATACAGCATATCACCTGTTTCGTCGAGTGGTCACGGAACTGCCTATCGCTATAATGAATTTAGTCCAGCAGTGGCTGTAGCATCGCTTGAAGGAGGCAGTAATTACTATATTACCTCGAAATTTGAATTTAATGCTTTTAAAAAAACAAATAGTCTACTCTTTCATCAAACAGAAATAAGCACAGGAATTCCAATCATAAATATAAATGGAGTCGATATCATTTCATTGCGAAACAATCATTTTTTAATGGCTGGATTTACCAATGCAGGCATCGTGGGAGATAAATCAATTTCTAGTTTTGGTGGAGATGACTTTTGGATACTTTCCAGAAATATTTCTGGGGCCAAGCTTTGGGACAAGGCTTTTGGCGGAAGTGGAGCGGAGTCTTTAAATAAGGTCTTACAACTACCCAATGGCGATTTAATTTTGGCAGGAAATTCCTCTTCCGGAATTAGTGGCAACAAGACCGCCACTCACCATGGCAACAATGATTTTTGGGTAGTAAAAACCGATTCGCTTGGAAATAAATTAGCTGATTTCTCCTATGGGGGTAGCGGAAATGACCGACTTAGTGATGTGCTTTTACTTTCCAATGGAAACATTCTTTTGGTGGGAAATAGTGATTCTGGCATTTCTGGCAATAAAACAACTGCCGCAATAGGCAGTGGTGATATTTGGGCAGTCGTGATTAATGCAAGTGGTGTCAAGGTTTGGGAAAAGACATTCGGGACATCACAAACTGAAGGGCCTTATGCAGTGGAAGAGAAAAATGAGCATCTTTATATTGCCGTCAATTCTTCGAATATTAATGGCAACGGTATTTATAAAATAAATCTGAATGGAGATTTTGTGCAAACTGCTGCTTACACATTTAATGATTATTTTCCTGCCATTAGTTCCAGTTTTACTATGAAGGATATACATAAAAGCCCTACAAACGACTTGGTGGTGGTGGGTAGAGTTAATGGACAGGCCACATTTGGCAACATCCAATATGCTTATGATTATTTACTTATGTTTGAAATTCAAGAAGACTTAACTATAATAAACACCACTAAAACAACTTTTGGTAGTACGCTTAGTGATGACTTAGGGACAACTTTTTTTGATAAAGAAGGCAATTTTCATCTTATCAAATCCAATGATATTTTTAATTGTCCAGAATCTGGAGATCCGCTTTATTCTTTATATTATTTAGATAATTCGGCTCAGAACACCACACTCTGCAACAGAGGAAACATCACCGATGGACATTGGTTTAAATGGACTGTAAGTAAATATAACTTTCAAAGTCGCTCATACACTGATTTTTGCAAAGGGAAGGAGTTTTTATTAAAGGCCAGTATACCAAACCAAGAGAACTTACGAAATCTCCAATTTAATTGGAGCGATGGACAAACGGGTCAAATCATCAAAATAACTCCTCAAACTCGCCTGCCACTGTATGCATCTTATGCTCAAAATGGCTCGGGTAGCGTTTGTGGCTCTACGGTGGCATCTGTAAATCTCTATCCTTATGGCGACAAATTGGTCTTGGCTGGAAATAACTTTACGGACGCCAATATCAAATTTGCCTACAAAGAGATTTCTTCTTCTGAAAATCTCGGTTTGTCGGCAAATTACAAGTCGGAGGGAGGTATAACACTCAGTCCTGGTTTTCAGATAAGTGGATTCAGTAACAAGGTCTTCAAAGCCGAAATAGGAGGCTGTACCAATCAATAAATTCTAAAAAATGAAACTAAAACTATTACTGTTGGCCTTTGTGCTAATAACCATGCGAGGGTTTTCTCAAAGTATTTTGTTAGAACCTACCGGAACTGGACAAGGCATTTTTAGCAAAAGAAGCTCGTTCTATAATTCCTCAGTTTCAACACCTTTGGTATTGCCCGATTCGGGTGTTGGAACAAGATTGATGTGGATTCCCGAACGTAGTGCTTTCAGGGCTGGGTCGGTGTCAGGAACACAGTGGAACAACGCCAACATTGGCCCATATAGTTTTGCCTTGGGCTTAGACCTGAAAGTCACCGGACTGGCTGCAGGAGCGGTGGGGTTTCAAAATCAAGCCTCAGGCTTACAAAGTTTCGCTGGTGGCTTTAGTAACATTGCGGCGGGCAACCAATCCATGGCATTTGGTGTTGGAAACAACACTTCGGGTGCTGCCTCTCTGGCTTTGGGCCATACCAACCTTATTCCAAATACAGGTACAAACTCGGTTGTTATTGGACAAGGAAATAGCGTTCAGGTGTCCAACAACTATCTGATTGGAAAGGACAACCTGGGCAAAAATATCTTGGAGTTTGCCTTCGGTTATGAAAATGATGTGAGTGCCGCACGGTCATTTTCTGTTGGATACTTTAATAAAAACTCCGGGGTTTCTTCATACAATTTTGGAGAAGCAAATACCACACACACGGAAAGAGCCATGAATCTCGGGTTTAACAATCAATCGTCGGGCATCAGAGCTGTGGCCATCGGATCTAGCAATACCCCTTCTGGCGACTTTCACTTGGCCATAGGTACAGGCAACAATGGCTCGGGGGTTCAGTCTTTGAGCATGGGTACCGTCAGCAATAGCAATTCAGACATGAGCATAAGTGGAGGCTTGGGCATAGTAAATAATAGCTATGCCAGCGTTATGCTGGGCATTTATAACGATTCTTTGCTGACAGACCTGGCTAGTGGAGGTATTTCAAAAACTGTTTATGATGCCAATGACCCATTGTTTATCATAGGTAATGGCACGGCCAATAATGCCCGAAGCAATGCCCTCACCATGTACAAAAACGGTAGAGTGGGCTTGGGTACAAACCTGCCTTCCCAATTACTCGATGTAAACGGCTCGGCGAGGTTTAGGAGTGTAACTACCGACAACGCTAACACCGTTTTTTTGAGCATAGAAACTGACGGCACCCTCAAAAAGACAACGCCAACGGCTTCAGATATGCGTTTGAAGCAGAATATTGTGGCTCTAGAGAATCCGCTAGAAAAAATTATGCAGATGCGTGGCGTAAGCTATGAATTTAAAGAAACACCCGACCAAAAACGGATGGGGTTTATAGCCCAAGAAGTAGAAAAAGTATATCCCGAGGCCGTGTTTGAGATAGAACAGGGTGGCCTAAAAGGTGTAAGATACGATGACTTGATACCCGTGTTGCTGGAAGCCCTGAAAACACAGCAAAGACAGATAGAAGCTTTGCAAAAGCAAATGACCGAAATAACTGGCAAAGCACAACCTTAAGCCTTATTTATAGCCATTTAAAAAGCAAATACGCACCTATCAGCCCAAAGGACTATCTTTTGGGCTGTTTTGCTTTACACTATCACCAATTTCAAATTTTACAGAGCCAATGTCAAACGCAACATCGGCGATGTCAACATTGACAGAGCCAATGTCAAACGCAACATCGCCGATGTCAACATTGACGGAGTCAATGTCAAACACAACATCGCCGATGTCAACATCGACGGAGCCAATGTCAAACACAACATCACCGATGTCAACATGGTCGGAGCCAATGTCAAACGCAACATCGCCAATGTCAACATTGACGGAGCCAATGTCAAACGCAACATCGCCAATGTCAACATCGCCGGAGCCAATGTCAAACACAACATCGGCGATGTCAACATCGACGCAGCCAATGTCAAGCACAACATTGCCGATGCCAACATCGCCGGAGCCAATGTCAAACACAAAATCGCCGATGTCAACATCGCCGGAGCCAATGTCAAGATGCGTTTTATAAGGGTTTGCCCGTTCGGAAACGCAGTAATAAATCATAGCCAAACCCACCGTATGATAAATACCCGAAACATTATTTTTTACAGTTTTGCCATTGTTGGGTTTATTGATTAGTTTCGTAAGATTTTAAAGACCACACGGTCTGCCTAATAATATTCTTAAACCGACAACAAATGCTTGTACATGGATATGTTTTTTTTAACCAATTATTTGAACACAAAATGTTAATTACGCCTAAATGAGATATTTACGCAATTGCGTAGATATGGATGTTGTGCGTAATTATTAATGAAAAGACTGCTAATAAAAATAAAGCTATATATGTCTCAAATATTAGAGCCCTTAAAAATTGTGAAGGACGAAACTAAACTATTTTTAGTTTGGTTTATTTTTACAATCCTTGCCGGTCAAATAGGGATATTTACCAATGTAATATTAAAATATAAGGTCAATAATATTGCGATTTCTCAATCAATGATAGAAGAAAGTATTATTGGTAGTTTCTTTACATTTGCTATAGTATTATTTGCTTCAACTTTGGGGTTACTTTTCGTAAATATTTTAGAAAGAAATCCAACTGTTTTTAAATCTTTTAAAGTTTTTTTATTAATAGTTACAGTATTTTCTCTTTTTTTTGCGGGAATCTACTATTCAGCGAGTACAATATCAATAAGAAATCCAATTGAAACCAAAATAGAAAATTACTCTATAGATTGGCCACAAGTAATTTTCTTTATTTTATCTATTATTTTTGCTGTTTATACTTATTGCATAACAAGACTAGATTTAAACTATGAAAAGTACCAGCATTTAGACGATAATTATGCAGAAAAAGATAATGAAAAAGTTGAAGAACTTCAGAGTGGTTTAGTTGAATTGGATAAAGATAAAAAAGGTAATAGATTATGATAGTACTTAAATATATAGATTTTACGCAACCGATAGGTACTTTCTATTTTTCAAAAATCAATGCACAATTACTTGGTTCAATTGTTGAAACTACTCCTCGTTCAGGTAGTTCATCTGCAATTCAACGAGATGAATCTATTACACGTATAAATGAAATTGCAAAATATTGTGATGACCCAGATGCTACATTTCCAACTCCGATAATAATCAGTGTTTATGATAATGTTGATTACGAAATAAATGATAGTACAATAGTCTTTTCTAAACAAACAATCATTGGAGAAGTTATTGATGGACAACACAGACTAAAAGGTATTATCAAATCAAACTTAGCAGAAAAATTTGATTTGCCAATTGTATTACTTTTCGATCTAACAGAGGAAGAAAAAGCATACATCTTTTCTATAATTAATAGTAAACAAACGAAGGTAAGTATGAGCTTAATTTATGATTTGTTTGCGTTATCTAGACATAGAAGTCCTCAAAAAACTTCGCACGAAATTGCTCGTGCTTTAAATAATGATGGAAAATCACCGTTTTTTAACAGATTGAAAATGCTAGGTAATAAAACAAGCGAGCAATTTCACGCTACACTATCACAAGGAACTTTTGTTAAACATTTCATTGAATTACTAAGTAAAAGTCCTGACGAAGATTTAAGAAATTCAAAAAACAATCTTGAGCTAAAACCAAATGAAAATTTACCTTTAAGACAATATTTCATCGATAATGAAGATAGTATTATATTAAAAATAACATTAAATTTGTTTAGAGGTTTAAGAAATGTTTTTTACAATTTGTGGGAGAACCCAGATGATAACATTTTATGGAAAACAACTGGATATTTTGCAATCATTAAAGCGTTTAATCATCTATATTTAAAAGGAGATTCTATGAATGACCTTTCAGAAGAGTTTTTTACTCATCAATTCAGAATCTTTAAAGAACATTTAGAACAGAATAATTTACGTTTAACAAGCGAAGATTTCCCTTCTAATGCACAACAACAAGCTAGATTAAGTAAAATTCTAATTGAATCAATAAAATAACTCACTGTACTAATCATACCTTCTTCGTGCACGCAAAATTAGGGTTCCTCTCGCAGAAAACAGCAAGTCTTATTTCCCTCGCTGTGCGAAGGCTATTGCCTTCTTAGGTGTGAAAAGCGGCTTATAGCCGTAGAAGTACCCAGACAAATAACAAAAAGACACATGAAAAAAACACTTATTATACTTTACTCTTTACGCAAACTATTTTTTTGTTTGGACAAGAGGTAAAAACGAAAAAAAAGAAAGATAATACACGTGAAGGGACGGCAACTTTTTATGTTTTAGCTACTAATGAGGCAGTTAAACACGGTGACTATCAGATAAAAGCCTACACAGGGAAGAGAGTGTTATTAAAGGGCACTTATAGCAATAATAAAAAAGTGGGCTTATGGACAGAGCAGTATTATGACAGGGATTATACCGGACCAAAAGCAACTGGGAATTATGAAAATGACATAAAAACTGGTGACTGGACTTACTTTAACTATGAGGGCGAGAAAGTTATTATTTATAATTGGACAGACAATAAGGTTGTTTTTTCAAAACTCTGTGGGACAGATACTAAAGAATATACAGTCATAGAAGACAGCAAAGAGAGTAAATCAAAGCTTGACTGCCCACCAACTTGTGCGACAGGACGTGAGTATTTTTTATATGAATTTATGAGAGACATTGGAGATCAAGCAAAACTCTTTAAGGAAATTGGCCCTAAGTTGTATCAATTGAAAACTAAAATTAGTATTACCATTGATAAAAATTCATCCGTTACAGACATATCATATTCAACAAACGAGAATTATGAACTGAAAGAAATTATCGAGAAGTTTGTTAAGTCTTACAAATGGATACCCGGTACGAAAGATGGACAAAAATTGACTACTAAATTTGAATTTTCTATTGGTTTATCAAGTCAATATTAATGCTAATACAGGCTAAAAAATCAGCTGTCAACTCAGCTGCTGCACGAAGGATACTTCCTTCGTGCAAGCGTAAAGCGGGTTTCACCTGCAAAAAACAGCAACTTCAATAGGCTTCTCATCACTTTTCAATAGTAAATTCCGAAGCGAGACGGTTTAGAATATATAAACCTTAGTTCTGAAGTATTCTTGAAATATATATTCACGGTCCTGAATAGTCATACCTCTGTCGGAATTAGAAACCCTTCTTATCGAGTGTCGAATTTAGGAACTTATTGAAGAGCTGGCAAAGCGAAATCTGTGTAAATCCGTGCTTCGCAGAATCCGTGTCATCCGTGTCCCAATCACGAGCCGCCAAATGGCACGCTGATGACGCAGATGCCTATCGGCAACGCTGATTTTCGCTGATTTTATTCTCTTTGTCAAAAAGGAAATCTGTGTAAATCCGTGCTTCGCAGAATCCGTGTCATCCGTGTCCCATTCAACGCAAAGAAAATCAACTTAAACTTACCTGGCAGAATAAATTCATCCTCTGCAATGACTGGAGCCCCTGGCGTTCCATATTTTTTACTACTTTTGGGCTTTGGGAGTAGGAGCGGAGGTGCTCTGATTATCAGGCTTCCCAAATGGTATGTTTTAATTATAATAGCATGTTTCTAGACACCCTCGAAAAATCTAAAAGTGAAAAAAAATTAGTTGGTCTTAATTGTTATGGTGTTGACGAGGGCTTTTATTGCGGGTATGTGTTGCAGTACAGTGAGGGTTTTGTAATTATTCAGCATTTTACCAAATTCGGTATTTATGACGGTATACTAACGCTCAGCCTTGACGACATCAAGTTTATTGAATCTGATACGGTTTATCTCAAAGGAATTGAACTGTTGATGAACAATCCAAATCTTGTACTCAAACAAACTTACCAACTGAAAGATAAAAATGACGAGAGTTTTACCCATTTGTTCGAGAGTTTTATTGGCAATAAAGACTATTTAATCAAGTTTGAACTGGCGGATGAGGATGTATATTTTGGTCTTGTAGAATGGTGTGAAGAGGACTATTTTTCGATTATCAATATCGATATGGACGGCTCTGTGATAGGCAAGGCCACTTTTAAGTTTGAAGATTTGAAAATGTATTGGGTGGATGACCTAGAATGCAGAAAAAGAAAAGTTCTTTATGACGCCCAAAAAACTGGTCGTTGAGTTACTATTTTTGCTATCCTTTCTGTGATTTCTTATCCTTATGCATGTTTAAAAAATCTCTTTTTAATGGACTTTAAGTCATATTGTTCTCGCCAATTTGACAACAGCAATTCATAGCCAGCAACCAAACCAAAAACAAAGCTCAAATCAAAGTAGCGTTAACCCAGAAATACAAATATTGAAAGTGTTTGTTTTTTGAAGTTTAAATACAGTTTTTCAAATGTTTTTTTTATTTATATTTGCAGATGTGGTCTTTTTTCAAAACAAAGTTATTAGTCTTGAATGTGCCACAAAAGGTAAATTCAAATAAATAGACACGGATGACAAAAAACAAAGTACAATTGCACAGGGTATTGGCGGCCAGCCCTGAGAAAGTTTACAGGGCATTTACTGATGCCGACGCTATGGCGGCTTGGCTGCCTCCTTATGGGTTTGTATGTAAAGTGCAGCACATGGATGTAAAAGTTGGAGGGACCTACAAAATGTCGTTTACTAATTTTACCACTGGCAGCAGTCATTCGTTTGGTGGTGAGTATTTAGAAGTAAAGCCAAACGAGTTATTGAAATATACCGACAAGTTTGATGACCCCAACATGCCCGATCAAATGATTACTACCATTGAATTGAAAGCGGTGCTTTGCGGAACAGAACTATTCGCCACCCAAGAAGGAATTCCTGATGTGATACCTACAGAAATGTGTTATTTGGGATGGCAAGAGTCGCTCGATAAACTAAAGCGATTGGTGGAGCCCAATATTCCTGATGCTTAAATGACTTAATGTTAATATCTAACCTTTAAAAAAAATGGCAAAACAAATATTTATCAACCTAGCGGTAAAGGACGTTCAGAAGTCTATGGATTTTTACACCGCTTTGGGTTTTACAAACAACCCGCAGTTTTCAGATGATGCAGGAAAATGCATGGTATGGTGCGAAAATATCTTTTTGATGATACTGAGCCATGAGAAATTCTCTTCTTTTGCTACTAAACCTATTGCAGATACAAAGTCTAGTCTTGCCGGTTTGTTTTCGTTGTCTATGGACAGCCTTGAAGAAGTAAACAGTGTAGTGGAAAATGGTTTAAAAGCGGGTGGCACTGAACCACACGAAATACGAGATTATGGTTTTATGCAGCAGCGATCCATTGAAGATTTTGATGGACACACTTGGGAGATTTTTTATATGGATCTATCAAAAATGCCAACAGAATAATAGAGATCTTGATAACAGCGGCTGAAAATACAGTAATCCACTCGGCGATAGAAAATCTATTTATAAACTTAGTTTTAAACCCCCAAAATTATACTTAAATGACAGATTACTCAAAACTAACCCTAGAGGAGTTGTTGATAGAACAAAAGAAAATAAAAAAGCAGCAAATGTACACTGCTGGGCTTGTTGGGTTGTTAATTGGTGTTATAGTTTATGGTCTGGTAATCAATGGTTTTGGCTGGCTTTATATTGGTATTTCTGTTTTTATGATTTATATTATAAGCAGCGGTTCAAAAAAACTAAAGCAGCATCTCGAACTTATTAAGACCGAGATAGAGAAAAAGAATCCAGCTTAAATAGCAGGATAAAGATTCCGCTTTTATAACCATTATTTCTGCCATTCAAGATATTGATGGAGCTAATTTGCTGCTAAAACTACGCTGGTAATTACGCCAGAATATATGGGATTGTAAGCCAATAGCAACATAATATTTAGAAGAAAACCATCCGAAAGGGTGGTTTTTTTGTTCTCTGTAGGTTTCTTGAAAAGAGTTTTAAAATCTAGCTGAATTTGTGTTATTGTAGCCTTTACAGCATTTAATCTCAAGTTTTTCAAATCTACGGTATTAATAACACCTATTTCAAAACGCCTTTTTTCGAATAGCAACGATTTGTTTAGCACCCTATTTCACAATAAAGCTGGTTTCTGAATAAATAGGGCCTAAATTGCTTATTCCTTGGACTATAACTTTGTATTTACCGCTTAAATCGGATGTGTAAAATTGTAAGGGTGTGTGTTTTTGTTTGGCATCTATTGTCAATTCGGGATTCCAATAGAGTGTCTGTCGATTGTCTTGTTCATTTAAATTTTTGACTTCATGGGAGGGCATGTAAAAGGTTTTATTTTGCTGATAACCTTTTAAATTAACTATTTGAGATGTCTCTTGGATGTTTTTATCTGACTTTTTTTCAACACCATGGGTGTACACGACGTAGACGCAGGTGGACCTGTAAATCATTGCATTTGCTCCTCGTAAAAGTTCTATTCGTTTTATTTGGCGAGTATCGATGAGTTCTTCCGGTCTATCCACTGCAACTCCATCAAGTAAATATTTTGGAGGATCGGAGCCGATTCTACATGCTGGTAAAAAATATTTCAACATTTTATAAAAATTATGCTCGTTGCCATCATGTCCATTTGGTAACTGATTATTGTCGAAGTCGACACTAAACGAAACATCAGATTCTTTATGAAGAGTTGGTAATCCTATTAATGGCGGAGGATTCCTTTTGCCTCTTACAGTTAATTCCTCTAATAATTGAGCATTTAAACTTAAGGAATCACCATCGGAGATATAGACTGAGGTCTGAGATACCTGTGAAGTAGTTTCTTTTATCAAAGGCAAAGAATCTATTTTATTTGGAATTTTAGGGAATTTTATCCAGTGGATTCTCGCATCTGAAACTGCTTTACCTTTCGCATTGTTTATTTGCCAATAGGCTGTTTGCTCGCCTTCAAAGTTTAAATCGGTGAAAATAAAAAAGCCTGTAGAATCGGTTTTTGCCATGAAGGTTTGCTGACCAAGCAGTAATACTACTTGCCCATTTTTTATGAATGATCCCTTTGATTTTATGGCTCGTCCCATAAAAAGCAGCTGCTCAGGTTGTTCAGTGTTCATTATTGCTGACAGATTAGTAGAAAACCTTAAACTGTCAACAAGATTAGCTTGTTCGGCGTTATGGACTGAAATAGAAAGGCTGGCTTCCAATGTGTCGTCGCTTTGAAAAAATAGTTTTATAGCACTACGTCTAGCGTACAGAGTTGAATCAACACTCACTTTTAAGAAATTCGAAGAGCTGGGTTTTTCAATATTTGTTAAATTTAATAGAGGTTGAATTCCAACATATATTTGTTTCTCGTATGGGTCTTGTTTCGCTATAACCATGTTTTGGGTAAATGCTCTTAATCTATAAACACCAGGTGCAGTAGATGGCAAAAGGGCTAATGTCCCACTTCCACGGCCGCCATTGGTAAACATGGTTTGACTTAAAACTAATTTGCCATCAGGAGCATAAAGTTGTAAATATAAAGGATGGGTATGTTCTAATAATCTATTGTTGGAGGTATTAAAAAGATAGGCACTCAACCAGATTTTTTCGCCAGATAAATAACTGGGTTTTGAGGTGTGAATAAAAATGTTAGTCAAAAATGACTTGGAAAATTTCAAGTTTTCCTGAGCAAAGGCAGATTTGCAAAGGATAAGAGAAAATACTAAAATGTAGGAGCATAATTTTTTCATATTACAATCTGGTTATTGTAATAAACTCAAAATCGTATTTATTTAGGCCAAAATAAAGATTCATAGAAATAGGGCTAGCAGCAGTTCCTGCCACTATATCGGTCTGGAATATTAGATGGCCATTAAGCCAAATTATAATAAAATTGTCTTTACATCGTAAAACCAAATCGTTTTTGTCCTGGATATCCTGTAGTTTCTTATAATTCACAAAGAATCCCCCACGGTTATCACTTATCCCTAAATAGTTGTTGTCACCGTTGCAATTGTTGGAGATTAGGGCATAGCTATTTTCAGGAATATTGTTTGGTCGCCACCCTAACTCAAAGCCTCGTCCATATAGTTTGTATCGCAGATGCACTTCGTAATTTTGTAATGGAGTTTCAGCTAATTTTGGAAAAAGTGTGGTCAAAGGAAGTTTAAATTCGCTATTTACTGTTTCGGTTTTGCCAATCTCCAGGTTCATTCCTGAGGGTAGTATTTTATAGGAAACTGCATTGGAACTACCTTTAACCAATGATTCCAAGGTGGCATTTGAATTCCAGGCATTGACTCCTATTACCACCGATTGTTCAGATTGATTGGGTTCCTTCCATTCTATTTTTTCTGAGGACCAGGAAGGAGTGGATGTATTTATATCAAAAAGTTCGTCGAGGTAATATTTTTTTCGCAGGTTTCCTATATTTATTGGGACAGAACATTTGTCCACATTATTATCAGTAGTGGCCATCAATGAGCTGTATTCTCCATTGGGTAGCCTATGGAAACTATGAACCCTTTTTAGCATAAGATGACCCAATTCGTGGAATAGTAATTTTTCCTTTTGTGAATCACTGAAATGTAGCCAAACCGAATCAATATCAATAGTGCGGGTTTCTTGAGTGGCATAGCCTGCATAATTGCCCAAAGTTCTGGGGTAATTTGATAATTTAATAGAAATCGCCTTTTCCTCTTCTGAAAAAGTTTTGCCTCTTTTTTGGCCTTCTTCAAGAAATTTGTTGAAATAAGAGCTAAAAAGGGGGTCGATAACGGGTTTGATGTTGTCAGCTTCCTTACAAGCAAGTAATCCCAAAAGACAGAAAACTGTAAGTACTAGTTGTGGTTTTATCATAGAATTTTATTTTCAAAGTCTGTTTATTGGATAAGTTTCTGAATTGTTCTATTTTTTGCGGTATTCAAATTTAAGGATTTTAAAATTACTATTTGAGGATTTTTAGAATATTTTATTCAATTAGGTTCCCTTTTTAAGCTCTTAACACACGTTTGAAAGCTCTTAGCAAACCCTAAAAAGCTCTTAATATATGTTTGCAAGCTTCTAACAAACGTTCAAAAGCTCTTAATATATGTTTGCAAGCTTCTAACAAACATTCAAAAGCTCTTAATATATGTTTGCAAGCTCTTAGCAAACGTTCAAAAGCTCTTAATAGATGTTTGCAAGCTCTTAGCAAACGTTCAAAAGCTCTTAATATATGTTTGCAAGCTCTTAACAAACGTTCAAAAGCTCTTAATACATGTTTGCAAGCTTCTAACAAACGTTCAAAAGCTCTTAATACATGTCTGTAAGCTCTTAGCTAACTCTGAAAAGCTCTTGGTTACGCACTCTTTTGCTATAAAGTATAGGTGAGTTTTTTAGCTGCCTTTGTTTTTGTAAATAAACTTTTGATGTTTTTCAGAGTGAAATCAAGGACTTAAGAGATCTAAATGCTTATTGGATAGGGGTATTTTCTATATCGAAGCTCGATTGGGCGGCTTTTAATGGGCATATAGATTTTGAGTTTGCACCTACTAACATTAGTAGTATGGCCTCAATGTATGCATGAGTATTTTTGAGCAAACATTATTTGCTATGAAAAAACTTATCCTATTGCTGCTAATTGGTACTTTAAAGGTGGCTTATATTTTTGCACAAGCCCCTGCCAACGATAACTGCTCTGGAGCAACCGTGCTAACCGTAAACAGCGACAATCTTTGCACAACTACGCTCACAAGTACCACAGTAGGAGCCACAGAAAGTCAGCCGGGTTGTAACTTTACCTTCGCTGACGACGACGTATGGTTTAAATTCACGGCTACTGCTACCTCGCATAAAATTCAGGTGGCTTCCAACTCTGGAACACTTCAAAATCCTGTATTTGAAGTGTTTTCGGGCAGCTGCGGTAGCCTAAGTTCCTTGGCTTGTGTAAATAACCAAAATACCTTTTACGATACTGAGCGGACGATTCTGACCAGCCTAACGATAGGAAATGAATACTTTATCAGGGTTAATAGCGGCGGAAATTCGGCATTTTCGAGAGGCACTTTTACCATTTGTGTGGCTTTGACCGTACCACCAACCAACGACGATTGTGCAGGAGCGATAAGCCTGCTCGTTAACCAAAATCAAACTTGTACTTTAACCAATACCGGAACTTCCGAAGAAGCTACATTGAGCATGGCCAGCTGTTATTCTGGAAGTCAGGCCGACGACGATGTTTGGTATGAATTTACTGCCACCAGTACGGTTCATAAAATTACTTTGACGCCGGGTACTATCAAATTTCCAATTTTAGAGATGTTTTCAGGTAACTGCGGAGGCCTGACTTCTCTGTATTGTAAACCCGATTTTATCAATAATTTCACCATTGGAGATCTAACAGTTGGCCAAAAATATTACCTCAGAGTGTATTCCTATCTTGCTGGCTTCGGTCAATCAGGCACTTTTACAATATGTATAAATGAAGGCTCAGGTATGCCCGCCAACGATGGATGTTCAGGAGCGATTGCATTAACCGCCAACAGTGCCAGCTGCGGAGTGCTTACTGCCGGTACCTTAGTCAACGCCACCGGACCTCTGAGTAGCTCATGCGTTACTGAGCCCATCAGAAACGATGTTTGGTATAAGTTTACTGCTCCCAATGCCGAAATGATTTTGAAACTTTTGAATACCACATTTTCAAGTGCTAACATGGAGCTTTTTAGTGGCATTTGTGGAAATTTGACGTCTTTGGCTTGTTCAGTAACGAGCGAAAACTTTCTGAGCTATTCCAACTTTACCATTGGTCAGGAATATTATCTGAGAGTTTGGGACAGATATGGCAGTACAGGTACTTTTGATTTATGCCTATCAAGTACCTTGGCGAATGATAAATCTGATGCTGCAGTTACTCTGTCAGTAAATAGTGACTTTACATGTACTCTAAAAGCATCTGGAGATAATACGCTAGCCTTGAGCAATGAAACATCCAACAGCACTTGTCCTCTTATAAAAGATGGCGTTTGGTATAAATTTGCGGCCAATAATGATAGCCTGACCATCCAACTTACGGCTTTGGGTATGGGTTCAAACTCAAGGTTTGAGCTTTTTCATAAAGAAGGCACAAGTTTGGTATTTTTGGAATCGCAACCGAGGAAACTCTTCAAAACCAACTTTGTAATCGGAGACGAATATTATGTTTTGGTGTACACTTGTAACGGTTATCCACCCAACAGAGGTACATTTGAGCTTTGTGTTAGTAATTTTCCGCCACCACCGGCCAACGATCGCTGCCAAAATGCTCTTGCAATGAGTGTAAATCCCAATCAAAGTTGTAGCCTAACTACGTCAGGAACTACCGTTAATGCCTTGGCAGGGGAATCTGCCAACTGCTCTGGAGAGGTAGACGACGACGTTTGGTACAGTTTTGTTGCTACGCAAGCCAAGCATTCTATTTCTGTTACACCCGGAACTTTACAAGATCCGGTCTTTCAAGTGTATGAGGGTACATGTGAGACTTTGAATGAGTTAGACTGTATAAACAACAGCTCTGGTCAGAATACTGAAATGGGTAAAGTGGCAGGTTTGGTGATAGGCAATACATATTTTGTTCGGGTGTTTTCATCAAATGTAGGTGCTGGGCAGGGTACATTTAATATATGTGTCAATTTGCCCGTTCCCAACGAAGACTGTGAAGACGCCATAATCCTTACACCAGGAGCTACTTGTACGCCTGTAAGTGGAACTTCGGCTGGGGTAACCACAGATACATACGATAATTGTGACTTCTATAAATATGGTGTTTATTATAAGTTTACGGCCGCCGGTAGTTCTCAAATCATCAGGCTAACGAAAGGGACTATTCAAAATGTGTACATTGATGTACTTCAAAACAACTGTGGTAATATCAACAGAGTTACGCCTTGTGGCAGCCCAAGTAATGCGGAAGTTGTAGAAAAGGTTGTATCTGGTCTCACAGTCGGTACCGAATATTTGATATGGGTAAATACGGAAGATATTGCTGAAGAAGGTACCTTCGATATTTGTGTTTTGAATACTGTGCCGCCCACCAACGACAACTGTGCAACAGCTGCCGTCCTGGCAGTGAATACGGGCAATGTACCCGTAAATAAAACCTCAGGAACCACTTTATTTGCATCGCAAAGCCAAGTGGGATGTAGCGGAAATGCCGACGACGACGTGTGGTATAGTTTTACTGCAAGCCAGACGAGCCACCGTGTTTTTTTACAAAAAATAGGTACATTTGAAAACATTATTTTAGAATTATTCAGTGGCTCATGCGGCAGTTTGGTTTCTAAACAATGTATCTCTTCTGGTTTTGATAATACCAAAAACTCCTCGGCTCTATTGACAAATCTCACAGCGGGAGAAACTTATTTTGTCAGGGTATATTATCAAGGTACTGTCCCTGGTTCATTCTCTATAGCCATCACTTCGGCTCCACTAAACGATAACTGTGTTTCGGCCGTCACATTGAATCCATCTACAGCAGACGATTTTGCTGGTGCCGTGGCTGGAAGTAGCTTTGACGCCACTTTGTCGTCGAATAGCTATTTTAACAATGCCCTCACCGATGATGACGTTTGGTATAAGTTTACAGCAACACAAAAAGTACACAGAATAAAACTGAAAGGATGGAAGTCCGATTTGGGTGCCATAGAAGTATTTAAAGGTACTTGCGGAAGTTTGCTGTATGAAAACTGCTCGCCCACTTTTTCTCCCCAGTGCAACTCTGGCTCTATGTCTTCAGATACATTAATCCTTACGCTTGAAACTTTTGTACCAGGTCAGACTTACTTTTTTAGGGTTTATAGTATCCATCTTACTGCCAACCAATCGCTTTTTGATGTAGCGGTTACTTCACCTTACATATTGCCTTTTGATGATTGCAGCGGAGCTTCGAGTATTCCCGTGGCCGCCACCTCTATTTGTACTACACCTACAATTGTAAACACCAAAGGCTTCAGTACAATCTCTGGCCAGTCTGGAGGCTGCAACTATGGGGAGGTGAGCGGTCAACCCGAAAAAGACATTTACCTTAAGTTTACGGCTACTGCCAATCAGCATAAAATTAACCTTAAAACGGGGCAGGGTGGGACTTTGGTTTACCAGCTTTTTTCTGGCACTTGCGGTTCATTGGTATCTATGGGCTGTTCACCAGATTTTGATTCGGTGTCGTATGTGGGCAATCTCACCATCGGCCAAACCTATTTCATTAGGGTCTTGATGTATTATAACAACATTGAAACCCTGAAAGTATGTATTTCTACACCCGTATTTGTCTCCAACGACGAATGTGCCGCTGCCATTTCGGTAGTTCCATCTGGCGATGTGGCTGGTTGCAGTATTACTTCAGGAAATTTAGCGGGCAGTTCACAGACACAATTCAACGAGTGTGGTGTAATTGGTAACAGCGACAAAAAAATCATGCGGGATGTTTGGTATAAATTCGTGGCCAATTCCACGATTCATAGGCTGTGGTTTTCTAATGTTTCCATTTTAAAATCCGGCTCCAGCGGGCCAATTCCAAAGTATCTCAAATTTGAAGTGTTCAGTGGTACTTGCAATGCTAAAACGTTTTTGGGCTGTTCTGGAGCTATTAGTTCTCAGGAAGAAAAGGTCTTTAATAATCTGACGGTTGGCGAAACCTACTTCATCCGAGTTTCGACTTATGATCCTGAATCTATTGATTTTCAGTTTTGTATAAAAAATATCTCACCACCCGCCAATGATGTTTGTGCCACTGCTATCAATTTGACGGTTTTTAATAGCTGGTCTAGCCTAAATTATACAAAAGGAACTACACTTGATGCCAATCAAACTACTGGCACCAATACCTGTGGCCAAGCTAACAGTTTTGACGTTTGGTACAAATTCACGGCTACCAACATTACGCATAGAATAGCTTTCAGGAGCAACAGTGTTCAAAAGGCCATCACGGGCCTAACGCTGGCGGTTTACAGTGGCTCTTGCTCTGCACCAGTGCACATTGCCTGCAAAACTGGCGATTTCACAAGTCTTTCTGAAGAATTGTTAAATGTGACTGGCTTAACCATCGGCCAAGAGTATTTTGTGAAAGTATATGCATCCCAAGCCTTGGTTACCCACCAGGGAGGTTTCGAACTTCAGGTACTTAACCCCACCGCACCCACCAATGACCAATGCAGTTCACCTATTGGCCTCAGCATACAGAGTTCGTCTCAGAGTTTTACCAGTGTCACTTCCGAAACCATCTTAAGTACACTAAGTGCCGAACCAGTGGCTTGTACAGTAACCGGTACTGCCGACGACGACGTCTGGTATAGCTTCACCCCAACACAAACTTCAGTGCGATTAATCCTTTCTGCTAATTTTATGAACCCGGTATATGTTTTATATACAGGTACATGTGGAGGGCTAACAAGTGTGGTTTGCGGTTCTGCCGGTGCTACGGCTACTTCATTAAACAAAATATTGACCAATCTAACCGCCAATACACCTTATTTGCTGAGGGTGTATAGTTCTTCAAATACACTCAGAGGAAGGGTTTTTGTTGCCCTCACAAGCGATACCTCGCCTCCTGCAAACGACCTTTGTGCCGGTGCCGTCACCCTCATGCCATCAGCCAATAGCGTACCGAGCTTTACTGAGGGAACCACCGTAAACGCTAAAAACGACAATACTATCTGTTTTGCGGGCAACGAAGTGTGGTTTAAGTTTGTGGCCACCGCCACTACGCACAGAGTTGTGTATGATGGATACCTTAAAGACCCTGCAATTATAATGTTTTCGGGCACATGCGGAAGCTTGGCCTTTGTTCCTTCTACTTGTTTTGGAGACATTCATAATATTTCCTTTACGAAATCGGGTTTAACCATTGGCACCACTTATTTTCTGAAAATAGCCGCTCAGGCTGATGTACTCGCAAACCAAGGCACATTCAAAATCGCCATCATTACGCCTTCTGTGCCTGTAAACGACAATTGTGCAAATGCATTGAGCCTAAGTGTAAACAGCCCTGCCCAACACTTATCTGCAGACTTGGCTACCAACGAGTTTGCCACTTCCGGCTGTGGTTCTTTCAGCGAAAAAGACGTGTGGTTTAAATTCACGGCTACCAGTGCCAAAATGGGCGTGGAGGTAGAAAACCTCAATGCCAACGCCATTATTGGACTTTACAAAGGTGTTTGCCCTTCCCCAAGCTTGATAAAATGCTCTTTCAATAGCAACCAAAGTTCATTTAATCAAAATACTTTGATACTCGATAATTTGGTGGTAGGAGATGAATACTTGATAGCGGTGGCTGCCCGAAGCGGTTTCATGCTTGAATATAAAATCAAATTATACGAGTTTGCAGAAATAAGCCAAAACACACTTTATGGTAATACTTGTTTTACCGCCAATTTAGTGACAAATCCTTCATTTGAAGACCCTCAAACCTGCCCGACCTCATTTGTGCCTACACCATCAGCTCCCGGCCAATGGTTGAGTCCCAATCTGGGTTGGACCATACCAACCACCGGGTCGTCAGATTATTTTAACAGCTGTGCCGATTACATAGCGGCCATCGAAACGCCAAGAAATACTACTTTTGGTATTCAAACACCGCGAAACGGCCAAGGTTTTGCGGGTTTGTTTTCAGGTGGCACAGAATATCGGGAGTACTTGCATACCCGTTTGGCATTGCCAATGGAAATCGGTAAAAGGTATCTGTTGAGCATGTATGTCAGCAGATCCGATTATTATGGCGTAGCTGCCAACAATCTAGGTTTTGGTTTAAATGTTACCCAAAAAGTAGAGTTTACCAACGACACCATTCAGGTGGATAAAATAATACTCCCAAGCAGCAACCTGGTAGTTCACGAAAAAGACAATTGGGTGAACATAGTGGCTGAAATAACGGCCGACCAAGCGTATCAACATTTGTATTTGGGGAATTTCCGAAGTCAGGCAAATACCATTAGTCAGCTCGCAACGGATATTAGCGGCGGAGCCAGTGGTGGCTATGGGGGGCAGTCGGCCTCCAGCAATGCCTACTATTTTATAGACGATGTTTTTGTGGGTGAAATAGCCAATACCATTGCCTGCGGAGCTAGCAATTGCAATAACGCCATCACCTTGCTCAGTCCCACCGACGATATTTTGGGCGGAAGCACCACCAAGCAAACCAACCTAGAGCTTAAAGCCAATATCACCATTCAAGGCAATGCCAATGTACTATTTCAATCCAACAAATCCATCTTGATGGATGCCACCCAAGGCGTTTTTGAGGTGAAAAACGGGGTAGTATTTGAGGCCAAGATTGGGGGCTGTGTGAATTGATTTAGGTTTTTTACTCAATTTGACCACCAGAGACTTTTGTTTTTGGTGGTTTTTTGTGTGGGAAGAGTTTCTGGTATTTTTGATTTTTGTAATCTCGGATTGAAAATCCTTCTTATTTAGCTTCGACATCGGGAAGATGTCGAATAGCTGAGCTGAAGAGCGATATATAGATTTAATTTTTTCTCGGATGACAGTAATTTTCAAATAGACCACTAACTTTGGATAAATTCGTTCGAGACCTCGATATTCAACCATTAAAGCTGTTTAAATTAAAAGTTTATGAAAAAACTTTGTTTGCTACTCCTGTTTTTAGCGTTTCAAGGCATAGGTTTCTCTCAATCTGTTAAATTCATTTCTTCGTTAGACCCATCCAAGACGGCTTATGCTATGCGGATGGTCGAAAAAACGCTGAGTAAGAAAGGAAATGCCTTGCAAAATTCTTCTTCAAAGTTTACGATTGAGTTTAAAATAGATGCTGCCAAATATGAACCTGAATCCTTTGGTATTTTAACTGATAAAACCACCATTAGCATTATTGGCGGCGATACCCGAGGCTTAATTTACGGGTCACTTGCCATCTGCGAAAATATCAAAAATGGTGCTGGATTAGATAAAATTAAGGCTTTTGAGGAAAAAGCAAAATACCCCTATCGTACTATAAAATTTGATTTGCCCTATGATACCTATCGCCATAGTTATGCCCTAGACTTACATCAGGAGACCTGCAAAGACATCAAATATTGGGAAGCTTTCTTGGATATGATGGCTGAAAATCGCTTCAATATCCTAAGCCTTTGGAACTTGCACCCCTATGTCTATATGATTCGGGCCAAAAACTTTCCAGAAGCTTCACCTTTTTCTGATGCCGAAATGAAAGAATGGCAAACACTTTTTCACGGCATTTTGCGAATGGCCAAGGAACGAGAAATAGAAACATATTTAGTGCCTTTTAATATTTTTGTGAGTCCAGAATTTTCCAAAGCCCACAATGTGGCCATGGATAACCTCGATCACCACTTCTTTGTGAGAGGCGATACTTCGAGCATCATTAAAAAATACACCCGCGAAAGCGTAGCCCAAGTATTACAAGAATATCCCGAACTTACAGGATTTGGCCTTACTTTGGGCGAGGGTATGGCTGGCATGACTCCCCAGCAACGTGAAGATTGGATGAAGGAAACCATCATTGAAGGCATGAAAATGTCGGGTAGAAAGTCT
Source organism: Lacihabitans sp. CCS-44 (assembly GCF_024343735.1). GTDB lineage: Bacteria > Bacteroidota > Bacteroidia > Cytophagales > Spirosomataceae > Leadbetterella. The sequence goes on from NZ_RJUE01000061.1 coordinate 89,635, forward strand.
AAGTTGATTCACCGCATACCGTTTTCTAGTAATGTAGGCTCATTGGGACCCACTAGCATCGAAACCGAAAGGCTAACCCGCAGAGCCATCGACGAAGAAGGCACAATGGATTTTATCGAAAAACCAATTTGGGCCGATTTTAAATACAATTGGTCGCATGCCCACTCTACGCCTACACTTGTAAAAGTGCATGGAGGTAAACTTTTCGACACCTATTTTGTGCCTAAGCCGCAGACCTACAAAGTAACTTGGACAGCTCGAAACGAAGATTTTTTCTGTCTCAGATGGGGTGTGCCCGATTTTATCAGAAGCCACATCAAAGAAAATAGTCAGGAATATGTGGGTGGCTATACCATTGGTTCTGAAACTTATATTCCTGCCAAAGATTACTTCACAAAATCTGATATAAAAGTGGATTGGAAATACGCTTTCGAGCGTCAATGGCTGTTTTATAAATTATGGGGTAGATTGCTCTATAACCCAGAAACGCCTGATGTGATATTTCAAGCTGAATTTACTCATAGATATGGAAAGGATGGCGAAAACTTACTTGCTGCCAGTTCGTTAGCTGGTAAAACACCACTCAGACTGGCTTCGTCTTTTGATTTTACTTGGGATTTTAGCTTGTACAGCGAAGGTTTTTTGTCCTTAAAAGACAAAACAGTCAGCTATATTGATATTATCCGACAAATTGAACAAGCTGTTACGGAACCAACTTATGTTTCTATTGCCGATTATGTCAAAATAAAAACCAAAGGCGGAAGTTTTGAAACAGGAAAAACAACCCCACCGATGTTGGCCGAAATGCTTGAAAATGATTGTAAAAAAGCACTGGACCTAGTAAAAAACATCAACACCAAAAATAATAACGCCCTGATGTACGAAGTGGCGGATGTACGCACATGGGCGTATTTGGGCTTATATTATGCTGCAAAAATTAAAGGTGGAATAGACTTACAAACATACCGAACCACGGGAAATTTGCAAAACAAACAACAGGCAATCAAGCATTTGGAAACAGCACTCAAATTTTGGGATGAAGTAATCGCCATCACCAAACCTATCTATAACGATATGCCGCTGGTGCATTTTACCGAGCAAGCAGGCAACACCAAAGAACAAAACGAAGCACTTCGTTTCCATTGGCACATTTTACGGCCTGCCGTGGCAAACGACGTCGAAATTGCAAGAAAAACTGTTTTTGAAAACTAAATCGGGATAATCTTATTTCTTAGAGCTTTTTAAGGCAGGTAAGGAACTTGAGCTTTGGGAGGTTTTTTGTGTGGGAAAAATTAATTAAATTAGGCGTTTTATAATGTCAGATTTAAAAATGCTTCATAACCATCTTCAAAATCGGGAAGCTTGTGTAGGACAAATAAAAAATATGAAGAATAAAGAATCAATTTGGAATAACAGATTAAAGTTAATTATTTAAATGGGTAAGTCCAACGACAACAGAAGACATTTTATTTCAAAAGTTAATAAAGGAAAGGTTAGTAGACACGATTTTAAAGGAAACATAAGATATTCTTGTGATATTGATCAGAGAATTTATATACTTAATAAACTGAGTGAAAATTATTGGAATCTTGCTTACAATAATCCACTACCAAAAACTGAGAGTTTAATAGCGAGTGAAGAAACCTTTTTTTCCCAAAGCACAAGTTTAATTGAGGAAATAAAATGGTTTTTTGAGGTATTTAAGCATTATAATTATCATTTGAACCTCTTTACAGAAGTTAACAGAACTATTGAAACTGGTATACTTCTTGGAAATACATCAAATGTGGACTTATGCACAGAGAAAATTGAAAAGGAGATAAGTAGCTCATTATACTTATTGATAATTGAAATGTACTTAAATGAACAAGAGAATAATAGAAAGGCTAATGAAGAAATAATAAATGAATTATCCATAAATGGAAAGTCTACAAAACTACCATTAATCGCGGAATTTGCTAAACTTCGGATGGAGAAAGACTTACCTCCATGGCAGTACGATTCAACCGTCGAACACCATATGTCAATGTATCCAAATGATGCCAAATATCTTTCTGAGTATATTGTTTTAAAATTTGAGCCATTTAATTTTGATTTTGCTTTTGAGAATAAAGAATTTATCGTCAATTTCGAGTCGGATTTTTCTGTTATTGATAGACTAAATTCAATACAAACAATATTACCTTTAATACTGCATACACTAAATATTGATGAAGTAAACGAATTGGAGCTAGAAATAAAACAAATGTCCTTAACTAGCAAAGATTTGTATTGGGATAGATTATTATGTTTGCTTAACCCAAAGCACCTTAATAACTTAATGCTTAGTCCATACCAAAAAAATCATGATAAAGTGGCCGACCTCTTTTTTGAAGGGGAGTATTTAAGAGTAGCAGAACTCGCTGCCACTGCTTTACATATTAATCCTGAAATTCAGGAGCTACATTCTTATTTTGTAAAATCAATAATATTTATAGGAAAAGAAGTCTCGGAATATTTTAATGAAGATAATGTTCTAACTCAAATCCTAAAGTTAATGAGATCCATGCTCTTAAAAGATGAAAAATATACTGCTAACAGGGAAAAATTGATTGCAGAGTATTATAATAATAGTTTTTTTAATTTTTCAAGTTGCTTACTTCAAGATTTATATACAGATCTTCAGTTTGAAATGCCGGGAACTATTATTACAAAAGTTTTTCTAACTAGTAATGTAATTTCACATCGTTCAATACAAGCCTTTGAAGAAAATAGTTATTTAGAGCTTCCAATTGTCAATCAATCTAATTGGGATAAATTTGTAAGACGATCATTAAGAAATGAAAGTTTAATATTGGATTATGCTAAATTCTACCAAATTGAACTTTTTGCTATTTCAAAAATCAAAAATAGAAATTTTGAATCTGCTTTAAAATGTTTAAATGAATTCCAATTACATAATAAATATTCAGAAATGCCTGAATTTGTTAAAACATGGTTTACTAAAAGTAAAATCAAATGTTTGTACGAATTAAAACTAATTGGTGAAACTGTTAATTTAATAATAGAAGAATACTTCCGATCTAATATTTTATACGACCATTATTATTTTCAGGATTTAATGGATGAGTTAATTGAAAACGATGAATCTCCAATATATGGAGAGATATCAATTCCTATATTCTTTCAAATTACAAAGCAGTCTAGATCTTTGTGTTATGATTCTATTGCAAACTTTCTTATTCAAAATGAGCTGCGTCGTCCATCAGAATTAAATGAAAAAAAGTTGGATTTCGATATTAAGGCGGTAACTTTCTTTTTGGAGAAATGTTGTATCAAGAGCCATATTGAAGATTCTCCCTATATAAACTCGATTGACGCCCTTTCTTCTGAAAGGATTTCTATATTAAATTGCTTGAAAAAGACGAACCCTGAAAAACTAAAAAAATATAATGAAGAAATTTTAAATATTACAAAAGAAGATACTATACGTAAAGGGGTAAAACACATTCATGAAAGTAGAATTTATGTTGATACAGATAGCTTGTTCAAAATTCTTAATGCTGACATAACCGAAGTGTTTGATCGCTACCTTTCACTTGATAACAAGAGATATTCAGCCCTTTCTGCTTTGACCTTAGATGAAGTTTTTAATCCAAATAGAGTTAATTCAATGTTCTATTGTCTAGAACCAGTTGAACCAAACCTTTTACAATTTTATTCATTAGGCGAGCCGTTTAATGATCCTAATATTGTACGGGTTCCAATAATTAGATACACCCATTTCGTTTTGTTGTTTGAAGAAATTAAAAATGAATTCATTTTTAATGAAGATTTCGGATTCAAAAGCTTTCTAAGTATGAGAATTAGGCACGGTACCTTTCAAAATGTTTTAAGAAATGTTTTTGATAAATATAATTTAATTGGTTCCAAAGAGTTAAGCGGTGATGAATATAAGGAAATTAATTATTGGAAAGAAGGTAATAGAATTCCAAAAATGTTCGAAAATCGATTACAAGAGTTATTGAAAATTAGTTCTAGATCCATTGACGACTTAATTGACTTAGCTAGAAGTTGGATTAAAATATATGAACAAGAAGAGGATAAGAATGCAATGTTTGATTTCTCATTCTCGGATTTTGAAATGAGAGCTATTTTTATAAATAGAGTTGGACGTATTAACAACTCACAGGATTTTATTCAAGAAGTGTTTAGTATTCTTTTCGATAGAATGGATAAGCAGTTAAATGCTATTAGACAGAGAATTGACTCTGAATTATCATCCAAATTCGTTGATATTATTGAACAAATGGAAACTGATGTAGCATCCATTTATGGCAATAATAATAAAACTTCTCAAGTAGAAGAACAAATTTTAGCCTGTAAAACTGAAATCCAAAAGGTTACTAATCAAGTCCAACAATGGTTTAAAATGTCACAAAATCAATATGTTGATGAATTTCCTATTGAGATGATTTTGGAAGCAAGTATAGATTATACAAACAGTATTAATGGTAATATTTTAAATATAGCGAAAGTAGAGAGAAATATCAAATGCAATTCTAAATACAAGGGTAAATATTTTGAAGGATTTGGAGATATGCTTATCAATATTTTTGATAATATCATAAAAAACAATAAGGATTTATATGAAAAATTGGATATTAAAATAATGGTAAATTCCGAAAACGGGTTAACAAAAATTATTGTTTCTAATAATATATCTCCAAATATTGATGTTGAAGAATTGAAAATTAAAATTCAAGATATAAAAAGAAAAGTTAGTAATTATAGAGATGGAAATATGGCAAATAGCTTTGAAGGAGACTCGGGGTATCTTAAAATTTGTAGGTGTATATCAGCAGATTTAGAGCAAGGGAATTATGAAGTTAATGTTGAATATTCAAATAATAAATACGAAGTTCAAATAACAATCGAAAATAAAAATCTAATAATATGAAAGGTTTATTAATTGAAGATGATCCCAACAAGGCAAAGAAAGTATTGAATTTTCTTAGTGAGAATTTTAAGGATATTGAAATGAATCACAAGATTTCTTATCAGAGTGGTTTGCAAGAAATTTTCGAAAATGAATTCGACTTTATCCTACTTGATATGAGTTTACCAACTTATGACCAAAACTCAAGTAGCTCTTCTGGCAAGCCCAGAAACTTTGGTGGAAGAGATATTCTAAAAGAAATGAAGAGGTATAAAAAGCATTCTAAGGTAATTGTTGTGACTCAGTATAACGAATTTGATGGTGGATCTATTTCAATAAATGAGCTTGATTCACAACTTAAAACCAAATTTGATGACATTTATAAAGGATATGTAATTTATAAATCTCAAAGAACTGAGGAGTGGCAAAATGAGTTGAGTATATTTTTAAAATCATTTATTTAGGATGTTAAATATTTTTATTGTAGATGATTCAGAGGAAAAGGTAATTAGAATTGAGAAAGTTATTAAGGAATCTTTCTTACCTCAGTCTATACAAATAACCATTGCAAGAAGTACATCGCAAGCAATGGGTGTTTTACTAAGTCGTAATATAATTGACCTTATGATCCTTGATCTGAATTTACCAGTTAGGCCAGGAGAAGGCATAAAAGATAAATCGGGATTAAATCTCTTAAAAGAAATTACAAGAAGAAATGATATTTCACAACCTGACTCTATTATAGGGTTAACTTCATTCGATGATATAAAATCCCAAGTAAATGAAAGATTCAATATTGAAGGTTGGGTTGTGGCAAAATTTAATTTGAAAGAATCAGATTGGGAAGAATTAATCAAGAACAAGATAGCTTATTTAATGACAAAAAAAATGGATAAAAAACTAAGTAGAACTACCCCACTAGTTGTCATTTTAACAGCAATTAAGGAAGAATATAGAGCTGTTAAAGCACACCTTATAAACCTAAAGGACAATGATTTAGATGACACAAGTTATGAAATAGGTGATTTTTACTGGAATGATGGACTTGTAGCTAATGTTGTTATAAGAGAGTGCGGTGCAAAAAATTCGATTGCAGCTATGGAAACTGAAAGAGCGATTCAAAATTATTCACCTGATTTAATAATTTTTGTTGGCATTGCAGGCTCGAGAAAAGGAAATGATTTCAAAATTGGTGATGTTGTTATACCCGAGAAAATTTATTCATATGAAGCTGGGAAATCAGATAAGGAAATGTTTTCTGCTAGGCCTGATAGCGGTTTTTTAACTTATGCATTTATTGAAAAAGCCAAAAAGGAAAGACTTAAAGATGAATGGAAATCAATGATTAAAGGTACATATAAAGATTATTGCCCGAATGCTGATTTGGGAATTATAGCTTCAGGGGATCAGTTGGTTGAGCATTACGACTCAAGTGTTGGTACAATACTTACTAAATATTATAATGACACATCTGCTATTGAAATGGAAGGTTTCGGTTTTAGTAAAACCTTATCTAAGCAAGGTCGAAATCAAAGTTCTTTGATTTCTGGTTTAGTACGTGGTATTTCGGATATAATCGAAAGGGATGATAGTCAATCGATTAACCAAGATAAAAGACCTTACGATGCAAAGGAGTTGGCTTCAGATGCTGCTTCTGCATTTGCATATTGGATGATTTATAAATTTTATGGAGTTTAGTAATAATTTAGGGATTACAGCTATACCATGGATATTTCCTCGGTTCGGGCGAAAAAGTGGGTTTTCCCAATAGAAAACAACTGCTGGATAAAGAATATTTTCTTTATCTCGTCCCTTATGGACAATAGTCTTCATTTAGAGGACTTTTGACTTTATGTTGTACATGTCGAACATCTAAGTTTTTTCGGAGTTTCGTGTTAAAGAGATTTTAGGATAACAGTTTTTTATTCACATAGTTTATAATTTATTATTAATAAAATGAAACATTTATTTTTTGGTTTAATTTTTTTTGGCTTTCAGTCATTTGGGCAAGATACTCTTACTTACGATGATATTTTAAGCAATAAATATAAAAAGTTGAAAAATTATTCAGAATTTACTTTTTATAGAGGCGAGGGCGGCTTTGTCTTTAAAAAGGGAGATAAATTAAAAGTTCTGACTCCTGAGAACCCGAATAATATTACCCAGGATTTATTTGGGAGTAAACTTTATGGAAATTTTACCTATTTAATTAAACAAAAGGGTCTTGTATTGACAGTACCAAAGACCTTTTCTGGTGAAGAAATAACAATTGATAATATTTATATTTTCAATTTACCAATTTTAAAGAAAATCCCTGTTGAGGTATACTTTGAATGCAAGTTAAATAGAACTATAGATGGGCTTAAAACTATTCACGTTTCTAACATAGATAAGGCCATAAGCCAAAAAGAGGTAGAGATTGTTGGTGTTATGACCCGAGAGAAGGCACTTGAAATATTGAAAAAACAAAAAGAATTACTTGACTTACAACTTATTTCTCAGGAAGAATTTGATAAAAAAAAGGTAGAATTGGGTAAATTTATTTTAGGCACGAATGATTGATTAATATAATTTTCGGCCAGTACAGTAGATACTACTTTTTCCTTGTCGAAATTTTCACTCTATCAATTGTACCCCAATTTAAGAATTTGCAACAAATGATAAAGTATTATTTTTAATTTAATGAGCAAGGAACTAACATTTAGAAGAGCTAGCCAAGACGACTTAATAGATATTGTAAGGATGTTGTCTGACGATACTTTGGGTGCTGAGAGGGAGAATTTTTCAGAGATTCTTTCTGATAATTATTTGAAGGCCTTTGAGATTATCAATTCAGACCAAAACCAAGAATTAACCATTGTAGAAATGAATGGTGAAAAAGTGGCAACTTTCCACTTGACTTTTATACAGTATCTAACCCACCACGGTGGACTTAGGGCTCAGATTGAGGCTGTCAGAACAAATTCAAAGTATCGAGGACAGGGCATCGGAAGAAAAGTATTTGAGTATGCCATCAAGAGAGCGAAAGAGAAGGGTTGTATCTTATTGCAGCTTACAAGCGACAAAAAAAGACCTGATGCTTTGCGGTTTTACGAAACTATTGGTTTTGTAGCAACACACGAAGGAATGAAACTAAAGTTTTAAACTTATTTTAGGACTAGACAACCATTTAGACCTGAAACCAGATTCTATTTACCCCGAACTTGTAAAAGGAAATCCTTATAAGGTGATCAAATTTTCGTTTCTACATATCGGTAATTATCGAAATGTTGGTATATTTACGGCATGGATATTCAAAAAATCACTGCGGCATTAGCCAATAAGACCCGATATCAAATATTACAGTGGTTGTTGCAACCAGAGGAACATTTCAGTCCTCACGTAGAAGTAGAAGGTTTTGGAATGGGCGTCTGTGTTGGAAAAATCCATGATAAAACGGGTCTTTCTCAATCAACCACCTCACATTATTTATCTATACTTCAAAATGTCGACTTGGTAATTCCAACCAGAATCGGGAAATGGACCTATTATAAATCAAATACGCTACTTCTAAAAGAATATTTGGAAACATTAAAATCTCAATTGGCCGATGTTTAACCTTGAACAAATTAGAAAGGATACACTACACTGTGAAGACAAGATATTTCTGTCGAGTGCGGGCTGTTCGCTACCACCAAAGTCTATGTTTGAAAAAATGCATGCCTACAATAAGCTCGAAGAAGAGTTTGGGGGATATCCAATTGAAGCATTAAAATCGGAGGACAGAAATAGGTTTTATAAGGAGGCAGCGAGGTTGATCAATTGTAGACCCGACAATATTTCGTTTCAATATTCAGCCACAGAGGGGTTTAGCCGTGCTTTATCTGCAATTCCTTTTTGCCCAGGAGATGTAATTTTGACTACAGACGACGATTATATCTCGAATTTTATAGCTTTTATTTCACTGAAAAAACGCTTTGGAATTGAAATAATTCGAACCGAAAATACTGAATTTGGTGAACTTGATATTTTAGATTTTGAACAGAAAATTATTGCGTATAAACCAAAATTAGTAGCCATTACGCAAGTACCAACAAATTCAGGATTGGTTCAGCCGGTGACGGAAGTCGGAAAACTTTGTAAAAAATACGATATTTTGTATTTATTAGACGCTTGTCAAGCCGTAGGGCAAATGGTGGTTGATGTTCAAGAAATTGCATGTGATTTTTTAAATGCCACTGGCCGTAAGTTTTTGCGAGGTCCAAGAACCTCTGGTTTTTTGTACGTTTCTGATAAAGCACTGAATTTAGGCCTTGAGCCTTTGTTTATTGATCGAAGAGGTGCCGATTGGGTTGAAGCCGAAAACTATGTATCGATTAATTCAGCCCTGCGTTTCGAACCCAAAGAAGTGGGTGTTGAAATCATTGGTCTTGCGGAATCATTGGCATATACCAATCGTATTGGGATTGATAATATTGAAGAATATAATAAAACCTTGGGAGAGAGGCTGAGGTCAAACTTATCTCAAATAAACGACTTGGTTTTGCTAGATAGGGGTTTGGTTCAATCAAATATCATAACATTTTATATTAAGAATAAAACTTTAGAGCAGGTTGAGGCACATCTGAAAGCCAATAAGGTATATTATTCGCCAAGCTTAAAAAGCTACGCTATTATTGACTTTACTAAAAAAGGAGTAGACTGGGCGATTCGCTTTTCTCCGAACTATTTCAACACCATCGAAGAGATGGACGCAGTTTCGGAAATAGTAAACCAATTAGTTTTGATGTCTTGAAATGCCTTAGGTCAATCGATTAATTCTTCCCAGATTTCGAGCTATCGTAAGGTATTTCATTTGCTAATCTAATATACTTATTATACGCTCGGAAAACATCCGAAGTATTAAGAGAAATTCCTTTATATTGTACTTTTAAACTGTGTTGCAGCTGAGTCTAAAATTGACATTTAGGGGATATTTTTCCAAAATTTAATATGAACAGAGAGCATATTTTGAGTTTGCGTTTGTTTAATCAAGGTCTGGCAGGCGGTGGTTTTGTGGAGGTCGCTGATGTGGTCGCTCATTTTGGTGCCATGCAAGCCCAAGACTACGGTATGGCACTTTGGGCCGTGGGTTTACGAACCCACAACGCCATCAGAAGCCAAATAGAAGCCCTTGTAAATGCCGGCACAATCATCAGGACGCATATTTTGCGACCTACATGGCATTTTGTGCATCAGAAAGACATCCGCTGGATGATGGAACTTTCGGCCCCAAGCGTAAAGAAAGCCACCCAATATATCGACAAAAAAGAAGGTCTTACCAACGAGGTGTTTCTTAAAACCTGGACAATCCTAGAGCAAGAATACATAGAACACCCCGAACTCACCAAGGAAGAAATAATGTTTTGCCTCCTGAAGCGTGGGATGGAAGTGAGCAATTTGTTGGCGACGCAAATCATCATCAGAGCTGAATTGGAAATGCTTTTGTGCAACGGAACAAAAAAAGGAAGCTACGCACTTTTTGAGAAAAGGGTGCCACCAAGCCCTAAAGTATCTAAATCAGAGGCTATCGTCAATTTGGCCCAACTATATTTTCAATCCAGAGGCCCGGCCACCGCTAAAGACTTTGCATGGTGGAGCGGCCTGAGCATGAGCGAAGCAAACCTTGGTATTGCCGAGTTAGGGGATAAACTACGGGCTACCACCAATGAGAACCTAAAATATTATTTTTTTGAAACCGATATTTCTATACCAAACTACAAGATATCGGCATTACTTCCATGTTATGATGAATACACGGTAGGTTATTCAGAAGGTAGAAGTCTGGCTTTGCCAAAAGGTGTAGACAGTTCGGAAACTGGAAATGGTATTTTTAAACCAATCGTAGTATCTGAAAATGAGATAGTTGGTACATGGCGAAAGACCAAGAAGTACCCTTTTGTAGAAATGCAGGGTTTTAGCAATTCTCCAAACCTCCAATTAAACCACCTCGAAGTCTGGAAGAGGAGGTTTGGGGTGTTTGGTGCTTTATGAATTACTTTTAATTGAATTTAACAGTGTAAAATTAAATACTTGTGAGCAACGAGCTCCACGAAGAATATTTCCTTCGTTCGGGCGAAAAGCGGGTTTTACATGCCGAAAACACCAGCTGTATAAAGAATATTTTTCGTTTTTCCTGTCTATAGAGAGCCTACCTTTAGCGGATCTTTGATTTTATGGGCGAGTCCGAACGCCTAAGGAGAGCCTCTACGGAGACTCTGCTTAGTCGTAAAAACAAATTTTCAAATCAATAATTTCAACATCCTCCAGCCCTAGGAAGAGCATAAATGGTTTTTCCTGATACATAAAGATTAAATACTTTGTCGTCTATGGCAGGGGAGATGAGTGTCCAGCTTTTTCCCTTGTCAGCAGAACGATAAATGCCCTTCGGGTGACCGCAAAAGAGGTAATTGTCCAGCTGCAAAACATTGGCGACTAAATCATGAGGTGGAAGTCCAGCATCTATGGCTTGCCACGTTTTCCCTGCATCGTAGCTCGTTCTTACTCTCCGAGTTTTAGAGGTTGTGTTATAGCTAATGGCCGCAAATCCTCCGTTTATAATTGCCACGTCAATGCCCACACCACCTTCGCTGATAACGGTTTTCCATGTTTGGCCATCATCTGTAGAGCGTATAATGCCTTTTTGACTTGTAGCTACCAACACACCCTGAGCCTCCACCATCTTAATTGACCAGCCTTCAAGTACATGTTTCCACGTTTTTCCACTATCTGTTGATCGGAACAAGCCGCTGTCAGAGCCTATGAGAAAAGTATTATTTTGTGTCTCGAAAATGGTTCTCAGCGTGCTTCGATCAAAATTGGTAAATATAGGTGACCAAGTATTTGTTTTAGAATCAAATTTTGAAATTTTTCCGCCATAAGTAACGGCATACATACCGGACTTACAAACAGACACATTGCCCAATTTGTCTATTGCATACTCTTTTTTCCAGCCGGGAGCCATCACATTTGTATTTCGATGATACATCTCTTTTTCGGAATAGTAAAAAAGCCCATTCTGGTTTACAAAAAGTTCAGTGTTCTCCAGATTTCTGGGCAGGCCATTACTGATGTCTTGCCAGGACTTTCCATAATCTATCGACTGAAATACAACGTTTTTTACTTCAGCGGCATTGATTTTTAGGAACACTGGATCTTCTCTAGAGAAATCCATTCCCCAAAACAGAAAAACGAAGCTTTGAAAAATGACTAAAACAGATACTTTGTAAACATTCATTGCAAAATTGTTTTGTGAAATACTGTCGTAAAAGTATGTCTATTAAATTTGCGGTATGGGTTTTTTGTGTAAAAATATGTAAAGCGATTGTAAAAATGTATTTATATCTTCATCTACAATTATTCCATACATATCAACATTTGAATGCCGAACTTTTAATCAACCTTATTTAAAAGGTATTTGTCTTATAATCAGGAATTAAATACATAAACTCTACACTTTTAGAGCTTTCTGAGTTCAAGCTCTGAATTTTTTGTGCCTATTGAGGAATAGTTTTACACAATTTGCAAAAGAAAACACCAAATTGAAGGGCTTAGCTATGATGACCTTTCCTGGAGATTCTTTTCGCATGATGAATACCTCTATTTGACAATCAAGAATTGGCTAAACCTTTAATAACTGATTTGGCATTGATTAAGGTATCAACACCTCAAATTTGGGTTTATTCGGATTCGTAATACTTTATTGGAAGTTTGCCGCATTTCCTTTCAAGACATAAATAATTGATGTCTAAACTTCTTACTTCACTGGCAGCGGAGCACCTACTGCTACAGCACAATCGTGTCCTGGTTGGCCATGAGCAGGGTTTATTTTTGCATTTGCATTAAAATTTGGTGCTGAGGCTACAACTGGAGCAGCGGTAGGTGTTGTTTCCACGGGTACACTCGCTGGGGTTGCTTTAGCCGGTGCTGGCACAGATGCGGCAGTTTTTTTCAACGGTGCACCTACGGCCACAGAGCAGTCATGCCCAGGCTGACCGTGAGCTGGATTTAGGCGAGCTGTGCTTGCTGCAGTATTAACTGGGGCTTTGGCGGCAGTGCTGATAGGTGTACTTGCAGAGGCTAATGGAGCACTCGAAGTAGCCAATGGTCCTGAAAGATTGAGTGATGTTGGAGCTGGTATGGTAGCAGAAATCGGAGGAGTAGACTCTGGAATGGAGGACAATGGAGGTAAATCAGAAGCTTCATTTGCAACTGGAACAGGAGCAGGGCTTTCTATTAAAGCGGTTTGCTCCGTTGTATTGGCAGAATCACAGGCTATCAATCCCAAAAACATAAAACCCAATGCCACGATCGTACTTTTTTGATTTTTCATAAATTTTAATTTGTTATCCTAAACTCTCCCATACAATAATATGGCCAAATTTTGTAATTGGCAAAAAATGAACGCACTAAATGTGCTTGAACTCAAAATTCTGATGACAATCTAAACCTTTAGGCACTTTATTTGTCCAAGATATTTATAAATACCAAAGCATGAAAATTGTGAAGCACCAAATCCTTACATTGCTGAGCCTAATGCTCATTTTGGCCTGTGATCCACCTGCAGATTCGCCCCAAGCTACTGATCCTACTTCGATGTATTTTCCATCCAATAATAATTCTGCATGGGAAACAATACCGATGACGTCACTGGGGTGGAATGAAGAAGCCGTGAAACCTCTGAAAGACTTTTTGATTCAGAAAAACTCAAAGTCTTTTATGATTTTGGTCAATGGTCGCGTTGTGTTGGAAGAGTATTTTGACGGACATACTTCAACTACTACTTGGGCGTGGAACAGTGCTGGCAAAACTTTGGTATCGGCCACCACAGGTATTGCTCAACAAGAGGGTTTGCTCAATATCAATGATAAGGTATCGCAGTATATTGGAACTGGCTGGACCAGCGAAATTTTAGAAAAAGAGAACCTCATCAGCAGCCGAAACCTGCTGACCATGACTTCTGGGCTGGATGATGAAAAGCAACTCGTTACAAAATCGAACCTGACCCATGTGGCCGATGCAGGCAAACGTTGGGCTTACGGGAATGTTTTTCAAAAACTGATGGATGTAGTGGCTGCTGCCAGCAACAAAAGCTTTGAGAATTACTTCAATGGCAAAATCAAAGATAAGATTGGAATGGACGGCTCTTGGAATATGGGGCTTATATTTAAGCTTTATCATAGTAATACCCGCAGTATGGCGAGATTTGGTCTGCTGGCACTCAACAAAGGAAAATGGAAAGAAGAACAAATACTGAATAGGACGTTTTTTGAAGAAAGTATAAATTCTTCACAAAGTATCAATCCATCGTATGGCTATTTGTGGTGGTTAAATGGTAAATCCAGTTTCATGGTGCCCAGTTCTCAAACGGTGTTTCCAGGTATGTTAGTTCCTAATGCCCCTGCAGATATGTATGCGGCTATGGGTGCCGAAGACCAGCGTATTTATGTAATTCCGAGCAAAAACATGGTGGTAGTTAGAATGGGCGACGCCTCAGATAAAGCAAATCCAAATTTTGCAGTTTCAGGCTTCGATAAAGCCCTTTGGGAGAAAATCAATGCAGTAATAAAGTGAGGCTTCGAGTTGGTTTTTGAAATAATATGGTGCTGTACAAGAAAACCTATTTTAACCCACATAAATTTTAGAGCTATTTGACTCTGAACTTTGTTTTGCCAAAAGAATTCTATTATTTTTAATTCAGATATCTAACACAAAGCAAAATTAATATACCAATGACACACTTAATTTGGGGTTTACTTAATTTTAGTCTCCTTATATATTTTCTAATAATCTGTTTCAAATTAGTCAAAGTTGCAAGAAACCATATTGGAGGTTTTGCTACAATTGTTTTTGTATTTGGACTTTTGTCTTTTGTAGGTGGCCCTAAATCTGATAGTAATGCCGTCAAAGTTAATCAAACTAAAACGTTTAAGTTTGCTTTAAAAGATAGTATAGAGTTGAATTCAGGCAAGTTTTCTCATGTTATTTTAGAAAATAACTGGGTAACAAAATACGATTTATTCCTTAATTCAGGCAAGGGAAGTACTTCACAAAAAAACACTCCCATAAGTGCATATTCTGGAACGACGGGTTTGGTGATGGGTACAATTTGGAAGCCAATAAATATCAACGTTTTAAAGACCAACGACAATAACAAATTTAAATATGTTGTTTATGGAGTCGTAGATTGGAAATTACTTGGAGCTACACTTTATACGCAAGCTAAAGTTTATGAGGGAACTGTAGCATTGAAATAAGTTCTCTACCAAATTTCAATTTTCAAGGAATTAGACTTAGATTGTTTTTTTTTAACCAATTCATGAAAATCAAATCTCTTTTAATTGTTGCTTTTACAGCTATTTTCTTCTCTTCATTTGCCCAAGACCCAAAAGAGGGATATGCGATCGGCAAGAAAATCCTTAATTTAATAAATCAAAATAAAGCCACTGAGTTGGCTGAAATGGTCAATTATCCGCTTCAAAGGCTGAGCCCAGTACCAGATATTAAAAACGAAAAGGAATTTGTGGCTTATTTTCCCATACTTTTTGATGCGAAGTTTAAAAAACTGATTCCAAAGTTTTCTCAAAAAGAGGTAATGGCCAGAAATGGTATGTTCGGTATGGTGGGTGAGGTATTTAATGGAGAAATATGGTATGATGAATCAGGGATTTATACTGTAAATTACAATTCTGACAAAGAAATGGCTCTTGAAAAAGCATTGAACGATAAAACAAAAACTATTATTCATCCTTCTTTAAGAGACTTTGAAACTAATATTTTAATGCTTAAATCGAAGAATTTGGAGCTTAGGATAGATTATACCAAAGATGGAAAATGTCGTTATGCTTCTTGGAGTAAAGGGAAAGCCATAAGCCAAAAGCCAGATTTGATCCTGGTTGGTGCCCAAGAAATTAGCGATGGGCATCCTCCATATCCTTTCTACGTTTTTAAGAATAAAAACTGGAAATATACCGTCACAGAAGAATTTGAATGCGAAGACTGCGACATGTTGGACAGAATGCTGATTTTAGAAGAAAATGGTGTGCAGAAAAGTAGAATTTTGATGAGAATATCTAAGTGAAACAAGGGTTATGAATTTCTTTATAAGCACTAATGGTATCAGACGTATTTATTAAGATTTACATTCCCAAAAACATTGAAAAATTCATTAGTTCTCCATTGATTTTAATTTATAACCCAAAACAGAATAAATATTATAGCTCTGTCTTTATGGTACGTTTCCATAAATGTTAGCCTTGCAGCCCCCAATTTTGGCACTGAAAACAGTATTTGTGCCGGTACTAAAGCCCGGAAGCAGTTCAATGTTTTTTCCCGCAAAAAGTTTTTGATTAATTCCTGTTGCAATTCCTGATGACATTTTTATCAAATCTAAAGCTTCGTAGGTATTATTGGTTGCTTGAGGGCTATCCAATATAAACTGATTGGGGCAAATTTTGAACACATGGATTTCATATTTAAATTGTATACTGGAGGTTCTCAAAAAAAGATTTTCGCCGTGTTGCAAAATAACAGAATAATTAGAGCCTGCAGTACCAAATATAATATCAGAGACCAATCTCATTGAAGCACTGTCTGACTCTATTTTATAAGGTTCGCCACCAAGATTCTGCTCATAGCGATTGAAGTACACTCCTTTATTGGTTCCAAGTATATTAGGACTACTGGCTTTAACAATTTTTTCTGTCCCTGCCGAAGTTAAATCTGATTTATATAAAAAGCTACCTACACCATCGTAGGCTAAAAAGTATAGAAAATCATTGTAAAAGGCAAACTTAGAATTTTGGGCGAAATTCATTGGATTTGAAGAATCCGTTGGATTTATATCCTTGACGATTTCTGTTCCCGCAACCGTTCCATTGCTTTTCCATAGTTCAGAACCATGTGTTTCATCGTAAGCTTGAAAGGCCAGTAACTGATTTTTATAATTGGTAAAATAACTTGGGCACCCTCCGTTTATATCAAAAACTTTTAATTTGGTGGTATTTGCAGCAGCACCATTGGTTTTGTAAAGTGTACAGCCTTCAGAGGAATTATAATGTATAAAATACAAGTCGCTTCCAACAATATTGAATTCTGCACTAAGGTAACTAAAGGCATTATTGCCTGGTATTAAGTCATCTAGGAGGGTTACATTTCCTGCTGTACCATCGCTAGAGAATATTTCCTCTCCTTGCGTTGGATGATAGCCTTTAAAATAGATTTTGTTATTGAACGCAATAAGGTCGCTGATATACCTGTTGTCGTAAGCGTTGCTTCCATCAGGAGAAGTGACAAAAGCCGTTCCCGCTTCTGTTCCATCTGTTTTGTAAATTCTATTTCCGTTTGAAAAATAGATTAATCCGTTCATTACAACAAATTTGGTCAAATAATCAAACCTTGTATTGGTGACATTATATACCTTAGTAGGGGCATTTAGCCCATCATAAACCCACAGATAGTAAGACTCCGCTATATAAAGTTTTGTTCCATCAGAAAATAGTTTGGCGATTTCGGTTGATGTGTTATAAAAATCGTAGTTGGTATTGTAACCCGAATTGTTTTCAAGTGTTGGGTATTTATTTATTTCAAAAGCCAGTTTGGTATTGGTGGTGTCGCCATTGGTTTTCCATACTTCAAGGCCATTTTTTCCATTATCTGCGGCAAAATATAAGGTTGAGCCAACTTGAGCAGTAATGTTAAAGCTTTGCGAGTTATCAGCATTATTAGCCGTTGCTATATCTTTAACCAAACTCATGCTGGTACCATTGGTTTTGTATAACTCATAACCTATGGTTTTGTCATAAGCCGAAAAGAATAATTGTCCTGATGAGGTGGCTATTGGGTAAAAATTAGTGAGATTCAAACCAGGGTTAATTGTTGACATTTTAGAATTTGTCGATACAAACGAAAAAGCATTGACAGAAGACATCCAAGCATCGTATTTTCCATCAGCATCATTTACGACATAGAAAATCAAATCTCCGAGGATTTTTATGTAAGAATAATCACCAGACGTGGTTCCTAATGCGTGGTCTTTTATTAGTACGGTACCATTTATACTACCATCAGAAAACCAAAGTTCAGTTCCATTGTTTTGGTTAGTGGCTAAAAAAACAACATTTCCGTTGCCCACTGGGTAGAATTTTCTTTTATTGGGATCAGTCGGAAATGGGTCACCATTAGCCAACGGATTTATGTCCTTACAACTGTAGGCAAGGTTTGGGTTATCAGATATTTGATAAAGTCTGCATTCATTGTCGGGAGTGGTGGAGGTAAAAAAAAGTTTACCACCCGAAACAGTAAAATCTTTTGCATTTAAAACATTAAAACCTCCTGTATAATAATATACAAAGGTCGGCGGAAGTGCAGGATTATCAATATAAAGCAAGTTTGTAAATGTTTGATTCATAGTGAAATATACCCTGTTCTGGAAAACTGTTAGGTTTTTAGGATATTGATATGAGCCACCCTGCACCGCTACAGTACCAAGTTCAGTTCCATCAGTTGTCCATAAGGAGGGTATATTAGAGGTGTTATAAGCTTCAAAATATCCATTCGATGCTACCGAAACAGGCTTTGGTCCAAAAGAATAAAAAGACGAATTAGCACCAGTATTGATGTCTTTTAGGATAAAAGTACCTGCCGAAGTACCATCAGTTACCCATGGTTCTGTACCATTAATGCCGTCGTTTGCAAAAAACAAAACTTTGTTGGTTAGCTGAGTAAATCCTGTCGGACTTGAGCTGTTAAGTCCACTATTAATGTTTTTTACCATTTGTGTTCCCAATGAAGTACCATCAGTTTTCCATAATTCTGAACCATTTGTGCCATCGTTGGCAGAAAAAAAAGCAACTGATTGGCCTCCGATGTTGGTTACAGTAAGACTGCTGATACTGGGGTCTCCTGAGCCCGGATTTATATCAGCTAAGCGAAAAGTTCCAACTGGCGTTCCATCAGAGACCCAAAGTTCATGGTCGAAGTTTTGTTGAGAAATGGACGCTATAATTAGAACTTTATTTCCGAACGGTGTGACAGCATTTATTCTATTAAAATGAGGTATAGGGCCTGAGGGAACTGTCGCATTTGGTGTGAAAATCTGACTAGTTCCAGCGTTTGTTCCATCCGTTTTCCAGACTCTTACGTTGGATTGAGCCGCCGTACCAGCGGTAAAATATAGGGTTCCGTTCAGGTCCACGCCATATCTAGGGTGCGAGCTTTGATTTGACTCATTTATAGTTAGAAGTTTTGATTGAGCTAAAACAAAATGGCCAGTAAGAATGAGAAAAACGAACTTGAGAAAGGTAGAGTAAATAGTATTCATTTTGCTACTTGATATTTTTCAGTAATCAAAATTATGTCTTGAATCTCTATTTTGTTTTCAAATGTGGAGTGTTTTATTTTACGGTTTGTTTATTAATAGTTCTGTTTTTTTACTGGTGAAGAACTCAAGTTTCAATTTGCGAACATAATAGTTAAAATGCTAAGGAATCAAAACAAAAAAGAGGAATAATTATTCCTCTTCCAGTTCTATTTTATCAAAAAAATCAATGTGCTTCTAACCAATTTTTACCCACACCAATTCCGGTTTCTATTTTCACTTTCATCGGTATGGCGTTGACCATATAGTAATCCACTTTTTCTTTTAAATAATCAATTTCTGAAATATGGGCATCAAAAACCAATTCGTCATGTACCTGTAGAATCATCTTTGATTTCAGCTTTTCAGACTTCATAAAATCATGAATATTGATCATGGCCACTTTTATCATATCTGCTGCTGAACCTTGTATGGGAGCATTTATGGCATTTCTTTCTGCAAAACCTCTATTGGTTTGGTTTCTTGAGTTGATATCTCTCAAATAACGCCTTCTACCTAAAATTGTCTCTACATATTCGGTTTCACGGGCTTTGTTCACGCATTCGTCCATAAATGTTTTCACATTTGGAAACTGTGTAAAATAAGCATCGATGATGTCTTTTGCTTCTCCTCTTGGAATGCCCAATCTTTGAGCCAAACCAAAGGCTGAAATACCGTAAATGATACCAAAGTTTACCATTTTGGCTTTTCTTCGCATGTCAGAACTTACAGCGTCTAGCCCAACTCCAAATACTTTCGCAGCCGTAGTAGAGTGAATGTCAATGCCTTGATTGAAGGCTTCTACCATACTGGTGTCCTCACTAAAGGCCGCCATTATACGCAATTCTATTTGAGAGTAATCGGCAGAAAGTATCAAATGCTCACTGTCTCGAGGAATAAATGCCTTACGGATTTCACGTCCTCGCTCGGTTCTTATTGGAATATTTTGCAAATTCGGATTTGTAGAACTCAAACGACCCGTAGCCGTAACTGCCTGGTTATATGAAGTATGTATTCTGCCAGTTTTTTTCGAAATCAACTGTGGAAGTGCCTCAACATACGTACTTTTGAGTTTGCTCAATTCCCTGAAATCCAGTATTTTCTTTACGATTTGGTGTTCGGCTTCGTAGTTGCTCAACACATCTTCGCCAGTGGCATATTGGCCAGTTGGGGTTTTCTTTGGTTTATCGTCAATTTTCATTTGCTCAAAGAGAATCTCTCCCAATTGCTTGGGCGAACCCACATTGAACTCCATACCCGCAATCTCAAAAATCTCAGATTGAGTAATTACCAAATCTTTGTGAAGCGTATCAGAAAGGTCTTGAAGAGCTTGAACGTCTAGCTTTACACCTTCACGCTCCATGCTACTCAAAACACTCACCAAGGGTACTTCTACTTCATAAAGCAGTTTTTCTTGAGAGGTTTTTTTGAGTTCCTTGTCCAAAATAGTTTTGAGCTGCAACGTAATATCAGCATCTTCTGCGGCATATTCTTTAATTACCTCCAAAGGAACATCTCGCATATTTCCTTGTTTTTTGCCCTTACCGCCAATGAGCGTTTCTATGCTCACTGGCTCATAATTGAGGTAATTCATGGCCAAATAATCCATACCATGCCTTTGTTCGGGTTCAACGATATAGTGAGCCAACATCGTATCGTACAGTTCTCCTTTGAGTTCCATACCATAATTGCTCAATATCGTCAAGTCGTATTTCAAGTTTTGAGCAATTTTCATGATTTTCTCATTCTCAAAAACAGGCCTGAATTCTTCCAAAACGGCTTTGGCTTCTTCAAATCGAGGTGGACAAGGTACATAATAGGCCTCTTTGGCTCTGTAAGCAAACGAAAGTCCTACGATTTCGGCATCTACTGCATCAACGTCAGTGGTTTCTGTGTCAAAACAAATTTCGTCTTGGGCCATCAAATATTCAATCAGTTCGGCTCTTTGCTCTTTGCCTTCTATCAGATAATAATCATGTACTACTGAATTGATGGTGTCTTTTTCTTTGGCCTCTTTTACTTCTTCTTCCTCTTCTGTTGCACCAAAAAGTGAGATTTGATTGGTTTCCACCTTTGCCTTTACTTTTGGCTCAGGTTTGTTAATGTCCTGATTCGTTCCATCTGATTTTATCAATCTGGTCTTTAAGGTTCTAAATTCCAGTTCGTCCAATAAAGCCGAAAGTTCTTCAGTGTTTGGCTCACACATTTTGAGGTCATCTTCGTCAAATTCAACGGGCACGTTAATATCTATCCGAGCCAAATGTTTCGACATTAAAGCACTTTCTTTTCCAGCCCTAATTTTCTCACCTATTTTGTTTGGAATCTTTTCTGCATTTTCTAAAATTCCTTCAATCGTATCGTATTCTTGGAGCAATTTCACCGCAGTTTTTTCGCCCACTCCCGGAATTCCGGGAATGTTGTCCACTTTATCGCCCATCAAACCAAGCATGTCTATCACTTGGTCAATTCGGCTGATATCCCATTTGGCAAGAATTTCAGGAACTCCCATCACTTCTATACCATTGCCTAAAAATGCGGGTTTGTATAAGAAAATATGCTCATCTACCAACTGCCCGTAATCTTTGTCGGGCGTGTACATAAACACGTCAAATTCGTCTTTTGGGGCTTTTTTTGCCAAAGTGCCAATAATGTCATCCGCCTCAAAGCCGTCCAACTCTATCATCGGGATGTTCATTGCTCTTACCAATCTTTTCACCAAAGGAATGGCCACCGAAATATCTTCTGGCTGAGCTTCTCTATTGGCCTTATATTCAGGAAAATCCACATGGCGAAAGGTGGGAGCTTTGGTGTCAAAACATACGGCAAAGTGTGTTGGTTTCTCTTTTTTTATAACCTCAAGCATGGTGTTGGTAAATCCAAAAACAGCACTGGTATTGAGACCAGTAGAGGCAATTCTTGGATTTTTGATAAAAGCGAAATGAGCCCTGTAAATCAAGGCCATGGCATCGAGCAAAAACAATTTTTTAGAACGCATAAGAACTTATTATGATATAATGATTAAATTCGGCTTTAAATAAAAAATCAAAATACGGAAATTTTGAACAAGGATAAAATCTATTTTGCAATATTACTATTTTTTGTTGCAAATTTAAGCTTCGGACAAGCACCTGCTCGTCGAGAATTTCAGACGGGAAATACTACACAATTGATTTTGAGTGAAACTGCTTTGCCAACCAAAAATTATGATTTCACCACTTCAGATTTGCAAGTAAAATGGCATTTATTGATATTGGACTTGATAGAGCAAACCACGGGTTACACACCTTTGGTAGCCGCACGATCGCTGGCTTATATAGATTTGGCTGCTTATGAATCTATTTTGCCTGCTTATTCAAAACGAGCATCACTATCAGGACAACTGCAAGGTTTCGAAAAGCCCAAAGAATTTGATATAGACACCACAGATTTTATCAAAGAAATAGCCTTAAACAATGCTCTTTTTGCCACTGTAGATAAGTTTTTTGTGGCAGCTCCATTTATTTGGATGGAGAGAATCACGGCATTAAAAGACTCTGTCGATGCGAAATTTTCTATAAATCAATCGAAATTGGCTATTATTAAGTCTAAAAATTATGGCGTTTCGGTTGCCGAAATGGTGATAAAATATGCAGACAAAGATGGGGGCAAAGACGCTCAATTCAGAAGTTATGATTTAAACTACCGACTTCCTTCTTGTGAGTCTTGTTTTGAAATAAACCGAGTGGCAGATTTGGAAAACACTGGGCCTTTGCACCCCAAATGGGGAAAAAACAGGACTTTTTTAGAGGACAATCAAACAGATTTTGACATAAAACCAGATTTTGAATACTCCAAATACAAGGATTCTCGATTTTATAAAGATGCTTTGGAGGTTTACAATGCCTCAAAAGAGGTAACAGCTGGTTCTGATAAAATGAATATTGCCAACTTTTGGGATGATGCAGCCACCTTTACTTATACAGCGGTTGGCCATTCGGTGTCAATTTTAACCCAATTGTTAAGAGCCAATCCAGTTTCGATAGATTCCGCTGCAAAGTTGTATGTTTCGCTTACTTTGGGTCTCAACGACGCCATGATAGCAGCTTGGAAGTCGAAATACAAACACAATCTGATTCGACCAGGAGCTTATATCAAAAAATACATAGATTCTAAGTGGGAACCAGCCATTCTTACCCCACCATTTCCTGAGTTTCCATCGGGGCATTCTGTTCAATCTGCTACTATGGCTACGATTTTAACCAAATTATTGGGCAATAGTGTCAGTTTTACGGATTATTCCAAATACTGGGTAGGAGAACCTAAGAAATTCAACAGTTTTTGGGAATCTGCCAACGAAACCAGTATTTCTAGGTTATATGGCGGTATACATTTCAGAGAAGCCCTCACCAAAGGCCAAGAAATGGGCAAAAAAGTAGGAGAGAATGTGTTGAAATTGAAGTTTGAGAAGGAATTATGAAAATTTAAATTTAGGTAATGATGAAAGATTTTTCTGCATTTTTCAATTTTCGGAAGACTTTCTTACCTTGTCTTAGGCTTTTGCCACTTTTCTTTATCTTAATTTTTTCGCATTCGACTTTTGCCCAAAACATCGTCAGAGGTAAAATACTGGATGCAAGAACTTCAGAAGGAATGCCTTTTGCCAATGTCTACATTGCTAACTCTACAAAAGGAACACAAACTGATCAAAATGGTAATTTTCAACTAAGTAACGTCCCTTTAGGAAATATTCAATTGTTGGTTTCTTATGTGGGTTACCAAAACTATGGACAGACCATAAAAGTTGACGAAAACTCACAATTGGAGTTAACCATCAGAATAAAGGCCAACGAAAATACATTTACGGAAATCGAAGTAAAATCTAAACGTGATAAATCTTGGGAGAGAAAGCTGAAAGATTTCAAAAGGATATTTCTTGGACAAAATTATGATGCCAATAAATGTAAAATCATCAATGAATGGGTTTTTGACTTTAAAGATATCGAAGGAGGATTTTCGGCTTCGGCTTTAGCTCCAATTGAGTTCGAAAATCGCAGCTTGGGTTATCGCGTTTATTATGATCTGAGAGAATTTGTTCAACAAAGAGGTAGCACGTTTTATTTTGGGTTTCCACGTTTTGAGGAATTAACTCCAGCAGACAAAAAGGAGTATAATCGTTGGATGCAAAACAGAAATGAAGCCTATTTGCGATCTCCAGAGCGATTTTACCGCAGTGTATATAGACAAAGTTTGGAGCAGGATGGTTATATAGTTTTTGAGATGGATAGTCAGACAGAATGGTATTCGAGTGCCAAAAAATTTCATAAGGCGTTGAATATTATTGATGATAAAAATGTTTCGAAAAGGTTAATTATTCAAGACCAAAGGAATAAGATTTTGAAACTCAGCAAGCCTTTGGAAATTATCAATGGAAAGATAAGTACAACTTCAGATGCCCGCATAAGAAGCATGGATGGCCGCATAACAGAGATTTTGGAAGATGGCTGGGTAAATAATCCAAGAGCTATAGAAATGGGCGGCTTTTGGGCTCTTCAGGGTGTTTCTGAGCTATTACCCAGAGAATTTGCAACTGAAATAGAGAAAGGGAGTGTTTTGTCAGAAACCCGAAAGAGTGATTTTAATAAAGTCTATTTGCATATAAACAAGCCTGGTTATGTGACGGGTGAGAATATCTGGTTTAGTGCTTATGTTTTTGACTCGGATAAAAAAATAAGTAGAAAACATATGCCATTGTATGTTCAGCTACATGATGATGCTGGAAATTGGGTAGCAGAGCAGATTATTTTTAGTTCAAATGGAAGAGGTGTTGGGTATTTACATTTGCCAGATTCTCTCAAAAGTGGCGTTTACAGACTCAGAGCCTACAACCGAGAAATGCTCAATTATCCAACTACTATATTTGATAAACAGTTGGTTATTCAAAATCCAAAAGATGATTTTAGAGTTTTGAGCAATTTGAGGAAGCTCAATGAAAGTGAAATTGGCAAGTTGACACTGGAGGTAGAAACCAATAAGGAGACTTACCAGCCCAACGAAACTGTTACCCTAAAACTAAAGCTAAAAAATAATTTTGGAGAACCAGTAATGGCCTCAATGTCTGCCAGTGTAATCAATCCAAAGTTCTTAGTATCTGATTTGGAGGAATTTAATATAGATTCTTATGTGGCAAACACACTTCAAAAGCCCGAGACGATTGGTAGTTTTTTTGCTTATGAACCCAACATTTCTGTTACGGGCAAAACTTTTGATTTAAATACCCAAAAAAGTATTCCAAACGCCAAGATAATCTTTATGTTCACTGGGGCCGATGCTACAACATCTAGATTTATTGAGGCGGACAAGGACGGTAAATTTCGAATTACGGACCTGGATTTTATTGGTAAAAACATGTTGGTTTATCAGGTGAACTCAAAGAAAAATGAGCCTTTAGAGCATGCTGTGGTACTTATTGATAAGTTTCCTGTAGCTATGCAGATAGCCAATACTGTTAGCCAAAAGGCTGAAATGAGTGAAGAAACTAGAAAGGATTTTGAATGGCAACAAAAATTTCCTGATGGAATTTCAAATATAAAAAACACAGAGGTTTTTGTGGCCGAAAGTAATGGAAAAGAGGATCAAATAGACTCCGATGCGGGGGTAACCAAAATATATGGTGAGCCAGACTATTATGTAAATTTTGATAAGCAAATGAATTTTACGAACGTCTATGAAATGTTGCAAGGGAATTTGCCGGGTGTAAAAGTAGAAAAGACACGGAATTTTTATAAGGTTTTTGTGAGAGGAATAGGCTCATGGAATACCGGTCAATTAGATCCATTATTTTTAGTGGATGGTGTAGAAATGACCGATTTGAGTTCCATAAATCCGAACGATATTATCAGGATAGAATTATTAAGTGGCGGAAAAGCGGCTATTTTTGGAATGAAAGGCTCAAACGGAGTGATTGCTTTTTACACCAAGAGGTTTGCCGAAAAAAAGGCTGGTTTGCAATTTACCAAAAATGAAACCATAAACGGTTATCAAAAAGAAATTGAATTCCAACAGCTTGATTTCGAAAAGGTTGGGCTTGCTTTGGTCGAAGATAAACGCAGTGCCGTTTACTGGAATCCCGAAATTATCTTAGATTCCAAAGGCCAAGGTCAGTTTAGTTTTAAGGCTTCAGGTGTCTCAGCAAGGCTAAAAGTTGTAATTGAAGGTGTAACTTTATTTGGTTTTACGGTCAGAAAAGAATTTGAAGTTCAGGTTTCAGATAAATAGTTAGGCTGGCTTTTTTT
Source organism: Lacihabitans sp. CCS-44 (assembly GCF_024343735.1). Classification (GTDB taxonomy): domain Bacteria; phylum Bacteroidota; class Bacteroidia; order Cytophagales; family Spirosomataceae; genus Leadbetterella. Next base: position 116,198 of record NZ_RJUE01000061.1, read on the forward strand.
GCATCTATTCGTAATAAAAACTATATTCGTAATCAAATCTATTTTCGCAATTCAGATTTGTATTTATTCAACCCGTAAATTCTTTTTAATGCCCGCAATATACCGAAAACGCCTTTTTGGAGTTGTTTTTTTTGTGTTTTTAGTGAGTTTTCAAACCTTTGGTCAGGAAACCACCGACCTTTTAAAAGTGGATGGTGGTTTTGATTTCTGGAAGTTTATAGGTCGATTTCATATCGTCATCGTTCATTTTCCCGTAGCCATATTGCTTTTGGCTGCTTTTTTAGAAATACATACAATCAAAAATTTCTATTCGAAATACCGTCCAGCCATCAATTTATCTGTGGTTTTTGGATGTATTTCGGCTATTTTTTCGGCTGTTTTCGGATATATTTTGGCACAAAATGAAGAAATTTCAGGTCAAACCTTGGATTTGCATCAATGGGGTGGAATTACAACGGCTGTTTTGAGTTTTTCAACGCTGTTTTTTCTTTTCTTGGTTTTGAAAAAGAGTCAATCAACTAAAATATCCCTTTACAGATATTCTCTTTTCGCAGCTTCTTTGGGTGTGATTTTCACTGGGCACTTTGGCGGTTCATTGACGCATGGGGACAACTATTTTAGCTTCATAAATGAAAAAGAAACTACAGAAAAAAGCGAGTTTTTGTCTTTAAATACAGATTCGGATAGTCTTTCTAAAGAAAATCAGGTAAAACTAATAGGAGAGGTAAGGGCGATTTTTGCTCATAATTGTTACAAATGCCATAGTTCCAATAAACAAGAAGGTAAATTGCGACTCGACCAAAAGGAGTTCGTTTTTGCTGGTGGAAAACATGGAAAAATTATTGAGCTAGGTAATCCAGAAAAAAGTGAGTTATCCAGAAGAATTTCTTTGCCTCGAAATCACAAAGAAGCCATGCCTACAAAAGGCAAGGCTTTGAAAGCTGAGGAAATAGAATTGATAAATTTCTGGATAAAAAAAGGTGCTCCTTGGCCAGATGGCTCCTTGCAACCCATGCTGTTTAAAGTGGCTAAAATGGAACCCAGAAAGCCAGCTCTGCCCGCTCCAACGGGCGATTTGAAAAATCCGATTGATTTGTGGGTAAATGAATATTTTAAACAAAACGAAATAGAATGGAAACCAAAGGTGGATGATCGTACTTTTTTGAGAAGAGCATATTTGGATATTGTTGGACTTTTACCCACCGCTTCACAAATTATTGCTTTCTCCAAAGATCAAAATCCTAACAAAAGGGCTTCCTTGATAAAGCAACTTTTGGCCCAAGATGAGGAATATACACAACATTGGTTGACTTTTTGGAACGATGCTCTCAGAAACGATTATACTGGGCCGGGATATATTACCAATGGCAGATACAATATTACAGATTGGCTCTACACGTCTATAAAGCAAAATAAACCTTATGACCAGTTTGCCAAGGAATTGCTCTCCCCGAAAGAATCTTCTAAAGGCTTTGTGGAGGGTATTCAATGGAGAGGAACCATCAATGCCAGTCAGCGGGTAGAAATGCAAGCCGCCCAGAATGTTGGACAGGTGATTTTAGGCTTAAATCTCAAGTGTGCATCCTGTCATGATAGTTTCATAAGTGACTGGAAATTAGACGATGCCTATGCTTTTGCCAATATTTTTGCAGAAGAAAGGTTAGAAATAAACCGCTGCGACAAACCAACCGGAAAAATGGCAGACACAAGGCTGCTGTGGCAAAACTTCGGAAATATAGATTCTACAGCTTCGAAGGCGAAAAAAATGGAACAAATGGCCAATCTTTTGGTACAACCAGTAAATGGCCGAATGTACAGAACGCTTGTGAATAGGGTTTGGAAACAGATGATGGGGAGGGGAATTATAGAATCACCCGACGAAATGGACAATGAGCCGTGGTCACAAGATTTATTGGATTGGTTGGCCTCAGATTTTGCAGAAAAGAAATACGACATCAAAGAGTTGATTTATTTAATTGCTACTTCGAAAATCTATCAGTCACCATCAGAAAGTGTTAAAAGTACCAACTTGCTTTATGACAATAATTACAGATTTGGTGGCATGACCCGAAGAAGACTTTCGGCTGAACAGTTTTCTGATGCGGTTAGTCAAATCATTACACCGATTTTTACGATAAAAGACATGAAATATTCGGGAACGAAGCCTAATGTTATTAAACCCGCTTTTGCAAGAGCATCTTTGGTGGCTAACAATGCTTTTTTGACGGCTTTGGGTAGACCAAATAGGGAGGTGGTATCCACAAGCAGAGATAGCCAAGCCAGCCTTTTGCAAGCTTTGGAGTTGACCAATGGTGAAAGATTGACGAATGTTTTGGCGAGAGGTGCCAAATATTGGAAGGCCCAATTTAAAACTCGGGATGTTATCATTAGAGTATTGTTCAGCAAAGCTTTGGGTAGATTACCCAGCAAATCTGAAATGAAAACCGCCCAGTCTGCTATGGACGAAAATCCAACTATTGAGCAAATTCAAGACTTGTTTTGGGCAGTTTTGCTTTTACCTGAGTTTCAGCTTATTTATTGAAAATATTTTCTTTTGAACAAAAATTAAACTTTTAATAAAGTTTTGAAAAATAAATACTTTTGTTTCCTTTAATCACAAAAATGGCCGTTTGTAAAATTTGATCTAGACTAAATTTTATTAGAATTTGAAAGTAAAAAATCAAATTTTTCAAGAGGACTTATTTTTTGTGAGTGTTTTTTTTGGTTACTTTTTTTCAAAAAAAAGTAACTCCCCGCCGGAAAGGCGACGCAGAATATGTTTAAGAGTTATTTTATTTTAATTTTCATTTTAGCCAAGAATCTGCTTATAAGGTCATTACTTGGAAAATATTACCTTTTGCGTTTTTGCGAGAAAAAATAAAAATATGAAAAACAACAGAAGAGATTTCCTTAAACAAAGTGCGGCTACCATTGCCACAATGGCTGTAGGCAGTCCAATAAGTCAATTATTGACATCTTGTGGGGTAAAAAACACAGGTAATGCAACAGCAGAGTCGGTTATTGTGCTTTTTATGGCAGGAGGAATGGCTCACACCGAAACTTTTGACCCTAAAAAGTATACTCCCTTCACGAAAGGAATGCGTTCTGATAGTGTTTTGAGTACCTTTAAGTCTGTTCCTACAGCCTTAGATGGCGTTCATTTTTCGGAAGGTTTGGAATCCATCGGTAAAGTTTTAAATAAAGGAACTGTCATTCGCTCTTATGTGGCTGCTGATTTGGGGCATATTTTGCACACCCGTCACCAATACAATTGGCACACTTGTTATGAACCGCCTCAATCGGTTGTGGTGCCACATTTGGGTTCATGGATTGCCAAGGAATTAGGGCCAAAAAATGAAGTAATCCCTCCATTTATTAATATCGGTCAGCGGTTTGACGTGGGTGAAGGCGAAGAACTCAAGGCTTTTCATAGTGCAGGGTTTTTAGGAAGTGAATTCGGACCTTTCATGATTCCTGACCCGACCAAAGGGCTTGATAGCGTGCGTCCGCCTGTTGGAATGTCGCTCAAACGGTTCGAAAGTCGTAACCAATTATATGAAAAACTCGTGAAAGAATCTGCCATGGGTGAGTTTGGGAGCGATTATCAGAAAGAATCCTTGAAACGCTCGATGGAGCAAGCGTACATTCTTCTAAATTCACCCGAAGCAAAAGCTTTTGATTTGAGTCAAGAACCTAAAGAAAAATACGATGTTTATAATACTGGAAAATTTGGCTTGGGTTGCTTGATGGCCAAGCGGTTGATTGATCAAGGAGCGAGATACATTACCGTTACGACAGAATATGTACCTTTTGAAGGCTGGGACACCCACGAAAACGGCCACACGAGATTAGTGGACATGAAAAAAATGATAGATGCACCTATAGCTCAATTAATAAAAGATTTGGACGAAAGTGGCAGGTTGGAAAAAACCCTAGTAATAGTTGCCAGCGAATTCAGCCGAGATATGCTCATGGAAGGTCGTCCAGACTTGCGAGTTTTGGACCAAGTGGATCAACCAGACGTGATTGAAGACATTAAAAACTATGGAATGCACCGCCATTTTACCGATGGTTGCTCCATGTTGATGTTTGGTGGAGGTATAAAAAAAGGAAGCGTTTTTGGTAAAACAGCTGACGAAAGACCCTGCAAAACTGTCGAAAAACCCATAAAAATAGCTGAAGTACACCAAACCATTTATCATGCCCTTGGTATAGTGCCAGACACCAATTACGAAATAGAAAAACGGCCATTTTACACCACGCCAGATGGCAAAGGGAAAGTGGCGATGGATTTGTTGGAGAAGAAAGTTTAGGTTTTTTGAAATGTATATTTTATTAGGAATAATTTAACTTTACTTTTTTTGTCTTTAAGGTTTTTTACCATCAATTTAGGAAACTTAAAATATAATTTTTTTGAATAAAGCTTCAATATTTCTTAATTGATGGAAAATTGGCAAAATGGACTTCTAGTTTTGGCTTGAATTTAAAAGTTAAGATATTTCCTCAGCTTTCAATCTCCATATCTATATGGCAATTATACTTTATAACTAAAAGTTATATCATAATAAAATCTATCGATTTGTCTTATGATTGATTTCTATGGATATTTGTATAAATTTATTGTAAAATATCACTGAAGTCATTTTTATATTAAAATCAAAGTGATTATTTAGTGTATGTTTTAATAGAAGCTCTGTTTTAATCTTAAAATAATTATTTACTAATGGAAAATTATACTTCCTCAGACTCTAATGGTGCAGGCAAATGCCCATTTAACCACGGTGCTGTAAATCAGAGTGCAGGTGGTGGCACCAGAAATCAAGATTGGTGGCCAAACCAATTGAATTTAGGCATATTGCGTCAACATTCGTCTCTTTCTGATCCAATGGATCCAGATTTCAATTATGCTGAAGAGTTTAAATCATTGGATTTTGCTGCTTTGAAGCAAGAAATCTATGACCTCATGACCAACTCTCAAGACTGGTGGCCAGCAGATTATGGTCATTATGGCCCGTTTTTTATTCGTATGGCTTGGCACAGTGCAGGTACTTACCGTATAGCTGACGGTCGTGGTGGTGCAGGTGCAGGTGGACAACGTTTTGCTCCATTAAACAGTTGGCCTGACAACGGCAACCTAGACAAAGCACGCCAGTTACTTTGGCCAATCAAACAAAAATATGGTCGTAAAATCTCTTGGGCCGATTTGATGATTTTGGCTGGAAACTGTGCTTTGGAATCAATGGGCTTTAAAACTTTTGGTTTTGGTGGAGGTCGTGCAGATGTTTGGGAGCCAGAAGAAGATATCTACTGGGGTTCAGAAGGTGAGTGGTTAGCAGATAAAAGATACACTGGCGATCGTGAATTAGAAAATCCATTAGCGGCAGTGCAAATGGGACTTATTTATGTAAACCCTGAAGGTCCAAACGGAAATCCAGACCCAATTGCCGCTGCAAAAGATATTCGTGAGACTTTTGGTCGTATGGCTATGAACGACGAAGAAACTGTGGCTTTGATTGCTGGTGGACACACATTTGGAAAGGCCCACGGTGCAGGAGATCCAGGCCAATATGTTGGTGCTGAGCCAGCGGGTGCTGCTATCGAAGAGCAAGGTTTAGGTTGGAAAAACTCTTTTGGTACAGGAAATGGAGAGTTTACCATAACCAGTGGACTAGAAGGTGCTTGGACAAGTACACCTACCAAATGGAGCAATAATTATTTCTGGAATCTTTTCGGATTTGAATGGGAATTGACGAAAAGCCCAGCCGGAGCTCACCAATGGATACCAAAGCATGGTATGGCCGCTGATACAGTGCCTGATGCTCACAATCCTGAGAAGCGTCATGCTCCTATAATGTTTACCACGGATATTGCTTTGAGAATGGACCCAATTTATGGGCCGATTTCGAGACGTTTTCATGACAATCCAGACCAGTTTGCGGATGCTTTTGCCCGTGCGTGGTTTAAGTTGACACACCGTGATATGGGTCCTAAAGTGCGTTATGTTGGTCCAGAAGTTCCTGCTGAAGACCTAATTTGGCAAGATCCAGTTCCAGCGGTTTCTCACAAACTAATCGATGATGCTGATGTGGCTACCTTGAAAGGTAAAATATTGGCTTCAGGACTTTCGGTTTCAGAATTGGTTTCTACAGCTTGGGCTTCGGCTTCAACTTTCCGTGGGTCTGACAAACGTGGAGGTGCCAATGGTGCTCGTGTACGTTTGGCTCCACAGAAATATTGGGCTGTGAATAATCCAGTTCAGTTGTCTAAAGTTCTGGATGTTTTGGAAGGAATTCAAGCTGAATTTAACGCTACAGCTACAGAAGGAAAAGCTGTTTCGATAGCAGATTTGATCGTTTTGGGTGGTTCAGCTGGTATTGAGCAAGCTGCCAAAAACGCAGGTCAGGATATCACAGTTCCTTTTACTGCTGGTAGAACAGATGCTTCACAAGAACAAACCGATGTAGAATCATTTGGTGTGTTGGAGCCTTTGGCAGACGGATTCAGAAATTATAGAAAGGGTCATTATACCACTCCAGAAGAAAAAATGTTGGTGGATAAAGCACAATTGTTGACTTTAACACCACCAGAAATGACAGTTTTGGTAGGCGGAATGCGTGTTTTGAATACCAATTTTGACAAATCTCAACATGGAGTGTTTACGAGCAGACCAGAAAACCTAACCAACGATTTCTTTGTGAATCTTTTGGACATCAGCACAACTTGGAAAGCGACCTCAGCTCATGCGGATGTGTTTGAAGGCCGAAACCGCAGTACTGGTGAATTGGTGGCTACAGCTACACGTTCAGACCTTATTTTTGGTTCAAACTCAGAGTTAAGAGCATTGGCGGAAGTTTATGGTTGTGCAGATTCTCAAGCTAAATTCTTGAAAGATTTTGTGGCGGCATGGACAAAAGTGATGAACTTAGACCGTTTCGAATTGGCTTAATTTAATTAAGATTTATAAGTTTCAATGGGTGGCTTGATTTTCAGGCCACCTTTTTTTTGTAACAAAAATGAATTTTCATGAGCTACAAATGGCAATGTTTTAAGTTGGTTTTTGGCAGAATGTAGAGACAATTTTGCTTTGGTAAGAATTAAATTTTCCTTAAATTTTCAATAAACAAATTTGTGTTTTCTAGATTATGTATTTAATTCTAGTAGAATGTAATTTATTGATTTTCAATAAATTGTGTTACATTTATGTAGCATTAAAAATAGCTTAAAACCCATCGTTGATTCCTTCTTGATATATTGGAGCGTGTTTTTTTTCATCTTTAGTACTTAGATTTGCATAGATATTTTACAAAAACATAAGAAACAAATCTGAAATAATTTCTGAAATTCATTTCTTAACATTTGAAAAATATTTACCCATAATATAAACGAATTTTTAAATCATTAAAACAAATTAAAATCATGAAAAAATTATTGTTGTTGATGCCCGCGTTTATAGTTGCAGCGAGCTGCACAAATCCAAAATCTGAAGTAAATACTCCAGCTGTGGAAGATGCTGTTGTAGATTCTACCAGTATCAAAGAAGCAGAGAAAGTTGCAGAATCAAAAAGTACAGATGCTGATAATCAAGGTGCGGCCGTGTCTTCGTCTAGTGAAAATAAGACAACGACAACAGCTAGTACTCCTGCTGAAAAAAAGAAGTGGTCTAACAAGAAAAAGGGTGCTATAATAGGAGCGACATCAGGTGCAGTGGCAGGTGCGGTAGTTTCTAAAAAACGAGTAAAAGGTGCTTTAATCGGTGGTGCAGTTGGAGCAGGTGTAGGATTGGGTGCAGGTGCTATTTTGGATAAAAAAGAGAATAATTGATCAAAAGCTGATTTTTTCAGTAGTTCAGTTTACCGTACAAAAAAGGTGATTTTAAAGAAAATCACCTTTTTTGTGTTTAAGCTTTATTTTTCTTTTGAATATTTTGCCGATTTACAAATTCTAAAAAAAACTATTTTTTTGCAGGAACAACCGTACCCATAGCCAATGCAGGAGCAAGGTTATCAAACCAAATATTTGTTTGTCTGATCTTTCCGTCGTCAATTTTAAAGACCGAATGCCACGGCACTTTTATATCTTTACCAGTTTTGTTGTCGTTGGCCACATAAGTACCCCATAGACTTACCCAGTCACCAACTAGGGGGCCTTCTGTTACTGTTAAGCAGCTACTAGCAAAAATTCCAGCATCTTGTTTCGTTCTGCTGGTTCCATTGTTTGCCCACTGGGTTTTAACTTGGGCAAAAGTTGCAGAGTCACTGGCGGCGGGGCCATAAGCCATAAAATTAGCCGTCACCATTTTTTCTGCTTCCCCACCATCGCCATTCAGAAGAGAAGCAAGATAACCTTGAGCCATCGCAATATTTACAGAATCATTTTCGGTTACATGGTAAATACGATTGCTATTTTCCGAGTCTTTTGGTGCATCGGCCACTGTAGATTTACAAGAATAGAAACTTACACTAGCAACTGCCAGCATAAAGATCAAATGGGCAATTGAACGGTTAATTTTTTTCATGATAGTTTATTTTTGGTTGTTTAAGAATTGAGAGTCTTGTAAAATATCTTATTATCAATACTTTACAATAATGAAAGTAATGTTAATAATTTACAATAAAAATAGTTTTCTATTTAACGGTAGATGAATTTTTTCTAGAAAAGAATAAATATTTGCTTTTGAGCTTTAAGAAAGTAAATTTGGAATTATTAGCATCCGACTAAATATTGAAAATCAAAGGCTCAAATCATAAATAACTGGTAATCAACAACCCCGAAGGGGTGATATTATTATAATAAAAATGATACTTTTGAATTAGAAACCCTGTACGGGTTTAATTTTCAAATAATTATGATGAGTTTCAGTTTTTTAGTCGGACGTCAGTAATTTGGAAAGAATAAAACGCATCTTCTTTCCTAAATTGAAACAAATTTTCCATTGTAATTTTTAAAAAACAAAAAAGCCCCAATCACTCAGGGCTTTAAAATTTTATCAGTGAAAATCTGTCAAATCAGCGTTATCAGCGTTCAAAAAAAAGTCGCTTCAATAATTCAAAGCAGGACTCAACCACCTTTCTGCTTCTTCTATCGATACTCCACGCTTTTTAGTATAGTCTTCTACTTGGTCTTTTTCTATTTTTCCTAGTCCAAAATACTTGGATTGTGGGTGAGAATAGTAAAAACCACTTACAGCAGAAGCCGGCCACATGGCTAAGCTTTCTGTTAAAGTAACGCCGATTGAATTTTCTACGTCCAAAAGTTTGAATAAGTCGGTTTTCAAGGTATGGTCAGGACATGCTGGATAGCCTGGTGCTGGTCTTATGCCTTGATATTTTTCTTTGATAATTTCCTCATTGTTAAGCGTTTCGGTGTTTGAGTAACCCCACAAGTCAGTTCTTACTTTTTTGTGTAAAAGCTCCGTGAAAGCTTCAGCAAATCTATCGGCTAATACTTTGAGCATAATAGAATTATAGTCGTCTAGATTGGTTTCGAATTCTTTTGCTCTTTCGTCTGCACCAAAAATACCTACCGCAAATCCACCAAAATAGTCAGTTTTGCCTGCCGAAACAGGAGCTATAAAGTCAGCCAAAGAAATATTTGGAACTCCATCACCTTTTTTGCCTTGCTGTCTTAGGTGCTGGAACTTCGCCAATGTTTGTTGCGTGTCAACTGTATAAACCGTATGGTCATGAGCTAGACTTGTACACGAACTGGTATGTCCTTCGTCGTTTTTCTCAAATCCATAAATGATTTGCGTGTCATCATTTTCAACATTACTCGGCCAAAAACCTACTACTCCGTTGGCTGTTAACCATTTCTCAGAGATAATTTGTTTCAGCATTACTTGAGCATCGTCGTATAGTTTTTGTGCTTCTACACCAACAACCGCATCAGTCAATATTTTAGGATAATGCCCATGCAAATCCCACGATTGGAAGAATGGCGTCCAGTCGATAAATTCGGCTATTTCTTTCAGACTATATTTCTCAAAAGTTTTTGTACCCAAAAACTGCGGTTTTGTAATTTGAGTGGCTTCCCAGTCTATTTTCAACTTATTCTGACGAGCTTCAGATATTCTGATATAGGCCTTGGCCGTTTGGCGACTTTGGTAATCTATTCTAAAACGTTCATAATCAGCTTTTACACTTGTAACGTAGTTTTCACTTAGCTCTTTGCTCAATAAATTACTCACCACGGGTACAGACTTCGAAGCATCCAAAACATGCACTACTGGTCCAGCATAAAATGGGTCGATTTTCACTGCAGTATGTACACGTGAAGTAGTGGCTCCGCCTATCAAAAGTGGCATTTTCATGCCTCTTTTTTCCATTTCTTTTGCCATATATACCATTTCGTCAAGAGAAGGCGTAATCAATCCGCTCAAACCAATGGCGTCCACATTGTGCTCAACAGCAGCAGCTAGGATTTTCTCGGCAGGAACCATTACCCCAATATCAATGATTTCGTAGTTATTACAAGCCAAAACAACGCCCACAATATTTTTACCGATATCGTGTACGTCGCCTTTTACGGTTGCGAGCAAAACTTTGCCATTGTTTGTACTCAAATCACCACTTTTAAGTTTTTCAGCTTCAAGAGCGGGCAGGAGGTAAGCCACCGCCTTTTTCATTACCCTGGCCGATTTTACCACCTGTGGCAAAAACATTTTTCCAGAACCAAAAAGATCACCTACCACATTCATGCCGTCCATCAAAGGCCCTTCTATAATGTGCAAAGGCACCGGATAAGTATCCAAAGACTCCTGCATGTCTTCATCGATAAACTCGATGATTCCTTTTACCAAAGCGTGTTCAATACGTTTTTCTAGCGGATAGCTTCTCCATTCTTGAGTGACAGTTTCAGCTTCTTTTGAACTACCTTTCAAGCCTTCTGCAATGTCCAACAATCGCTCGGTGGCGTCTTCTTTTCTATTCAAAAGTACGTCTTCCACCGCTTCCAAAAGGTCTTTCGGGATATCGTCGTACACCTCTAACATACTTGGGTTTACAATACCCATATCCATACCAGCACGTGTAGCATGGTACAAAAATGCCGTATGAATGGCTTCACGCACCTTGTCATTTCCTCTAAATGAGAACGAAACATTACTCACGCCACCGCTCACGTGAGCGTATGGCAAGTTTTCTTTCACCCATTTTGTGCCTTCAAAAAACGAAATCGCATTGATTTTGTGTTCTTCAATCCCTGTCGCAACTGGGAATATATTTAAATCAAAAATGATGTCCTGTGGTGGAAATTTAACTTTCTCTACCAACACATCATACGAACGTTTTGCTATTTCTATTCTTCGTGCTGTTGTGTCTGCTTGGCCGTCTTCATCAAATGCCATCACGATAACCGCCGCACCAAATTTCCTGACAATATTTGCCTGACGTATGAATTCTTCTTCTCCAGATTTTAGCGAAATAGAGTTTACCACACCTTTTCCTTGCACACACTTCAAACCCGCCTCTATGATTTCCCATTTAGAGGAGTCCACCATTATCGGCACTTTTGAGATTTCTGGTTCAGAAGCAATCAAATTTAGAAAGGTAGTCATAGACTCTATTCCGTCCAACATACCTTCGTCCATGTTGATGTCAATCACGTTTGCTCCGCCTTCTACTTGGTCTTGTGCCACAGAAAGAGCTTCTTCAAACTGACGATTTTTTATCAAACGCAAGAATTTCTTCGAACCTGTTACGTTGGTTCTTTCGCCAACATTCACAAATCCCAATTCTTTCGTTAAGGTCATCGGTTCCAAACCGCTCAATCTGAGTTGAGGTTCTATGGTTTTTGGTTGTCTTGGAGCAAATTCGCCAGCTATTTTAGCAAATTCTCTGATATGGTCTGGGGTAGTTCCGCAACATCCACCCAATATATTGATGTATCCTTCTTCTAAAAATTCACGAACTTGCTCCGCCATGTAGGCTGGAGATTCGTCGTATTGACCCATTTCGTTGGGTAAACCAGCATTGGGATACACACTCACCATACAATCTGCCACTCTTGAAAGTTCCGCCAAATACGGTTTCATGGCTCTTGCACCCAAGGCACAATTGAGACCAATCGACATCAGATTTCCGTGCGAAACGGAGTTGTAAAAGGCCTCAGAGGTTTGTCCTGTGAGTGTTCTTCCAGATTGGTCAGTGATAGTTCCTGATACCATTATTGGTATTTCGAAAGAAGCGTCTTTTTCTTTTCGTTCGTCTATAACTTCTGTAGCGGCATAAATGGCAGCCTTACAGTTTAATGTATCGGTTACCGTCTCTATCAAAAGCAAGTCTACTCCACCGTCTATCAGAGCATTTACTTGCTCTTTAAAAGCGACTAAAAGTTCATCAAAAGTAATGGCTCTAAAACCCGGGTTGTTTACATCTGGCGAAAGTGAGGCCATTTTGGTGGTTGGTCCCATTGATCCTGCCACAAATCTCGGTTTGGCCGGATTGGCTTTTGTGTATTCATCTGCGGCAATGCGAGCCAATTTGGCTCCTTCGTAATTGATTTCATACACCAAATCTTCCATGTGGTAGTCGGCCATAGCCACGGTTGTTCCACTGAAAGTATTGGTTTCTAAAATATCTGCTCCAGCGTCTAAATATTCTTTGTGAATAGCCAAAATGACATCTGGACGGGTGATAGAAAGCAAATCGTTGTTACCTTTTATGTCGTGCGGAAAGTCTTTGAATCGCTCGCCTCTGTAGTCTGCGTCCTCTAATTTATATCTTTGAATCATGGTACCCATGGCACCATCTAAAACCAATATCCTATCTTTTAAAACTTCTGTAATTTTGCTCATGTAGCCTTTCTCTGAATTTTTGTTCAAAATTAATAAATAAAAGATAAAAAAATAAGTGATGTTGTATAAATATAGATAAATTATCTATAAATGCTATTTTTTTTGAATACTTTATCTAAATTTGTCTTTCAAATCTCTGATTATGATAAAACTAGACGAAACCGACAAAGACATTTTGAGGTATTTGCAGCAAGATGCAAAACTAACCACCAAGGAATTGGCCAGCAGACTAAACCTCTCGCCAACGCCTGTCTATGAGCGTATCAGAAGGCTTGAAGACCAAGGTGTTATAAAGAAATATGTGGCTTTGGTGGATAGAGAAAAAGTAGGTCGAGACTTGATGGTTTTGTGCAATATCAGACTAAAAGAACATGCCCAAGAAGCAGGAGCGAAGTTTGTAAAAGCCATTGTCGGAATGTCAGAAGTGGTAGAGTGTTTGAATATTTCTGGTGATTATGATTTTTTGATAAAAGTTGTAGTAAGCGATATGCGTGAATATCAGTCGTTTATCATGAATAAATTGGCATCATTGGAAAATATCGGTTCTACACAAAGTATCTTCGTGATGGGCGAAATAAAGAATGAGACGGCTTTTGAGCCTGAGTGAGTTTTGTTAAAATCAAATAAATTAGTACTTAGGAAATCGCTAAAAATCAATAGTCGTCGAAATTGATGCTTTTACTTCATTGTTCTAACAAAAATTCATATTATTGTTAGTGAAAATAAACCTTAAACCATGAAGTTTAACCTAATTCTGATTTCTTCTCTTTTAGTCTTAGCTCTTATTTTTGTTCCCGTTTTCACTTTTTATTTTGATACCAATCATCCATTATCGGTTTTTCAAATTAGCACTTTACTTTTTTTAGCTAAACTGATGCTTGGTTTAGCTATTTTGGTTTTTATCGTTGGTGAAATCACTCAAAACAATAGTCAAGTTGATAAGCTTTGGAGTATTTTGCCGGCTGCCTATGTTTGGATAGTTGCATATGCTTCTGATTTTAATCCCAGAAATGGGTTAATGGCTATTTTAGTCACAATTTGGGCGGTGAGACTTACCTACAATTTCAATAGAAGAGGAGGTTATTCTTGGAAGTTTTGGGAAGGAGAAGAAGATTATCGCTGGGAAGTTTTGAAGCGAAATCCTGCTTTTAAAAGTAAAATTGTATGGAAATTATTTCATTTGTTGTTTATATGTATGTATCAGATGGCTTTGATTTTGCTATTTACATTACCAAGTATAGTGGCATGGCAAGGCAAAAATCCACTAGGACTTTTTGATTTGATTCTAACAGGCTTTTTTCTATTTTTTCTGATTTTTGAAACAATTGCGGATCAACAACAATGGAATTACCAAACAGTAAAATATGCAAAAAAAGCTGCGAATGAGCCGCTTGAAGGTGATTTTGAAAAAGGCTTTGTTGACACTGGATTATGGAAAAAAATGCGTCACCCAAATTACTTTGCTGAGCAATCTATATGGTTAATCTTTTATTTATTTAGTGTTTCTGCTACAGATAGGTGGCTTAATTGGTCAATAATGGGTATTGTTTTACTGCTTTTGCTTTTTCAAGGTAGTGCAGATTTTAGCGAAAAAATTTCCGCAGAGAAATATCCTGCATATAAAGATTATTTGAAGCGTGTTCCTAGGTTTTTACCAAAACTATGGTGACCTAAATCAGCCGAACTTGGGTTTTGAGTAATTTCAAATAATTATTAACCATAATAATTTTATAATCAGCTATTTAGTTTTTTTTGCAAAATTAGTTTTTTATTTAATGGTAATTTAGAAGATTGTGTTGCCTACTTTTGCGGCAATTTTTAATTAAACACAATCATCGAAAATGAAAAAAAATCTACTTTACTTCTTCTTAATTATTCCCTCTTTTGTCTCTGCACAATTAGATATTAAGTTGAATACCAGTGCGTTGTTGTCTAAAAAGCCAGAAATTGGACTCGAAATGGGCTACAACAAGTTTAGTGTAGAATTGGTCAATGGTTTTATTTTCCAAAAATGGGGCGAGGCTACTGTAATCGACAGTGAAGGCAACGAAACCGAAATTGGAGTAAAAAGGTACGGCTACAACGGCACACTTAGAGCCAATTATTACTTTAGTCCAACTGAAACACTAGACGGTTGGTTTGTTTCACCATTAGTTAAGTATCGCTCACAAAAAATTCAATTTGAAAATCCTATCAAAAATCAAAGATTGGGAGCCGGATTTACCTTGGGTAGGAAAGGCCTCATTACAGAGAAAATTGGTTATTTGGCCGAGGGAGGGTTTGGATATTGGTTTGTAAACAAGTACAAAGATAATAATGGCATGAATGCTCCAGTCTACAGAGATGTACCGTTTATAGGAGACTTACTCCAAAAAATGGATAAGTATATGGTGCCTTGGTCGGTAACCGTATTTTATAGAATAGGAGAATAATAAACATACAAAATAAATATAATGCAAAAAATATTAAAGGTAGTTACCGCTTTTTTACTATTCGTTTCTGTGCAATCTACTGCCCAGAGGGTAGATATAGACAAAGCTAAGTTTGTAATAAAAAGGACTTTTCTGCCTAGAAATCCTTTGGCTGAGGACGTGTTTTTCTATGGGGTCAATGTGAAGAATTCAGCATCTGTACGTCAATATATGCAAGAAGATGAAATAGCAAGTAGAATAAAAATTGATGGTTTTCAGAGAGCTGATGGACAACCTAATTCAGTGACTATAAATATGAATTTTGACGAGTTTATTGTAAGAAAAAATGAGCTCACTTCAAGAACTGAAGAAACCAAAGATAAAGCGGGGAAGGTAACTAAAAGCTATTATTATCGGATCAAGCTGACATATACTTTAGGAGCAGCATATGAAGTGAAATCTCCTGATAATAAAGATATTGTGAAATATGTGAATTATTACGATAACAGCGACTTAAAAGTTTGGGAGTCAAGTGAATATTCTACTTCAGCCGAGGCAAATAGATATTATAATGATAATTCAGCTTCTATAAGAGCTAATATTTTAACCAACCTTGTAAATGCCTTTACAAATAGAATTTCAAGCTACTTGCGTTACGAAATCGGATTTGCATCTCAGGAATTGAACGAATATTTTTGGATTCTTGATTCTAAAAAGCATGACGAATTTGAGAACAATCAGAAAATTACTAAACAACTGATTGAAGAAATGAAAAGGTTTACTGCTAATTCAAAACCTGAAAACGTTGACGAACATTTTAAGCCATATTTTGACTATTTTAATAAATTAGCAAAACTAGATATGGAGGAAAAAGGTAATAAAAAATTGGTTTATGCTGCCCTGTATAACTTATCGATTTTGAGTTATTATCTTGATGACCCCATTCAATCTAAAGTTATTGCAGAGCGTTTAATCAAAGATGATATAGACGAAAAAGATGGGAAAGAGTTGGTAAAAAATGCAGACTACCTGATAGATGTTTTCAAGAAAAACAATAAATTCTCGACGCATTTTGAACGCAAAATACCTGAAGCAGATGTTTCTCTAATACCTAAAAAGAATACGATATCAGCTACAAACGTTAAGATAGTAGAGGCTCCTGCTGCCCGTTTCTTAGAAGGGTTTGTCATTACTCTAGACGACAAGGAAGTCGAAGGGTATTTTTTCAATGAATTTGTAAATGCACCTTGGGAAGTGCAAGACGGCATCAGGTTTATACCTGCATCATTATTTAATGATGGCAAATATGATAAAAAATCTATTGAGAAATATTCTCCAAAAGAACTAAAAGGAATGGCTGTGGAGAAGAAGCTTTACATACCGATCTTGTTCAGTGATATTTCAAAATTGGCCAATGGAAGTCCGCTTGGTGCTACCTCAAAGAAGTATTTTATGGAAGTCATTAAAGATGGCAAATACAAATTGTTAAAATATTTTGAAGCACCTCCTTCTACAATGGTCTTTTCTGGCTCAATGGATGCTAAGCCAAATTTAGATAATCTAGAGGTATTCACTATTTTGCTATCTCCAAACGAAGAAAAGGGCAAAAGGCTTACTACCAGTACGTTAGAGGATGCATTGATGGCAAACAAGGTTGCATTTGATAAATACCAGAAGGGCGAGTTTTCGCTAAACGGAAAGCCCGTAAATGTAAAAAGAGATATGATTGACAGAATGACTGCGAAGTCTAGCTTAGACAAAAATATTAATCTGGAAGCAATTATGGAGGAATTAAACAAGAAATAATCTGCTAGATAATCTATTCCATATTGGCCGAGACTATTTTTAGTCTCGGTTTTTTTTGTTCAAAATATTATTTTTGAAGAACTATATCATAAATACCGTCTTTTCGAATATCTATTTTGGGGAGTTTTTTTCTACTTTCAAAAAACAAATATCCTTTCTGTAAAGTTTTCCAGAAGATGTAGCTTGGACTTTCTAAATGCTTATTTAATTTATTGTCAGTCATTTCAAAAGGAAAAATATGAACCGCAATTAGTTTTTGACCACCATTTCTAGCTTGAACGGCCAAAGTATAAACTTCTTTTATTTTATCATCCGTCAACGGCACGCAGCCTACAGTAACATCCGAGCCATGTATAAATATATCGCTTCCGGGTTTTTCTGTCCCCAATATTTTGTCTGAAGCATTTGGGTAATTTATGCCTAATGAAAGATAGAAACTACTCAATGGATTAAATCTGTCGATATGATAAAAGCCCTCTGGAACTTGTAAATCCCCTTCTGTACGTTTTGGTCCAAGTATACCCGATGAACGAGCCACATCATAAGTTTTAAGCAGTTCGAATTTTGATTTTGTATTTTTGCTTATCCAAATTTCAGTTTTTTGCTCCTCTTTAAAAACTCGGATGAATATCCGGAACTTCTCAGCATCAAAACCTTTATTCTTAATCAAAGTTTCTAAATCTGTCCATTTGGTGTCGTAAGCATCTTTTACTCTCTCAAATTTGAGCTGTTTTTGTTTGAAAGATTGGGCAGAAGTATTCAAAAGGAGTAAGTTTAGAATTATAATGAATGTTATTTTCATTTTGTGCCATTAATTATTGCGAAAATAAGATGAAACAAACTGAATTAGCACAATTTTTGAAAGAAATTCTTCAATATAAATCTTTAGAGATATGTAAAATTTTTCAAAAGTTCTAAATAAGGAAAACTTTTCAAAAGATTTTAACGTTTTAAATATTATGCGTCAAAAAGCAAAAAAAATATTCACAATATTTATGGTGCTAACCATTTTGGTTAGTTCTCATGCTTTTGCCTATTATGAGCATATTTGTTTGATAACCAAGCAAAAAACAGTCTCTTTCGAGCCCAAAACTTGTACTGGAAAGTCGGTTTTATCAGAAGAAAGCAAAACGCCTCAGCTTAAACGCTCCTCTTGCTGTGAACAAAGCTTCAAGTTGCAAAAAGTTGACAACGCTCAACAAAATCACCTTTTCGCTCCGGTTTTTATTGTTTTTGATG
Source organism: Lacihabitans sp. CCS-44 (assembly GCF_024343735.1). GTDB lineage: Bacteria > Bacteroidota > Bacteroidia > Cytophagales > Spirosomataceae > Leadbetterella. The sequence continues at coordinate 134,447 of NZ_RJUE01000061.1, forward strand.
ACGTTTTTCAAACTCCAAATTTTGTTTTTTCTACGATTGTTCTCAAAAAACAAAAATCTATTGTTTTTGTTTCTAGCAATTCTTCTCCTCCAAGAAAAAAACTTTTCATTTTAAACGATCAATTTCTGATTTGAGATTTAATCTTTTCTTCTTCTGAAGGAGATTAAACTATTGTTTCATTATACAATCAAATCATGAAAAATATTATCATTTTACTTTTTATATCAGTTTCTGCTTTTTCTCAAGTTATAGAAGGAAGAGTAATTGACAAGACCCAACAATCGTTACCAGGTGTAATAGTTTTTTGGAAAAATAACCCTAATTCTGCCGTGCTTACCAATGAGTCAGGTGGTTTTGAAATCAGTAGGCTTTCTGAAGATAAGTTGCTTGTTTTTAAGTTTTTAGGATACAAAACAGATTCTTTGCTTTTGACAAATGACGACTTTGTGACAAAAGTACTCCAGGAAGACGATCAGGATTTGGATGGAGTTATTGTTAAAGGAAACGCTACAGTTATTGATAGGCTTTCGCCAATTCATACTGAAATTATTACCACGAAAACCCTCGCAAAAGCGGCGTGCTGTAACCTCTCCGAGAGCTTTGAAACCAATGCCTCTGTAAGCGTAAGTTATGCGGACGCAGTAACTGGCTCAAAACAAATTCAACTTTTGGGGCTTTCGGGAACCTATGTGCAAACAAATATAGAAAATATACCCAATATCAGAGGTTTGGCCTCAACTTTTGGATTTAATTATGTGCCAGGCACATGGGTACAGTCTATAGATGTCGGCAAGGGAGTAGGTTCAGTAGTGAACGGCTATGAAAACATGATAGGAGCCTTAAATGTAGAATTGAAGAAACCCGAAGCCTCCGAAAGAATGCTTCTCAATATGTATTTCAATAACTTTGGAAGGTCAGAGGCAAACTTAAATCTCTCAAAAAAAATCAATAAAAAGTGGGCAGTAGGGCTTTTGAGTCATGGTTCGTTTTTAAAATCGAAAATTGATAATAATGGAGATGGGTTTTTGGATTTGCCCAAATACGATCAGGTAAATTTGCTAAACCGCTGGAAATACACGTCGAATAGATTTGTTGCTCAGTTTGGACTTAAGTGTTTGAAAGAGAACAGGATAGGAGGGCAATCGGACTTTGTGAATAGAGAAGCCACTCCTACATTTTACGGCTTTACCAACAATACTTCAAGGGTAGAGTTTTTCTCAAAAACTGCCATTCTTTTTCCTGAAAAACCTTATAGAGGTTTGGGATTGATAGTGAATGCATCTTCTCATAATTCGGATTCATATTTTGGTTTTAAACCTTATTTGGCAAATCAGAAAACCATTTATACCAACCTTATCTATCAGGATATTATTGGAAATACCAATCATAATTACAAGGCCGGTTTGAGTTTTTTAAATGATAATTATGATGAAAATTACGGAGCAATAGTGCTTCAAAGGAATGAATTGGTGCCTGGTGCTTTTTTTGAATATTCCTTCAATCATTTAGATAGAACGAATTTGCTCATTGGCGTCAGAGAGGACTTTCATAATCTTTATGGGAATCAGTTTTCGCCAAGACTACATTTCAAACGAGAATTTGGTCAAAATCAAACCCTTAGATTATCGGCTGGACGTGGATTTAGAGTACCTAATCCTTTAGCTGAATATTTCGGAAATTTGGTGAGTAGCCGTGCTGTAAGAATTCTTGAGCCACTAAAACCAGAAGTTTCTTGGACGTTTGGGTCGAGTTATATGGTAAACATCAAGAAGTTTAGTATCTCAGGCGAATATTATTTTACGAGTTTCGAAAACCAGATGATAGCCGATTTGGAACATTCGGAATATTTGTATTTCTATAATTCGGAGGGCAAATCCAATGGACAAAGTGCACTTATTGAGCTGAATTACGGGCCTGTGAAAAACTGGGAGGTAAAACTCGCCTACAGATATGTTCAAATTCAGCAAACAATGGGCAAGCCACAAGGCGAGAAAGTTGTATTAGACAAGATGTTTTTGCCTAAAGAAAGAATTTTGCTAAATGTTGGTTATGCATTTCCTTACGACAAATGGAAAATTGATGGAACGCTCCAATGGAACGGAAAGCGAAGAATAGCTGATATGGAAGCCTCGGCAGATCACGTATCTTATTATGCTATGCCTTCCAAATTGGCACCAAGTTATGTAAATATCAACGGACAAATATCAAGAAATTTTCCTCGCTTTGAATATTATCTAGGGGGAGAAAACATCACGGGTTTTAAACAAAAAGACCCAATTTATAAAGCTCAACATCCTTTTAGCACGCATTTTGATGCAGGAATGGCTTGGGGACCTGTGGTAGGAGCAACTGTTTACACAGGTTTTAGATATAAATTATTATAAAAGAACGCAAAACAATAAATTTAAAAACAAATAAAATGAAAAAAATCGTAGCAGTATTGGTAACTATTCTAGCCATTAGTTTTGGCTCAAACGCACAAAGTGTAGCTAAAACAGAAGTCGTGAAGTTTAAAACATCTGCCAAATGTGGCATGTGTAAGGCAAGAATCGAAGGCGATATGGGCAAAACTAAAGGGGTTCAAAAAGTAAAACTTGACTTGAGTGACAAAACGGTGAGCATTGTTTATAACCCAAAAAAGACTAATCCTTCGGCATTGAAAGCGTCGATTTCGAAAATTGGATACGATGCTGATGAGGTTATTGCCAATCAAAAATCACACGATGCATTGCCTGATTGTTGTCAGAAAGACGCAGCTGCTCATTTGGATTAATCTCTCAAAAACTGAGGTTTTTTTGCAAACTGTTTTAAATTTGTGTTTTAAGGCAGGGTTATTATTAAGTAAAATATTTTTATGAAAGTTGAATTAAATAGGGTAGACGAGGCATTTCACTTCGAAGCTACTGGAGCTTCGGGTATTGCTGTAAATATAGACGCTGGTGAAAATATCGGTGGCCATAATGCTGGTGCAAGGCCAATGGAATTGTTATTGATGGGTTTGGGAGGTTGCACTTCCATTGATCTTATTTTGATTCTAAAAAAACAAAGACAGCCTCTGGAAGACCTGAAGCTAGTGATAGAAGGTGAAAGGGTAAAAATTGAAGGGACGGAAATGTCACCTTTCCGCAAAATCAATATCCATTTTGTTTTTAAAGGCAATTTAGATCAAAATAAGGTAGAAAAAGCTATTGCTCTTTCTATGGAAAAATACTGTTCGGCTACGGCTCAGCTGGCTTGTTCATCAGAAATTACACATTCTTTTGAGATTAACGAATAGTTGGCACGGCGTTTGAAATGTATCTAGTATCAATCAAAATAACACTAGGAAGCATGAAAAAGTCAATAGCATTATTCGCAGTTTTAGTAGGTTTGTCGATGTCGTCTTTTGCGGCCGATTCTCCTTTGAATAGAGAAAGAAAAAAATTAAGAAAGTCGAAGTCATCGGCTTGTTGCACCGAAATGGTCAAACAAGAATGTAAAGCAGTTTGTACCAAAGAGGAGCAGAAGTCTTGTATGAAAAAATAATATTCATTTAGATTTTTATTGTTAGAAATGGGCTTCGCTTAGGCGAAGCCTTTTTTTTGTTTATTTTTGTGTAGAATTCAGAAAAACTATCCAATGAAGCAATACCAAGACCTACTCAAGCATATTTTAGATAACGGAACAGAGAAAACAGATCGTACGGGTACGGGTACTATCAGTGTTTTTGGTTATCAAATGAGATTTAATCTCAATGAAGGTTTCCCATTGGTAACCACGAAAAAAATCCACTTAAAGTCTGTTATTCATGAGTTGCTTTGGTTTATAAAAGGAGAAACCAACATACAATACTTGAAAGACAATGGAGTGAAAATATGGGACGAATGGGCCAGCGAAAGTGGCGATTTGGGTCCTGTATATGGTAAACAATGGCGTTCATGGGATAGTAAAAATGGTGAAATTGACCAGTTGAAGGAAGTACTGAAACAACTAAAAAATAGCCCGGATTCAAGAAGAATTATAGTGTCGGCCTGGAATGTTGGTGAACTATCAGAAATGGCTCTCATGCCTTGTCATGCTTTTTTTCAGTTCTATGTTGCTGATAATAAGCTTTCTTGCCAATTATACCAACGCAGTGCCGATGTATTTCTTGGCGTGCCATTCAACATTGCCTCTTATGCATTATTAACTATGATGATTGCCCAAGAATGCGACCTAGGTTTGGGAGATTTTGTTTGGACAGGTGGCGATACACATATCTACTCCAATCACATGGAGCAAGTAAATCTGCAATTAAGCAGAAATCCAAAAACTCTGCCAATCATGAAACTAAATCCTGAAATTAAATCAGTTTTTGATTTTAAGTATGAAGATTTTGAATTGCTAAACTACGACCCTTATCCACTTATTAAAGCCCCTGTTGCTGTTTGATTTAAAGTTTTTTTATCCAGCTTTTGTCGATAGACTCAGCTGAGAGTTGAGCAATGCTTTTCCTTAGTTTTGGGTGAATAAAATTTGGAATGATCTCATTGAGCGGTTCTAAAACAAAATTTCTTTTTTCTAAAAAAAGATGTGGAATATGTAAGTGATCTGTAGAAATAATTAAATTTTCATAAAGTAGTATATCGATATCTATTATCCGGCTGTCCCACTTCTTTTCTCTGACTCTGCCAAGCTCTTTTTCTAACTCTAAAACCTTTTCTATCAACTCCAATGGCAATAATTTCGTATGTATTTCAATTGCCATGTTATAATAATTGCCTTGATTTTCGACTCCCCAAGCTTCGGTTTCGAAAAGACTTGATTTTTTTGAAATTTGCCCAATTTCATTTTCAACCTTTGAAATAGCTAGCTTCAAATTTTCTTCTTTTTGTCCAAGATTAGAGCCTAATCCTATGTAAGCTTTAAACATCAGGCTTCGCTTAAATTATAAGATTCTATCAATTGTGATACTTCACTCAAAAAACTTGGATTGTCTTCTATTGCATTTCCAACTACGATAATATCAGCACCGGCCGCAAGTGCTTTTGACGCTTTTTGAATAGTGTTTATACCACCACCCACTATTAAAGGCACTTCAATGTTTTTCTTTACTGTGGATATAATAGCTTCACTAACAGGTATTTGAGCACCTGAGCCGGCATCTAAGTATATTAGGTTTAAACCAAGCATTTCTCCAGCTATAGCTGTAGCAGCAGCTATGTCTGGCTTGTTGTTTGGTAGTGGAATGGTATTACTTATGTATGAAACTGTGGTAGGTTTTCCACCATCCACCAGCATGTAGCCTGTAGAAATTTTTTCGAGTTTGCTGCGTTTTAGTATTGGTGCTGATATCACATGCTGCCCAATCAAGAAATCAGAATTTCTTCCTGAAATCAATGAAAGTAATAATATTCCATCGGCTAAGTCATTTATATGTAGTCCGTTGCCCGGAAATATGATTTTTGGGATAAAGGTTTTTTCTTTCAATTCTGACAAAACAAAGCTCATATTGTCGCTAGAGATTAAGCTTCCACCCACAAAAACATAATCTACAGCAGAACTGTTTATTGAGGCAATTCTATTCTCTAGAATTTCAGGATTGAGCTTATCGGGGTCTAGCAATACAGCAAAAGCTTTTTTGCCAGATTTACAGTTGGCGTATATGTTATCCTTTAGTTTCTTCATTCTGGTTTAATTGCTCAATCAGCTCTAAGATTTTGTTTTTCGCCAAGGTCAGCAACACCGATGTCACCATGCCGGTAATTGCCGTACCCACAAAAGATGGCTCAGATTTTTTTCCCGCAGACTCATCCTCGCTATCTTCACTAAAAACTCTGGTTATTGCATAAGCGGCCGCAATAATTCCCCCGACTATTAGCAAGTTTTTGCCTTTTTCTTTATAATCACCCAGTTGATTTTGAATAGCATCTGAGGCAGATTTTGCAATATTTTCTAATTGACTCTTTTTTTGGTCCCTAATTTCCATGATGATTCCTTTTGAAAAAACAATGCTAAAATAGTCTTTTTGGTTCAAATTCGGAGGTTTGCAGGATGAAAAATTAATAAACTATGGTCTTTCTATCTTTTATAAATTAAACCTTGACCATCAATAGCCAGCGTGCCAGACTCAAAATGATATTTCAATATTTTAGTAATCAGTAGCTTATCTTCTCCAATCATTTTATTTTCTAAGTTTGACGGAGTAGATGGTAGGATGTTAAGTATTCTTTTGGTGATTTCATTGGTTTGTTCCGTTGCTAAGCCTAATCTTTTCATTTTTAAGCACACATCGCATATACCACAGGTTTTTGAGGTGTTTTCATCAAAATAATCTTGTATCAGCAACATTCTGCATTTAGCAGTCTGCTCAGTGTAAAGCTTTACCGACCTTAATGCCTTTTTTTCGTTTATTTTTCTTTGTTCTATCTCTTTATGGTTTATTGATAGGTTTTCAGCATCTTGTCTTGGAGTAAGAAACCCAAGTTGGGGCACCGATTTCTGAGGACTATAATCTACGATATGATGCTTATTAAGCAAATTAAGATTTTGTAAAACTTCATTGAACGAAGCATTGTACGAATTACCTATTTCTTGCTCAGATATGCTGATATAATTCGCATAAATTTCGCCACCATAAATTCTTAATAATGTCTTGCAAAACAATTCCAGGGAAGGATTTCGCAATTGAAAATTATAAAAATCAATTGGATTTGCTATGATTTTAAGCTTTGATGGATTAAAATAAGCATCACTTAAATAAATCAACCCTTGGCTTTCAAGTAATTTGAGGGCATAATGTGTAAGTCTAACATTCATGCCGAAAGTGGCTGTAAAATTTTGGATTTCAAAATCAAAACTCTCGAAGGCCTCACTTTCAAATGCCAATTTATAATAGTTACAAAGACTTTGGTATACTTTAGAAAGAAATTGGGGATCAGGGTATTTAAGCTCCAAATTAGTCTCTAGATTTTCAATATCAGTGATATTGTAAAGTGAAACGGCATAAGCTTTATAGTTATCTCTTCCGGCTCTGCCAGATTCTTGGTAATAAGCCTCGAGATTCTCGCATAAATCCACGTGTACTACACATCTAACGTCTGGCTTGTCAATACCCATTCCGAATGCATTGGTAGAAACCATCACTCGCGTTATATTATTTATCCAATCTTCTTGTTTCTTGTTTCTTTCTTTCAAACTTAAACCAGCGTGGTAATAATCAGCTGAAATACCATTGGCTTTTAAGAATTTTGAAAATTCTACAGTTCTGTTTCTAGTTTTTGTATAAACTATTGCAGTTCCTTCTACTTTAATAAGTATTTGAAGCAGTTTGTTCTCTTTTTGATCGGTTTCTATGACTGAGTAGGAAAGATTATTTCTTGCAAAACTTTGCACAAATGTGTTTGACTTTTTCAAGTCTAGTTTATCAATGATGTCTTTTCTGACTTTTTCTGTGGCGGTAGCGGTGAGTGCTATTGTATTTACATTAGGAATGAGTTTTTTGAAATCGCTAATTTGTAGATAGGCAGGTCTAAAATCGTAGCCCCATTTAGAGATACAATGTGCTTCGTCAATGGCAAAAAGCCCAACTTGCATATATTTGATTCTATCTTGAAAATTTCTGGCTTTAAGTCGCTCGGGTGAAACATATAAAAATTTTATTTTCCCGTCTACTGCATCGTCTAAAATAGCTTCAATTTCTGAGAATTTCATACCTGAGTAGATAGCTTCAGATGAAATATTCCTCTCTTTTAATTGCCTCACCTGGTCTTTCATGAGGGCAATTAGGGGGGAAACAACTATACAAATTCCTTCAAGAATTAAACCTGGAACTTGAAAACAAATAGATTTTCCACCCCCAGTTGGAAGCAAAGCCATTGTGTCATTTTTTGCTAAAACACTATTGATTATTTCTTTTTGTAATGGTCTAAAATCGCTGTAGCCCCAATATTTTTTTAATATTTCCTCAGGAAGAAGCATACTTTTGAAAGAGAAATTGCGTATTTGATGTAAAGCTATCGATTATTTTGCTTTTTAGAACCAATGGCCTTGTTTTTTGATTTATATTTACAAACTGACCGAGGAAAATTTAATTTATACTATGAAAAAACTTGTACTTTTTGGACTATGTTTATTTAGTTCATCTTTAGCCTTTTCACAACAAAAATATAAGCTCAAAATAGAGCATACCAAAGGACAGGAAATAATTTGTCCTGCTAGTTTTGTAGATAGGCCTTCATTTGTAGACATGCCAGCAGAAGTTAAAGCCAAACTTCTTAACAAAAAAGCGAGAACTGAAGGCGGGCAAGCAGCCACATTTGTGGTCACATATGTTGACTTTCCCGAAAATGCTAAAGCTGCATTTCAAAGGGCTGTTGATATTTGGGCAGAACTGTTAGTTTCAACTGTTCCTATCAGGGTTACTGCTTATTGGGAAGATTTAGGAGATAATGTTCTTGGAGCTGCAAATACAAACGATTATTACAGAAATTTTCCAGGAGCTAGAGAAGTAAATACGTTTTATCCATTGGCGTTGGCAGAAAAACTAGCAGGGAGGGAACTGAACTCTGTCAACGAGGATGATATTTTTTGTAGGTTTAACAGTAAAATCCCGTGGTATTATGGCACTGCCTCTAACGTCCCTATCGGAACTTTTGATTTTACATCAATCGTATTGCATGAATTAGGACATGGGCTGGGTTTTGTCTCCTCTATGCGTGTCTCTGGTCAACAAGGTTTTTATGGCTTTGGTACTAAGTTTAATGCCATTTATGATAAATTTTTGCAAAATGGCGAAGCCAAGAGTTTAATAGATACTTTAACTTTTAAGAATCCTTCAAATGTGCTTAGGAATGCTTTGGTAAGTGAAGATATATTTTTCTCAGGACCGAATACCAAAGCCGATGTCAAGGAAAATAAAGTTTTGATTTATGCCCCTAATCCTTGGGAAGGAGGTTCGAGCATTTCGCATTTGGACGACGATAAGTACGGTAACGGAGGCATAAACTCGCTGATGACGCCCACGGCAAGTTTAAGAGAAAAAAACCTTAATCCAGGACCATTGGTTATGAAGATGTTTCAAGATATGGGTTGGAAAAGTACTTCGATTGTCCACGATCCCTTGAAAAATAGAGCATTAGCAGGTGCGATTAGATTCGAAGCTAAAATATTGTCAGACACAACATTAGTGAATAATTCTGCAAAGTTGATTTATGTTTTAAATGACGCAGCTTCAAGCCAAGCTAAAATAGTAGAATTGCAAAAGGATCCGACAAGCGGAAAATATTTTGCGAATGTTGACCTACCAGCTAATACAACTAAAGTAGAATACTTTTTTGAAATTAAAGACAACTATGGATTGACCACAACAAGCCCGGGTAATGGAGGATTGGAAGCATCTAATTTTGTTTACAGCTTTGAAATAGGCTCTAAAGACGTTTCTGGGCCAGGAATAGAGCATTATGCTCCGGATATTTTACTATCTACTTCACCAGTTAGTATTTTGGCAAATGTCATTGATGACTTTCAGGAAGGTATTGATACAGTATATATCTTATTTACAGTGAATGCCATAAAGGCTCCTTTAAAGCCTTTGAAAAAATATAAGCCTGGTGTAGATAATCCAGTTTTCTCACAAGGAAGAGCCGATGACAATGCTTATCTGGCAGAAAATGTGATAACAGACTTGAAGGTTGGGGATAAGGTCAGGTACCAAATTGTGGCCAAGGATAAGGCAGGTAATCAAACCATATTACCAACAAACTATAGTGGGACCAATCAAAACGATAAGCCCGGTGATGGTTTCTATACTTTTACAGTTACATCTATTAAGAATTCAACAGTTACTGAATATGTAACGGATTTTGAAAGCTCAAACGAGGATTTTGCACTTTTAGGATTCAATATTGATCAGGCAGATGGGTTTGCGTCTAAGGCATTAAATACTGCTCATCCTTATATTAATGGTTTAGGATTGTTAGATCCAGTAGATGGAGGAATCTATATGCCATTTGATAAAAGTGACATAGCGATGCTTAGAATTCCAATAGAATTAAAATCAACCAACGCAACTATAACATTTGATGAAGTGGCTCTTGTAGAGCCAGGTGATGTTGGTTCATCTTTTGGCGATCAAGACTTTTACGACTATGTTGTGGTTGAGGGTTCTTTGGACGGAAGTTTTTGGTTTCCGCTAGAAGATGGTTATGATAGCAGAGCCAATGCCACTTGGAACAATGCTTTTAATAGTAGTTTTTCGTCAGGTACTGCACCAAACTCAATAGCAAAAGCTACTTCAGCTATGCTAAAACGTAGGACTGTTCAGATATATGGTTCGGATTTTACATCAGATTTTGCTGGTGAGAATCTTCTAATCAGATTCAGAATGTTTGCTGATCAGTGGACCTCTGGGTGGGGTTGGACCATTGATAATCTTTATATTCAGAAAGATATTCCTGTGATTTTGGCCAATGAAAATACTTCAATAGTTGGCTTGAAAATTTTTCCAAATCCGACAGAGGAAACCTTGAAAATAAACTTAGACTTGGCTGAAAGCCAGAATGTAAGACTGGAGGTGTATTCTTTGAGAGGAAGCAAAATGATGGACGAGATGATACCTTCAGATGGTAATATGCTCAATTATGAAATAGCCATTGGCAATTTTGCTCCGGGAACTTATATGCTCAAACTTACAGAAAAGCGAGGTGCCGTAGTGAAAAAATTCATTAAGAAATAAAACCAGGATTGTAAATAAAACAGGATGCTTTCTCCAAAAAAGCATCCTTTTTTTCTGTTTTAAGAATATAAAAACTCTAAAAGGGAAGTTCCAATAATTGATGTCCATCCCGCTTCGAAATTTTTCTTTGCAAAGTCTGGATTGTTGCTCGGGAATGATTGAAGGCCTTTGTGGGCTAGTGTCAGTTTTGTTTGCGTTCCAATTGATTCTAATTCAAAAATGACTGTAGAAATGCCTCCATATCCCGCATAAGCCCATGTGTAGGCCAATGTTTTTTCATGAACGACTTCTACTATCTCGCACAAATGTAAATATTCTTTTGGTGGCTCTCCTCCAACAAAATTAAACTTAAAACCAACCTCAGCCTTAAATTCTTCTAAATCAAAATACCACAGTTTCATTACATCTTTGTTCGAAATAGCTTCCCAAACTTTAGAAATGTCAGCATTGTATGTTCTTTCAATTACAAAATCACTTGATGTAGGAATGTAAGCTTCTAATTTCTCGATGTTTTGTTTTAAGCCTTCCTCAACAATGCCCTCTTTTAATATTTCTTTTAAAGTTTGCTCTGACTCAAAGTTAGAAATCAAGGTCAATTTGGTTTTTTCTCCCAGATCTTCAAAAGTCATTTGCAATTCAAAATGTGGAGGCCCTTGGTGAATAATCACTATTTTTTCATGAAAAACCAGCTCCTTAAATATGTTAAAGTTGTTGTAATCTGTGCCATCGGGACCATGCATTATAAATTTCCATTCACCATTGTTTTTTGCTTCCATTTTATGGATGGTGCTGGTGAAGCCATTTGGACCCCACCAATGTTGAATATGCTCAGGCTCAGTCCACATTCGCCAAACAAGCGAAATCGGTGCGTTTAAGATTCGTTCAATTCCAATTTGATTTTTCTCAAGGTTCATGATTCTTTAAGTTTTATTTCTTCTAAATAATTTTCCAAAGCATCGAGTTTCTGATTCCAGAACTCCTTGTATTTCTCTATCCAAACAGAAACTTCGTTGAGTTTGTCCAGTTTGGCTTCACAATAGCGTTCTCTTCCTTTTTGTTTGATTATCACCAAACCACATTCTGTGAGGATCTTCATGTGTTTAGAAATGGCCGGTCTACTTACATCAAAATTGTCGGCGACGGCATTTAAATTAAGCGGTTGTTTAGTTAGAAGCCCAATGATCTCCCTTCGAGTGGGATCTGATATGGCCTGAAATACGTCTCTACGTGTCATATATGTAACTGATTGGTTACAAATATATGCGTAACTATTTGGTTACGCAATAATATGCAGAAAAAATTACTTAATAATTATTTTGAAGTCTAATAATAACCCACTTAGGTTTTCAGAAGAGAAAATGGCTTTTGTTATTCGGTTGGTAGATGGGTTGATTCTGAAGTTAATTGCGGTCTTAAAGTCTGCTTTTTCTAAAATACTGTTTTCAAAAATAGCACCCAAAAGGTTGGAGTTTTTAAAGACTGCCTCTGTAAGATTGGCTTCAACAAAATCCGATTCTTCCAATGAACAGTTTTCAAAGTTGGCTTTTTTAAGATTGAGTTTATAGAAAGAACAGTGATTTAATAAACAGTCTTTGAAATTTACCTCAAATAGGAATGGGTTACAATTCGCAAATTGCAATCCCAAAGCTTTGCAGTTGATAAACTTAACGTCTTTAAAACCACAATTGATGATGGTAGCATTGCTCAAATTGCAATTGGTAAAAGTACATTCCGCAAAAACAAAGTCTCTGAAGTTAGCATCCGAAAAATCACAATCGACAAACTGACAGTAATCGTATTCCGCTTTTTCTAATGGAGAATCGCCACTTTTTATTTTCGAGAATCGCTCGTTTTCTATACTTTTTAACATCTTTGTTTTATAATCAACTAATGAGTTCTAATAGGCTTTTTATCTTGTGGTCAGCAATTTTGTATTCGTCAAACTCAAAAAAATGAGCCTCAGGAACGGCTATAACCGTGGCTCCAGATGCTTTTGCACCTTTTACACCATTTACAGAATCTTCTAATATTAAGCAGTTTTCAATTGGACAATTTAGTTTTTTTGCTACTGTCAAATAAACATCTGGATGCGGTTTGTTGTTTTTCTCCAAAGTGGCCGAATGATAGAAGTCAAAATAGCTTTTGATTTCTAGTTTTTCAATAACAATTTCAATCAACATAAGGGGAGAAGCAGATGCTAAGCCAATCTTTAGACCTCTTTTTTTGAAATATTCTAGAGTTTCCAATACACCTGGCATTGGCTTGGCTTTTTGTTTTATAAGTAAAACCATTTTCTCAAAAAGCATCGTTTCCAATTCTTTTTTGGTCTTACCAGTCCATGGCGATATTTCATACCAATAATCAAAAACCACCCCCGTAGGCATTCCAGTTGTTTTGAGGCAATCTTCAGTGCTTAGATTTATACCAACGCTACTAAAAACTTCTTTTTCAGCGATGTGCCAAAGTGGTTCGGAGTCGACTAACAAGCCGTCCATATCGAAAATTACACCTTGTATTTTTTCTAAAGAAATCATAATTCTATTGCTTCCGTATAACTTTGTTTTTCGTAAAGGTCGTTATACATTCCAGCAGCTTGAAGGAGCTGTTCGTGTGTGCCTTGTTCTACAATTTTTCCTTCGTCCAGCACTATTATTTTATCCGCTAGTCTTGCATTTGATACCCGGTGAGATATTAAAAATGTAGTTTTTTCGTTCATAATTCCCTTTAGATTGTTCAAAATGGCGTTTTCGGTGTTGGTGTCTACCGCTGACAAACAGTCGTCCAAAACCAATATCTTGGGATTTCTTATAATGGCTCTTGCTATAGAAATCCTCTGTTTCTGTCCACCAGAAAGTGTTATGCCTCTTTCGCCTATTTTGGTGTCAAATCCTTCTTCAAAGTCCATGATGTTATTGTAAATCTCAGCTTTTTTAGCAGATTCATGAATTTTATCCTCTGAAATTCCATTTATTCCAAACTGAATATTGTTTTTTATGGTTTCTGAAAAAAGAAATACATCTTGTGGTACATAAGCCATTTGTTCTCTGAAATTGGAAATATTCAAATTCTTAATATCAACGCCATCAAACAATATTTGTCCTTCGGTAACATCGTACATTCTCAAAAGAAGATTGGCAATCGTACTTTTTCCCGAACCAGTGGAGCCGATTATGGCGACAGATTCTCCTTCATTTATTTCAAAACTGACATTTTTTAATGCTTCTATTCCAGTATCAGGGTATTTGAAACTCACATTTTTGAAGCTTATTTTTCCTCGAAGCTCCAGTTTTTTGTTTTCGATAGAAACTATATCTGTTTTGATTTTCAGAAATTCGTTTATCCTTTTTTGTGAAGCCGCCGCTCTTTGTATCTGGCCGGATGTCCAGCCGAGAGCTGTTAATGGCCATGTGAGCATAAATACATACATGATAAATTCTGTTATATTTCCGGCGGTTATTTTGCCAGAAATTATTTCTTGCCCACCCACAAAAACACAAATGACTGTACTCAATCCAATCAAAAATGAAATGGCAGGAGAAAATAAAGCATCCACCCTTGTAAGACTCAATGATTCCTTTCTATAGTTTTCGCTTTCTTTGGTAAAAGTCTCAACAAAATTTTCTTCTTTCGCAAAAGATTTTATGATTCTTATTCCGGAGAATGCTTCTTGTACGAACGTGGAAAGGTTAGAAAGACTTTTTTGAATTTTCTCTGACTTTTTGTTGATGATACTACTTACAAAAAAAATGCTGATAGATAAGATTGGCATCGGAATTAAAACATACCAAGTGAGTCGAGCATTTACTGAAAACATGTATGAAAGCACCAAAAATACCAAAATAACCATGTTGAGCAAATACATGAGCGATGGGCCAATGTACATTCTAACTTTAGACACATCTTCAGAAATCCTCGCCATGAGGTCGCCCGTGCTGTTTTTCTTGTAAAAAGAGAGCGGAAGTGTTTGATAATGAGCGTAAATTTCGTTTTTTAAATCATACTCAATATGCCTTGACATCACAATCAGTGTTTGCCGAACGGCAAATAAAAATATTCCTTTCAGAATAGCCATAGCCAATATCAATATGCCAAAAATAGCTATGCTAAAAGTTATGATTTTATAAGAACTAACTTGTAGAGAGGAGTTTTCAAACAAAAAATACAGGTCAATGTTGATCTTGACCATTTCCAAAGCATGTCTTACCACTTGTGCTGGTACAATGCCAAAAAGATTAGAAACTAGCGTAAAAACAATACCCCAAAAAAGATAGAACTTGTATTTGTAGAAGTATTTGTTGAGGTAAGCTAGTTCTTTCATTTAAAATTTTTACAAATCCTTGCGGCGATTATCTACAACCTTTCTGAGTTAATTTTCAAGCAAATTACCAAAAAAAAGGCTTATTTCAAACCATCGATTACTTTGTGGTAATAAGCTTCATATTGCTGTACAATCACGTTTACATCGAATTGTTTAGCTCTTTCCAGAGCGTTCTTTTTGAAAATTGGGAGATTTTCTTCTTTCAGAATAAACAAAGCATTTTTTACCATATCATCAATGTCTCCAACATTGCTTAAAAAGCCTGTTTCTCCATGAATATTTAGTTCTGCCAATCCACCTGTATTACTTGAAATTACTGGTACTTCGCAAGCCATAGCTTCCAAAGCAGCCAATCCAAAACTTTCTTTTTCAGAAGGCATAAAAAACAAATCAGCCACCGAAAGTACTTCTTCTATAGCTTCTAGCTTACCAATAAACCGTATATCGTCGCTCAAACCAAGATCACGACTGAGTAATTCCATTTTTTGTCTTTCCTCACCATCGCCCACCATTAGTAGTTTACATGGTATTTGTTTCCTTATTTCAGCAAAGGCTTTTATGATATCATCTATCCTTTTTACCTGTCTGAAGTTGGAGGCATGTACCAATAATTTTTCGTTATTTGGACAGATAAAACGCTTAAAATGCTCTTTTTCTTGTTTATAAAAACGCGTTAAATCAACGAAGTTGTAAATAACCTCAATGTCTTTATTTACTTTAAATGCAGATTCTGTATCTATTTTTAAATCTCTCGAAACGGCTGTAACACCGTCAGACTCATTGATACTGAACGTTACTACTGGACTCAAAGCTGGGTCTCTGCCTACTATTGAAATATCAGTACCATGCAGCGTAGTAACCACAGGAATATTCAAACCCTCACTTTTGAGTATTTGTTTGGCCAAATATGCCGAGGTAGCATGGGGAATAGCATAATGCACATGAAGCAAATCCAAGTTAGCGTGTTTTACCACATCCACCATTCTCCCAGCCAAGGCCGACTCGTAGGGTGGGTATTGAAAAAGAGGATAAGATGAAATACTTACCTCATGATAAAAAATATTTTCGTTGAAAAAATCTAATCTGATAGGTTGAGAGTAGGTGATAAAATGTACTTCGTGACCTTTTTGTGCTAATGCTTTCCCTAGTTCTGTGGCTACAACTCCACTGCCTCCAAAAGTTGGATAACATACAATTCCGATTCTCATTCTTAATTTTTTGCGTATTGAATATACAACAACAAAAAGCAACTAAATAATTCCCTTTCTGAAGTTTGGACAAGAAGGCCAATTAATCATTTCCTTTTTTTATCTAAGGTTTTATTGATATTTTTGAGCACCAAAGAAATATCTCATTAAACCATTCCTAAAACTTATTCGTTGGAACAACCTGCTCATTATTGCATTTTCGCAGTATTTGGTGAGATATTTTTTGGTTGAAAATGCTGAAAATTCAATTTTTAAGGATTGGGAGTTTTTAATTTTGGTGTTGTCGACTGTTCTTATTGCCGCTGGAGGATATATCATCAATGATTATTTTGATGTTAAAATCGACCAAATAAATAAGCCAGATGAGGTTTTTGTGGGAAGAATTATCAAACGAAGATATGCATTGCTCATCCACCAAATCTTGAGTGGAATGGGCGTTGTTCTTGGACTATTTTTGAGCTGGAAGATTTTATTGGTAAATAGTTTCTCGGTGACTATTTTGTGGTTCTACGCTTCCATTTTTAAGAAAAAACCTTTTTCAGGAAATCTTATCGTGGCGTTTTTAACGGCATTATCTATAAGCGAAATCGCACTTTATTATGAACCTGGTAGAATCATAATTCATATATATGCTTTGTTTGCTTTCTTTATAAATCTCATAAGAGAAATTATAAAAGACATGGAAGATATGAAAGGCGACGCTGCACATGGATCTAAAACCCTCCCGATATTTTTGGGAATAAGAAAAACAAAAAATATAATATACTCATTGTTAGTGCTTTTTGTTGCTCTGGTACTGATTTTACTTGCCAAGTTGTCTAACTTTAATCTTTGGCTTTGTTTCGGTATTTTGGGATTACTTTTGTTGCTAATGCTATATAAACTAATTTTGGCAGATAGAAAAAAACACTTCGCTGAATTGAGCAGAATTTGTAAGATTATTATGCTCTTGGGTGTTGCGAGTATTGTTTTTGTGTAAATATAATATGATAAAAATTGCCATTTTTGCCTCTGGCTCAGGATCTAATGCTGAGCGAATAGTTGAGTTTTTTAGCTCAAATGAAGAAATAGAAGTTACCTTGGTATTGACCAATAATCCAGCTGCAGGAGTTATTGAAAGAGCCCAAAGGTTGAATATTCCCACTTTGATTTTCAACAAAACTCTTTTTTCTAAAACTGACAAAATTGTCGAAATTCTTCAGTCACAGCAGATTGATTGGGTTATATTAGCTGGTTTTCTGTGGTTAGTTCCCAATAATCTCACAAGAGCGTTTGAAAACCGAATGATCAATATTCATCCAGCTTTATTGCCAAAATATGGCGGAAAGGGCATGTGGGGGCATTATGTCCATGAAGCTGTTGTGGCCAATCAAGAGAAAGAATCAGGAATTACGATTCACTACGTGAACGAAAAATATGATGAAGGCAAAGTGATTTTCCAGGCTAAGTGTGAAGTTACTTCAGGCGATTCACCAGAAGATGTTGCTAAGAAAATACATGAGCTTGAATATCAGTATTTTCCAGAGATAATATATCAAGAGATATTATCTGCTAAAAATTCGATTGTCGAGTGAGAATCTTCCAGGACCAGTGATGAAAATAGCTGTATAGATAATCAAAAACGTTAGTGCGTGTTCTTTTACAGTTATGGGGTCTGGTGCATGAACTATAAATCCCGCCACAGCCATTGTAAACATCAGCAACAACAATGCAGGCCGTGTCAATATTCCAAAAATGACCATCAAAGAGCCAAAAAACTCTGCTAAAACGGCCAAAAAAAGAGAAATACCTTCACCCAATCCCAATGGATCTGCAAAAGTCCAATCTCCTGAAATGAGTTTTATGAGTTTTTCCCAACCATAAGTCAGCATGAAAAGCGATGGAAAAACCCGAAGGATCAAAACAGCAAAATCTATGGAAATAGGTATGTGGAATTTTTTCCTCAACATAATTATTTTACTTCTTCGTAGTCAACATATTGTCCACCAGACTCATTTGGGCGGTCGTTTCTGTTGGGTTTGTAATCTACTTTTATTTCACCTTCTGGACGTACAGGAGTGTTAGGTTGCTGATATTTTTTTTGTTCTTTAACTATCTGCCTTCCAACAATGAGCCAAAATAAGAACCTTCTGAGAGGTGCCACAAATACCAACAATAACAATATAAGAAATATGAACTTGAACATTTTTTTTATTTTATTCTTTTAAATAAAACGCTTCAAAGCCGTTATTGATTCAAAATTATTAAATTTTTGGTATTCTCAATCTTATTATTTCCAATTATTTTGCAAGTTCTAATAATTCGCCCAAAGTCTCGGGACTGCTCGGCCTTTTGGCATTTGCATTTACGATTTTGCCTGTTTTGTCAATCATCATATAGCGTGGTATCGTGCGAATCATGTATTGTTGTGAAACCTTGGCCGACCACTCTGGCGTTACCCAACCGTTTACAAAATCTCCCAAGTCATTAGATTCAATGCCGCCTTTCCACTTTTCCTCGGTGTCGTCAATTGAAATGTAGAGGAAAACTATTTTCTTTTTATCTTCTTCAGACAGCCCTGAATGCATGATTTTAGAATGAGGAAATTCAGCTTTACAAGGGCCGCACCAGCTTGCCCAAAAATCCACATAAACCACTTTGCCTATATATTTGCTAAAATCGAAGTTTTTTCCTTCTAAATCTGCAAACTGCACCGCCGCTTTTTGTGCTGCTTTGGCTTCTTCTTCTTTTTTCTTTGCTGCTGTGATGGCCTCATTGGCTACAACCTCATTTATGAATTTACTTTCAAAAATATACCTGACGTTGTTGTTTTTAATGTTTTTGGCAATACTTCTTGTTGTTCTTCCAGTAAGGTATTTCTTATTATTTACCAGCAATTGAGCTAAAGAATAGTCTAAAATATCACTATTAAAGCTTTTTAAGGCATACTCGGCTTTGTCGTTTACAGACTGCAATTGGTTGGAGTATTTCACAAAATCCTTTTCCTCAGAGTTTTTGTAAGTGATATAATACATCAGCAGATTTCTGAATGATTTGTTATGAATCAGGCTTTGATCTTTAAGTAATTCAGCTTTCAAATTGGCAACCATCACTGTTGGAAGCGAAATAACCCTTCGAAGCTGCTGATCTTTATTACCTCTTTCGATAGGATACGAAAAAATCAAATGCCAATAGTTGTATTTTATTTCTTTTTCTAAATGTTCGGCTAGAAATTTCGAAATATCAGCTTTTTTTAAGAAATCTAATTGAGCCTTTCTTTGGTCAAACAAATCCATTTCTAGCTGGTCAATATTGGACGTCAAAAGTGCTTCATATTGAGTTTTTGTATCAAAATTTGCTCCGAACTTTTTATTAAAATCCTTTAAAAATTCTTGATTTTCAGGCTTTGAAAGCTCCAGTTTTAAGGAATCGTATTTAGCATATTTGAAACTGGTGTATACATCAGTACTATCAGCTAATAAATTGTCAGGAAATTGAGCGATAGCATTAAAACTTATAAAAAGAAGGACAATGAGTTTTTTCATTAAAACGAAAATGGTTTGTTATCCTTATAACAAATTTTGTTCCTAATTATTGAGTTTTCAATAAAAAAACCTATTTGCTATTGATTATAGGTCAAAGTTTTAAATCACAGAGTATTTTTTTTACATACAATTCATTTAGAAAGTAATAAGGGGGGGTATTAATGATTTGATTGCTCTGCTCTTGTTCATTAAGACCTTAGAGCGGTCGAAATAAAATAAAAAATGGTTTTAGACATATCAACCCGACCGCAGAGCGGTCGAACTATATTAGAAATTAGTATGTGAAGTATCAATCCGACCGCAGAGCGGTCGAATTATATTAGGAATTAGTATGTGACGCATCACCCCGGCCGCAGAGCGGTCGAAGAAAATTGAAAATGGTTTAGGATTTATCAAGCCGACCGCAGAGCGGTCAAACTATATTAGAAATTTGAAATGGTTTACGATTCACCAATCCGACCGCAGGGCGGTCGAAGTATTGCAGATTTTGATAATATCACGACCCGAAGTCCAACATCTCTGAGGTCGCTATATTCGTTTTTGAACGTCTTTTTTAATATAATTTGATCGCTCTGCGGTCATCTTTGAGTTGGTTGTATCCCTCTTGAAACTAATATTGAATTCGCTATTTTATTCTAAAAAAAAGCCTGAAGAATTTAATCCTCAGGCTAAAATATTAAAAATCAGCATTAATCCGTCCTATCTGTGTCATCCGTGTTCCATTGAGCCTCAAACCACTACATTCACGATACGCTTTGGCACCACAATGATTTTCTTCAGTTCTTTTCCTTCCATCCATTTGATTACCTGGTCGTTAGCCAATACTTGTTTCTCAATTTCTTCTTTCGCCATATCAGCTGGGAAGTTTAGGTTTACCCTCACTTTTCCATTGATTTGTACTGGATATTCGAAACTATCCTCTACCAAATAAGCCGCATTAAAGGTAGGATACACAGTTTTGGTAATGCTTTCTGTTTCACCAATTTGCTCCCAAAGTTCTTCAGCAATATGCGGAGCATACGGTGAAAGTGTAATCAATAAATCCCTCAAAATAGCTTTTTTATGGCATTTTAGATCCGTCAATTCGTTCACACAAATCATAAACGAGCTTACCGAAGTATTGAAAGAGAAATTCTCCACATCTTCAGCTACTTTTTTGATGGTTTTGTGCAAAGATTTTAACTCGTCTTTGGTAGGCTCTTCGTCTTTGAAAATCGGATAGCCGTTTTGGTCAAAAAACAAACGCCAGAATTTCCTCAAGAATCTATAAGTTCCCTCAATTCCACGTGTATCCCAAGGTTTTGACTCTGTCAAAGGCCCCAAAAACATTTCATACAAACGCAAAGTGTCAGCTCCGTATCTTTCAACCAATGTATCAGGATTTACCACATTGAACTTGGATTTTGACATTTTTTCATGAACCGGATATAGCTTCAAATTATCCGTTTTTGAAAGAAAAGTACTATCAAATGTAAAATTTGATAACAAATAATTATAGTCTGCAATTTCTATATCTGCAAATTTTAAATACACTTTACCTAACTCAGTTAAACTAGTCTTATTTAAATAGACATCGCCATTCACATATTCTGCAAATTCTATTGGAATATTGACGTCCGCAAATGTTCCATTTCTAAGACAGAATTCACCTTCTAAGAGTGGTTTTGAATTATATGGTAGTAAATAAGATCTTTGCTTGTTAGAATTATTAAGTTCAGTTTCATTTAAATTGCCTTCCCATGCTATTGTGGCAAGCATACTCACGCCCTGAATCATCCCTTGATTGATCAATTTTTTGGCAAATTCTTCTTGTTTTACATAACCCAAGTCTTTCAAAACTTTGTTCCAAAAACGGCTATACAAAAGGTGACCTGTGGCGTGTTCGGTTCCGCCCAAATACAAGTCTATATCTTGCCAATAATCCAAAGCTTCTTTTGAGGCAAAATCGGTGTCGTTGTTGGCATCCATGTAGCGGTACCAATACCAACTACTTCCTGCCCAGCCCGGCATGGTGCTCATTTCTAGTGGATAAGCTTCTGTTGAACCTTCAGGTGTATAAGTCCAGTTTTTGGCTCTTCCCAATGGCGGTTCACCTGTTTCGGTTGGTTGGTATTTGTCGATTTCAGGCAAAATCAAAGGCAAATCCTTTTTATCAACCAAATGAGGCACAAGGGTTCCTTCGGCATTTGGCTTGAAATAGACGGGAACTGGCTCGCCCCAATAACGCTGACGAGCAAAAACAGCATCACGCAAACGGTAATTTACTTTTCCTCGGCCAATTTTATTTTCTTCCAAATAAGCCACCAATTTGGCAGTTGCTTCTTTGTAATTCAGGCCATTTATCATGCCCGAATTGATGTATTTTCCTTCTTTGGTGGCATCCGCTTGGGTTTCGATGTCCGCTTGAGCATCCAAAATCGGGATGATGGGCAAGCTGAAATGCGTCGCAAAATTCCAGTCACGTTGATCGCCCGATGGTACGCCCATCACGGCACCTGTTCCGTAACCCGCCAAAACGTAATCCGCAATCCAAATTGGCACTCGCTCACCATTGAAAGGATTTATACAGTACGAACCCGTAAACGCACCCGAAACTTTCTTGACATCAGACATACGGTCCAATTCCGAGCGTTTTTGGGTTTCTAGGATGTATTCTTCTATACTTGCTTTTTGCTCAGAAGTCGTCAAATCGGCCACCCATTCGTGTTCTGGAGCTAAAACCAAGAACGAAACGCCATAAATGGTGTCAATTCTGGTCGTGAAAACTTCTATTTTTTTGTCCGAATTTTCCACTTCGAATTTCACTGAAGCACCGTTGGATTTGCCAATCCAGTTGCGTTGCTGGTCTTTCAAAGATTCCGACCAGTCGATGGTATCCAAGCCAGAAATCAATCTGTCGCAATAAGCCGTGATTCGCATCATCCACTGACTCATTTTTTTCTGAATCACCGGGTAGCCACCACGCTCCGAAACGCCGTCTTTCACCTCGTCGTTAGACAATACCATGCCCAATTCTGGACAGAAATTGACCACAGATTCCGCCAAATAGGTCAAGCGGTAGTTTAATGAAACCTCATATTGTTTTTCTTTCGACCACGAATTCCATTCTTCGGCGGTAAATTCTGGCAATTCTTCATCACAAACGGCCTTGGCCTCATTTGAGCCTCCTTTTGCAAACAAATCGTACAAAGTAGCCACATTTTCGGCTTTGTCAGACTCCTTGTTGTACCAAGAATTAAATAATTCCATGAAAATCCACTGCGTCCATTTGTAGTAAGCAGGGTCAGATGTACGCACTTCACGCGACCAATCGTAGCAAAAACCGATGTTTTTTAACTGGCCAATATATGTTTCGATGTTTTTCTCTGTCGTAATGGCCGGATGCTGCCCCGTTTGGATGGCATATTGCTCGGCAGGCAATCCAAATGAGTCAAAACCCATGGGGTGCAACACGTTGAAGCCCTTGAGTTTTTTGTATCTGCTATAAATGTCAGAGGCGATGTACCCGAGCGGGTGGCCCACATGCAAACCTGCCCCAGATGGATACGGAAACATATCCAGCACGTAGCATTTAGGTTTTGTGGTGTCTATTTCAACTTTGTTGGTGTGGTTATTTTCCCAATATTGTTGCCATTTTTTTTCTATCTCTCGGTGTCTGTACTCTGCCATTGCGTTTTTTAAATCAAATTTTCCGCAAAATTAGTGATTTTTGGTGGAATTTGGTAAGTTGAGAAACGCTTTAAGCCGAAAAGAAAAGATTTATTGTCAATTTTTAGATGAAATAAATTGATAATTATTTGAAATTTTATAAAGGTGAAGAAATTGTGAAATTAATATATTTCAATAGCTTTGAATCTGATTGGAAATCCACCCCATCTTGTTTCGACATTTGGAAGAAACCAAAGAGTTGTTTAATCAAAGTTAATTTATAATAAATTCGATGAAAAAATTAAATGAAAACTGGGCAGTATTCTTAGCCCTATTACTTATTCTATGTTATTCTTACATTAAATTTAGGTATAGTTTTATTGGTTTCAATCCATTTCCATATATGGAATTTTCGGAAGTAATATCATTTGCTTTTAATCCATTTTTTAACTTTAAATTCACATTGATAATAATATTATTGTCAACTTGGATATTTGCAATGTTTTTTCCAGAAAAACTTGATAGAGATAAAGATTACGTCAATTTTCAAGCTTTTTTTATTATATTTTTTATTGTTTGTTACTCTGCAATTAAGATATTAATTGAATTCTTGGGTAATCGTTATCTTCAGGTTACAAACAAAAATATCCCCTTACAATATGAAACCATCTCAATAATTATTTCAATAGTCATTTATTTTTTATTAATTATTAAAACTAATATCTGGACTAAATTTAAGTTCAATATTGTTTTAGGAGTATCTTTTGTCGTACTTTTTTTTGTAATCTTTTTTAAAATTGACTTTAAAGAATTTTCAGATAATAATATTAAAAGTCTTATTTCAAATTCACAAACAATTGAAATTAAAGGAGAACTAATTGTGGCAGGAGACTTTAAAAACTACATAGTATTAAGAAACAATTCCTCCAAAGAAATCATTATATATAACAAATCTGATATTCAAAAAATAATATTGAAAGGTGATTAAAAACATCACTTTCTGTGCTTAGTCTTCTGACTATGCACGAGTGAATTTCGGTCTTCAGACCGATGAACTTAACCAATAGTTATCCAAAAGGCATTTTCAACATTTGAACCTTTACAAAAATCCTTCAAACCAAAAGGAAATTGTTAATTTAAAACCTTTTAAATAAGTCCACTTCAAACCATCACCTCCCTCCAGCCGCACAATGTTCTTTCAAATACTTTGTGTAGAGCGTAGAAGGTGTAAAGTGGTGCCTTCGCCTTCGTAAATGCCGTGGCTTCGGTTGGGGTAGGGCATAAACTGGAACTGCTTGTGGTATTTTATCATTTCGTTTATGAGCAGTTCTGCATTTTGGTAATGCACATTATCGTCGCCTGTTCCATGTATGTAGGGCAGATTTCCTTTAAAATTCTTCACAAAATGTATCGGAGAGCCATTTACAAAATCTTCTTTGTTTTCTTGCGGAAGCTTTATGTTTTCATATTACCATTGTTTTTTGCTGCAGTGGAGTTTCAATTTAGTCTTTAGTCCAATTCAAATTTTTAATTTAAACTTAGAATATCCGTAAAACTTAAAGATATATGATCCTAATTCAATCCAAACTTTAATCTCTTAATTCTTTCCCCACCAGATATTTTTCCTAAATTTATCTCCATAAAATTCAACCATAATCTTACAAATGAAATACCTACTTATTTTCTGTGCAGGAATTCTGTTTTCTGCCGCCCAATCTCCCATCGTCAAATCCGAATTTATTTACGAAAATGCTCCTTTTCCTTCTTGTCATGCATCCACATTGGCCGAAACGCCTAATGGAATAATAGCAGCATGGTTTGGCGGTACGGCAGAAAGAGACCCAGATGTGGGTATTTGGGTAAGCAGAATAGAAAATGGCAAATGGACAACTCCTGTAGAAGTAGCCAATGGGGTGGAAAGTCCGAAGAAAAGATATCCGACTTGGAATCCCGTTTTGTTTCAAATGTCTGGAGCCGAATTGATATTATTTTATAAAGTAGGTCCAAGTCCATCTACTTGGTGGGGAATGTTGAAAAGATCTTTTGATGGAGGCAAAACTTGGTCAGCGGCTGAAAAATTGCCTGATGGAATATATGGACCTATAAAAAATAAACCAGTTTTGCTTTCAGATGGTACTTTGCTTTGCCCAACAAGCTCTGAAGACAATGGCTGGCGTGTCCATTTTGAAATGACCAAAGATGCAGGTAAAACTTGGACAAAAACAGAAGCTATAAATGATGGGAAGGAGTTTTTAGCCATTCAACCGAGTATTTTGTTTACCAAAGATGGTCAATTACAGATCCTGTGTAGAAGTAAGAATAGTTATATTTTAGAAGCTTTTTCTAAAGATAATGGAAAAACCTGGTCGGCATTGAAGCCCATTTCACTACCAAATCCAAATTCAGGGACAGATGCTGTTACGCTAAAAGATGGTAGACAATTTTTGGTTTATAATCATGTGGGCAAAAGCGAGGAACTTTGGGGTGGAAAACGCTCACCGTTAAATGTCGCCATTTCTGATGACGGAAAAGAATGGAAACCGTTTGTGGTTTTGGAAAATGAACCCAAAATGGAGTTTTCATACCCAGCGGTAATTCAAACATCGGATGGAAAAGTGCATATAACTTACACTTGGAAACGTAAGAAAGTGAGGTATGTGGTGCTGGATGTGAAATGACGGCACCTTCGGCTTCGCTCAGTGACGGCACTTTGGCTCAGCTCAGTGTGAAATGCGTTGTCTGAGGCAGAGTCGAAGACAAAACCCAAATTTAATATTCAACCCTGTAAAATTGTAAAATGGCCATTTTAGACATTTCCATTATTGTATTTTATCTCCTTGCCATGGTAGGTATTGGCTTATATTTTTCTAGAAAGAATAAAAGTACGGCTCAATTTACCACTGCTTCCAGCACCATTCCGGGTTGGGCCATTGGGATGAGTTTTTATGCTACTTTTTTAAGTGCGATCACTTTTTTGGGAGATCCCGGCAAATCATTCGGTAGCAACTGGAATCCATTTGTATTTAGTATTTCTATGCCGTTTGCGGCTTATTTCTCTTCTAAGTTTTTTGTAAGTTTTTATCGAAATACTGGTGAAATCAGTGCCTACACCCATCTCGAAAAGCGTTTTGGCTCCTGGGCGAGAAGTTATGTCATGCTGTGTTTTATCCTTACGCAATTGGCCAGAATGGGAACCATTTTTTACGCAATTGCCATTGCTATCAATGCTTTGACTGGATTTGATATTTCTTTAATTATCATATTTTCAGGTATTTGTGTAATCGTTTACACAGTATTCGGTGGTATGGAAGCGGTGATTTGGACTGAAGTGGTGCAAGCGGTTCTGAAAACCATGGGAGCATTGCTTATTTTAGGAATTATTTTGTATGCCATTGACATTCAAACGATTGTGAATGAAGGTCTTGCAAAGGATAAATTTAGTTTGGGTACTTTCAAACCTGATTTTACTCAAAGCTCGTTTTGGGTGGTTTTTGTGTATGGTTTTTTCATAAACTTGGTCAATTTTGGGGTAGATCAGAATTATATCCAACGTTACCATACCGCCCAAAGTACCAAAGACGCTCAAAAAAGCATCTGGCAATGTGTGATTTATTATGTGCCTGTTTCATTCTTGTTTTTCTTTGTAGGTACTGCCTTATTTGTTTATTATCAGCACTTTCCTGAGCAGATTCAAAGTCTGAAAGAAGTGGTTTCTCTCGAAAAAAGTATAGCACTGCCTGATTTACAACCTGCAGATTATGGCGACAGAGTTTTACCACATTTTATCAAAACTAAAATCCCGACTGGTCTTTTGGGATTGTTAATGGCGGCTTTACTTTCAGCAGCCATGAGCACCATGAGCAGTAGCATGAACAGCTCCGCAACCGTTTTTTTGAAAGATTTTTATACCAGATATTTCCAAAAAAACTTGAATGATTTGCAGCAACTCAAAGTTTTAAGAATTGCCACCGTTGGTTTTGGTCTGTTGGGTATCAGTTTTGGAATTGCCATGATTGGGGCTAAAAGCATTCTTGATATCTGGTGGAAACTCTCTGGAATATTCGCTGGAGGAATGTTGGGTATATTTTTGCTGGGCTTTTTGGTAAAAAATGCAGGAAAGGCTGCTGCCATCGGAGGTACAATGGTAGGAGTGGTCGTAATTGCCTATTTGTCTCTACAAACTTATTTGCCAGAAAACGTTAAAACCAATTTGGAACCTAAAATGACGGTGGCATTTGGCACATTGACAATTGTAGGAGTTGGCTGGTTGATTACGAAGCTTGCGAAGCGTTAAGAAGTTTACATTTTCTTGAAAAGTCAAAGTATTAATTTGTAGAGAAATAGATTGATGCTTTTTTTATTTCCAGCCCCAAGGTTTCCAGTCTATTTGGATGGGATTTTTCAGGTCAAATTTTACGGTAAAAAGTCTATCTGAGCCGATTTTTCTGAGATTGTAGCTAAAAAAATCATCGTTGAGCTCAACCCACCAAACATTTGTTGCGGCTAATGGAAGCATTTTGGCAGTTTCATCATCTGCAGGAAACATCTGTAAACCCTCTTGCCCACTATTTGAACTGGTACCACCATACATCGTTACTTTATCAGGCTCGCCATTTTCGTGTCGGTGATCGTGTTTGAGTTCAATTTTATCTCCTTTTAAAGTAAAAACCCAAGTTCTGGATTTGTCTCCATCGACATAAAAAGGAATTTTGATAACGTTTTCTTCACAGCTAATCACTTGCATTACCAGTCGTTTATTTTTGAAAGTGTCATTGTCTACTCCTGCAATTGGCGTTCCTTCATAGGATTTTCCGCAGTGTTTCTTCAAATTTTGCCAAAAGACCGAACTATTTGCTGGGGCCTGTGACTTTCCCAATATGGGAATCAAAATCAAAAATAAAAAAGTAAATCGTTTCATCAGAAAAGTTTTTCTTGGCAAATTATGATTTAATTGACCAAAATATTGTTAAACAAATAAATTATTACGTTTTGTAACATAGATGACAATCCTTTAGCGTCACAATTCCGTAATTTGAACAAAATTATTTACACACCATACAGTATTTTCAAAAAAATGACTCGATTAATTTTTATTCTGTACTTGTTTTTTTATCCACCTGCTTTTTCACAAGAAACTGTTGAAACGAAGAAATATGCCATAGAAGTGGCTGGCATTAAAGTTGGAGAAATGCATGCCACCAAATATCAAGTGAGCAAAGATGTAGTAAATTATAGGGTCAAAAGTGATGTGAAGATTAATTTATTGGTTTTTACATTAAAAATCAAATACGAGGTAAAGAGTCAATTTGATAAAAACAGGTTGGTTTTTTCTGAGGCAAAGGCGAATTCAAACAAAGGCGATTTTTTTACCACAACCATATTTAAAAATGGACATTTTGAGGTGAAATCGAAACAAGAAAAAAAGGAATTTGAAAAAGTCTTGAATACTGATATTACATGGACTTCAAGCAGGTTGTTTTTCGATGAACCAACTCATAATCAGAAGTTTTATGCAGAATATTATGCTTTTTTCAACAACGTAAAGAAGAATAAAGATGGTACATTTACTTGCCAAATAGAAAACAATATCGACAAGTATGTGTATGAAAATAGTAAATTGGTAAAAGTTATAAAAAAGAACCCGATTAAGAACATTGAATTGAGGCTTATTTCAGAGAAAGTACAAGCCGATATTGGATTATAATTATTGAATAGATGTCAAAAAAAGTTGTAATTATCGGTAATGGTGTGGCAGGAATAACCACTGCAATTGAACTCAGAAAACTAACGGATTTTGATATTTCGGTTGTTTCTGATGAATCCGAGTTTTTCTTCTCTCGCACCGCTCTTATGTATGTTTTCATGGGTCACATGAAGTTTGAGCATACCCAACCTTATGAAAACAGCTTTTGGGAAAAGAATAAAATCTCATTGATAAATGGCCGAGTAAGCGAAGTTTTGTCTGAAAAAAATACAGTTTCTTTAGAAAATGGAGTCAATTTGGTTTACGATTATTTGTTGATTGCAACTGGCTCAAAACCAAATAAATACAATTGGCCTGGACAAGATTTAGAAGGTGTTTCGGGTTTGTATCACAAGCAAGATTTGGAATATCTTGAAAAATATTCCTCAAAAATCAAAAAGGCGGTAGTTGTTGGAGGTGGATTAATAGGAGTGGAGTTGGCCGAAATGCTGAATTCGAGAGGAATTGAAGTTACGTTTTTGGTTAGAGAAAATAGTTTTTGGAACATGGTTTTGTCGGAAAATGAAGGCAGAATGCTCGAAAAACATATTTTAGAACATGGAATAAACCTTAAATTAAATGTAGAACTAAGAGAAATAAAAGGGAAAGATTCGGTCGAGTCAATTATTACATCAGAAGGAGAAAGTATTGATTGCCAGTTTGTTGGGCTGACGGTTGGTGTAAGTCCGAATATTGATTTTCTGCGAAATTCTAATATAAATATCAACAAAGGAGTTTTGGTAAATGAATATTTGCAAACAAATGTTCAAAACATTTATGCCATAGGTGATTGTGCCGAAATTCAGCAGCCGCAAGTGAGTAGAAGGCCAATTGAGGCGGTTTGGTACACAGGAAAAATAATGGGACAAACACTTGCAAAAACTTTGGCTGGAGAAAAAACTTCTTACAATCCAGGACATTGGTTTAACTCTGCCAAGTTTTTTGATATCGAGTACCAAACTTATGGATTAGCCCCAGCTAAATTGACCGAAAATCAAGAGGAGTATTATTGGGAAATGGAAAACAAAGCAGTCAGAATAGTTTTTAACAAAGAAAATCGAGCTTTTGAGGGAATAAATACTTTCGGAATACGTATGAGGCAGGATTTCTTTGAAAAGGTTTTGAATAAAAAGGAAAGTGTAGACTTTGTATTAAAAAATCTAGAAAAGGCCAATTTTGATCCTGAGTTTTTCAAGAAGTTTGAGAAAGAGATAAAACAAGTATTTTCAATGCAAGTATCTCAAATATAGATAATTATGAAATTGGAAATTAACAAAAGCATAGGTTTAAGTTTGGGTTTTGGCGGAATGATAATTCTTGTAGCTGCCCTTTTTAATTTATTGGAAGGCTCAGCTTTACTATACCTTTCTTTATGTATGATTCTAACTGGAATTGTCGTGTATTCATTTGGTGAATATTCCAGTGAATTGTCTGGAATCAAGAACAACGAAGTTTGGTTTAAAAGTGTTTCTTCAAAAGGAATTGTGGCTTGGATTCTGGGTTTTGTGCTTACTGCTTTTTATATTGTAATTTATTGGTTTCCAGAGTATTTAGGCTTAAAAAAAGAAGGAAATACGGGTTTAGTTGCATTTTTTGATCCACTAAGTTTTGCTTTAAACGGCCACGGTGCAAGTCAGTGGTTTGTTTATGGAACACTTTATACAATAGCCATACTTGGATTTGGCGTGAAATTTATTCTGAAATATCGTCATAATACCTATCAAATTGTAAGGACTTCTTCGGTAATGTTTTTCCAATTGGGATTTGCATTCTTACTTCCAGAGTTTTTGGCGAAGCTTAATCCCAAACTTGATTATTTTGCAAAAGATATAAAAAACATGTGGCCACTGAACTACTATTTCTTCGAAGATTGGCACTTGAAAGCCATGTTGGGCGGCGGAAATCTCGGGATGTTTATGCTATTCTTTGGTATTGGCATGATATTTTTGATTTCACCGATTTTGACCTATTTTTTCGGCAAAAGATGGTATTGCTCATGGGTTTGTGGCTGCGGCGGTTTAGCCGAAACTGCTGGAGATTCCTTTCGTCAGCTTTCAGACAAATCTGTAAAAGCTTGGAAAATAGAGCGATGGATGATTCATTCGGTTTTGTTGTTTGTTTTTATCACTACAGTAGCGGTTATTTATTCATTTTTAATCAATGAAAAGGCGGCTCTTAATCCCCAGCTTTTTTTGGTTGGGGTAATTATATTTTTGGGAGTTTTTAGTTTGTATGTTTTCAAAATTGCTTACAAAAAACTGGCATTGGATGCTAGAAAAGGGATTTATTGGGCATCAGGAATAATTTCGACTTTCTTGATTATCAATATGGCCATCGGCAATACCAATGTGTTTTTTATTGATTCCTACACTTTACGTTCTTGGTACGGCTTTTTTATTGGAGCAGCCTTCAGCGGTGTAGTTGGGGTTGGTTTTTATCCTATTTTGGGCAGTAGAGTTTGGTGTAGATTTGGTTGTCCAATGGCAGCCATTTTAGGATTTCAACAAAAACTTTTGTCGAGATTCAGAATCACTACTAATGGCTCGCAATGCATTTCATGTGGCAATTGTTCCACCTATTGCGAAATGGGCATTGATGTGCGAGCCTATGCACAAAAGGGCGAGGATATTGTTCGTTCATCATGCGTAGGTTGTGGAGTTTGCTCGGCGGTTTGTCCTCGAGGAGTATTGAAATTGGAAAATGGGAGAGTGGAGATTTGAGAACATAAAAAAATAGACGAATTGGTTAGATTATTTAAACATCAATGCCAATTCGTCTAATGCTTTTTTACAAATTCCCCTTCCGAAACTCCTCCACAGCATGATTAGCCGCTCTGGCAGTCAATGCCATATAAGTTAGAGAAGGATTTTGGGTTGAATTGCTGGTCATGCAAGCCCCATCGGTTACAAACACGTTTTTGCAATGGTGCAATTGGTTCCATTCATTCAACTGCGAGGTTTTAGGGTCTTTGCCCATTATTACGCCGCCCATTTCGTGTATATCAAGACCCGGATTCCATCCATTTCTTCCATTGGCTTTTATGTTGGTAAAACCTGCTAAAGTGTACATTTCGGTCAATTGCTCTCTAAAATCCTTGGCCATTTTGGCATCATTATCATCCATGGCTACGTTAATTCTTATCTGCGGAACACCCCATTGGTCTTTAAGCGTTTCGTCCAATTTTACATAATTGGTTATTTTCGGGATGGTTTCACCCATAAAATGTGAACCCACTCTCCAATTGCCATATTTTTTCTCGAAAAGATTATTTTTGAGTTCCTCACCCCATCCTTCTCTGTTTGTTATTTCTGTTCTACTCGCACTAAAGCCTGATGCATAACCTCTTAGGAAGTCTGTTTCTTGTTTTTTTACATTTCTAAAACGAGGGATATAGCTTCCGTTTGGTCTAATTCCATCTGTCTTTTTATCCAAGAAACCTTCATATTCGCCCGAAATGGTGGTTTGGAAGTTATGAAAATGTATATACTTGCCCATCAAGCCGTTGTCATTACTCAATCCATTCGGAAATCTACTTGATTTTGAGTTTAGTAAGATAATATTTGTGTTGACAGTCGAACCGTTTACAAAAATAATCCTTGCGAAATACTCTACTTCTTGTTTGGTAATCGCATCAATAACTTTTACGCCTACTGCTTTTTGCTTTTTCTCGTCATAAATGATCGAATGAACCACCGAATTGTTTCTCATGGTCATGTTACCAGTCATTTTGGCCCAAGGAAGGGTTGAGGCATTGCTACTAAAATATCCGCCATAAGGACAACCTCTTTGACACAAATCTCTTTGTTGGCACTTGGCTCTACCTTGTTGGTAATGAATAGGTTGAGGGTCGGTCAAATGAGCACATCTACCGATAATCACCGGTCTTGCACCGTTGTAATGCTTTCGCATCTGTTCAGTAAAATGCTTTTCGACACAAGTTTGCTCGTGTGGTTTTAGAAATTCTCCATCTGGCAAAGATTCCAAACCATCTTTATTGCCAGAAATACCAGCAAAAATCTCTACGTGACTGTACCAAGGAGCAATGTCGTCATAGCCAATCGGCCAATGCACATCGAATCCATCTCGGGCTGGCCCCTCAAAGTCATATTTGCTCCAGCGTTGTGTTCCTCTTGCCCACAGAAGCGACTTACCACCTGATTGATAGCCTCTTATCCAGTCGAAAGGTTTTTCTTGGATATAAGGATGTTCTGCATCTTTTACAAAAAAATGACTTGAATCTTCACCCATTGCATAGCATTTACTCGCAATCGGATTGGCATCTTTCATTTCTTTAGTGAGTTGCCCCAAATGTTCAAATTCCCAAGGCTGCATCATGGTGGTGGGGTAATCGCCATGATTTACTTCTTTACCACGCTCTAGAACCAAGGTTTTTAAGCCTTTTTCGCTGAGTTCTTTAGCTGCCCAGCCACCACTTATTCCTGAGCCAATCACTATTGCATCAAAGGTTCTTTTCTTTTTAGAATCTATATTAAAATTTGCCATAATTCGGTTTAAATCTCAACACAGCCATGGAAATATGCCGGGGCCATTTGATAGTTTTTATGATTGGTTAAATAAAATTCTGAACTTGTATATGACCTGATGGTCAGGTTTTTAAGGAACTCAACAGTCTTTTTATTTGAGGTGTTGTTTTTCAGGATATCCACGGCTTGTAGATTATCAAGTTTTTCAAAAGACTTTTGGTGTTTAGCCATCGCATCTTTGCTCAAACTCTCCAAAGTTTGATTGACTTCACTTTGAATTTGCTCCGAATAGCAGTCCTTTATTACTTTTTCAACATATTGATGAGCTCCGACTGATTTTGCACCTGGCGTATTTGTTTCAGGAATTAGACAGTCAACTATTTTGCTAAACATATTGGAATTCTCGAATTCTAAATGCTCAAAACTATCGGAATTCCAATTATTTGCCCAAGATGGCAATTGGCCAAGTCCTAAAAGGCCAATTCCTAAAGACTTAATTACATTTCTTCTTTCCATTAAAGGTTGATTTTTGGCTAAATTACGGATTGACTTTTGAAAATTCTACATTTTTAAAAAATATTAATAATTCAAAATCTATTCATTTAGTATAAAGTTTGAAAATACCCTTTTTCGAGGGTAAATTTGTAATAGAATCAGAAAATATGCCCCCAAAAGTAAGAGTAATCATACCCGCCTATAACGAACAAGATTCCATTGGAAAAGTTATTAGTGAAATACCTGCTATCGTCACCGAAATTATTGTGGTGAGCAATAATTCTACGGATAATACGGAATCGGTAGCACGAAATGCGGGAGCGACTGTTTTGAAGGAGAACCAAAAGGGATATGGATATGCTTGTCTTTTAGGAATGCAACATATTGCCAACACGGCTCCAGATACCGATATTGTCGTGTTTCTGGATGGAGATTATTCAGATTATCCAGAAGAATTGCTGCTCCTTATAAAACCTATTTTGGAGAACAATGTTGATATGGTGATAGGAGCGAGGTCGGCTCATTTACGATTGTCAAATTCTATGACACCACAGCAGGTTTTTGGCAATTGGTTGGCTACTTTTTTGATGAAAATATTCTTTGGTGCAAAATTTACCGATTTGGGGCCTTTTAGAGCTATAAAATATCAGAAGTTGCTCGCCTTAAATATGGAAGACAAAACCTATGGCTGGACAGTAGAAATGCAATTAAAAGCCCTGAAGCAAAATCTTTCGTATGTAGAAGTACCTGTGAGATATAGAAAGAGAATTGGAGTGAGCAAAGTTTCTGGTACCATAAGAGGCACCATCATGGCAGGGGTAAAAATTTTGGGATGGATATTTAAATATAGTTTTAAGTGATTTTTTTGTCAAATATTACTGTGATATTATACGGAATAGCGGCCTTTTTGGTGTTGCTGTATAGTATTTCGCAGTTTTTTCTTTTTTATTCCTATTTGAGAAAAAAGTCGAAAAATCCAGATTCGCTCTTTGAAAAACTACCTTTCGTTACCATCCAGCTACCTATTTTCAATGAGAAATATGTAGTAGAAAGGCTTCTAAACTGCATTGAAAAGATTGATTATCCATTTCTTCAGATTCAAGTTTTGGATGATTCCACAGATGAGTGTTTAGATATTTCAAAAAATTTGGTTGAGAAGCTAAAATCAAAAGACTTAGATATTGAATTGATTCACCGGACGGACAGGTCAAATTTTAAGGCAGGTGCATTAAAAAATGGCTTGGAATCGGCAAAAGGGGAGTTTATCGCCATTTTTGATGCTGATTTTTTGCCTGAGCCTGATTGGATAAACAAAATCATTCATCACTTTACAAATTCAGAAGTTGGAGTAGTGCAAACTCGATGGAAACACATCAATAGAAATTACGGAATTTTGACAAAGGTTTTAGGTATGGCCTTAGATCATCATTTTACCATTGAGCAGGTTGGGAGAAATCAAAGTCAGCATTTTATAAACTTCAACGGAACGGCCGGTGTTTGGCGAAAGGAGTGCATTTTGGATGCAGGAAATTGGCAAGGAGATACCTTAACAGAGGACTTGGATCTAAGTTATAGAGCTCAGATGAAAAACTGGGAATTTGTATATTTAGAAGATGTGAAAACCCCGTCAGAATTACCAGTAGTGATGTCAGCCATACGCTCACAACAGTTTAGGTGGAATAAAGGTGGTGCCGAAAACTTTCGTAAATTCGGTTGGGAGGTAATTAAAAGTAAAACTATTGGCTTAAATCACAAAGTTCAAGGATTTGCACATTTGTTAAATAGCTCGGTTTTTGTTTGGGTATTTTTGATGTCTATTTTGAGTGTTCCATTGGTATTTATTCAAGAAACTAAATTTGATGCACTTCTGATTTTTGGTACTGGATTGAAATATACAGTGGTAATCCTATTTTTTGTGTTCTACACGAGTTTTAGGAAAGCTCAAAGTGCCAGTTTCAAAGATTTTCATAAGTTTTTACTTCAATTTTTGGTGTTTTTTCCTGTTATATTGGGCTTAACTTTTCATAATTCCATGGCGGTCTTAGAAGGATATTTTGGCATTAAATCTGACTTTATCCGTACGCCGAAGTTCAATATTGTTTCTAATAATGATACTTGGAAAAACAATCAATACTTGGGTAAAAAACTGACATTAAGTCTGTTTATCGAGATATTATTGATTGCTTACTTTTCATTTGGAGTATTTTTAGCCTTTAAAAATCAACAATTTGATTACTTGCCTTTTCACGCTCTTTTGGTTCTAGGATATAGCATTGTGGTAATTAAGTCGTTTGATGAATAATCCTTTGAAAATATCAAATTCTTGGTTGATTAGCATTGCTGTAGCATGTTCTTTAACTTATTATGTATTTGCATATCATTTAGAAAGGTCAAATTTTAATCTTCTTTTGGCACTTTATTCTGGACTTTTCATTGGATATATTTTACTTATTTCTTCTGATTTTAAATACAAATTCGCTCTTGGACTATTGTTTAGGGCGATTTTTGTCCTCCAAATACCAAACCTGTCGCAAGATTTTTATCGTTTCATTTGGGATGGCAGATTGATGGTATCGTATCTAAATCCATATTCATTCATTCCAGTAGAAATTGTCGATAAAGTCTTTGATGGCCAGTTTTTGATATCAAAAATGGGAGATTTGAGTGCTCATAATCATAGCAATTATCCACCTTTGAACCAACTTATTTTTGCAATAGGAGCTTTTTTGTCACCCAAAAATTTGTTAGGAAATGTTTTGGTTTTGAGAGTATTAATCATTGTTGCAGATATAGGAATTTATATTTTTGGTAGAAAAATATTAGAATTTCTTAAGCTAGAAAAAGAAAAAATTCATTATTACTTCCTAAATCCTTTAGTGATAATCGAACTCGCCGGAAATCTGCATTTTGAAGGTGTGATGATGTTTTTTTTGTGCATTGGCTTCTATTTTTTCTATAAAAGTAAATATATATTTTCAGCGGTTTTTATAGCTTTAGCCATCCTCACAAAGCTCATTCCTTTGATGTTATTACCTTTTTTCATTAAGAAAATTCCTGCAAAAAAATTGATAGGTTTTTATGCCCTTATTGGATTGATTTGCCTTGGAGCGTTCATTCCATTTTATGATGAAAATCTCGTCTCGAATTATTCAAAAACAGTAGGTTTGTGGTTTAACAATTTTGAGTTCAATGGTAGCATTTATTATTTATTGAGAGAAGTCGGTTATTGGGTAACAGGATACAATATAATTGCCATAATAGGAAAAATAACGCCTGTTTTTATAGTTATATATATCGGGTATTTAGCTTTCAAAAAGTCAAATTTTCTAGAAAATCAATATTTGGCTTTAATGGTTTACTTTTTTTTGTCCACTACCATACATCCATGGTACTTGATTTCCATGATATTTTTAGGAGTTTTTCTTAACACCAAAACTATCTGGATTTGGTCGTTTACGGTAATTTTTAGCTATTCTGCTTATGAAGGAAATCAGTTTGAAGAAAAGCTTATTTTCCTAGTTTTGGAGTATTTGCCAGTATTCGTAATGTTTTATTGGGAACACAAAAATCGTAGAATTAATTATTCGCAGGGGCTATAGTTCTCCATTTTGAAACCAGTTCATTCCCGATTTTCTCATGGCCTTTGGAGTTGATATGATCGTCCAAAAAGTAGTAATCTTCGATTGTTAGTTTTCCGCCCATATTTACAAAGTGTACACCTTCAATATTGTTTTCTGTCGCATATTTCTCAAAAACTGCCACTACTTTAGGTTCAGTATAAAAACTCCCCGCATAAGTGAATATGATTGGGCCGGCGTAGGTTTCTCTAATTTGCTCAACAATGGAATAAAAGTCCTTTCCAAAGCTCGGTATTTTCTTAAATTCGGCCCCTAAATCATTCCCTTTGGCATTTGGATCAAGTTTAGGACTCGGTGTAATGAAGTCAATAATGGCTGCTTTAAGATGTTTAAAAAGGTAGTATTTTTTGATTTTCGAGTTATTTTTTACTTGAGATTCAAAATCTGCGGCTGTTTTATCTCCAAGTTTTTTATTTTTTATCCAGTAATTATTTTCCTCTAAATCCGTATCGTGAAATTGAATTACGATAAGTTTTAACGAATCAGGACTTATTTTTTTGAAATTAAAATATTCACGAGCCGTTCCATAGGATGAAATGCCAGAATTTAAAACCTTTAATTTTGTCTGATTTTCAAATACTTGGGCAAAAGTCTTATCTTGGTCAATTCCCCAACCCATCGTAAATGAATCGCCCAAAAACAGAACTTCTGGATGGTTTAAATCAGCTTCAGAATCTCTAAAACCACCTGAATTTACATTATACTGATTATCAAATTCATAACTCGCAAATGTTGATTGACCTGGTTTTAATGTGTAAAATAAGGTAGAATCATATCTCGCACAATCTGCTTCAAATTGTATTAATGTCCTGTTGGCCAAAGAAACTCGCTTAAAATGACCGAAAAATCCTTTTGCTTTTATGCTTTCAGGAAGAAAATTTGGGCCAAAGTTGAAAACAAACAGATAGGTACATTCCCAAAAAACAAAAATTGCAATAAATAGCCACCATTTAATTTTAAAGGCTTTAGCCAAAAAATAACCAAATAGTAAAATAGAAAGAGAAATACCCCAAAGTGAGAAATAATTTTGCATAAATGCATTGATTCTCGGGCGATTAGGAAAACTCAGTAACTCGCCTCTAAATACGATTATGGCAAAAAGTAGGAACGAAAATAGTAGTCCTATGAGGTTTTTCTGTGATTTGGTCATGAAGCTTTATTAACAATCTCGTCTTTATCTTCCACAAAATTAACACTAATTGCGGCAATTAAGAAACAGATTCCGCCTAGAATTAAAGCAAATATGGCCTGACCTCCGAATAAATATTTTACCAAAAGCCCTCCAACTATTGCGTTTAAAATTTGCGGGATAGTAATGAAAAGGTTAAAAATACCCATGTAAACACCTATTTTGTGGGCCGGCAGTGCTCCTCCTAGAATAGCATAAGGCATGGCCAAAATACTTCCCCAGGCTATTCCAACGCCAATCATTGACAGCAGAAGGAAGTTTTCGTTTGGAGCAAAGTAGATAGAAATCAATCCAACAGCTCCTGCAATCAATGAAAAAGCATGGGTCTTTTTACGTCCATATTTTTTTGCAATACTTGGCAGAATAAATGCAAAAATAGCACTTACGGCATTGTAAACCCCGAAAATAATTCCTACCCAATCTCCTGCTTTGTTAAACATCACTGAAAAATGGTCAGATTCTGGTAGTCCATAAATATGCTGAGCAACTGCAGATGTGGTGTAAACCCACATACTAAACAAGCCAAACCAAGAGAAAAACTGAACTACACCCAGCTGAAGCATGGTTTTGGGCATGGAGAGTATATCAGCTAGAATATTTGAAGATTCGTGTGTTTCCTCCACCTCTTCGAAGCTTTTGAGTTCTTCTGGAGAGTATTCTGGTGTAGTAATGATGGTCCAAATTATAGTGCCTAAAAGAAAAAGACCACCAATGATAAACGACCAAATGACGTTTGATGGAACTTCGCCTTCGGCGGCCGGAGCATCAAATCCCAGCCAGTTGGTTAATATATAAGGTAACCACGAGCCTACTACCGCACCAATACCTATTAGTGCTGTTTGAATGGCATAACCTTTGGTCCTTTGTGAAGAATTAAGTTTGTCAGCCACCAATGCTCTAAATGGCTCCATGGCTACATTAAATGAAGCGTCCATGATCATCAAGAAACCTGCACCTACCCAAAGAGCAGGTAAGTATTTGGTAAAACTACCTGCGTTGGGCATTAAAAATAAGCCCAAAGCAGCCAAAATAGCTCCAACTAAAAAGAAAGGTCTACGTCTGCCCAAACTTGTCCAAGTATTGTCGCTCATTTTACCAATTATGGGCTGAACAATCATACCGGTTAGTGGTGCAACAATCCAAAACCACGACAATTGGTGAACATCAGCACCGAAATTCAAGAGAATCCTGCTGGCATTTCCGTTTTGAAGTGCAAAACCCATTTGAATTCCCAAGAAACCCAGACTCATGTTCCAGATTGTGGAAGTTGACAAATTCGGTTTTTTCGAACTTGTATTTTTTGAAATCGATCCTGAAGAAGCCATTTTTTATATTTAAGGTTAAAGTTTATAGTATATCTAAGGTTTTGTTATCTCAAAAATTTTGAATGAATTAGGTTGAATATTTATTAAATCAGTTTGTGATTTTTCTATGGTCAATTTTTGCTTTTCTTTTCCTTCAAAAACTTGTTTTAGTTTTACCTGAGTCACATTTCCAAACTGTTTTTCCAATACATTTTTTGGAAGTGATACTTTTATGTTTTTTTCGCTATTTAAATC
The DNA here is from genome assembly GCF_024343735.1 of Lacihabitans sp. CCS-44. Lineage (GTDB taxonomy): Bacteria > Bacteroidota > Bacteroidia > Cytophagales > Spirosomataceae > Leadbetterella. The sequence goes on from NZ_RJUE01000061.1 coordinate 174,946, forward strand.
GAAATTATATACAAAAAGTAATATTTGCTCATTGGTATATCTCAAATAAGAATAAACTTTTGAAGAATCATAACCTTCAGAGTTAAAATTCAAATATTGTAAATCATGAAATTCGCCATCAGAAATAGCAGGGTTTTCTTGTGCAAAAATCAATGTGCTTCCGTAAAATTCTCTTAAACTTTTTTGTTCTTTACTGAGTTTTTTGGTGTCAAACTTTCCTTTATTTATCCAGTTCTGAAGCTCAGTTACTCCCCAATAATCAAATATCGTAGTTCGGCCATCGTTGCCTTGAAAACCTTCGGCTTGGCTAGGTTTTACTCCAAGTTCCTGACCATAATAAACCATAATTGGTCCTGTGTGTAGTGTTGCCGAAAGCATCATTGCTGCTAAAGCTGATTCTCGATTTTTGCCAAATTCTTCGGAAGCAATACGTTGTTCGTCATGGTTTTCGAGAAACCGAAGCATTCTGTTTGAGAAATTACCCGATTCTTTTTGCCAAACCGCTGTGATGTCATTGGCATTTCCATGACCTTCAATTAGTCTTCTAAGAGCGTCATAAAGACCAACTTTATCGTATAAATAGTCAAATTTTCCTTTGAAAAGGTAATTTCCGTATTCGTTAGGATTATAAATCTCTGCAATGAAAATTACTTTAGGATTTATCGCCTTTATTTCAGGAATTACCCAGCCCCAGAACTCTACAGGAACCATTTCTGCCATGTCGCAACGGAATCCGTCTACACCTTTTGCACTCCAATAGGCTAAAATATCCTTCATTTTCAACCAAGTATCTGGAATTGGGTCAAAATGAGTGGTTCTGCCATTCAAATAATCCACACCGTAGTTTAGTTTCAAGGTTTCAAACCAGTCATTGATACTTGGTTTGGCCGAAAATACATCATTTCCCGTCGCTTTGGCTGGGAATTCACTATATTTTTCTTTAAAAGCTACTGGAGGATTCACACCCTCAGGAATCTCAAATGCTTGATTCGGAAGGTAATAGAAATTGTTTTGGGAATTAAAAGTCTTAGATTTATCATCTTTTTCACCAAAATCAGTAATTCCTTGGGGTTTGACATCCGAATTGTACTCTCTAGAAACATGATTGGGTACAAAATCAATTATAACTTTTAAATCAAGCTCATGGGTTCTCTTTACCAAATCTTTAAATTCGGTCATTCTATTTTCCACATTTTCAGCCAAATATGGATTTACATCGTAATAATCCTTGATGGCATAAGGCGAGCCAGCAATGCCTTTTACAACTTGCGGATGATCTTTTTTTATGCCAAATTTACTAAAGTCACTCATGGTAGCGTGCTCAATAATACCTGTGTACCAAACGTGGCTAATCCCAAGCTCCTTAATAGACTTTAATGCATTTTTATTGATGTCTTTGAATTTGGCGGTTCCGTTTTCTTCTAAAGTCCCATTGAACTTGTTTGTGGTGTTTTGGTTGGCAAATAATCTCGTGAAAATCTGATAAACAGCTAATTTGTCCGAACTTTTGGTTTGGTTTTGGGCAATACTCATAATAGGCATTAAAACGATGAGAATTGAAGATAAAAACTTCATTTTAGGTTAAAGTATAATTTCAAAGGTAAATATGTTTTTTTTATGAAAAAACAGTCATAATGCTTTATTTTGTAAAAAAAATACTATTAACCTCATGAAGAATAAATTACCAAATTTGTATTATCTTGGAATAATACTAGTTTTCTGTGTTTTTACGTCCCAAGCCCAAAAAGCTGATATTGCAAGAGTAAATCCTACCAATTGGTTTGTTGGAATGAAAAATCCAAATCTCCAGCTGATGATTTATGGCAAAAATCTAAAGGCAAACAATGTTATTTTGAAGCCTTATGTTGGTGTGAAACTTAAAAAAGTACATACCGTAGAAAATCCAAACTACCTGTTTGTGGATTTAGAAATTTCGAAAAGTACCAAGCCTGGAAATCTTAAATTTACATGCAATGGGACAACTTTTGATTTCCAACTTAAATCAAAATCAGCAAATCCTAAAGGACTAAATCAAGCAGATTTCATATACTTATTGATGCCCGACAGATTTGCCAATGGCGATCCCTCAAACGACAAATTTGCTGACATGGCGGATCCTAATCATGACAGAAAGAATCCGTTTCTACGCCATGGAGGTGATTTGAAAGGAGTTACCGAGCATTTGGATTATCTTAAAGAACTTGGGGTCACAGCTATTTGGATGACGCCCGTGATTGAAAACAATCAGTTTTTAACCGACGAAGGTGGCGTAATGCGAAGTGCTTATCATGGATATGGTTTTACAGACCATTATAATGTAGATAAAAGACTTGGAGGAAATGAGGCCTACAAAAAACTCTCGGATGAAGCACACAAAAAAGGCATAAAAATGGTGCAAGATGCTGTTTATAACCATGTTGGGATAAATCACTGGTTTTTAAAAGATATGCCATCAAAAGATTGGCTCAATCAATGGGACAAATACACCAACACTACCTACAAAGATCAGCCACTTTTTGATATTCATGCCTCGCCAAAAGACACCAAGGAAGTTAGAAATGGTTGGTTTACCTCATTTCTGCCAGATTTGAACCAAAATAACCCCTTCGTTGCAAATTTTCTAATTCAGCATGCCCTTTGGTCAGTCGAAACTTTTGACCTTGACGCTTGGCGAATAGATACCTATATTTATAATGATTTGTACTTTATGAATAAATGTAACCAAGCATTGCTTACCGAATATCCTAAAATTCATATTTTTGGGGAATCAGCGGTGAATACGGTTATCAGTCAGGCGTATTTTACAAAGAATAATTTGGCCATTCCATTTAAAAGTAATTTGCCAGGAGCATTGGATTTTGTGGTTGAAGAGGCCATGTTTGATGCATTAAACCACGATTTTGGGTGGAATGATGGAGTAAGTAGGTTGTATAGCGTTTTGGCTCAAGATTTGGCTTATGCTGATGCTACCAAAAATGTTAACTTCCTTGAAAATCATGATCATCACCGATTTTTCTCGGTTATTGGTGAAGATTTCAACAAATATAAAATGGGAATAACTTGGTTGATGACCTTGAGAGGCATTCCTCATTTTTATTATGGGACGGAAATTCTGATGAAAAACTTCAAAGATCCTTCAGACGCTGAAGTTAGAAGGGATTTTCCTGGTGGATGGAAAGAAGATGCTGTTAATAAATTTGACAAAGCCGGAAGAACTGAGCAAGAAAATGTGGCTTTTGATTTTGTAAAGAAATTGGCAAATTATCGTAAAAACTCAGATGCCATCGAAAATGGTAAATTTATGCAGTTTGTACCTCAAGATGGTGTTTATGTGTATTTTAGATATACTCATAAACAAAGGGTGATGGTTGTTTCTAATACCAATAAAACAGATAAAACTTTGGATACGAGCAGATTTGAAGAAGTGTTAAAAGGTTCAAAATCAGCAACAAATGTCCTTTTGGATACTAAGATAGACGATATTTCTACACTTAATATTCCTGCAAAAGGAGTGATGATTCTTGAGATTAACTAATATACTATATAATGATAAAAGCTTTTTTGTTTGATTTGGATGGAGTGATTGTGGATACGGCTGTATTTCATTATAAAGCGTGGAAAAGATTGGCCAACCAGCTGAATTTCGATATTGACGAAGAATTTAATGAAACACTGAAAGGTATTAGCCGAATGGATTCTTTGGATGCCATTTTAAAGCATGGTGGAGTGAGCCTGAGCCAAGAAGAAAAAGAGAAATATGCTAAAATAAAAAACGATTGGTATCTGGAATTGGTTAATCAGATGACAGTCAATGATATACTGCCTGGAGTTGAAATTTTTTTGAAAGAATCCAGAAATCTTGGAATAAAAATAGCCTTAGGTTCTGCATCTAAAAATGCCAGTCTAATTCTAGAGAAAACGGGCATTTTAGGTCTTTTTGATGCTTTAATTGATGGAAATCATGTTTCTAAAAGTAAACCTGACCCTGAAGTTTTCTTGAAAGGAGCCGAAGCTTTGGAGGTAGAATATGACGCTTGCGTGGTTTTTGAGGATGCCTACGCTGGTGTGCAAGCAGCAAAAGCAGCTGGAATGGTGGCTGTTGGTATCGGAAGTTGTGAAGTCTTAAACAATGCTGATTTTGTGGTAAAAGGCCTGTTTGAAATGAGCCCGAGTGAAATAATTACGAAAATACTTTAATATCAAATACGAGAAAAATGAAGAGTTACATTAAGCATGATGAGTGGAGGGTGGTAGAGAGTGGATTTCATGCAGAATTTAATGAGATTACCGAAAGCTTGATGAGTCTTGGTAATGGGAAAATGGGTCAAAGAGGCAATTTTGAAGAAAGATATTCAGGCAAAACGCTTCAAGGAAATTATGTGGCGGGTGTTTGGTTTCCAGACAAAACGAGAGTGGGCTGGTGGAAAAACGGGTACCCTGATTATTTTGCAAAAGTCATAAACTCTATCAACTGGATAGGTATTGATATAGAAATAGACGGCGAAATGGTGGATTTGGCCAAATGTGAGATTCTGGAGTTTTATAGGGAATTACACATGCAGCATGGTCATTTGATGCGTTTTTGTAAAATTCGCCTTCAGAATGGTAAAGAATTACATATTGAAAGTGTCAGGTTTTGTAGTATTACGCATGATCAGATAGGTCAGGTTGACTATGAGATAATTCCTGTAAATTTTGATGGCAAAATAAAAATCACCCCATATTTGGATGGAAACGTTCAGAATCGTGATTCCAATTATAATGAATATTTCTGGGATGAGATTTCAAAGTCTGCAAACGATAACAGAGCCTATCTTCAAGTTAAAACCAAAGAAAATAAATTTGCAGTAGAAAGATTTGATATCTGTGCTGGAATGGATGTCGAAATTTTCCTTGGTGGGCATAAACAAGCTGTCTCTTTCAAAAATATTGAATCTGAAAAATACACAGGATTGGAGTTTGAAATTGATGCAAAGAAAATGCAATCAGTTAGGATTTTGAAGAAAGTGGCTATTCATAGTTCCAATAATTTCTTTCCTGATTATTTGGTGACGGAGTGCGAAAAGTCACTCGATTCTGTTGCAAATTTGAAATTACAGGTTTTGCAAAGAGACGCATGGAAATTGAAATGGGAAAACTGTGACATTAAAATAGAAGGAGATGAATCTGCCCAACAGGGTATTAGATTCAATATTTTTCATTTGCTACAAACTTATACCGGGCAAGATGCTAGACTGAATATTGGTCCCAAAGGATTTACTGGAGAAAAATATGGCGGCGTAACTTATTGGGATACTGAGGCTTATTGCATTCCATTTTACTTGTCAGCGGCGGAACACTCTGTTGCACGTAATTTATTGGTTTACAGGTACAACCATCTTCAAAAAGCTATTTTAAATGCTCAAAAGTTAGGTTTTAAAAAAGGTGCGGCATTGTATCCTATGGTGACCATGAATGGAGAGGAATGCCACAATGAGTGGGAAATCACCTTTGAGGAAATTCACAGAAACGGTGCTATTGCCTATGCTATATACGATTATATAAATTACACTGGCGATGAAACGTATCTGAATGAGTTTGGCTTGGAGGTGTTGATTTCTATTTCTAGGTTTTGGTCGCAAAGGATAACTTGGTCTGAGAATTTACGAAAATTTGTAATGTTGGGCGTTACAGGTCCGAACGAATACGAGAACAACGTAAACAACAATTGGTATACTAATTATATCGCTATTTGGACGCTCAAATATACTTTAGAAGCCATAAACAAAGTAAAAAATAACGCAACCGATTATCTAAGAATTAAGGCAGAACTAAATTTTGAAGAAAAAGAAGAAACCGCCAGATGGACTGAGATTGTAGACAAAATGCACTTTCCGTATGACGAAGAAAGGCAGGTGTATTTACAGCAAGACGGCTTTTTGGACAAAGAACTATTGAATGTTGAGCAAATAAGGCAACATCGCCCAATTAACCAGAATTGGTCATGGGATAGAATTTTAAGATCGTGTTTTATAAAACAAGCTGATGTTTTGCAAGGTTTGTGTTTCTTTGAAGATGATTTTGATATCGACACCCAAAGAAGAAACTTTGATTTCTACGAGCCAATGACCGTACACGAATCCTCGCTTTCGCCTTGTGTTCATACTATTTTGGCCTGTAAATTAGACAAGATTGAAAAGGCTTATGAAATGTATGTTCGGACAGCTCGGCTAGATTTGGATGATTATAACAATGATACAGAGGATGGATTGCACATAACTTCCATGGCTGGAACTTGGATGTCTGTAGTAAAAGGATTTGGTGGAATGCGGGTGAAAAATACGCAATTGCATCTTAATCCAATTCTGCCTTCCAACTGGGAATCACTGTCTTTTAGGGTAGGTTTGAAAAATAATCTATTGGAAATTGGTATTTCTAAAGACGGAGTCACAATTAAGAATCTTTCGGAATCCGACGTTGAAATTTCGCTTTTTGATAACAAAGTGCTAATAAAAGGAAATTCTGAGTATTTTAGTGTAGGATAATTTATTAGTATTTGGGAGAAAACAAATCTGCTTAGATTTGTTTTCTCTTTTTTGTGATGTAAAATATGGAAAAAGAAAAAAATAATTGGGAGAAAATTTCCACCATAGTTCCTTATTCTAATCCTTGGATTGAAGTTCAACACCATGAGGTTATTAATCCATCTGGTGGAAAAGGAATTTATGGGCAAGTTAATTTTAAAAACATCGCTATTGGAGTTGTTCCTGTTGATAATCAAGGCAATACCTATTTGGTTGGTCAGTTTCGTTTTCCCTTGGAGGAATATTCTTGGGAGATTCCCGAAGGTGGATGTCCCATTGGTGAGGACATTTTGGATGCAGCCAAAAGAGAATTGTTGGAAGAAACAGGTTTTACAGCTCAAAAATGGACATTAATTTCTAAAATTCATACCTCCAACTCAGTTTGTAACGAGGTTGGATTCATATTTCTAGCAGAAGAATTGCTTGAAGGACAAGCTGAACCAGAAGAAACGGAAGACTTGATAATAAAGAAAGTAAGTTTAAAAGAAGCCGTTGATTTAGTGATGAATAACCAAATAACGGATTCTATTTCCATTGCCGGAATCTTAAAAATAGCCAGACTTAAAGGTTTATAGTCAGGACTCAATACCACTATCTATTAGCGATTCTATGGCTGAGTAGTTTGTTAAATCATATTGGCAAGGGACTACTGATATATAATTGTTTTCAAGAGCCCAAAGATCATTATCAGTAGCTTCGCTTTCCCTGTTTACAAAATGCCCACCCATCCAATAGTAGGGCCTTCCATGAGGGTCTTTGCGTGAGTCAAACTCCTCTTGCCAATAGCCATTTGTTTGCCTACATACTTTTATACCTTTTATTTCTCCTTTCTGACTATTTGGGAAATTTACATTAAGTGCAGTTCCTTTTGCCATGCCATTTTTCAAAACAAAGTGGGCAATTTGGGATAAATATGGCCTAGTATGTTCAAAATCTGCATCATAGTGAAAATCATCCAATGAAAAGCCAATTGCAGGAATTCCTTCTATGGCCCCTTCAATAGCCGCTGACATTGTTCCTGAATAGATTACCGAAATAGAAGAGTTGGAGCCATGGTTTATTCCACTAACCAATAGATCAATTTTTCTTCCTTTTAGAAATTCGTGTTTTGCCAATTTTACACAATCTGCTGGAGTACCTGAGCATTCATAAGAAGCAATATCTCCAAAAATAGGTGATTTTTTAATATGGATGGTGGAGTCTACAGTAATAGCGTGACCCATGCCCGAATTAGGGCTATCGGGAGCCATTACGTACACTTCGCCTATTTTAGACATCTCTTCAATCAGTACTTTTATGCCTTTTGAAGTTATACCGTCGTCGTTTGTTACTAGTATTAATGGTTTTGTCATGTCTTGTATTTTCTAAATATTTGCTGAAGTTCTATCAATATTAAATGGATACCAAAGGTAAGATTTTTAAATTTCTTCTAACTATCAATTGTTTAAAATTTGTCATTATTCATAACGCAAACTTATAATAATTGGTGAAATTTTTCCCAATTTATGCTATTTTTGCATAAACATTAACAAACGAAATGCATATAGCTATAACTGGCAATATAGGAGCTGGAAAAACCACATTAGCTGAAAAACTCGCTGAACACTATGGTTGGGAAGTTTATTATGAGGCAGTTGATGGCAATCCTTACTTGGCACCGTTTTATACAGATATGGCCAAATGGTCTTTTCACCTGCAAATATTCTTCCTCAACTCGAGGTTTGAACAAGTTCTGAAGATTATAAATCAACAAGAAAAGACCATCATTCAGGACCGTACAATTTACGAAGATGCCTATATTTTTGCCCAAAATTTATACGAAAATGGTCAAATGAATGAAACCGATTATAACACTTATCGGGGACTTTTTAACACCATAATGAAGGCGATATCTCCACCCGATTTGATGATTTACCTTAAAGCAGACATTTCGAAACTCACTACACAAATAAAAAAGCGGAACAGAGATTTTGAGCAAAATATTGACCCCAATTATTTGATAAGCCTAAATAGATTGTATGAGGGTTTTACAAAGGAATACCAGCATGGCAAACTGATAGAAATAGATGTCAACAACCTGGATTTTGTGTCTAAACCGGATGATTTCAAGAGCATTGTGGAAAGGATAGATAAAACGATAAATTTGGGTACACAGCTCAAAATTTAACTTTATTTATAATAATTATTACGCCTTTATTGGTTCGAATTTTGTTATTTTGAAAATAATTTGGAAAAAAGTCCTGATAAATAAAATTAATCAATTGAATATTAATTACTTATGAGTTTTAGAAGTTTAAACAATATTGGTGGATGGCTGGTTTTTGTCATTTCATTGATAACATTCACGCTAACAGTAGAGCCAACGGCTAGTTTCTGGGATTGTGGAGAATTTATAGCTTGTGCGTACAAATTGCAAGTACCACACCCAGCTGGAGCACCTTTTTTCTTACTAATTGGTAGAATAGCCTCCATGTTTGCAGGTTCAGATGTTACCAAAGTGGCATTGATGGTGAACATGGTTTCTGTTTTGGCCAGTGCATTTACCATTCTTTTTATGTTTTGGACAATCTCATTGATTGGAAGAAAAATGCTTAGTAAAAATGCAGAAACTATCAACTTCGGCGAGACTGTTCTTGTTTTGGGAGCCGCTTTGGTAGGATCATTGGTTTACAACTTCTCAGAATCCTTCTGGTTTTCGGCTGTTGAGGCGGAAGTTTATGGTATGTCTTCGTTCTTTACGGCCATAGTTGTTTGGGCGGCATTTAGATGGGAATTGATTGAAAATCCAGCCGCTCAGAATAAATGGTTGCTTTTAGTAGCTTATTTGGTAGGTCTATCTATTGGTGTCCATTTGCTGAATTTGGTAACGATTCCTGCCTTGGCTATTTTGTTTTATTTTAGAAAAACTGATAAAGTATCTTTCAAAGGTGGTTTCATAGCTTTTCTCGCAGGATTAGTTGTATTGGGGGTTATTATGGTGGGTTTGATCACAGGATTGCCAACCTTGAGTTTTTCTTTCGATAAACTTTTCGTGAACACATTCGGATTGCCATTCGCATCAGGTATGATTTTCTTTATCATCGTTCTGATTGCAGCTTTAGCCTATGGTATTCACTACACGCAAAAACAAGGTAAGGCCATTGCGAACACCATTTTGCTCTCTTTTGCTTTTGTTTTGATTGGTTATTCTACCTATACGATTGCTTTGATCAGGTCTAATTACAATCCACCCATCAATGAGAACAATCCAAGTGACGTATTAAACTTTACTTATTATCTTAAAAGAGAGCAATACGGTTCGAGACCGTTGCTTTATGGCCCAATTTATACCGCTCAGTTGACTGAAATTAAAAAAGGTGAACCGAATTATAAAGTAGGAAAAGATAAATACGAGGTGTACGATTATAACCCAGAATATGTGTGGGATAATAACGGAAAAATGTTGTTGCCACGTGTTTGGAGTCAGGATCCATCTCATATTAACCTATATAAAAGCAAATTGAATCTTGCGGATGGTCAGAGGCCTGGATTGTTTGATAACCTGAAATTCATGTTCAGTCACCAGTTTGGACACATGTATTGGAGGTATTTTATTTGGAACTTCTGGGGAAGAGCTTCAGATATTTCTGATGTTTATGGAACAAATATCTTTGAGACAAAATCAGATTTGCCAGCTTCATTTGCAAATAACAAAGGCAGAACCAATTATTATGGACTCCCATTGATTTTGGGTATTTTGGGCTTCTTTTTTATGTATTTGAAAAGGGGTAAAGATGCCATTGTGATGTTTTTACTTTTCTTTTTTACTGGTTTAGGATTAGTGATTTATTTAAATTCACCACCCGTTGAACCACGTGAAAGAGATTATATTTATGTGGGTTCGTTCTATTTCTTTGCTATTTGGATAGGAATAGGTGTTATGGGAATTGCAGAATATGTTTTGAAATTTATTAAAAACTTAACGGTTAAATCTGGAGTTGCGACGGTTTTAGGTTTAGCGGTGCCGATAATAATGGCAAAAGAAGCTTGGCCAGGTCATGATAGGTCAGACAGATACCACCAAATAGATTTTGCGAAAAACCTATTGAATTCTTGTGAAAAGAACGCCATACTGTTTACTGGTGGCGACAACGACACATTCCCGCTTTGGTATGTTCAGGAAGTTGAAGGGTTCAGAACTGACGTGAGAGTATGTAATTTGAGTCTATTGGGTACAGACTGGTACATTGACCAAATGAAAAGAAAAACTTACGAGTCAGAAGCTTTGCCTATTTCGATGAATATTGAGAACTATTACAAAGGAATAAACGATCAGATTCCTTTCGTGAAGAATCCAAATCCGCAAATTCAAGCAGGGATTAATCTTAAAGAGTATTTGAATTTGGTAAAAAACAACGATCCAGCTATTCAAATGCAGGTAAGTTCGGGTGAAATGATAAGCGTATTGCCATCACCAAACTTCTACATGGATCAAAATTCTGAAGAAATTGCAAGAGCTAATTTCGTTCCAGAGAAATACAAAGCTTTGGTAAAAGATAGAATTGAGTGGAATTTCGGAGAAAGAGATATTTTGAAAAATGACCTTTTGGTTTTGGATATGATTGCTCAAAACAATTGGAAAAGGCCAATTTATTTCTCTGGTACATTGTCGCCTTCTTCTTATTTGAATTTGAAAGAATATTGCCAGCTCGAAGGCTATGCGTACAGACTGATGCCGTTTAAAGTAGCAGGTGCAAGAGATGGATTTGTCAATTCAGAAATTATGAAAGACAGACTCCTTAATAAAATGTCTTGGAGAAACTTAAATAATCCAAATGTTTATTATGACTCTGAAACTTATCTAAAGGTGCCAATGGTAACCGCAAGGTTTGCATTCTTAAGGCTAGTGGATGAATTGGTAAGAGAAGGTAAAAAAGACGAGGCAGAGAAATTCTTGGACAAGTCTTTAGAATTAATGCCAGATAATACGATTCCTTTTGATCAATTGGTAGGTAATTATCCGATTTTTTATTATGAAATTGGAAAATCGGAAAAAGCCAAGAAAATAGCTGAGTTAATGGTAAATAGGGCAGATGAGGAACTTAAGTATTTTATTGAGCAAAGTAAAACTCCAGGTAATAGACAATGGGGAGACGGAAATGTGCAGCAGTTGATTCAATCGAATATGCGAACAATTCAAATGTTATATTCGGCAGCTGAGCAATATGATAAGCCACTGTCGGAGAAATTTAAAAAGATTTATGATGGTCACTTGGCCAAAGTTCAGTAGATTTTTTGATTAAAACATATTAAAGGCCTCGAATAAAATATTATTCGAGGCTTTTTTATTACTTTTGCAATCATGTTGCAAAAAGGAATTTCTTATACATTTAGGCTCACTATTTCTATCCTTATTTTGTCTAATTTATCATTTGGACAGACGCTCAATTGTACTTGTTTTGTTAAAGGGAAAATAATTGATAGACAATCAGGCGAAGTAGTTGTTGGAGCTTTAGTAGAAATTAGTGCCCAGAAAAAAGCTACATTTACCAATAAAAATGGAGAATATTTAATTGAAAATGTTTGCGAAGGCAAATATGAAATGAATATTCGGATATTGGGATATGATTCTCAAAAGCTAGAAGTTAACCTTGTTCATGAAAACACCCATGATTTTAACCTAAATGAGTCTCAAATACATTTAGATGGCGTAAATATATCTGCCAAGAGAATTGAAAATATCAGTGGAAACGAAAAACAGCTGGATTCGGAACAACTCAATAAACTAACAGGGCAGAATTTAGCAACTATTCTTACGTCCATTTCGGGCATTTCGATTATTCAGACAGGCTCATCGATAGGAAAACCGGTGATCCACGGAATGCATTCCAATAGAATCCTTACCATCAACAACGGCATTCGGCATGAAGGTCAGCAATGGGGAAATGAGCATGCTCCAGAAATAGATCCATTTTTAGCCAAGCAAATTACAGTCATAAAGGGGGCCAAAAGTGTTAGATATGGACCTGAAGCCATTGGAGGCGTAATTGTTATTGAACCCAATGAACTGAAACATTTAGATAAAATACAAACTGAAATCAATCAGTTTTTTATGTCGAATGGCTTACAAAACGGAATTTCTGGAATAGTTGAAAGCAGTTTTCATAAGATAAGAGGTTTGGATTGGAGAGTTCAGGCAAGTACCAAAAAAGGAGGCAATACTTCAACCCCTGCGTACAATTTAGCAAATACTGGCTCACAGGAGTTTAATTTTTCATTGGGTGCCAAGTATTCAAAAAAGAAAACTGACCTGAATCTTTTTTTTAGTCAATTTAATTCAAAAATCGGTATATTTTCAGGTGCACATATAGGCAATACAACTGATTTGGCTTTGGCCATTGGCCGCGAAAAACCATTAGATGTTTACACGCCAGAGTCTTTTTCTTACAAAATTAATAAACCATATCAAGACATTCAGCATAGTCTTTTCAAACTGAAATTGAATCAATTGCTCAGCAACAACCAAAATCTTCAAGTCACTTTTGGACAACAGTATAATTTTCGGGCGGAAGTAGATGCACTTAGAGGGGATAGAAATACGGCTCAGGTTTTTAAAATAAATACCAACACTTTAGAGGTTTTGTTCAATCATAAACCATTTATTAAAAGAATATCCGGCAACTTAGGTCTTAATGGGCTTTATCAATACAATATTTCCACGGGCAGCATAAATGTTCCTCAAAAATCTAATGTCTTAATACCTAATTATACAAACGTTACTGTTGGGGCTTTCTGGATTGAAAGATATGTCAAAGGAGATTTTGAAATGGAGGCGGGAATGAGGTATGATAGACGTTTTTTGGATGTTTATTATTTGAAAAGACTTCAGAATGAAATCTCAAACGAGTTTTTTGGCAATCAGAACTTGACCAATACTTTTAGTATTTCTAGAATTTTCAAAAATCGAATTAAATTGGGTTATAATTTTGCAACAGCTTGGAAACCACCTGTTGTCAATGAATTGTTTAGCGATGGAGTTCATCATGGCTCTGCTACTTATGAGGTGGGAGATGTGAATTTGAAAACAGAAAAGGCTATCGAGAACTCAATTGTACTCAATTTTTCTGATAAATTTTATCAATTCGAGGTTTTGGGATATTTTAATTATTTGAGGAATTATGTTTTTCTAGCTCCCACAGGTAATTCTGTTTTGACTATTCGAGGGGCTTTTCCAGAGTTTAAATATACCCAAACAAACGCCAGATTTGTGGGATTCGATATTTCAAATACGATTTCTAAGTTTCAAAAATTTACAATTTCCAACCAGCTTTCACTTCTTTGGGCAGATGATCTAACCAGAAATCAGCCATTGATATTTATTCCTGCCAATAAATCGGAGACAGCCATAAATTATAAATTCAATAAATCGTGGTTGAGCGAAATGGCTCTGAATCATCAATTTGTAGCTAAACAGAACAGAACACCTCAAAATCAGATATTTGATAATATTAGTGGTGAAACAGCTCTAAAATTAATAGGTGGAGACTATATGGCTGCTCCAGCGGCTTACAATTTGTTTGATCTTTCAGTTTCTAAAAATTATAAGTTTAAAAATCTCAGCACGGTCAACATAATTTTAGAATGTAAGAATGTTCTAAATACGCAGTACCGCGATTATTTGAATAGATTCCGCTACTTCACAGACGATATTGGAAGAAATTTTTCTTTAAGAACTAACATCAATTTCTGATTTATTTCTATATTTGCAACATTGTTGCATTTAAATAATTTCATCCATGAAAAAATCGAGTATTTTGTTGTTGTGTTTTGTATTGGGCTTCTCAGCTTGTAAAAAAGAAGATGAGATAGGAGAGGAGAACGAATTAATAACCACCATTAAACTGAATTTTAAAAACGGTACTGACATTAAGTCGTTTAGCTACAAAGATTTAGATGGTGACGGTGGAATAACACCAGTAATTGATAAAATTAGTTTGGCTGCCAACACTACTTATGACCTCAGCATTGAGTTTTTGGATGAAAGTAAATCACCAGCAGTTAATATCACACAAGAAGTGAGTGGCGAAAGTGATGAGCATTTGGTGTTATTTACGCCTTCGACAATTGCTTTGGGAACGTATTCTTATGCAGACAAAGACGTTAACTTGCTTCCAATAGGCTTAATAGGAAAGTATAGCACGCAATCGGCAGGCATGGGAATGCTAAAAGTGCAGCTTAGACATCAGCCGCCAATAAACGGTAAAAACACCAAAGACGGGACTTCAATTCCTGGGAGTGACGACATAAATATTGATTTTGCTTTAGAAGTTAAATAAGCTAAATCTAACTCCACACAATTTTCATTTTAAATTAGCTTTTCCAAAAAATGCTCCCAAGTGAAGATATTTCATTGTATTTTTGATAAATTTTTTTGAATGAAGTATATTCTAAATAAGTTTTTAGCGAATAGAGATGCATTAGCAGTTGCTACTTTTGTGGCTGGATTACCATTTATTTATTTTCTGAGAGATGGTGTGAAATTAGCTCCTGCAAATACTTTTTTTGCTATTTTCTTGTTATTTTTTCCCTTTGCTTTATCTCTGATTTTCAAAGATTTAAAGACTTTTGATGCCCCAAATAAAGTAGGATTTACGCTTTTATCTTGGTTTATTATTATTGGATTCACATACTACCTTCTTCGAGATAGATATACAGCAGTTAATGGAGTTCGTGAGTTTCTTAATTTTATTCTTATTTTCCTTATTTACTTTGGTTCAATTTTTATAAAAAGAGAATCTTTAAATAAGAATTTTATTTATTTCATTATTTTTCTTTCTGTCTTAGGGGCTGTTTCGCTTATATATTTCACATTTACAAATCCACTTTACCAATTTGGTCAAAGAGCTTCTATCGCGTTAGATGAAGACGGAGCTACTGGTGGCAATCCTCATATCAATTCTCGAGGAGCTTTTTACGGCCTGATAGCCAGTGTTTTGGCTTTAAAGTATAACAAGCAAATCAAGTTAGGGTTTATTATACCTTTGCTCGCAATTTTACTATTCATAGTGGTTTTATTTTTGACACAAACCATGCTTGCTTTTTTAGCAGCGTTTATATTTTTGGCTCTTTTCCTCTTTTTTAATTTTAACTTAAGGAAAGTAGGTTCGACCATTAAGTTTCTGTTTTTCAAGTGGTACGTACTTTTGGCATTGGTTTTGGGAATAACCAAAGGCGTTTCGTCATTGGATAAAGACACGGATTTTATAACGCCGATTACGAACTATATGGGTTATAGATTGACGAGCATTATGGAGTCTTTTGATTCTTCAGATGGAAAGAAAAAAAGCAAAAAAGTATCAGGTGACGATTCAGCAAATACCAGAATAATGTTGATTTCTACCGTTTTTGAGAGGTTTGCCGAAAATATTGAAGAGGGTAAGGTTAGGTATGCGGTTTTTGGGAATGGTTATCAAAGTTTGTATGTTGATGTTCCTCAAATGGAGGTTCTAGATTCTTATGGAATACTTATTTTTATTTTTTATTCAGTCATGTTTTTCCATTTAGTCAAAATTGCCTGGAAGGAAATCAAGAATCCTGACAGTATGGGTACTGAATTTATTGCCTACGCCTTTATTTATTACTTTGTTGCCAATTTCACTGCTGGGGTTGTGGTGGACTATACACGATTAGGAATGTATATTTTGTTGGTTCGGTTTGTACGAAAATAAATCAGAAATTTATTCCCCATTTTTTTACAATAAATTCCTCTATTTTTCTTGAGTCTTCATCACAGGCCTTTTCAATTTCATAAATATTTATATCCACCACAATCCTGTACCAAAATGCTTGTAAAAAGTGAAAAATCCATCCTTTTGGGCCATCTAAGAAACCCATCTGTACGATAAATCTCAAAAAGAAATATATCATCGGTCTAAGTCCGTAAGGCAGTTTGTAATAGAAATTATCTTTGATCTTCCTTTTTCTCTCTGCTTGTTTGGTGATGTTTACATCTTTTTCGGTGTTTAAGCCAAACGAATATTTATTAGATAAAAAATCAACAGCTTCACGTCTTGCATAATTTAAATGCTTGGCTGTCCACCAATTGATATCATTTAGGTTTTCGTCAACGATATCATGGTCCAAACATATTATTTCGCCAGAATTAACGACGATATGCTCATCCATAAACCGTTCTTCGCTATATCCTTCACCAGTTTTCCAAATTCTGATGAGTTTTATTGGATAAAACCCGCCATGCTTTATCCACTTATTTTTGAAATAAACCCTACGCTTTAACTCAATTCCAGCAATGTTGCTGCTCAAAGTTTCAATTTTGGAATTGATTTCAGCTTGTAATTCTTCCAAAACATATTCATCGGCATCCATTCTCATGGTCCATTTTGAGGTAATATTACAATTCTCAATGGCCCAATTCATTTGCTTTGAATGATTGTTTTCCCATTTGTTTTGAAAAATCTCGACATTCAATCTTTTACAAATATCGAGCGTAGCATCAGTAGAAAAGGAATCGACAATGCAAATTCTTTCACAAATTGGTTTTAAAGAGGCAATACACCTTTCAATATGTTTTTCTTCGTTAAAAGTCAGTATTACAGCAGTTATCCTCATTAATAATTGAATTGCCAAGAAGTCATTAATCTTGTATCAGAAATGTTAAGTATCTAATTACTCAAAATTACAACCAAATATTCAAAATTTGGCCATTTCGACTTTACTTAAAATAAGAAAGCTAAGCTTTATGGCTTAATAAAGCATGATATTTACCTTTTGCTTCAAATCAAGGAAAAGTTTTAATGGATAAATTTTCTATCTTTGGCAAAGAATACGCATTTACAAACTAAATTTTTACTTTTCTCAGATTAATTTTTTGTTCAAAGAGGTGAGTTTTTGCCTTCTTGAATTTTTAAACATTGCTTTATTTAATGAATATTAAGGTTTTAGATGGTCTCAGAGGATTGGCCGCTTTATATGTGATGATAGGTCACGCAAGGTGGTTACTTTGGGAAGGTTATAGTGAAGGTTATTTAAAACACACCACGGAATATGATTGGATTGATAAATTGTCTATGTATTTCTTGTCTATCTTTAAATTTGGACATGAATCTGTCTTGCTATTTTTTGTACTCTCTGGGTTTGTAATACACAAAGGTTATGTAAAGAAATTTTTGAGTGACCCTTGGCAAAAGGTTAACATTAGACAATTTTATATAAAAAGAATTAGGAGAATATACCCACCTTTTTTGTTTGCTCTTTGTCTTACAGGTTTATTAGATTTTATAGGAAGAAATTATGGTTTTTCTATATACACAGGAAACACACCAAATGAGGGAATTAATATTACTGTTGGTAACCAAAGTCTTAGTTTTTCTACTTTTATTGGCAACGTGTTTTTTTTATTTAAAGAATATGTGCCCATTTTTGGTACAAATGGGCCTACTTGGTCCTTAAAGTTAGAGTGGTGGTTTTATATGATTTACCCCATTTTTTTGCTATTTTCTCGGAAACACATTTATTATTCGACTTTCCTAATTGTCGTATTATTTGTATTGGTCAATTATACGTCTTTTTGGACAGAAACACTTTCCAAGTCAGTATTTAGTGCTATAATAAGCTGGTGGGCAGGAGTGATTTTAGCAGAAATATATTCCAAAAGGATTGGGATTGGTCTATTGAAGTTTGCTTTTATGAACATATTAGGATTCATTCTATTGCCATTTTTACCCGTTTACAGCCATTTGTATGATTTTAGAATTGCATTATTACTGACCGCTGTGATTTCCATTTTGTTGTATTTTCAAACCAAGAATATCAGTTTAAAGCTTATAGAAATTTTTAAATTTTTTGGAGATTTTTCTTATACCCTGTATATAATTCACTTTCCGGTATTGGTCTTTATATCAGGAGTAGTGCTTAAATTCAGTCAAAATCAACTTCCAAAACATTCATTTTTTGTATTTTTAGGCATATTTGTTAGTCTGATAATGGCTTATCTAACTCATTTTATAGTTGAACTGCCCTTCATGAAACCAAAAATGCCAAAAGAATAAAGATGATTTTGCTACAAAAAAACACTTTTATTAAAAATGAGGATTTTAATTATTCATAATATTCTTTGGACACATTATAAGTCAGTTTTGTTTGAGGCAATCGAAAGACAAAGGACTGATAAGATGGAGATTTGTGTTCTTCAAATAGCCAAAAATGATATTTCAAGGAAGAATATGTCAAGTCCCGAAGTCAATTACCAATACAGCTTCAAACTGCTTTTTGATGATTTTATTGAGAATATTCCGACATTCAAAAAAGTTCAAGCAGTGCTTGGATATATTAGGAGCTACAAGCCTGATGTTGTGAATGTTACAGGATGGGCTGGGGATTTGTCCTTGACTTTGGCCATTATATTTTCGTTCTTGCTTGGAAAAAAAGTAGTAATTTCAAATGAATCGACCTCATTTGACCATCAAAGATCATTTCTTAAGGAGTTTTTAAAGAAAGTTCTTGTAAAAATGAGTGATGGTTTTATCGTTTTTGGTAAAACTTCTAAGGATTATTTGATTGAATTAGGAGCAAAACCCGATCAGTTTATTGAACAAAAAGGAGCTGTTGTGGATGATAAAACAATTAGAAAGGTCTTTGAAAAAGCTAAAGAGGAGATTTTTTTGTCAGAGGTAATTAAGACTCCTCAAAACTTTATTTATGTTGGGAGAATCATTGGTGTGAAAAACATACCTATTCTTGTCAAGGCTTTTCAAAATATTAAATCCAAAATTGTTGAGGCTGAAGATTGGGGCTTGATTATTTTGGGAAATGGGCTTTTAGATGAGGAAATCGAAAAATTAATTGAAGTTCAGAATAAACATATTTATAAGTTCCCTGCCGTAGATTGGCAAGGGGTACCAAAATATTTTAGCCAATCTGATTGTTTGGTTTTACCCAGCAACTCCGAGCCATGGGGTTTGGTGGTAAATGAGGCTATGATTTGTGGCTTGGGTGTAATTGTCTCAGATTCATGTGGTTGCAAAGATGACTTAGTTCAAGATAATGGGTATGTTTTTGAATCTGGAAATCAAAATAGCCTTGAAAATGCGATGAAGTCGTTTGTGTTGGACATGCATAAATTGGAAATTATGAAATCCAAATCTCTGGAGATAATCAAGGATTTTAAGGTAGAGGAAGTGGCCAAAAGAATTGTAAACGGTTTTCAAAGAATATATCAATCAGCTTAAAATTATGCATTTTGTACATATTTTGTCCTATACTTGGGAAAACGGTGGGGCGTCAAAAGTGGTTTATGATATAGCGAAATTCCAGGTTGAGCATGGTGAAAAAGTGACCATAATTACGATGGATTTGGAAGGCCAAAAAAGATATAAGGATATTGAAGGAGTGAACTTTATTTCCATAGCTCCGCAATTGCTCACTAGGTTTCTTCCGTTGTTTTCCTCTGAATTATGGCAAATTTTGAAGAAAAATGAACATGGCTTTGATATCGTTCATTTGCATGGTTTATGGAATTTTACTTTGTTGGCGGCTTATTTACTCAGGCTGCATAATAAGAGTATTGTTACGGTTCATGGCTGTGCCCATCCTTATACTTTCATAGGAAATAGACTAAAGAGGGTGTTGTTTACTTATAGTTTTCAAAAAAAATTTCTGAAAAAAGCAAGAATGGTTCATGTCCTTCATGAAGGAGAAAAAAATGAAGTAGCAAATTATCTAGGACAAGAAACATTAAATATTAGAATTATCCCCAACGGAATTGACGTACCAAAAATAAATTTCAAAACCATAAAAAAAGCCAACCAAGTACTCTTTTTGAGTAGGCTTCATCAAAAAAAAGGGCTGGATTTGCTTTTGCCAGCATTCAAACAAGTTATAGCTAAAATTCCTGATGCTCAGTTGATCATTGCAGGGCCTGACTTCGGAATGCTGGGTTTTGTTCAAGATTTTATAAAAAAAAATAAACTTGAAAAGTCGGTGATTTATGTTGGAGCTGTGGATGGGCAAGCCAAAATAGATTTATTACTAAGTTCCAAGGTTTTCACACTTCCTTCTTATTCTGAAGGATTCTCTATAGCTGTTCTAGAGGCATTGGTTTATCAATTGCCAGTGGTTGTATCTACTGAAACAGGACTTTCAAATGAGATAAAAGAATACCAAGCTGGGGAAGTAATAGCACTTAATATCGACTCCATTTCTAAATCAATCGTACAAATTTTACAAGACCAACAGTTGGCCGATAAAATGGCTACAAATGGTAGAAAATTGGTGGAAGAAAGATTCGAAACTTCAAAAGTTTGTGGCCAATTTGACCGAATTGTAAAACAACTTTTCTAATTCCTCGAAGCTTGTCTGTCTTCCATTATCTTTATTAATGTTAATAATGTTGGTATTATTACTGGCAAAAGGTGTCTTTCGAAGCCAAATGCTATGGTGTATGGTATAAAATATAGACCAATCAGACTTATATATTTAAGGCTAAGTGAAGCATGATATTTCCTGTTTTTACCCAGTAACAATAGAAATAAATATACCAAACAAAACCATTGCAGCAGTCTAAATACGAGCATATAAGCCATCCCTAGTATTTTCAGTGGTGTAGTTAGGTTCTTTTCAAATCCAGGAAAAATTCCGTTTGGCCGAATATCAAACCAGATGGTTAGGATTTTGGTGGGCAATAATTCTACAATTTCTTTTTGGTGATTTTCAAAATAAGTGACCGTTTTTTCTTTAAACAATTCATTGAATTCCCATTCATTTTTTATAGAATAAGGAATTTTATAGTAATCCTCAAAATCTAAAATATCCAAAGAATATTTTGGATAAAGTTTTGCAGTTCTTTCGTTGTTTCCTTTATAAATATTAAACCACTCTAAAGAATATTTTAAGGTGAATTTTCCAGAGTTTTTTTGATTAAAAGAAGCCAAAGAAAATGCAGAAATAACTAATAATAAAAGACTTGCTATGATAAATTTTGTTTTTTTTCTGTCCGTAATCAGAATGATTACAGATAGAATTGGGATTATGTATAAGAAAGTATTCTTTGAAAAAAACAGTAAAGAAGGCAAAACAATAAAATATGCTTGTTGCCACTTTGTAAATGGTTTATCGTTGGTTACCAAAAACCAATAGTAAGCCAAAATAGGTATGATATAGGCTTCTTCAAGGTCAATTTGGAGACCGTGTAGGAACAATTGAGGGAAACTTAGTAAAAACCCCGCTATGATGACTTTAAAAATAGGCTTGATATTTCTTTTGTTTATACCTTCGTGCAGAAAGGGAATCCAAAGCAATGAGAAAATTAGATTTTTAAGAAGTGTAACAAAAAGTATCTTTTGCGTGCCAAAAATTATGCTCAAATAGGCAATAAAATAAGGAATCGCCGGGAGTCTGTGGGCTCTAAAATCAATGTCAATATTGTCTGCATATTTACCTTCAAACTTGTTATGTTTAATGATGTTTTCTACAACGTCACCGAAATTAAAAGCTATTTCAAAAATTGAATGGTTCCAGTCTTTAAGATAAAAAAAATGCAAGAAAATAGAACCTCCCAGTAAATAGATCAAAGTAAATAAAACAAGTTTGGCTTTAGAAATCATAAAGAATTGTTGATGAAACTTTCTTTTTAGTGAAATACTTCCCAAAATTAGTATATAATCTCTTTGTTAGGATAGTTTTTTTTCTGTCACCAAACCAGTCTTCTTACATGTTTGTAATTTTAATAGCTCAATTTATTATCTTTGCCCACATTTTGGAAGAATCATTTAATTTGACAAAGGCATACTATGCTGATATTCCAAAATTTATTGCCTTTAATCGATGCCTAAAAAAAACTATAAATGCTAAAAGGTATTTTATCGAAAATCATCTATTTGTTCTACGTTTTGATCATTGTAGCGGTAGCATTAGAGATATTTCTTCGTTTTTTCTCGCCCGTTCCAGTTCGTATAAAGGGAAATGAGGTTGTTTTGCCCAAAAATCAGAAATACACTTTGCCTAATGACAAGTTTTCTAAAATATCCAAAAATGCTATTCACACTAAAAATTCTGTAGGATTTAGGGGTGAAGAGTGGGATGTCAACTCAAAAAAGACAAAGATTATATTCGTGGGGGGAAGTACAACAGAGTGTTTTTTTATAGATGACAACAAACATTGGCCTTTTTTGGTCGGCAAAAAAATAGGATCCCAATTTTTAGTGAACAATGCTGGACTAAACGGACATTCGACAAAAGGGCATATTTCACTGCTAAACGGATATTTGTCTGAATTAAGGCCTGATTTTGCTTTCTTTTTAATTGGCATAAACGACCTTGCCACCACCGAAAATGGCGGAAATAGCTTCGATAGAAAGCTTACTGAGAAAAATGGCGAATATTATGTGTTACAAATTGAGGAACATTCAAGACTAGTAAATCTAATTCATTCATTTTATAGAAGTTATCAAGCCTTTAAATTGGGAGTAAGAGACAATGCTGAATGGACTTTGAAAAAGCAAGACATGCAGAATTACCTTAGCCAGTATGAAATGAACAAAGTTCTTGAATTACACAAAAAAGCTCAAGCACAGTATGCGAAAAGGGTTTTGTCTTTGATAAATATTTGTAAAAAGAACGGTGTAAAGCCCATATTCGTTACACAACCTTTGCTTTTTGGAGAGGGAATTGATCCAACTTCGGGTATAGATTTGGGCAACTATGAAATTTACAACATGAGCGGCATTCAATATTTTCAGAAGCTCGAAATTTACAATCAAACGGTGAGGGAATTGTGTGAAAAGCAGAACTTAAAGTGCATAGATTTAGCGAAATTGTTACCGAAAGACAGTAAATATTTTTTTGATGATATGCATTTTTCAGATGCCGGTTGCGAGAAAATAAGTGAAATCATTTTTGAAAATTGGAAAAAGTAAGTTTTTTGTAATGAAAAAGGGGTTTTATTTAAGTTTCAATTTGTTTATTAGAAATAAAATCTTAATTTTGCACTCCAATTTTTTTATTATCATTTAAATTTAGCTAAGATGTACGCAATCGTAGAGATAGCAGGCCAGCAGTTTAAAGTTGAAAAGGGTCGTTTCATTTATACCCACCGTTTGGCGGGAGAAACGAACGCTGAGCTTGTTTTTGACAAGGTACTCCTTGTTGATAATGGCGGTGCAGTTTCAGTAGGAGCTCCAACCGTGGCAGGTGCAACCGTAAAATGCACAATTATTGAACACTTGAAAGGTGAGAAAGTCATCGTTTTCAAGAAAAAAAGACGTAAAGGTTATCAGAAGCAAAATGGACACCGTCAGTCGTTGACAAAGATTCAGATTGACGAAATAATTGCAGCTTAATTAATTAATATTTAAAACATTAAAAGACGATGGCACATAAGAAAGGAGTCGGTAGTTCTAGAAACGGTCGTGAATCAGAAAGCAAGCGTTTGGGCGTTAAATTGTATGGTGGTCAGTCAGCTATTGCTGGTAATATCATCGTTCGTCAGCGTGGAACAAAGCACAATCCAGGTCAAAATGTTGGTTTAGGTCGTGACCATACTTTGTTTGCTTTAAGAGATGGTCTAGTGACTTTCAAAAAAGGTCGTGATGGCAAATCATTTGTACATGTGCTTCCTGCACCTGTAGAAGCTTAATTTCCGTTAAGAAATTCGAAAAAAAGAGGCTCAGCCTCTTTTTTTATGCCCAAAAATCAAACTTAATCTATAAAACTGGTGTTTTAAAGGTTAGCAAAAGATAATTATATGTTGAAGAGAAATACTATGATTTACACAGAATTGAGTCCAAATCCGAACTCAATGAAGTTTGTTCTAAATTTTGAAATAGTACCTGAGGGTTTGTCATTCGATTATCCTGATATGGCTTCTGCCATGGATGAATCTAAAGCCTCACCTCTTGCGGCAGATATTTTTCAGTTTCATTTTGTTCAAAGGGTATTTTTGTCTTCCAACTTTATTACTATCACCAAAGACTCAGATATTGAATGGGAAGAGTGTTTATTTGACCTTAAAAAATTCCTGAAGATATTTTTTGATGAGAACAATTCTGTTTTTGCTCAAAAGACTATAGATTCTAATACCTTAATTGTAGATGCCAATGATTCTTCTATAGTTGCCAAAATCAAGGCTACATTGGATCAATACGTACGTCCGGCAGTTGAATCTGACGGTGGAGCTATTAATTTCTCCTCGTTTGACGAAGAATCGGGATTGGTGAAAGTATTCCTTCAAGGCTCTTGTAGTGGATGTCCATCTGCCACTATTACGCTCAAATCAGGTATTGAACGTTTATTGACCTCTATGGTTCCTGAGGTTAAATTGGTAGAGGCAGAAGAAATATAAGCAATTAAGATAGCTTTGCAATAGCCTCTTTCATTTGATTTATTTGCCTTTTTTTCTGTAGAATAGTTGGTGCAGCGACTCTTTCCTTACAATCAAAAATCGAGCATTTTTCACACGTTTGATTTACCTTTTGGTGCTTTACCTTTGAATCATTCAAGAAAGCGATTTTTTGACTTACCTCCGGGGATATTTCAAAACCGATACTTACACTTACATTAGTGCTTTCCAGAATATTCAAAGGTCTAGCAATAGATATCACAAAGTATTGATTTCCAGCATCTTCATAGTCTGACACTTGAGCTTGTATAAGCAATTCGTCTTTCTTGTTTTTTTGTAAAGACGATAGTTCGTCAAGTATTTTTAGAGAAACCCATCTTCGGCAATAGTTTTCGTTTTTGCTTTCTTGCGGGTCATGCAATTTTGAAAGGTGCAGCTCTTTTGTTAAAACATAATCTTTTGAGCCTACTGGAGCTTCAAACCTCAAGAAAAACAATTTGTCAATTTCAAAACAATTCGGAAGGATACTAAAAACCCTGTGAAGTAAGGTTTCTGGAGTGGTTTGAAACTTATTTATTATATCACTTAGCTTTTTCTCTGAGAACTTTTCTGATGAAAAAAGTTGCTTTAAACTTTGAACCAAAGGCTCTTTTTTGATCAAAATAGCCCCAGCGAAATATGAAGCTTGGAAATTATTAAAAACCTCATCGAAAGAGTTAACTTGAATCCAGGAGGATGTCATAGGTCTCATTTTGAGGTTCATGTGTAGGAAACCCAATTCTCTTGCCAATGTAAAAGCTCTTTGATCAGACGATATCCTTTTGTTAATTAAGAGTTTTTTTGATTTCGGAATAAATACTGACCTAATCGAGCCTAAAATTGGATAATCTTTTTCATCGAAAAATTCAATGATTATTCCATACTGATCAGAAAGTAGATTTGACAAATAAAATTCGTCTATTACTTTTTCATCAGGAATGTTGTTCTTTTTTAAAAAATCTTCTGCAATTTCTTCAAGCTCTGGGAAATAGTTGTTGTGCATTTCTTGGTAGGAGCGGAGCACAGCAAAATAGAACTGCTCCACACTCATACTGTAACTTTTACCAATTTTTATGATGGTGTTGATAAATGCACTTAGCTTGGTAGGTGCATCTGACAGCATTTC
Organism: Lacihabitans sp. CCS-44; assembly: GCF_024343735.1. Lineage (GTDB taxonomy): Bacteria > Bacteroidota > Bacteroidia > Cytophagales > Spirosomataceae > Leadbetterella. The sequence continues at coordinate 201,005 of NZ_RJUE01000061.1, forward strand.
CAACAAATTAGCGGGGTCAATTCCAAAAAAATCAAATGGGATTTCAGTTAGAAAATTCGATTTGAGTAAATTAGAAATAGGCTGAAGTTTTTTGTTAAGTTTTAGAGAAACCAAATTGTCATATTCAATTCCCAAAGCCTCCGCCAAAGAAGAAATTTTGTCCGCTTTTGGGTATTTTTTACCTTTTTCAATTTCATTGATATAAGACATCGAAAGGCCCGAAACATTTGAAAGATCTTGTAATGAAAAGTTCTTTTCTTGACGTAATTGCTTGAGTTTTAGCCCAAATATCAACTTTATGTGATCGGTGTTTAGACTCATGGTTTAAAGAGGGCTAATTTTAAAGTTTTAGACAAATTTAGTTTTTAGATTCAACAAATTCCATATTAATTTCTGACCCAACACCAGACAAAAAATTACCTGTACTGGCTTGCAAAGTCAGTTTTCCTTTCGAAAGCGTAATTATCTTAAATTGTCCTTTAAAACTTGTGATGTTGATATCTAAAACCGTTTCTTGAGAAAGTAAATCCCAAGTTCCTCGGTTTAAAATGTTTTTCGTGAGTTTATCAACAGCTCTGGTCTCTTTATCTGTCCGAAACTCAAATTGCAAACCATAAAGGGCTACTGCCGCGATATTTAATTCCGAGTTGGTTAGAGTTTTTCCGTTTGTGTCAGTATATCTGCTTAATTGCCAGCCATTTAAGGACAGTAATTCAGATTGACTAAGATTCGTTGGTTCTACCTTGTCATCCTTACAAGCCAAAGAAATGAAAGTAACAAATGCTATTATTAAGACTTTTTTCATTTTTTTTGAGTTAATTTTGTAATAAAACGAAATAGAATGCCTACAAATTTAGGAAAGAAATATTTAGGATATATTAATAGGCAATTTTATATATTTATTTTTTGTATTTTCTCTATTTCTAGCTATTCTCAGACCTGTCCACAGACCCTCGATTTTGACTTTAAACCCTCTCAATCGGGCAATGGAATCAATTGGTTACAATTTCCGGAGTTTGAATTACCGTTCAAAATCGTCTATGGTGGACCTTCTAGATTTGTGAATACTGGGCTAATGTTTAAGCGAGGATTTACGCATCTTTCGAATCCGAATTTTTTAAATCTCATACCAGAAAAAAATAGAGCATTTATACAATATAGTGTTGCTTACACAAATCCGGCTCAGCCTTGGATGACGCATAAATCACCTTTCAACAACGATTTGAGCGTTTCACAAAAATATTGGGACTCGGAAATTACCAGAATGATTGATGAAACTAATGGAGTTGATAGGATTGCTTCTGATATTTTTGTGTTTGATGTAGAAACCCAACTAAAATCGGATGATTCTATTTTGGTATTGAAGAATTCTAGCGTGGTTCCACAGCAATTTAGGAATTTATCCAATCAACAGTTTATTGAGCAATATAAGCGTGGAATTCAGGAATTGTATGGAAAAGCCATGCAATACATTTTGGAAAAAGGAAAAGTGACTGCTCAAAATGTTAGTTCTTACTCAGATGCCCCCATTCTCAACACTTTCATAAATATTCAGGGGAGGTCATGGGATGCTTGGAAAACTGATAAATCTGTAGTGAATTATTTGTGTTATGATTTTGATAAGAATCAGGTAGGTGGTTTGGCCTATAATTCACAGACATTTATGACACCTTCGGCTTATTTTTATTATGACTATCCACATCCTTTTGCGGGTGAGTATTTGTCCTATTTGTTGTTTCAAATTGAGGCCAATAGAGCTTGGACGAATAAAGAACAAATGCTTTTCGTGTGGGGAAAATATAGCTTTAACAAAGAGTTTGTGCTGAAAAACATAAAACCCTGGATGGCGGAATCGATGGCTATTTTTCCGTTTTTTGCTGGAGCAAAGGGTTTATGGCTTTGGGAGGATCCGACAATTACAGAAAACGATATGTCTAATTATGAGTACTTTACAAAGGGTTTATATAGGCTGTCGAAGTTTAAAAATATGTTTGAGGGCGATTACAAACTTATAGAGACCATATCTGCAAGAGAGTATAACGAAACCAAGAAGCCAATTTGGAGAGGAGTTCTGAAAGAAAATAAATTGCTTGTAGTGGCTCATAACCCGAACGCTAAATCAGATACAGAAGAAGCTAAAATATTGGTCAGTTATGGTAATTTTAGCAAAGAAATCACGCTAAAAGGCTATGAAATCTTTCTCTGTCAGTTTGATCTTTTATTGGCAACAGGCCTTGAACCAAATATCAATTTTACAGAATTACAATGTTTTCCTAATCCAACCTCAGGACAAATAAGGGTACAATTTGAACTGAAATCTGCCACGAATTTTAGATTAAGAATTACAGATATTTTGGGTAAAACTCTTTATAATGAAGAAGTTAAATCCAAAGAATTGGTTTTCGATAGATTGATAAACGTTTCGGACTTTAAAGCCAATGAACTCATAGTCAGTATAGAAGATGGGTCATCTTTAGTTTCCAAAAAAATTATTATTGCACAATGAATCATTTAGCCAAAGAGACCAGTCCATATTTACTTCAGCACAAAAACAATCCTGTAGATTGGTATCCATGGGGGCCAGAAGCCCTTCAGAAGGCTGCTGATGAGGATAAAGTTATTATTTTGAGCATTGGTTACTCGGCTTGCCATTGGTGCCACGTAATGGAGCATGAATCTTTTGAAAATGAGGAAGTTGCGAAGGTCATGAACACTTTTTTTGTGAATATTAAAGTCGACCGTGAAGAAAGACCTGATATTGATGGCATCTACATGGAAGCTCTTCAAAACATGGGTTTAAGAGGCGGATGGCCATTAAATGTTTTTTTGATGCCGAATACCAAGCCGTTTTATGGTGGTACATATTTTCCAAAAAAAAATTGGGTAAATCTTCTTTATGGAATTCAAGAGTCATTTAAAGAGAAAAGAGCCGCTTTAGAGGAGTCAGCGGAAGGTTTTGCCCAAAGTTTAAACAACAAAGATTCGGAGAAATATTTGTTTGGAATGGACGAAACTGATTACAGATATTCTTCGGATGAGCTAAATCAAATAGAACAAAAGCTTTCAAAGGACTTTGATGAAGAATTGGGTGGAATGAATCGTGCACCGAAGTTTCCAATGCCCAGTGTTTGGAATTTGGTCTTGAATTTATCGATTCATGCACACAACAAAGCTACTATTTCTCAATTACAAAATACTTTAGATAGAATTGCACTTGGAGGTATATTTGACCATTTGGCTGGGGGCTGGACGAGGTACTCTACGGACGAAAGATGGAAAATTCCACATTTCGAAAAAATGCTTTATGATAATGGACAATTGGTGAGCCTTTATACCAAAACATTTCTTTTTTTTAGTTCAAAAGAAGGTTTTACCGAAAATTTGAAACTTTACAAATGGGCTGTAGAATCAAGTGTAAATTGGCTCAGATCAGAGATGACTTCAGAATTTGGAGGTTTTTATGCCGCTCTTGATGCTGATTCTGAGGGTGTTGAGGGTAAATATTATGTTTGGACAAACGAAGAAGTATCCAACATTTTAGGAAAAGATGCACAACAATTCATGACTACTTATGAATTTTCTAAACAAGGAAATTGGGAGCATGGAAACAACGTTTTGCATTTAGAGGCCATTCCTGAAAACTGGGAATTTTTAACAGAATGTAATAAAAAATTGTTGAAATTTAGAAATTCGAGAATAAGGCCCGGTCTGGATAATAAAATAATTTGTGGGTGGAATGGTTTGATGCTTTCTGGTTTAATAGAAGCATACAAGGTATTTGGAATTGGATTAGATTTGATTGAAAATAACGTACAATTCATTGAAAATCATTTAGTTTCTGAATTCAGAAATGAAGATGGAGTCGAAGCACATGGACTTTGGCATCAGCATGATGTGAAGAAAATTCCAGCATTCTTAGACGATTATGCTGCTATAATTGAGGCTTTTATTCAATATTATCAAATAAGTTTTGAAGAAAAGTGGCTTTTTAAAGCTCAAAGCCTAATGAATTATACTTTGGCAAACTTTTTTGACCTAGAAGAATCTCTGTTTTATTTTACGGATATTGAAGGTGAAAAATTAATAGCCAGAAAAAAGGAAATTTTTGATAATGTGATTCCAGCTTCCAACTCCATGATGCTAAAGAATCTCTACTTTTTAAGTCGATTTTTAAACAATACAGAGTATTTTGAGCTTTCAAGTCGCATTTTTTCAAAAATAAAACCCTTGTCTCTAAAAGATCCACAATGGTTGAGCAATTGGACCGATGTTGGACTTTTGTTTTCTTCTAGTCCTTTTGAGATTACAGTATATGGAAAAGGATTTAAAGAAATTATAGCAGAAATTCAAAGAAATTATTACAATCCCAATACCATTTATTTCGGAGCAGATAATGAGTCCACATTACCAGAGTTTGAAGGAAGAATGCAAAATCCTAACGAGATAAACATTTATGTTTGCGTTGATAAAGCCTGCCATTTACCCGTAAAAACAGCTCAAGAAGCTTTAAAACTACTAAAATAAGCATGAAAAGCCCTTTCACTTTGTCTATTTTGTCAGAAAAAGCGATTTGCATTTTCTTGAATAAAAAAATAGGGTTAGAGGCTCATGAGGAAGTTTTAAAGATAAAAAAGTCTCTTAAGTCCCAGAATTGGCCATGGTTAGTCGAAACGGTTCCTTCCTATAATTCCATAAGCATATTTGTAGATTTTAGTTTTTATAATTCCAATACTTCTTTGTTGACTTTTTTTGAAAATTGGTTTTCTGAAAATGTAATGGATGAGTTTGATTCTAATTTCCAAGAATCAATACTCAAACAAATACCTATAAAGTATGATGGTATAGACTTGGATTATGTTTCAAACTATTGTAAACTATCTGTAAATGAGTTTGTTGCATTGTATTCAAAAACTATTTATACGGTGGCAATGATTGGTTTTTTGCCAGGTTTTCCATATTTGTTGGGGATGGATGAGAGGCTATTTGTCCCTAGAAAAAATACTCCAAGGCTAAAAGTTGCAAAGGGAAGTGTAGGTATTGGTGGTTTTCAAACAGGTGTATATCCATCTGAAAGTCCGGGTGGATGGCAAATAATAGGTACAACTGCACTTGAACTGTTTGATTTAGAAAAGCTGAGTTATCTTTCTATCGGAGATAAAGTAACATTTAAACCGATTTGAAATATCAATGAAAATATTGAAAAAAGGTGTTCTAAGCACATTCCAAGACCAGGGGAGGTTTGGTTATCAATCCGTTGGAGTTAATACTGGTGGAGCGATGGACAGTTTGGCCTTAAGGTTGTTGAATATAATTTTAGGAAATCATTCAAATGAAGCCGCTTTAGAAATTCACTTTCCAGGTCCACATATTGAATTTGAAGAATCATGTATTTTTGCCATAACAGGTGCAGATTTTAATGCTACTTTGAATGAAAAATTGCTAACTAAGAATAAAATATATCAAGCAAAATCTGGTGATTATTTAGTCTTTAAACACAAATTGAATGGAGAAAGACTGTATTTCGGTGTGAAAGGTGGCTTTGAAATTTCAGATTGGTTGCATTCAAAATCTACCAATGCTCAGTTGAATTTTCCAGAGTTTTCTCAAATTATAGCTTTAAGAAATAAATGTGAGCTAGAAAATAGTCAAGTCAATTATGGAGTATCTTTTGATTATGACTTCGTCGATAAAAAAATAAGATTTGTACCCAGTTTTGAGTTTGATGAATTAGATATTGAATCGAAGGATAGTCTGCTAAATTCAGAATTTTTAATCACCAAAGACTCCAATCGCATGGGTTATAGATTAAGTGGTGAACCTTTGGCTCTATTGCAAAACAAGGAAATGGTTTCTGCATCGGTTACAAAAGGTACCATCCAACTTTTGCCTGATGGACAGTTGATTGTTCTGATGGCCGATGCCCAAGTGAGTGGTGGCTATCCTAAATTAGGTTTTGTTATTGAAAAAGACGTTTCCAAATTGTCTCAGCTTGGTTTTCAATCAAAGATTGAGTTTGAAATGATCAGCTACGAGCTGGCTGTAGAAATAATGCTGCAGACCGAAAAAACTTTTAATCTGATAAATAAATCATTAAAGCTTTGTGAAAAAGAAAATTGATATCAACTGTGACATGGGAGAATCACTTGATTTTCTCTATTCAGGGCATGATGAAGCCCTCATGACTTTCTTAACTTCAGTCAATATAGCCTGCGGTTTTCATGCTGGAAGCCAGGAGATTATGGACAGAACAATAGAGAATGCCCAAAAGTATAATTTAAATATTGGAGCTCACCCTGGTTTTGATGATAAAGCAAATTTCGGAAGAAGTGAAATAGATTTATCATTCGTAGAGGTTAAAGAACTGGTAAGTACGCAGTTATCTGTTTTGGATAAATCCTTGAAAGCGAAAGGTTTAAGAATGAAACATGTCAAACCTCACGGTGCTTTGTATAATATGTCCGCAAAAAACTCTGAATACGCCCGAGCAATTGCTAAAGCTGTTTATGAGTTTGATAATGAACTCATCCTCTTTGGTTTGTCCGGTAGCGTGAGTATATCAGAAGCCCAAAGAATGGGATTAAAGACCTATGCGGAATGTTTTGCGGATAGATCGTATCAGTCTGATGGTTCATTAGCAAATAGGAGCTTAGTAAATGCTTTAAAGTCAAATGTAGAAGACATAAAAAAACAGACCCAATCACTTGTGAATGGGTCTGTTATAAGTACTTTAGATGGAAAACTTATCGAACTTCAGTGCGATACTATTTGTATTCACAGCGATACTCCGAATGCTTTGGTATTTGCAAAAGCTATTTATGATATTAAAATTACTTCATCAATTGGCCGCTGATGGTCAATAAGTCTAGCTGTGATATTTTTACATTGAACTGAGCACTTACCAAGCGATTCAAAACCGTATTGTACCGAGTTTGGGCGTCGTTTATTTCCAAAATAGTAGATGAGCCTAACTTGAATTTTTCTAATGAAATAGATAGGTTTTCAGCTGCAATTTCTTTATTCTCTTTTTCTAACTCAAGAAGTTTCTTGTCAGTTTCGTATTGAAAATAAGAAGTGGTTAGCTGATTTTCTAGTCTATTCAGTAAATCTGCTTTCTGTGCTTGAATTATTTCCCCATTGATTTTTGATGACTGAATATTCCTGTTTATCAACTGACCATCAAAAATCCTCCAAGATGCCGAAACACCAGCATTTAAGCCAACTGACTGGTTAAAAGTAATCAAACCCGCATTGTTTGAGTTAAAATTGTATCCAAAAGAACTGTTCAAGTTGATTCTTGGCTTTTTAAATGAACTCGCTTCTTTTTGACTCAGCAAGTTAATTTCCTCAGTTTTTTTCAAATTCAAGAATTCAGGATTCTGTGATTTTGCTTGGTCTATCAAAAAAGATAAATCATACATAGGACTTGCAATCTGCTCTTTTTCCACTTCAAATTCTATCTTGGGATCTCGTCCCAAAACGCCATTGAGGCTGATTTTTGCATTTTTTAATTGATTGCTGTTGTTGGTCAGATTGGTCAATTGGGTACTCAAGTCAGCTTTTGACTGTAAATAATCTAATTTTGAACCTCGTCCAATCTGCCACCTTTCTTCAGTTATTTTGAGCCTTTCTTCATAATATTTTATGATTTCATTTAAATACTCTTCGGTATTCTGTAATCTTTGAATATCAAAATACACTTGCATGACATTACTCAGCGTATTTTGGATTGCTAGTTGCTGTTGAATTTTTGACTGCTGACCCTGCGTTTTTAGTCTTTCAAAGACAGTTTGCATTCTTCTGCCATCATAAAGCGTATATGCTAAAGCTAAATTACTGATTGGAGAAAGTGATCTACCAAAACGATTAATTACTCTACCGTCTACAAAGTTCTGGTTTACTTGATTGAAAGAAGAGTTAAAACTCGTGTTCCAGTCAATGATTGGAGACATTCCTGCATTGGCCTTAAAGATTTGGTTTTGAGCTAGTTCAACTTGTTTTTCAGATACTTTCAGGCTAAAATTGTTTTCTAAAGCATATTTCTGAGCGTCACTCAATTTTAATAAGCCCTGCGATGATGCTGCGTATCCAACGAGTAGTAAAAATACTACTTTAACTAATGATTTTTTCATAAATAATATCAAGCTTCGGCCATTTCTTCGATGGCTTTCATCCTTTCAAAGTTTTTCTTTTTACTTAAATAAATATACATGGCAGGGATTACGTAGAGTGTCAAAATCAATGACATTACCAATCCGCCAATAACTACAATACCCATTGAACGTCTGCTAGATCCAGCAGAACCCAGAGCAAGTGCAATAGGTAAGGCACCAAAGGTTGTGGCTAATGTGGTCATTAGAATAGGTCTCAATCGCAACGATGCGGCCTCTACGGCAGCTTTAGCCTTTGGATATCCTTTTTCTTGCAACTGATTTGCAAATTCTACGATCAAGATACCATTTTTAGTAACTAAGCCGATCAGCATAATCATACCGATTTGGCTGAAAATATTAAGAGTCTGATCAAATAACCAAAGAGATAAAACGGCTCCAGCTATAGCTAAAGGTACAGTAAACATGATGATTAATGGATCAACGAAACTTTCGAATTGGGCCGCTAAAATCAAGAATACCAAAATAAGGGCAAGTCCAAACGAAAACAAAGTATTTGAGGAACTCTCAGCAAAGTCTCTTGAAGAACCTGTTAATGCCGTTCTTACTTTTTCATCACCAAGCTTATCTCTGATCTCATCCATAGCTTTAATACCGTCTGCGATAGTCTTTCCAGGGGTTAATCCAGCAGAAACAGTAGCACTCATGTAACGGTCATAATGGTACAATTGTGGCGGACTACTATTTTCCTCCACTTTCACAATATTATCTAACTGAACAAGGTCGCCTTGGCTATTTTTCACATACATGCTTTTGAGGTCAAGCGGCTCATTTCTGTCGCCTCTCTCAAACTGTCCAATTACTTGGTACTGCCTTCCATTCATAGTAAAATAACTAAACCTTTGACCTGCAAAAGCCAATTGCATGGTTTGAGCAACATCAGCCACAGCTACTCCTAGACTTTTTGATTTTTCTCTGTCTATTTTAATTGATAACTCTGGTTTGCTGAACTTTAGGTTAACATCTGTGGTAGTGAAAACTGGACTTTTCTGCACTTCATCCATGAATTTTGGAAGGTATTCTCTAAGTTTTGCAAAGTCAGGAGCCTGAATCACATATCCTACAGGCAAACCGCCTCTTTTATTTACTGCTATTGTTTGTTGCTGATTTACAAATGCTCTTGCGTCTGGCAATTTCTTCAATAAGTTAGAAACCGTTTCAGCCACTTCTGCCTGAGATTTGGTTCTTTGGTCTTTTGGATATAGTGCAATTCTACTAAATCCAGTATTTGCAGCTCCAGAACCACCAAATGATGGAGCAGTCATGGTCATAACACCAGCAAGCTCAGGAACAGAGTCCTTCATCATTTTGCCAGCTTTCTGAATATATTTGTCCATATAATCATAAGAAGAACCCTCTGGGCCTGTAAATTGTACTTGCAAAGCACTTCTATCATCTAAAGGAGCAAGTTCAGATTTTAACTCACCCCAAAAGAAGTAAACCATTCCGAAAATGACCACCATGATAGGCATAACCAACCATTTTTTTGTCAAGAAATTCAAAAGACTACTTTTGTAATTTGACTCCATTCCCTCAAAGAAAGGCTCTGTCATATTATAAAACTTCGACTTTTTGATAGTTTTTCTATTCAAATAGGCATTCAACATTGGTGTCAGTGTGAGCGACACAAAGGCAGAAATAAGGACCGCACTGGAGAGCACTACACCGAATTCTCTGAAAAGCTTTCCTACAAAACCCTCCATGAAAATAACAGGTAGAAATACCGCAGCAAGTGTAATAGATGTAGAAATAACTGCAAAGAAAATCTCATTTGCACCTTTTACAGACGCTTCTATCGGGTTCATGCCCTCCTCAATTTTCTTGAAGATGTTCTCTGTAACCACAATTCCGTCATCCACTACTAAGCCTGTAGCTAAAACAATGGCCAAAAGTGTAAGTACATTTATGGAAAAACCAAAAATATACATAATGAAAAATGTACCCACCAACGAAACTGGAATATCAATCAAAGGACGAACCGCTACAATCCAATCTCTAAAGAACAAGAAGATGATGATAACCACCAAAATAATGGCAATAGCTAAAGTTTCCACAACTTCCTCTACCGATTGCTTAACGAAAGTGGTATAGTCTAGGATGGTACCGAGTTTAATATCAGAAGGCAATGTCTTTTCTATTTCTGCTTTCCTTTTGTAAACTTCTTTAGCAATGTCTAAGTAGTTAGCTCCGGGTTGAGGTTGAACAGCAATTCCGCACATAGGAACACCGTTCCATCTGAGTATAGTTTCAAGATTTTCGGCTCCGATTTCTGCATAGCCAATATCTCTAAATTTGATAATTCTATCTCCTACGTTTTTAACAATCATGTTGTTAAAATCTTCAGCATTAGTGAATCTACCAACTGTTTTTACAACAAGTTCAGTGTTCGTACCTTGAAGTTTACCAGAAGGTAATTCAACATTCTCTCTATCCAAGGCAGATTTTACGTCTTGTGTGGTTACTCCCATAGAGGCCAACCTATTTGGATCCATCCAAAGACGCATGGCATATCTTTTGAAACCCCAAATACGTATCTCACTTACACCTTCAATGGTCTCAAGACGAGGAGAAACTACGTTTTCGGCATAATCACAAACATCCAAAATGTTTCTTGAATCACTATTTAAAGATAAAGAAAGAATAGTTTCGGCGTTTGCGTCGGCTTTCCTAACTGTTGGCAAACCATCCAAATCTCTTGGAAGAATAAAAGCGGCTTGAGAAACTTTATCTCTAACATCGTTAGTTGCTTTCTCCATGTCCACATCAAGATTAAATTCTATGGTAATATTAGAATTTCCTTGGTTTGAACTAGAACTCACAGATCTTATACCCTCAACACTATTAAGTGCTTTTTCCAATGGCTCGGTGATTTGCGATTCTATGATGTCTGCATTTGCACCAGGGTAACTCGTACCTACGTTTACAATTGGCGGGTCAATGGAAGGATATTCCCTAACACCTAAATATTGATAACCTATAAACCCAAACAAAAGTATGAGCAGGTTCATCACAATTGCCAAAACTGGCCTTTTGATCGATAAGGTTGATATTGACATAATTAATTATTTTTAGTAAATACTGGACTTCCTGCCTTCAGTGTCATTAACCCGCTAGTTATCAATGAATCTCCAATGTTTAGGCCGCTTAAAACCTGTAAGCTGTTGGCGTCTCTCAATCCGGTGATTATGTTCACTTCTTCTGCTTTGCCATTTCGTTTAACAAACACTTTTTTACCATCAGCAACAGGAATAACCATTTCAGTTGGAATCATAATGGATTGAGAGGTGTTTAAATTCAATAAAACTTTAATAAACATACCCGGCATTAGGTTATTACCACCATTTTGTGAAATTGCACGTACCTTCAAAGTTCTCAAAGCTTCATCTACTTTAGGGTCAATGGCTACTATTTTAGCTGTATACTCGTTATTTGAACCGTCTGTTTGGAATTTAATTATTTTTCCAAGCTTAACTTCCGAAACATATTTTTCAGGAACTGTAAAATCTAATTTCATTGGATTAAACTGTACAATTGTAGAAATAACTGTTGCAGGGGTAACATAAGCACCTAAAGAAATGTTTTTTAAACCAACTTTCCCTGAGAAAGGGGCTCTGATTTCTGTTCTTTCCAATTGAACTTTCAATAAGTCTTTATCTGCTTTTAGAGTAAAAACTCTGTTCTGTGAAATTTCGTATTCTTCTCTACTGATAGCATTAATATCTAATAATTTCTTCTGACGTGCTTCTATTTGATCTGCTAGTTTTTCTTCTAATTCTATTTTTCTCAATTGAGCAAGAATATCATCGTCTTTGATTTTGGCAATCAAATAGCCTTTAGGAACAACGGAACCTTCAGGAATGCTAAGTTTTACAATTTTTCCTGAAATTTCACTCTTAACTTCAACTTCCTCGTTTGCTATTGTAGTACCGGATGAAAAAACGGTCTTTTGAGAATCGCCAAGACCCACCACCGTGGTAGTTACTCTCATAGGTTTGACATCTCCGCCTTTTCCACCCATGGCCGCATTGCCTGGCTTTTTATCACCGGGTTTATCGGATTTTGGTTCAGAATTGTCATTAAAAAAGAAAATTTTACCTAAAATCAAGGCTAAAACTAAGCCAGCTGCTATTAAAAGAGGACGCATAAATGTTGTCTTAAATGGTTTTTGTTACAAATAGAAAGAAAATTTTTCATACACAAATGCGTAATGGATAAGGTATGTATTTTTATAGACAAAAATAAGTTATTAAGAAACTAATCACAAGCCGTTTTTTTATTTGTCATTTTTTGTTTTTATTTGATTTTTGTAAGTTAAATAGGCTTTATTTATGTTTAAAAAATCAGGAAAAGAAATATTTGCAGCAGCATTTTTGATGGCCACTTCGGCTATCGGGCCTGGATTTTTAACGCAGACTACTGTTTTTACCGAAAAACTCCTTTATAATTTTGGCTTTGTTATCGTAGTTTCCATCATAATTGATGTGGTTGCTCAAGTAACTATTTGGCGAACGCTGACCTTTTCTAATCTAAAGGCTCAACAGTTAGGGAATATTTTGCTTCCTGGATTAGGCAACCTTTTGGCCATTTGTGTGGCTTTTGGTGGTCTAGTATTTAATATAGGAAACTTTGCAGGAGCTGGCATGGGGATAAACGCTATGTTGGACATTCCCAACCAATTGGGAATTGTAATAACCGCAAGCATTGTTTTTTATCTTTTTTACTCTAAAAACAGTCTTAAAAAACTTGATTATGTCATTAGAATCCTAGGAATTCTGATGTTAGTTTTGATAACAATAATGATTTTTAAGGCCAAGGTTGATTTCGCAAAACTCATCGGATTTAGTATCTTACCAGAAGTTTTTGATATAAAATCTACCATTACCCTTATTGGTGGCACTGTGGGTGGGTACATCACTTTTGCAGGTGCACAGAGACTCATGGATGCTGGTATAGTGGGAGAAGAGTACTCCAAAGAGGTTGTTAAAAGTGCGTCTATTGGCATAGTTTTTACGGGTGTTTTGCGGTATTTTTTGTTTATCGGAACACTGTCTATCGTTCTTACAGGTATTAGCATTGATGCTAATAATCCAACGGCTTCGGTATTTATGGCCACTTTTGGTAGCATAGGTAAAGTACTATTTGGCCTTATGATTTGGGCAGCGTCCATTACTTCCGTTATTGGAGCAACTTATACCTCCATAGCTTTTCTAAAGGATTTTCATCCGGTTTTTGAACAAAAAAAGAAGTTTTTTGCCTTGATTTTTGTTCTTATTTCGGTTCTGGCAATATTGGTTTTTGGAAAACCGGTGAACTTGTTGCTTTTTGCCGGCTATATCAACGGATTTATTTTACCCATAGGTTTGGCAATAGTTTTACTAAGTATAAGAAATAAAAATATTTTCAGTGGTTTTAAATATCCGGTTTTGCTTCAATTTGTGGCCTGGGTTATTTTAGTTGTTTTGGCTGGCTTTGCTGTTTACAGCTTATTTTGAATTTAATTTTAATCCAAAGTATTCCTTTAGAAATATTTTTGTCCTAAATTTGTAGAAAAAAGAAGAATAATATGTTTGGATATCAATTTCCCACTTGGTTACCTATTTTGTTTTTTGTTTTGTTGCTTTCTGGTGCATTTGTAATAGGCAAATGGTTGGTAAAAAACGACAGAGATTATAAAGGAATCGGAAGAAAGTAATTTTATATACTTTTATTGAAAAATCCCTTCACTCAAGTGGTAAACATTTGCGTTGGGGATTTTTTTATGAATTACTCTGGCCATAATACTGCTTCTGAGGCCGTTGGAACACACAATTATAAGATTTTCATTGTTAGAAATTTCCGAAAGTCGAGTCGTGATTTCGTGTGCGGGTATATTTATTCCACCAATGTTTTGCTCGAGAAATTCTTCTTTTTCTCTAATGTCTACTATTGTACAACTTGGGATATTCGGAATATCGGATAACCCGATTTCGATGATTTTTTTCATTTAAAGCATGTTTTGATCAGCAAAACTATAGTAGCCGTCATTCGCAAATATAATATGGTCTGAAAGGGTCATGTCCAATAATCTGGCACCATCGGTCAATTGTTTTGTGAGTGTTATGTCTGCCTGGCTAGGGTTAAGATTTCCGCTGGGGTGGTTGTGACTCAGAATAATGCAGCTTGAAAGGTTCTCTAAGGCATGTTTAAAGATGATTTTTGGGTCGGCTATAGTGCCTGTTACCCCACCGGTGCTGATTTGTATAGTTTTCGTGACCTCTTGGTTCCTATTGAGGCAAATCATCCAGAATTGCTCATGGTCGAGATCCATCATATAGGGTTTTAGAAAGTTATATGCTTCTTTTGAGTATTTAATTTTGTCCTTCTTGAGCGGATCGGTGTCTTTTCTGCGGCGTGCCAATTCCATGGCTGCCACTATGCTTATCGCTTTGGCTTCTCCTATTCCTTTAAACTTCATCAATTCTTTTACGCTCAATTTGGCAAGTTCATTGAGGTTATTTGCTGTAGATTGTAAAATCAATTTGGAAAGTTCAACAGCGGACATTTCTCGCGTACCCATACCGATAAGAATCGCTACCAATTCAGCATCAGAAAGGCTTTGTTTGCCTTTGTTAAGCAGTTTTTCTCTTGGCCGATCGTCTTCAGCCCAAGCTTTTATACCAGATTTTATGTTGTATGACATTTATAATTTTATTTTTTAGAATAAAACTAAACAAAAAAAGGCTGACTCAAAAAAGTCAGCCTTCAAAATAATATTTTTCGGAAAAATTAAGCTGCCAAAGCATTTACATGCTTAGTCAGTGAAGACTTAAGGTTAGCTGCCTTATTTTTGTGAATTACATTCTTACGAGCCAATTTGTCAACCATCGAAGAAACTGCTTTCAACAATGTAGACGCCTCAACTGCATCTTTAGAAGCTCTCAATTTTCTGATAGCTGTTCTAGTAGTTTTATGTTGGTAACGATTTCTTAAACGTTTAGCCTCGTTTGATCTAATTCTCTTTAATGCTGACTTATGATTTGCCATCTGAAATATTTAATTAATTCTTATTTGTCTATTCTTTCGGACTGCAAAATTAAGAAATTATTTCGAAATCTAAAAAAATATCTAGAAAATATTCATTAAAGATTTAAATTTTGATTGGTTGGTCGTTTTTTGGCATGCTTTTGCGATAAATTTAACCTGTTATGGCTAAATTTGTCCAATACATTTTAGACATTTCAATCATAATGACAAAAAAATTAGGATTAATTTTGTTAATATTTGTTGGTTTTTCCTGCAAAATAACTCAAACTAACAAAAAATATACAGCTCAGCCAAGTTCTATTTTTGAGTTTTTTCAATACGAAAAATCAAAAAGAACAATGGTCTCGGTTCATCGTGGTGGTGGTGAACTGAAAGGTTTTCCTGAAAATTGCCTCGAATCTTTTGACTATATTTCAAAAAAAATGCCGTGTTTGATAGAGTGTGACATAGAAATGACTAAAGATTCGGTGATGGTTTTGATGCACGATAAAACCCTTGACCGAACTTCCACAGGAATAGATTTAGTTGTAAATAATACTTTTGAAACCGTGCGAAAACTTAAGTTGAAGGATAATTTTGGCAATTCCACTGATTATAAAATCCCAACTCTAGAAAATGCCCTCAAATGGGGTAAGGATAAGGTAATCTTTACCCTTGATGTAAAGAAAACCACTCCATTCAAAAGAGTAGTTGAGATGGTGGACAAACTAAATGCCGAGAATTACGCACTCATCATCACCTACAATGCAAATGAAGCCATTGAGGTGTATAAATTAAATCCTAATCTCCTCATTTCTGTAAGTATAATGCAAGTGTCTGACTATGAGCGTCTTCATGAGGCTGGGATTCCTGACCAGAATATGGTTGCATTTATTGGAACTAGAGAACCCAAAACCGAACTTATTGATTTTTTGCATAAAAAAGGTATTATGTGTATCTTGGGCGTGTTAGGCAATTTGGACAAGAGAGCCGCCGCAAGAGGAGATGAATATTATAAGACTTTTATCGACCAAGGCGTGGATATTTTGGCCACAGACCGCCCAGAAGCTGTAAACGAAATAATAAACAAACTATAAATAATGAAAAAACTCCTAACCCTATCCTTATTATTGGGCTTGTCGCAAGTTCAAATTGTTGCTCAAACCAACATCAAACAAATCATTGAGCTGAAGTCTAAAGAAATTGAGCCCAAAGTTATCGCCTGGCGTAGAGATTTTCACGAGCATCCAGAGCTTGGAAATCAGGAATTTAGAACTGCAAAAATTGTTGCAGATCATCTAAGGTCATTAGGCATCGAAGTTACCGAAAACGTAGCTTTTACGGGTGTTGTAGGTGTTCTTAAAGGTGGAAAACCAGGTCCAGTGATGCTTTTGAGAGCAGATATGGATGGTTTACCCGTGACCGAAAGAGTAGATGTTCCATTTAAGTCAAACGTGAAGGTTACTTATAATGAGCAAACTACCGGTGTGATGCATGCTTGTGGGCACGACAGCCATGTGGCTATTTTGATGGGAACAGCTTCTGTTTTGGCCAGTATGAAGGATCAGATAGCTGGAACTGTAAAATTTGTTTTTCAACCAGCTGAAGAAGGTGTTACAGACAAAAATATAGCTTTTGGTGCGGATGGGATGATAAAAGCGGGTGTTTTGGAAAATCCAAAAGTAGATGTAGCTTTTGGTTTGCACATCAACTCACAAACACCTGCGGGTATGATTGCTTACAAGCCAGGACCAACTCTTGCGGCTGTGGACGAACTTAATATCAAAATCAAAGGTAAGCAAACTCACGGAGCTTATCCTTGGGAGGGTGTTGATCCTATCGTAACTGCTTCACAAATTATTATGGGACTTCAAACCATTGTTTCGAGAAGTGTAAAACTTACTGAAGCACCTGCTGTAGTGACAGTTGGAGCGGTACATGGAGGAATTAGACATAATATTATTCCAGAAGAGGTGAAGATGATTGGAACAATCAGAACATTGGGAAGAGAGCAGAGAGTTTTGGTACATAAGAGAATTAAGGCCATTGCTAAGAGCATAGGTGAAGGTGCAGGATGCGAAGTGGATGTGGACATTGTTAACGGTTATCCTGTAACGATTAACGATGTAGAACTCACAAAAATGATGGTTCCTACTCTCTTCGAATCGGCTGGTAATAATATGGTTAGAGAAGTTCCAGCATCTATGGGAGCTGAAGATTTCAGTTATTTTCAGGAAAAAGTACCTGGTTTTTTCTTCTTTTTAGGAGGAATGGATCCCAAAAAGCCTTCTAGTGAGGCCGCTCCACACCACACTCCCGATTTTTATTTAGATGAGTCGGGGTTTACGGTTGGCGTTAAAACATTCTGTAATTTGGTTTTCAATTATCCTGCCCTTAAAAATCCAGTTCCTGTAGCAACATCGACTGGTAAGAAAAAAATAAAATAAATGGCCGCTGAATTAGTAGAGGTATTTCCTGATAATCCTGACGACAGGGTTATTGATAAAATTGTAAACTGTTTGAAAAACGGTGGGGTAATTATTTATCCCACCGATACGGTTTATTCCATGGGCTGTGATTCGAGCAATGTGAAAGCTGTAGAAAGACTTTGTAAGCTCAAAAACATAAAACCAAGTCAGAATAAATTCTCTATTGTTTGTAGTGACTTAAGAGATATTTCAACTTACGCCAAAGTGTCCAATGAGGCTTTTCGACTAATGAAAAGTCTACTTCCAGGACCTTTTACATTCATTATGCCCTCTACAGGGGATTTGCCCAAAATACTCCAAACCAACAGAAAAACTATCGGAATAAGAGTACCAGACCACAAAGTTCCCAATCTTATTATTCAAAAGCTAGGGCATCCTATCATCACAACCTCTGTCAAAGACGACATTGACGACATTGTAGAATACCCGAATGAAATAGAATTACTTTTTGACCAAAACCAGCACAAAGTGGACATGATCGTGGACGCAGGTTGGTGCGGAGTAATTCCTTCCACAGTAGTTGATGCTACTGAAAGTTCAAACATTCATGTATTGAGAGAAGGTTTAGGCGATGTAGGCGATATTTAGACGTCCTTCATGCTCAAAGCAATCCTTTTTCTTTGAACATCCACCTCTATAACTTTCACCATGACTTTCTGATGCACTTTCACCACTTCATTGGGGTCTTTTATAAATCTATTGGCCATATTCGATAAATGCACAAGGCCATCCTGATGAACACCAATATCTACAAAACATCCGAAAGCGGTTATGTTGGTCACTATTCCTGGCAAAACCATGTTGGTAGTCAGGTCTTTCATGTCATTAACATTTCCAAATTCAAAGCTTTCTAATTGTTCTCTTGGGTCACGACCTGGCTTTTTCAGTTCATTCAGAATATCATTAAGCGTAGGCAAACCAACTTCTTTGGTAACATATTGTTTTGGATCAATACTTTTTTGAAGATTCTGATTTTCAATCAATTGTTTCAAAGTTGTGTTTAGGTTTTTTGCCATTTTTTCAACCAAATGATAACTTTCTGGGTGCACTGCCGAGTTATCCAATGGATTTTCTGCCCCATGAATCCGGAGAAATCCTGCAGCTTGTTCGAATGCCTTTTCACCGAGCCTAGGCACAAGTTTTAGCTCTTTTCTGCTTTTGAACTTACCATTTTTGGTTCTGTAATCAATGATATTTTGAGCAATAGAAGGACCGATGCCTGACACATAACTCAACAAATGTTTACTCGCAGTATTTAATTCTACACCTACAAGGTTTACACAAGATTCCACTGTTACATCTAACGATTCTTTTAGGTTTTTTTGGTCAACATCGTGTTGATATTGTCCTACTCCGATGGATTTTGGGTCTATTTTTACCAATTCTGCCAATGGATCCATCAATCTTCGTCCGATAGAAACGGCACCACGGACGGTCAAATCTTTGTTAGGAAACTCTTCTCTGGCAATATCAGAGGCCGAATAAATAGATGCTCCTTGTTCCGAAACTACCACTGTCATCACCGATTTGCCTTTTTCGAAACTTGAAAGTGCATTTTTTACAAAACTTTCGGTTTCTCGACTCGCCGTTCCGTTACCGATGGCGATGGCTTCTATTTTATGTTTTTCTATTAATGATCTTATAATGGCTGCCGATTCTTGTTGTTTGGTTAACGGAAAAATAACCAAGTCTTCTATTAAATCGCCCAATTCGTTCAAAACCACAGTTTTGCAACCTGTCCGAATACCTGGGTCTATGGATAAAACTCGTTTTTGGCCTAAAGGGGCGGAAAGTAACAGTTGCCTTAAATTTCCAGTGAATATCTGAATCGCTGCCAAATCGGCTTTTTCTTTAAGTTTGTTGTCAAATTCTTTCTCTAAACTGGGTAGAAGAAGTCTTTTTAGTGAATCTTCAACAGCCAAGCCAACTT
The DNA here is from genome assembly GCF_024343735.1 of Lacihabitans sp. CCS-44. Classification (GTDB taxonomy): domain Bacteria; phylum Bacteroidota; class Bacteroidia; order Cytophagales; family Spirosomataceae; genus Leadbetterella. The sequence goes on from NZ_RJUE01000061.1 coordinate 220,594, forward strand.
GCTGTTTGGGTTCTGTAAAGCCTTGTAAATAAATTCTTTCTAGCAAATCAATCGCATATTCAAGCTCGATATCAATACTCACTTTCAAAAATCCCTCTTCTTCGCCTCGTTTTATCGCCAAATATCTATGTGAAGGAATGCTTTTGCCAGCTTCTGAATAGTCGAAATAGTCTTTGTATTTTGCGGCCTCCGTTTCTTTTCCTTTTTTGAGTTTTGAAGTCAGGATTCCGCTCTTTTCAAAGACAGTTCTTATCTTATTTCTCGCATTTATGTCTTCATTTATCCATTCTGCTATGATATCTCTTGCTCCAGCAAGTGCCTCAGCCGTATTTTTTACTTTGTCAGAAACGTACTTTTTTGCGATATTTTCTATATCTCGGTCTTTCTGGCCAAAAATAATCTTTGCAAGCGGTTCTAAACCATTCTCAATGGCTATCGTTGCTCTGGTTTTCTTTTTTTGCTTGTATGGCAGATATATATCTTCTAATTCGTTTACAAAAAGTGCATTCTTTAAGGAGTTTTCGAGCTCAGGAGTTAGTTTTCCTTGTTCTTGGATAGATTTCAGAATGGCTTCTCGTCTTTTATCGGCTTCTATGAATTTTTCATGAAGCTTCTTTATATCCAAAATTTCTACTTCGTCGAGACTCTCTGTTACTTCTTTTCTATATCTGGCTATAAAGGGCACAGTGGCACCATCTAGCAACAATTCTACCGTTTTTGTGATTTGAGATGATCTAAGTTTGAGTGTTTCACTCGTATATTGAATTTGTTTGGCGGTCATTCCAACTATTTGTTTTTATTTTTGGTCTTCATTACAAAAATCAGAAGATTTTCCCGAAAACAAGTTTCTAAGAAGACTTTATTTTTGAAGAAACTTGCAATCAACTGACAGATATTAAATTACAAATTGATTATCTCATGAAAAATACCCTCATTCTATTTTTATCAATATTTTTGGTTTCTTCTTGTGGTTTTATTGACCTTGATCCAAAATCAACCACTAATTTGTCCACCATAACCATTAAGTCTGGGCAAAGTTTTGGCTTTTGTGTGGGTAAGTGTCACGCTGAAATGACGATAAAAGACCAACATGTTAATTTTTTAGTGAAAGAACGCAATTTTGAGTCGGGTGTTTTAGAAAACAAAGAGTACGCTTACAAAGATGTTTTATCTGCTCAAAAAGTGAGCGATATTGAGAAATTAATAGATACACAAAAATTCTTCAACCTCAATGATGTTTACGGATGCCCCGACTGTGCAGATGGCGGTTCGGAATGGATAGAAATCATTACGGCCGATGATAAATCTAAGAAAGTGACATTTGAATATGGAAAAACCGTTCCTGAAATTGAAAAATTGATTAAATTGCTTCGCGAAGAGCGAGAAGCTCTGAGTTCTAAGTACATGAAACAATAATTGATGCTCGAATTTGATTTTCTAGTGATTGGGGGCGGAGCAGCGGGCTATTTTGCGGCTATAAATGCAGCTCAAAATTTACCCAATATAAAAGTTGCTATTTTAGAGAAAAACCGTGAGGTTTTACAAAAAGTAAAAGTCTCTGGTGGTGGCAGATGTAATGTAACGAATGCTATCACTGAACCCACAGAGTTGATAAACAATTACCCTAGAGGTCACGAGTTTTTGTTAGAACCTTTCGAAAGATTTGGTTCAAAAGATGTTTTTACTTGGTTTGAAAAACGGGGAATTCGACTCAAAACAGAGAAAGATGCCAGGGTATTTCCTGAGAGTAATTCATCACAAACTATCATTGATTGTTTTTTATATGAATCTAAGTCAGTAAAGCTCTTTACTTCAGAAAGAGTGAAGAATATTGTAAAAAAGGGAAGTTTTTGGGAGGTTTCCACCAATTCTGAGAAGACTTTTGTTACAAAGAATTTGCTAATTGCCACAGGTAGCGACAAAAGAATTTGGGAGATTCTAACCGGTTTGAATTTTAAAATAGCACCACAAGCTCCGTCGCTTTTTACCTTCAATATTAAAGACGAAAAACTTAAAGATTTACAGGGAGTAAGTTTCTCAGCTTGCTCGGTCAAAATTCTTAATTCTACGTTTGAGCAGTCTGGTCCTTTACTCATTACACACTGGGGATTATCCGGTCCGGCTATTTTAAAGCTCTCGGCTTGGGCCGCTTTAGAACTTAAAGCCAAAGATTATGTTTTTAAAATTGCTGTAAATTGGCTTCCAGAAATACAGAAAGACAAGGTTTTGAATGAATTCCGGTTAAATCTTGAAATAAACCCAAAGAAAAATGTTTTGGCCAATCCATTGTTTGGTCTTACTGCTAGATTTTGGAAATACATTTGTGAAAAAGCTGGAATATCTGAGCATCAAAAATGGGCGGAGACCGGCAAAAAGCATTTTCAAGCTTTGTCCGATAATTTGCTTTCAGCCCAATATGAAGTAAATGGTAAAAGTACTTTTAAAGAAGAATTCGTGACTGCTGGAGGAATTGATCTTTCGGAAATATACCCTGAAACTTTTTCTTCAAAAAAACACGAAAACTTGTTCTTCGCAGGTGAGATTTTAAACATTGATGCAGTTACAGGGGGCTTTAACTTTCAAGCTGCTTGGACAGGTGGCTGGCACGTGGCCAAAGGTTTAGGTTTTTGAGAATAGACTTCCTAAAATCATCGCCAATAAGCTGATTATAAATCCAAATACCGCTGGAGGGACTCCCAAGTCGATATTGAGAGCTATTAACCAAGAAATTGTGCCTAGAATCATGGATAATATTGCTCCAGTTTTACTCGCTTTTTTCCAATAAAGACCAGCGGTAAGTGGTACAAAAAGTGCTACCAAACTCAAGGCAGATGCTTCACCCACCAATTCATAAATATTGGTTTTAATAAATGTCATCGAAACGGCGATGATGGTAATAGCAATGGTCGAATACCGCATGATTTTCAATAAATCTTGGTCTTTTAATGATTTGCCAAAATAAGGTTTTATGATGTTTTCTGCCACCACAGTAGCTGGTGCTAAAATAGCAGCACTACAAGTACTTAAAATGGCCGAAATCAATGCTCCAAAAAACAGTATTTGAATAAAAAGATTGGTATGAGCCAATACCAATTCAGGAATGAACATTTGATTGTCAGCTTTCAATAGCTCTGGGTGCGAAATTGAACCAAACAGTACAACTGATAAAGGCAGAAAGGCTACGGTCAAGTACATAAATGCTGAAATAACAGATCCTCTTACTGCAGTGTTTTCTGATTTTGCAGACAATACTCTCTGAAATACGTCTTGCTGTGGAATAGAACCCCATCCGATTGTAATCCATGCCGAGAAGTATAATAACCAAGTATTTAAATTATTTTCCTTAGGAATCATCCTAAAAAAATCTTTTGGAATTTTTGTTTTTATGGTGTCGAAACCTCCAGAATGTGCATAAAAATAATAACTTAAATATCCCAATCCTCCTACTATTAAAACGGTTTGGATCGTATCAGTTATAGATATCGACCACATGCCGCCAATAAATGTGTAAAACAAAACTATAGATGCACATAAAATTACTCCCAAAACAAAGGGCAGCCCAGAAATGGCTTGTAAAATAATGGCCAAAGCAATTAATTGTGCCGCAATCCAGCTGAAGTAGGAGGGGATCATGAAAAAAGCCGATATAACCTCTACTTTTTTTCCAAACCGTAAGCCAAAATAATCGCTAAAAGTATAAAGTTTAAGTCTATAAAGTGGTTTTGCGAAAAATAAACCAATGAGCAATAAACACAAAGACGCTCCAAAGGGATCTTCAATGACTCCAATTAAACCATGACTAAGAAACTCTGAACTCGCACCCATTACAGTCTCTGAACCAAACCAGGTAGCAAACAAGCCAGAGGCGACCACGAAGGTGGGCATTTTTCTGCCGGCAAGTACATAATCCTGCGAATTCTTAACAAACTTGGAGGAATACCAACCTACTATAACAGTGATAAAAAGGTAGATTCCTATAAATATTAATAACATGAAACGAAATTGCGAGTTTTAAAGAAAAAAATGTAAATTTGACATCAAAAGTAAAACATTATAAATATTCATACCAGCAGTGACACACTTAATTGAGAGATTTACAGAGCATCTAAAAAAAGGAAAATATAATTCGGCCACTATTGCTGCTTATCGAAACGCCATCTTTGTTTTTTATAACCACTTCAGAGATTATCCTCAAAGCAAAATTACTGACGAGCTAATCTCTAATTACCTTTTAGGACTATCTAATAATAAGAATTCTAAGCACGACGCTGTTCAGTCAGGGAAAGCTATTAAATTATTCTATGAAGTTATTTTTAGCAAAAAACTGAATCTAAAATCTACAGGAAAAATCAAGGAAGACCAAATTATAGATATTTTGTCGCATGAAGAGTTGTTTCAATTGTTTAATGCCGTTAGGAATATCAAACACAAGCTTCTTTTGATGTTTGTGTATAATAATGGCTTGAAAGTTAATGAGATAATAAACTTGGAGCTGGATGATGTAGATACAGAAAATAACACGATTACCATAAAGAACGACAATCCTAAGAGAACAAGGGTGTTGAGACTATCTCCAAATTTAAATTGGCACATAGAAAAATACAAATTGAAACATAATCCCCAAAAGGTATTTTTTCCAGGGTCTGGTGGAGAAGGTTACTATTCAGCTCGAAATATTCAATTATTTTTCCAGAAATCTTTGGCAGATGCAGGATTAAATAAGCACGCTACGCTAAACACACTCCGACACAGTTTCGCTGTGCATTCGTTAGAAATGGGCATGGATGTACATATTTTACAACGAATTTTGGGACATAGCAACATTCAAACAACAACTGTTTACAATCAGTTTGTAAAAGTTAAGGTAGAATCGCTAAGAAGCCCGTTAGAAAATATTGACATTTTGGGTTAATTCTTTTCTTTTCTTAAGCTATCGATATCAATTTTCTGATGTTTTAGTGCATTGGTTTCTAAGTCTATGTATTCTTTTCGTTTTTTTGAAATATCTACTGCAGCATATATGGCATGCAACATAGAGCTAGCATCCGCTTGGTTTTTTCCGGCTATGTCAAAGCCTGTTCCATGATCTGGGGAAGTTCGAATACCCATCATACCTGCTGTGAAATTGACTCCAGTGTCAAATGCGAGCATTTTAAATGGTGTCAAGCCTTGGTCGTGATACATAGCCAATATCCCATCGAATTTTTTGAAATTTCCTGTTGCAAAAAAACCATCTGTGGGAAACGGCCCCATTACCAAGTTGCCTTGTTTTTTGAATTCTTCAATAACAGGATTTATGGTATTGATCTCTTCATCTCCCAATAAACCATTTTCTCCGGCATGAGGATTTAAACCCAAAACAGCTATTTTGGGCTTAGTAATGCCAAAATCTATTTTGAGAGATTCAATCATTATTTTCAATTTGGAAGTGATCAATTCTTTGGTTAACTTCTTCTTTACCAAGTCAATAGGGATGTGCCCAGTTACAACACCAATCCTTATATCTTCCGAAATCATAAACATAAGAACTTCCTTCTTCTCAAATTCTTTTGCTAGATATTCTGTATGCCCTGGAAATGTAAATGATTCACTTTGAATATTTTCTTTAGAAATAGGAGCGGTCACCAAAGCATCAATTTCTCCTTTTTTTAGATCTTCTGTTGCTCTTTTTAAACTTTCAAAAGCCAATTGTCCTGCCTTCGAATCTTTTTTGCCAAAATCTATTTCAAAAAACTCGCCCTTTCCGCAATTTATTAAGTTAGAATTCTTTGCGTTTGCTTGCTTGGCTTCGCTTATAGTTACAAACTGCCAATGGTGTAAATCCACAAATTGTTTGTATTTGCTCAAATGTTTTCCAGAACCATAAATGACAGGATTGCAGATTTTATTTACTCTTTGTGTAGCCAAGGCCTTCAAAAGTACTTCGGGGCCAATTCCGTTTATGTCGCCTATTGTGATTCCTATTTTTGGTAAAAATTCGTTCTCCATTTCTAAAATTTCAACATGTTTGTTGCAAAATTAGTAAATTTTCATGGCTGTTTTTTGATTATTTTCAGAAAAGCCAAAAGGCATTTAGAAAAAGAGAGATTCCGCTTTGAATGAAATTTCAGACATTACATAATAATTGAATGAGACATTTTTAATTCAATTAAAAGCTAAGCTTAAAGTATATGAATTATATACCGAAATTTGAATACCTTTAATTATTATAAATTCCTATAAGCTAATGACGAAGCACTACTTATTTATCCTTACTCTTATTCTCCCCATTTTTACCTTTTCCCAAAATAGAAGTAAGGTTATTTTTGGGGAAATTCTTGGACAAACTTCAATGATTTCGATTAATTTTGATTCAAGATTTAAAAAATCGAACGAAGGACTTGGTTTCAGAGTTGGTTACGGTATTAGTAATGCCTTTGCTTGTAAGGAATGTGATTTTATAGTTTTAAAAGGAAACATTATCCCGATTTCTGTAAATTATCTTTTGGGTAAAAAGAAAAATCATTTAGAATTGGGAACTGGATTAACCGCTTTCATAGCAAGTAAAGACTCTCCAGCCTTCCCCATTTTGGGCTTAGATTTTGGAGAGTATAGCCTTTCTAAAAACTATGGCACTTTTACAATTGGATATCGATATTACAAAAAAACACCTTCGCTATTATTTGGCATTTCTTGGGTTCCTACATACAATAAATACGATTTAAATCCCAAAAACGTAGGAATATCTATTGGTTATAAAATAAATTAGGGAGCTGTTTCTCGAAACAGAGAATTAATAGTATTCACTCCAATTTTGTAATGGACTTATTTTACAACAGTTCTATTTTGTTTCTAGAAAGTTTAAGTTTTCCAATTTTCTCGAGTTGTTTGAGCAATCTAGATACCACTTCACGAGAGGTAGCCAATTCTGTGGCAAGTTCTTCATGTGTGCAATAAAGTATCTTGGTACTGCCCGAAACTTTTATTTTTTTCTTTATTAAAGACAGAAGTCTTTGGTCTAATTTATTGAAAGCTATGCAATCAATGGTTTCTAAAAGGCTGTCAAAGCGTTTTTGGTAGGTTTGGAATACAAATACTTTCCATGTATTGAATTTACACATCCATTCTTCGACTTTCTCAAAAGGGAAAGATAACAATTTCGTATTTTCATCCGCATAGGCAGAAATATCGCTGATTTTTGAGGAAAGACAACAAGTAAGTGACATGGCACAACTATCAAGGCCAGACAAGTGATAAAGCAACATTTCTTTACCGTCTTTATCTTCTCTAAGAATTTTAATAGTACCCTCCAATATTATCGGAACAGATTTTATATATCCTCCGGCTTTCATCAGATAACTTCCAGATTCTATTTCTTGATACCTCCCGAATTTTTGCATCTCAACCAAAAGTTCGTGCTCAAATAAACCCTTGAAGTGTTTTTCGTAAAAATCAATGTCTTTCAGCATAATGTGTCTTTGATTTACAAAAATAACAAAGTTTCAAAAAAAAAGCCTTCCGAAGAAGGCTTTAATTATTATGCATTTTGTTGATTCATAACTTCGGTTTGTTTCCGAATAGACTCCATGTGTATCAGTTTGAATAACTCCTCCACTACTTCTGGATACAGATTAAGGCTTTTTGCCCAGTCTGCACGCGATTCGTGAACTTGCTTCCATCTATTTAATTGAAGAACAGCTACGTTGTTGTCTCTTTTGTATTCGCCCAATTGCTCTACAACAGACATTCTGCTTGCCAATACTTCTAGTAATTCTCTATCAAGATTATCTAATCTTTCTCTTAATCTATCCAGTTCACTTTGGAAGTCGCTTCCATAAGTTGCTTTTCTGAACTCGATTGACTTCAACATTTCTGCCAAAGCGTCTGGGGTCAGCTGCTGCGAAGCATCTGACCAAGCTTCGTCAGGGTTTCTATGAGATTCAATGATTAAACCATCATAGTTTAAGTCCATGGCTCTTTGTGTAAGTTCAGCCAAATATTCTCTCTTTCCTGCCATGTGGCTAGGGTCACCTATCATTGGTATTTGCGGGAAGAATGTCTTAAATTCAACCGCTATTTGCCACATTGGAGAGTTTCTGTATTTTGTTTCTTGAGCATTAGAGAAACCTCTGTGTATGGCTCCCATTTTATTGATACCTGCACCTGCAATTCTTTCGAATGCACCCAACCACAAAGCTAAATCTGGGTTTACTGGGTTTTTGATCAATACAGGAATATCAACTCCTTTAAGCGAATCTGCAAGATCCTGGACATTAAAAGGGTTTACCGTAGTTCTAGCACCAATCCAAAGGACATCAACGCCATATTTCAGCGCTAATTCGACATGCTGAGGTGTAGCTACTTCAACCGCAGTCTTCAATCCAGTTTCAGCTTTAGCTTTTTGTAACCAAGGAAGTGCTTCTTCTCCTTTACCTTCAAAACTACCTGGTCTTGTTCTTGGCTTCCAAACGCCTGCACGCAATATGTGAGCAAAACCATTTTTGGCTATTCCTCGAGCTGTCTCCAATACTTGTTCCTCTGTCTCTGCACTACACGGCCCGGCTATAATAAGAGGCTTTCCACCGGTGTTTACCCAACTATCTAAAGGTAAAACATCTAAATTTGCTTTCATCTGTAATTAATTAAAAAAACCGACACTGAGGTCAATTGTATATCCCTAAACATTATTATTTAAATCCTAATAGGTATCTTTGCAGCCTCATCGACAAACATTCATATAAATGAAACGCCTAGAAATTGATTTTTCAGACACAAAAATTGCCTTTGAAAACCAAAGCATCGAAAAACTCAAAAAGAACTATGCAATTTTTGCTCTAATGAACCAAAATTGGCTCGTAAAGATAGGTACTTTTTTTATTAAATACAGTTTAAAATTTGGTTTGCCCATAAAAAAATTAATAAAAGTAACTATTTTTGAACTTTTTTGTGGTGGTGAAACCATTGAAGATTGTAAAAATACAATTCAGACACTTAATAAATTTTCGGTTGGTACTATTTTGGATTATTCCGTTGAGGGAGAAGATGATGAGGATAGTTTTGATGCCACAGAAAAGGAAATTTTGGATTCTATTGCCTATGCAAGTGTGTATAAAAGCGAAATCCCATTTTCGGTTTTTAAGGTTACGGGGATAGGTTCAAGAGACTTGTTGACCAAAGTTCAGCTAGCCAATGAGACGCTTTCTGATTTAGAGAAACAGAATTATAATAATTTTAAGAGACGTTTTGAAGTTGTTTGTAAAAAAGCAGCAGATTCTGAAATTAGATTATTCATTGATGCAGAAGAAACCTGGATTCAGTCAGTAATTGATGGTTTGGTGCTTGATATGATGAAAAAGTATAACATTGAAGGTAAAACTTTTATTTTCAACACATATCAGTTGTACAGAAATGAAGGTTTAGGAATATTAATGCAGCATATCTCTCAAGCGAAAACCAAAGGCTTTAAAGTAGGTGCTAAATTGGTCAGAGGTGCTTACATGGAAAAAGAGCGAAAAAGGGCTGAAGAAATGAATTATCCAGACCCTATCAACGAAAATAAAGCCAAAACCGATGAGCAATTTAATCTCGCTTTGGAAGCTTGTATTGATCATATTGATGTGGTTAGTGTTTGTTCTGGAACACACAATGATGCAAGCTGCAAACTTGGAATAGACTTGATGAACAAAAAAGGTTTGGATTCTGGAGATCAACATGTTTATTTTGCTCAGCTTTTGGGCATGAGCGACAATATCTCTTATAATTTAGCCAAAAAAGGTTTTAATGTAGCAAAATATGTTCCCTACGGCCCAATAGAAGCTGTAATGCCATATTTGTTCAGAAGAGCTGAAGAAAACACCTCAATAGCGGGTCAAAGCAGTAGAGAGTTTTTGTTATTAAAAAAAGAACTAAAAAGAAGAAGTAAAGAAAAAGTATGAAATTATCCTATAAGTATTTTCTATTCACCATCTTATTGATAATCATTGATCAAGTCCTTAAGCTCTGGATGCATTTTGTGGTAGTTCCACAGCATTTCGGAAATATTGATTTGATTCCTGAGTTTTTAAAACTGCATTACGTGACCAATCCTGGTATGGCCTTTGGTATAGAACTCGGTGGAGAATATGGCAAATTGATTTTGACGAGTTTTAGGCTTGTGGCTATGGTGGCAATTGGTTGGTATCTCAACCATCAGGCACAAAAAACACCTGACAATGGCCTCCTGTGGGCCATTGGAGCCATTTTGGCTGGAGCTATCGGCAATTTGATTGATAGTATTTTTTATGGTGTTTTGTTAATAGGTAACGCGGCAGAAAGTGCCTCAACACCCTGGTTCCATGGCCAGGTAATTGATATGTTTTATTTTAATTTTCTGGATGGTATTTGGCCAGAATGGGTTCCCGTGGTAGGTGGAAATTACCACTTAACTCCCATCTTTAATTTTGCCGATGCATGCATTTTTTGTGGAGTTGCGGCAATCTTAATATTTCAGAAGAGATTCTTAGATATGAAACCTTTAGACGACGAATTTGTAAAACATTTGACAGAAGAAGAGACACCTAACAATATTGATAACAACCCTAAATCAGAAGAAATATGAATTTTACAACTCAAAATACCTTGAAATACCTTAAAATAGGCGTGGCTTTGTCTATTCTTACGGCTTTGTTTATGTCTTACCAAATACCTCAAAGTTTTTATAAAACCTTCAAGTTAATCTTTTTGATATTATCATTGTTAGGCATGTTCTTGATTATGAACTACAAAACTGAAAGGCCGAAGAGGATTTGGAATATAGTTTTGAGTTTATTTGTCTTGACTTTAGTTATTTTAACTTTCTTGGAAAAGTCTTAATTTGGACAGTGGGTAAATAGAAAAAGCCTGATAATTTCGAAATTATCAGGCTTTTTCTATTGTAAAATTTACTACTCTTTTACTTTCCTTGGGATTACTAATTTTTCTCCTCTTTCTGCAAAGTTCTTTGTTTTTCCGTTGGCTGCCATTAAAGCTTCAACCGTTACGTCATATTTTTTGGCTACGACTTTTAATATATCTCCTGGACCCACAATGTGGTATCCTTGAATAGGCACAATCAATTTGGTAACGCCAACTTTTATTCCGTTTGCTTCAATACCTGGGTTTAGCTTTTTCAAAGTATTGGCCGAAACATTGAATTTATTGGCAATTCCGTAAAAAGTCTCGCCATCTTTTACTGTATGAGATAACTTTTCTCCAGTGATGTTTACAGGTTTAGTTTCAACTTTCTTTTCTGTAACCGCTTCTTTAGTCTCAGTTTTTGGCTGTTCTTCTGGGAGAGAGGCTGACTCAAGGACCATTGTGGTATCAGTATCTACAACCACAGAGTCTTGCATTTTTTCCACAACTACTGGTTCTTGGTTTAGGTCGGCCACTTTTGAAGCGTCATCTGACATCAAGTGCCATCCTGCGTATAGCAATAAACAAATTATTCCTACAAGTACTAGCAACACAGCCATTGGCAGTCCGCTATTTGGGGTTTCTGGTTTGGGGTTTCTGTCTTCAAATTCCATTATTTTGCACTATTTAATTCAACATTCATTTGATTTACCTTCTCTTTTAATTCCTCTTTATAATCGTGTAGCTTTTTTCTTAAATCGGTATCAGCGGTACTCATAATTTGAATGGCTAGCAAACCGGCATTCATTGAGGCATTCAGAGCTACCGTGGCTACGGGTACACCGTTGGGCATTTGAAGTATGGACAATACAGAATCCCAACCATCTATGGAGTTACTTGATTTTACAGGCACTCCAATTACTGGTAAAATGGTGCACGATGCTACCATTCCAGGTAAATGTGCGGCTCCACCAGCCCCAGCTATAATGGCTTTTAATCCTCTTCCTTCAGCCTCTGAGGCATAAGCAACCATTTTTTCGGGCGTTCTGTGGGCAGATACAATTTCTATTTCATATTTTACCTGAAACTTCTCTAAAATATCAACTGCTCCTTGCATCACTTTAAGGTCTGAAATGCTACCCATTATTATACCTACCATATATCTACTTTTTTGAAATAACCCTCAAGTTTTGCTGTACAAAAATGACCTTTTCTTTTAGTTTTTCAAAGTCATCTGCCAAAATACTCACATGACCCATCTTTCTGAAAGGCTTTGTTTTTTTCTTTCCATAAAAAAACGGAAAGACGTTTTCTTGCTTCAATATTTCTTCTAAACCCACAATTTCAGCTTGACCTTCATGGTTTTCCGCCCCAAGAATATTTACCATTGCTGCCATGGAAATGTCCTTGGTATCTCCAAGCGGCAGATTAAGAATTGCTCTCCAATGCTGATCATACTGAGAAACAAGGTTGGCCTTCTGCGTGTGATGGCCACTGTTGTGTGGCCGAGGAGCAACTTCGTTTACCAATATTTCGCCGTCTTTGGTTAAGAACATTTCCACTGCCAATAAACCCACCAAACCATAAGCTTCAATGGTTTTAATTGCTATATTATTCGCTTTTTCTGTAATTTCGTTAGATATAGCGGCAGGAGAGAATAAATACTCTACCAAGTTTGCCACAGGATGAAAAACCATCTCAACAACTGGAAAAGTCTTGATTTCGCCGTCTGAATTTCTTGAAACTATTACGGCCAATTCTTTTTCAAAATCAACAAATTTTTCAAGAATGCCCTCTGTATCAAAGCCTTTATCTATTTCTTGTTCGGATTTAATCGTCTGCACACCTCTACCATCATAACCACCCACTCCAATTTTATTTACAGCCGGTAAGAAATCGATGTTTGATCTAATTTCTGACAATCCATTTACCAAAATAAATTCAGAAGTTGGAATTTTATTATCCTTGAAAAACTGTTTTTGCGAACATTTATTCTTGATATTTTCGACTATGTGTGGTTGTGGAAAAACCTTTTTGCCTTCTGCTTCAAGCTTTTTTAAAGCTTCAATATTGACATTTTCTATTTCGATGGTAATTAAATCCAAGTCCTTACCAAATTCGTAGACCGTGTCATAATCTGCAATATCTCCATGAAAAAATCTAGTAGAGATAGATTTACAAGGACAATCGCTGTCGTTATCTAGTACGCTAATATCAAGATCAAGGTCCAATGCTGTCTGAATGAGCATTTTACCTAGTTGTCCGCCACCAAGAATCCCTATCTTTTGGGAATTATTAAAACTCATTTTATCTCGAAATCTTTAGCCTTAAGTCCTTTATTTACCTTTATCGACTGTAGTTCATTGCTTATTTCTCCCATTTGCGTCGTTTGTTTTTTTACACCAGGGAAGAGAATTTCACTGCCTTTGAAAGCCTTGTAGTTTTCGATAATAACAGTGGTTTCAAAAGAGCCCCTTGGAGATTCCATTTTTACCCAAGACTTGTCTTTAAATCCAGTTTTTGAGTTATAGTAATCTTTCCAAGTTTTTCCCTCATAATCTTTGAATTCTACTACATAAAAGTCACCATCTTTAGACAATAAATTTGCTGAGAATCCTTGATTTTTATAATCTAATTCAAAAAACGGGTTTGATTTTTGAGCTTCTGCTTTTGCTGCATTGCCCGTTTTGGGCTCTTGTGGGGCATTATTCCCAAAACTACTCTTTCTGGCTAATTTCTCACCATCATAAACGGTAGACATCAGTTCCATGCCATTTGAAAAAATACTCATGTTGTATTTCAAAGGAAACTGATACTTAATTTCAGTTTCGGCAACTCCTCTTGGCGATTCTGAGGTGTAATTCATCACCAAATCGGTAATAGATGCAGCATTTGCCTTTATTTTGGTAACTTCAAGGTATTTATCAATAACTTGGTCTGCCGATGTGAAATCTTGTGCATTTGCACTGATAAAACAAAAACTGAGGATTGCGAAAACAATAGCTTTCATAATTGAGTTTGATTTTGTTTAAACATTGTTTATGGCTTCAAAGTTACTTCAAATAATGTAATATATGAAACAAGAAATAGCTATATTTTGGTTTAGAAGAGATTTGAGGTTGGATGATAATGCAGGTTTGTACAGAGCCCTGAAATCTGGTCTAAAAGTTCTACCAATTTTCATTTTTGATAAAAACATACTTGATAAGTTAGAAGAAAAAAAAGACAGAAGGGTAGATTTTATACATCAAGCTGTATTTGCTATAAAGGAACAATTAAATTTATTTGGTTCGGATTTATGTATCAGGTACGGTCAGCCAGAAGGAATTTGGCAAAGTTTGTTCACTGAGTTCTCGATAAAAAAAGTTTTTTGTAATCATGATTACGAAAAATACGCTACTGATAGAGACCTATCCATAAGCAATTTATGTAAGGAAAACCAAGCCGAATTTTATAGTTTTAAAGACCAATGTGTTTTCGAAAAATCTGAAATACTTTCTGCTACAGGAACACCTTACACCGTTTTTACACCCTACATGCGTAAATGGAAGGATAAAATGAATGGTTTTTACAAGAAGAGCTACCCAAATGAAAATTATTTTGACAAATTTTTAAAGATTGAAAAATCCAATTGTCCAAGCTTGACCGATATCGGATTTGAAAAAACTGAAATTGTTTTCAATAAACCCACGCTTTCAAAATCAATTCTTATCGGATACAAAGAAAAGCGAGATTTTCCTGCTATAAATGCTACGAGCAGGTTGAGTATTCATTTAAGATTTGGAACCATCAGCGTTCGAAAATGCGTGCAGTATGCAGAAATGTTTAGCGAAACATGGCTCAATGAACTTATCTGGAGAGATTTTTATATGAATATTTTGGCCAATTTTCCACAAATCAACGCACGATTGGCTTTTAAAAAAGCTTATGATAAAATTCCTTGGAGAAATAACGAAGCAGAGTTTAAAGCTTGGTGCGAAGGAAAAACGGGTTATTGGTTGGTAGATGCTGGCATGCGAGAACTAAACAACACAGGTTTCATGCACAACAGAGTCAGGATGGTAGTGGCTAGTTTTCTTTGTAAGCATTTGTTGATTGATTGGCGGTGGGGAGAGGCGTATTTTGCCCAAAAATTAAATGATTTCGATTTTTCGGCTAATAATGGGGGATGGCAATGGGCTTCTAGCAGTGGATGTGATGCGGCTCCTTATTTTAGAATTTTTAATCCTGAGTCACAAACACTTAAATTCGATAAAGAGATGGCCTATATCAAAAAATGGGTTCCAGAATATCTAAGTTCAAGCTATCCTAGACCCATTGTAGATCATAAAATGGCCAGAGAAAGAGCTTTAAAAGTTTATAAAGAGGCTTTGAATGAAGCTGAATAAGTCTGATATTGCACAAAAATCATGAAATGCAGTCTTTTTTAGAATTAGCGGCTAAAACTATTTTTGAAGGTCACAACAAAAATGACCTACAAAATCTTCAGGTTATTTTACCGAGTAGGAGGGCTGTTTTTTTCTTTAAAAAGGCACTTTCAGATTTGTCTGATTCTCCTTTTTTTGCTCCAAAAATTGAATCCATAGATGATTTTATTCTTAGAACAGCCGATTTTACAACGTTGGACAATGTTGATTTATATTTTGAGATATATGCTATTCTGTCAGAATTAGATCCAAGCCAGAGTTTTGAGAAATTCATGTCTTGGGTTCCTACTTTATTGAAGGATTTTGAAAATATTGATTTTTCTTTGGTAGAAAACCCTCATTTATTGTTCAAATATATGAGCGAAGCCGATGCTCTGAGTAGGTGGGAACTCGACAACGATTATGTTTTTACTGCCACAGCTCAAAGCTACTTTAGTTTTTTTGATCGAATATCCCAAGTATATGAAAAACTAAACCAAAAGCTACTCCTTGAGAAAAAGTGCTACAGAGGTATGGTTTACAGGAAAGTCGCCGAGAATCCCGATTGGCTTCTTTCAAATGAGATCAAGAAATACTACTTCGTGGGATTAAATGCTCTAAGTAAATCAGAGGAAAAAATCATTGAAAGTCTCGAAAAGGCAAAAAAGTCTGAGTGTATTTGGGATACCGATGATTTCTATATGAATTCTCAAAATAAAGCGGGGAAAAAGTTAAGAGTTTATAAAAAATCTGGAAAGTTTGGTAAGTGGAATTTTCAAAATAGCCACTTAAAAGACTCAGAGAAAAACATACGAATTTTTGAGCTTAACAACGACAGTTTACAGTCCAAATTGGTCTCCAACCTTGCAAAAGAAGCTCATAATCAAAGGCATGTGATAGTTGTATTGGATGAAAATCAGTTTTTGCCACTCTTACTTAACGTGCCGTCTCTACAGCTTCCATTTAATATTTCTATCGGTTTACCCATTTCAAGTAGCCATTTTTCGGAAGTTTTGAGGCTTTTGATAGGCTGCTATCAAAACCATGAACACAACGATGAGCTAAAAATTCACAATTCGGTTTTAAGTAAAATTTTCGATAATCAGATTTTTAAGAGCTTAATAGTTAATGAAATATCTCTTAGTAGATTTGAAATACTACAAACAAAAATCAGAGGTAGCAAAAAACTATTTTATGACTATTACTGGTTTGTAAATCAAGGTTTGACGGTCGGCTTGTTGCAAAATTTCTTTAGAAAAGGTTCTGCTTTGGATTGCATTGAGTCATTAGAATTTATTCTAGGAAAGTTTTTTGAAATCCAAGATGCCGATTTTAGAGATTTAGAGTATGTTTTTGCCAATGTACTCAAGAACAAATTAAATCTAATCAAAGAGAAATTAAGGTCAGGGGTAGCTTTAAATCTAAAATCTTTTAGTGCTTTGATAGAAGATTTGCTGAAAAATGAACGCATACCTTTTGAAGGCGACTCTGACACACCATTGCAAATTATGAGTATGCTCGAAACCCGATGTCTTGATTTTGAGTGTGTTACGATAATGACTTTCAATGAGGGAAATTTGCCGTCTACCAAGAAAACAAATTCTTTTTTCCCTTTTGATGCCTGTAAAATTTTTGGATTACCGCTTTATTCCGATCAAGATGCCATCATGGCATATCATTTTTTTAGATTAATGCAAAGAGCCCAAACACTCAATTTCATATATCTAAACGGTGCCTCGGAGGCTTTGGGAAACAAAGAAAAAAGTAGATTTATCCGACAAGTTGAAGAGGAACTTCGTATTTACAATCCAAATATAAAAGTAAGCTACCCTTCAATAAATTTTAACCAGACAGATGACCTTAAATCAGGTTCTGAGATAATTGTGGAGAAGGAAAGTTTAACTCAAATTACTGATTTTTTGATGAACAAGGGTCTAAGTGCGAGCTCCATCAACGATTATTTATCTTGCAGTCTGAGGTTTTATTGGAAATACATTCTTAAAATCAAAAACGAGGATGAACTCAAAAGTCAGATTGGAACAGATGTTTTTGGGACAATTGTGCATAAGGTTTTAGAAAACCTGGATAAACCTTATTTTGAGTCGAAGAATCCAGTCAATAAAGAAGTACTACGAAATCAAAAAGATGAAGTTGAAAGTCAACTTTCATTAATTATAAAAGAGGAGCAGAAAGCTTTTGACTTTGATTCAGGAATGAATCTGATTCTTATTTCTGTAGTCAAGAAAATTATTGAGAGATATTTTGATAAAAGAGAATCTGAGTTTGGAGGAAATTTTACAATATTGGGTATTGAAAAGGAATTGACTTCTATTCAGGCAATCAACAATGTAGAATTAAAGTTGAAAGGCGTTATTGACAAAATAGAATTACATCCGTTTGGGCTTCGAATTATTGACTATAAAACTGGAAAAGTTGAGTTGAAGGATTTGTATTTGGACAAAGATGTTGATTTGGCAGAAACTTTATTGAATCCAGAAAAAAGTAAACTGAGACAATTGATCATTTATTACTTTTTGATTTTCAGCAACAAGACTGGTTTGGAGAAAGATTTTGGGTTGAAAATAATTCTGGAAGATTTGCAGTTGATGATTTATTCCTTTAGAAATCTAGGGGCCGACATATCTTTTAACAAAAACATATTTACCCACGATGAAATTATAGAAGCAGTAAATCTATTACTGACTAAAATACTTTCTGAGTTGCTATCAATGGAAACTTCCTTTATTCAAACTTCAGAAAAGAATCATTGTAAATATTGTGATTTTATAAATGTGTGTCAAAGAAATTAAGCTAGCGGATTTATTCTATGGGCTTCTCAATATCTAAATTCTTTTAAAAATCGGGTATTCATAATTTACAACAAATATTTTTCAAAAAAATATTTGTTCAGAAATAGTTGACAATTAAATACTTCTAATCTTTTTGATTTTAATTTCAGAAAAAATCTAAAATACGATTTGACAAGTTGGAAAAAACTACTATCTTTGCATCCGATTTAAGAACGACCAGTCAATTAGAGAGATGGCAGAGCGGTCGAATGCGGCGGTCTTGAAAACCGTTGACTGTCAAAGGTCCGGGGGTTCGAATCCCTCTCTCTCTGCAAAAACCCAGCCTTTGGCTGGGTTTTTTTATGAGCTTTTTCTTAATAAATAGGTAAAATATTGATTATTAGAGTGTTGAAATGTTTATTAAATGTAAATATCTAACAATCAGCAATTGTACTACTTTGGGATATAATCGTCCCGTTTTTGTACTTTTCTAGGCAGTATTGACAAATATTTTGACCAGCTATTTATTTTGAAAAAAATAATGTGTATAACTATTTGTAAATCAATAATTTGCGGATTTGGGCCTGCTTTTGAGAGAAGATAAATACTCTTTTGGAAAACTATTAGACTTTTTTTGTTTCAATTTTGTGTAAATTGTAACAAATAGCCCCACAATTAGGGAGAATAATAAAAGAATCATTGTTTTAGGTTTAATGGTTATATGCATAATTATCTAATTTTTAGGTATTTAAGAAATTAACTAATACTTTTTTGCCATTTATTTTTAAACACAAGCCATTTTAGGAACTATGTCTCTTGTTTTAGTGCCAACACCCATCGGTAATTTGAAGGATATCACACTCAGAGCATTAGATGAGCTGAAAAATGCTGATATAATTCTTGCTGAAGATACCCGTACATCTGGCGTTTTGCTCAAACATTTTGAAATATCTAAGCCACTTCAGAGTTATCATATTTTTAACGAACACAAGACCGTTCAGAAAATAATTGATATTATGAAATCTGGTAAAAGAATAGCTTTGATATCAGATGCTGGAACACCGGGCATTTCTGATCCAGGCTTTTTGCTGGTGAGGGCATGCGTTCAGAATGAGATTGAGGTTATTTGTTTGCCTGGTGCTACAGCCTTAATCCCGGCTTTGGTCGTATCAGGATTTCCTACTGATAGTTTTGCTTTTGAAGGATTTTTACCTGTAAAAAAAGGAAGGCAGACCAAGTTGACTGAACTCAAAGATGAAAAAAGGACAATGGTGTTTTATGAATCTCCACACAGGCTGGTTAAAACACTCGAAAACTTTATAGCGTATTTTGGTGGAGAACGAACAGCCTCTGTGAGTAGAGAAATTTCTAAACTGCATGAGGAAACCGTCAGAGGTACTTTATCAGAAATTCTTGCTATTTTTGCAACTCGAACCGTAAAGGGCGAGATAGTAATGATCGTTGAAGGTAATAATTCAAAAAAAACTAAACATGAAAGTTGAAAACAAAACCGTTTTAATAACAGGTGCTTCGAGAGGTATTGGTAAGTCTATCGCTGAAGAATTTGCAAAAAATGGAGCCAATGTGGCTTTTACGTATTTGTCGTCTGTAGAGAAAGGTCAAGCCCTTGAGGTAGAATTGAGTCAATATGGAACAAAAATTAAAGGATATCGATCAGATGCCTCAGATTATACCTCAGCGGAGCAATTAGTGACCGACGTAGTAGCTGATTTTGGCAATTTAGATATTTTGATAAACAATGCTGGCGTAACCCGCGACACTTTGCTAATGCGTATGTCAGAAGATCAATGGGATGATGTTTTAAGGATAAATTTGAAATCTGTTTTTAATCTTACCAAAGCGGCCACCAAACCAATGATGAGAGCCAAAGCAGGATCAATCATAAATATCACTTCAGTAGTTGGCCTAATGGGTAACGCCGGTCAGGCAAATTATTCGGCTTCTAAGGCTGGTATTTTA
Source organism: Lacihabitans sp. CCS-44 (assembly GCF_024343735.1). Lineage (GTDB taxonomy): Bacteria > Bacteroidota > Bacteroidia > Cytophagales > Spirosomataceae > Leadbetterella. The sequence goes on from NZ_RJUE01000061.1 coordinate 240,620, forward strand.
GGCTTTACTAAATCTGTTGCAAAAGAATTAGGCTCGCGTAATATCAGAAGCAATGCCGTGGCTCCGGGTTTTATTGAAACAGAAATGACAGGTGAGTTGAATGAAGAGCAATTGAAAGAATGGACGAAGTCTATTCCGCTTAAAAGAGCTGGCCAAGGAAAAGATATTGCAAATGCATGCCTTTTCTTGGGGTCTGACGCTTCGTCATATATTACTGGACAAGTTTTGGTTGTTGATGGTGGTATGTTAATGTAATTTTGACTCAAAATCCTCGAATAATAGAAAAGAGCTAAATAATGAAACCCGAAATAGTATCACAAACTCCATTATGGTATGTTTTTTTATGCCTTGGTTTGGGTTTGTTATTCGCTCTTTTTACTTACTACAGGATAAAAGGTTTTAACAAGAATCAAAAACTGATTTTAGCTGCCTTAAGAGGAATTTTGACCTTTTTGGTAGCTTATCTTTTGTTAAATCCACTCATCAAAACCATATCTAATAATGTGATTAAGCCGAAAGTTGTCCTTGTTTTGGATAATTCAAGGTCTATGACAAATGGAGGCAAAAAAGCTATTGATGAGGTGTTTGAAGGAATTTTGGCTTTAAAAGAAAGTCTCATCGAAAAAGGCTTCGATTTAGAGTTGAAGTCGCTGGGAGAAGATAAAATAGATGACATTAAGTCAACAAAGTTCAATGTTAAAAAGTCAAATCTTTCAAGCGTTCTATTTGATTTAAAGAACAATTACGAAGGCCAGAATTTAAGTGATGTAATAATTGTATCTGATGGAATTATTAATGACGGCGTTTCTCCTACATTTCAAAAGTATCCGTACAATATTCATACTGTCGGTTTTGGCGACACCACCCTCAAAAAAGACCTTTTGATTTCAGGTATTGCAGCAAATAAACTGGCTTATTTGGGCAACAAGTTCACGGTAAATGTTGATATATCGGCCTATCTATTGCCTGGAAAACTCACCTCGGTTTCTATCAAAGACGGCACAGGAAAGGTTCTTTCTCAAAAACAGATTAGTATTTCTAAAAAGGAAGATTTTCAGAGTCTGTCCTTTGAACTTTCAGCCGACAGGGTAGGTAAACAAAGATATATTGCTGATGTAAAGGTTGTTGAAGGTGAATATTCAGTCAAAAATAACGTTAAAGAGTTTATAGTAGACGTTGTGAATGGAAAAGAAAAGATACTTTTCTTGGCATTTGCTCCTCATCCTGACATAAAAGCTTTTAAAAACATCATTGAGAAAAATGATCTTTTTGAGCTGCAGGTTCAAATTATACAGTCTACCGAGCCAAGTCAAATTGGCAAAGATCCCTTTGATATTTTGATTTTGCATCAAGTACCCGATGCTTATGGTTCTTCTACAGGAATAGTTAGTACGCTTTTATCCAAGAAAAAACCGACATTTTTTGTGGTGGGGAGTAAAACCAATATTCAGGCATTCAACGGTATGCAGAATGTGGTTGGGATAAATTCTCAGATAAACAGATTGGACAAAACAACAGGGCAAATTAATAACCTGTTTCAAAGATTCAATATTTCATCTAACACTGAAAATTTGTTAGAAAAACTGCCACCAGTTTCTGTTCCATTTGGCGAATACAAGCCATTTCCAGGCACAGAAGTTCTTCTTTTTCAGAAGATTGGAAACATCAATACCGGAAGACCATTACTTGCAATGAATTTGAGTGGCGAAGTAAACAATGCAGTGTTTTTGGGAGAAGGAATATGGCAATGGAGATTAGAGGAGTTTTCTTTGAATGAACGTCAGACAGAGATAGACGAACTGATAATCAAAACATTACAGTTGTTATCTATTAAAGAAGATAAAAGCAAGTTGCGGGTTTATCCTACTTTAGAAATTTTTAATATTGATCAAAAGATTGGTTTTGAAGCTGAGGCTTACAACAATATATTTGAAAGGATATATGATCAGAGTGTCTCAATGAAAATAAGGACCGAAAATGGTCAAGATAAGACTTATAACTTTAAAATAACCAAAGAATCTTCGAGGTTTGAACTCTCCAATTTACCAGCGGGTCTCTATACTTTTACTGCAGAGGCAGTTATTCTAGGAAAAAAAGAAGCCACCACGGGTCAGTTTTTAGTAACCCAATCTGACTTAGAATTGGAAAACCTTGTTGCCGACCATAATGTTCTGAGGACCTTATCCAATGAAAACAATGGCGATTTTGTCAATTACAAAAATATCATTGAACTTCGCAAAAGCTTAGAAAATAAAGGATTGGTCAATAAAGTTGTCAGCAATGAAGAACTTAAGGATTTTATAAACCTCCGTTGGATTCTGGCTTTATTGATAGCTTTTGCTGCCATCGAATGGGCACTTAGAAAATACTTTGGAGGTTATTGATTCTGCTCATGACAGAATCAATTCTTTGCTAGACTTCTCAGTAAACCTGCGTTTTACCAGCTCTCTGTCCATTTTACCCATTTTTTCAAGTTGCATATAGATGTGGTTTATCATTTGAAGTAGATTATCTATATCAGATAAAGTAATATATCTAGAAAGAGTAATTCTAATTCCTGTTTTGTTTTTAGGTACACTTGGAAATGTGCAAGGTGAAACAAAAAATCCACTATCTAAAAGTGCTTTAGCAGTGAATGCCGTATTTTCTGTGCTTCCAGATCCTATAAAGAAAATGGGTGTTGCATGATTTCCACTTAACGGAAGATTCAATTGGTTTGCCTTTTTCCAGAAGTATTCAATTTTTCGCTTTAAATCCAGCTGTAAATCAGCAAATTCGGGTCTCATATGTATTTCTGCAGACTTTATAGCAGCGGCAGCAGCGGCAGGATGGGGCGGGCCAGAGAAAATCATCGTCTTTCCAAGATTTTTTACCAGTTCTTTTGAAGCTTTGTCTGGGTATACCATCAGTCCTCCGCCAGTCCCAAATCCCTTCGACATTGACATTCCAATAAAAAGTTTTTCATGGAAAGGTATTTCATTTAGTACATAGCCAATCCCTTTTTTTCCAGTCCAACTAGTTCCATGGGCGTCATCTGCATATACATAAAACTGCTCATATTTATTCATCAAAAACTCGAGTTCCTTCATAGGTGCCCCGTCTCCCATCATGGAATAAATTCCATCAATCATATACCAAACGTTGTCGTATTTGGCACTGAGTATTTTTATTCTTTCTTCTAATAAATCCAGTCTGCTGTGTCTGAGTATTTCTATATGATCTCCATTGTTTCTCATCATGTTTACTGCAGTTTGCATACTGCTATGAACATAATTGTCTAGAATGATAGCATCATTTCTTCCAACAAGTATCGGTAAATTAGATATATGAGCAAATGTTGTTGAGGTTGTTACATTTACTGGTTTTTCAAACATTTCCTCTAATTTTTCTTCCATTTGCTCGAATAGCTCTAGCCCAACAAAAGTCCTAGATGAAGAAAAGTACATCCCATATTTGTCAATCGCATTTTTTGCAGCTTCTTTTATTTCTTCGTTTTGGTCAAGTCCCATATAGCTGCAGTTGCCAAAAAAAACAGTTTCTTTGCCACTCAACATTAAACTTCTGCCATCATAATCATCGTTTTTGGCAACTGCTCTTACTATCCCTAAACTTCTTCCGTATTCAAATGTGGAATTTATCAGTTCAAGTTCTTTGGTCATTTTTTTCATTAAATAATAGTTATTTTTAATATTATTAAGACAATGACTATACCAAAAAACTAATTTTTTAGTCAAATTGACGTAAGTCAATAAGAATACTTCTTTATTTCTTTCTTTGTATAATATTGATTTTTTTTACGAACTATAATTTTGTAGAAATGAAAAAAATGTTTGTAGGCTAAATTTTATGGTGTTTTAAAACGTTTTGTATTTTTGCATTAAATAATAAGATTCAATTGAATAAAGTATTAAGTATTTTTCTGCTTCTGTGTTTTAAAAGTGTATTTTCTCAAACCAACCTTCCACAGCCGACCATTCCTGAGAAACCAGTGGTTTTTGAGAAAAAGCCATCCATCATAAGTATTCCTATTGACATTTCGATAGAAGATTTGCAGAGTAAAATCAATTCAGGAATGCCGAATCTGATTTACGAAGACAATAGTTTTGAGGATAATCAAAATGATGAACTTAAAGCCAAGGTGTGGCGAAAAGGGAATTTGATATTTACGAGTGTGGTCAATGATGTACTAACCTACGAAGTGCCTTTGAAAGTTTGGGCACAAAAAAGAATTTCGGTTTTAGGTGTATCTCAGGCTCCAGCTACTGAGTTTGAACTCAAGCTCAAATTCTCCTCAAAATTTGGAATTACATCAGACTACAGTATTCAAACCATCACCAATGGTCTTGGTTATGAATGGATTACGAAGCCAGTTTTGAAGTATTCTTATGTAGAAATACCGATTGGGCCAGTAATTGGCAAACTCATCAGTAATAATTTGGCCACTTTTGCAAAGCAAATAGACCAAACGATTAAAGATAATTACTCGTTGAAACCTTATGTGATAGAAGCGTGGAATACTGCTCAAAAACCTTTTTTGGCATCCGAAGAATACAATACTTGGGTTAAATTAGAGCCTTTGGATGTCTATTTTACGCCTTTAAAAGCAGTGGGCAAAAGCTTGAAATCTACCTTTGGTCTAAAAATATTTGTGGAAACTTTAGTTGGAACGCCAATCTACACGCCCAAGCAAATTCTTACGATTCCCAATCTTAAGTCCGTATCATCTATTTCGGATGTATTTGAAGTTCAACTTTTCAACGTGATTTCCTTTGAAGAAGCCACCAAAATAAGTAGGAATATGTTTTTGGGACAAGTGTACGACTTCAAAAATGGCAAATACAAAATAGAAGTTACAGATCTGGAAATAAAACCTGATGGAGAATATCTTTCGTTGGTCACCACCACCAAAGGAAGCTTCAAGGGGCAAATATTCTTGAAAGGTATACCTGTTTATGACCCATTGAAGAAATTGGTGGTTTTGACTAAAACTGAATTAGACATAAAGACCAAAAATGTTTTGCACAAAGCAGGTGCCTGGCTTTTGGAAGGTACTCTAGAAAAGAAAATTGAAAGTGAGTTTGGTCTACCAGTAACTGACATTATCGAATTTGGCAAACAATCAGTTTTACAAACCATAAACTCGGAGATTTCGAAAGGCATAAAAATGAAGGGAGAAATATTTTCCGTAGTTCCTGATCAAGTCAAAGTTGCTGAAAATGGAATTCTTGCAACTGTCATTGCAAAAGCAAAGGTAGAATTAGTTGTAAAAGGAATGTAAAAGCCCTAAATTGCAGTCGAAATAAGCTGACCTATCGCCAGATTATTTATAATTTGGAGGAAAGTCCGAACAACACAGAGCATCATGCTACTTAACGGGTAGGGGAGAATTCGTTCTCTACAGATAGTGCCACAGAAAATTACCGCCATATTTCGGTGTGGTAAGGGTGAAAAGGCGGTGTAAGAGACCACCGGTAGACTTGTAAAACGATACGCATAGGTAAACCTCATGAGTTGAAAGACCAAATAAACCGACGTTAAAGGGTAGCTCGCTCAAGTCGGAGGGTAGGTTGATAGAGGTTTTGAGTAATCAATTCCCTAGATAAATGATAGGATAGAACAGAATTCGGCTTATTAGCTTATTTCATTTTGTATTTTAAAAAATAATAACTAATTTTGCACTCCAAATTTAAAATAGGGACGGGTTCCCATTAATAAAATAACAAGCAAATGGCAGTTAAAATTAGATTAGCAAGAAGAGGTCGTAACAAAATGCCTATTTACGACATCGTTGTTGCAGATGCTCGTGCACCACGTGATGGTAGATTTATCGAGAAATTGGGTCAATACAACCCACATGCTACACCAGCAATCGTTACATTGAAAAATGACAGAGCATTGTACTGGTTACAAGTAGGAGCTCAACCAACAGATACTACAAGAAAAATCTTGAGTGTTAATGGTGTGATGTTCAAAAAACACCTTCAGATTGGTGTTGACAAAGGTGCGATCACGCAAGAGCAAGCAGACGCTAAGTTTGAGACTTGGTCTAAAGCGAAAGAAGAAATTAGATCGCAAAAAATTGCGAAATTGAACTCTTCAAAAGAGGCTACTAGGTCAGCAGCATTTGATGCAGAACGTAAGAAAAAAGAAGACAAAGTGGCTGCAATTGCAAAAGCAGAGGCGGACTTAATCGCTGCTTCGGCTCCAGTAGTGGAAGAAGAAGTGGTTGAAGCTGTAGCTGAAGAAACAGCAGTTGAAGAAGTTGTAGTTGAGACTCCTGCAGTTGAAGAAGCTCCAGCAGCAGAAGTTGCTCCTGAGGCAGCGGCAGAAGAAACTCCAGCAGCAGAATAATTGCCTTAAAAGCATTCAATAATAATCCTCGCTCAAACGGCGGGGATTTTTTTTAGTTAAAATATGCAGAAATCAGAGTGTTTTTCTTTAGGTAAAATTACCAAACCTCACGGATTGAAGGGAGAGGTTACGATATGGCTAGACGTGGACGTTCCAGAAAATTATATTGGACTGGATGCCCTTTTTTTAGAAATAAAAGGGCAGTTGGTGCCGTTTATTATTGAGGAATTGCAGGTTAGAGGCAAAAAATCTATTGTCAAGTTTGAAGATATCAATACCATTGAGGCTACTGAAATGATCATTGATGCAGAGGCTTATTTACCTGTAAAAAAATTACCAAAACTCAAGGGTAAGCAGTTTTACTATCACGAGGTCATTGGGTACAAAATATTTGATAATACTACCCAGAAAGATTTAGGAGAACTCAAGGCTATATACGAAAGCACCGGACAGGATCTTTTTGCAGTAGATATCAATGAGTCTGAGGTTTTGATTCCTATTGTCGATGATTTTTTAGACTTGGTAGATCATGCCACTAAACAAATAAATGTATCACTTCCTGATGGCTTATTAGATATTTATTTAAATCAATAAGATTTATGAAAATCGATATTATATCTTGTCAGCCAGGTTTAATTGATGGCTTTTTTTCTCAATCAATAGTAAAAAACGCAATCCAGAACAATTTTGTAGAAATAAACACACACGACCTCAGGCCATTTGGTAATGGCAATTATCGACAAATAGATGATTATCAGTATGGAGGCGGAGCTGGGATGGTTTTAATGATAGAACCACTTGCAAAACTCATAAGACAACTTCAAGAAAAAACAACATACGATCAAGTAATTTATCTAACTCCCGACGGAAAAACGCTAAATCAAAAGTCAGTCAATAAGCTATCTTTATCAAAGAATTTATTGATGATTTGTGGGCATTATAAGGGAATAGATGAAAGAGTTAGAGAGCTTTTTGTAACTCAAGAAATCTCCATTGGTGATTATGTACTTTCTGGTGGAGAAATTGCTGCAGCAGTGCTTACGGATGCTATTGTTAGGTTGATTCCTGGAGTTATAAACGACGAAACATCCGCACTAACAGATTCATTTCAAGATGATTTACTCGCACCACCCGTTTATACCCGCCCAGCAGACTTTGAAGGCACGAAAGTACCTGAGATTTTGATGTCAGGTAACGAGAAGTTAATCAACGATTGGCGACTCGAAAAATCTATCGAAAGAACCACCCAAAGGAGGCCCGATTTATTGACAAAATGATTGCATATTTTGAGAGAAATTTGTATTTTTGAAAGAAATTAAAAGAATCTTAATTACTAAATATTTTTAGAATCCTTCACCCCAATTTATGGCAGAAGAAAGCGAAAATCAAGAGTCAGGTGCCGGAATCCACGGTACAATTATCCCAATCAATATAGAGGATGAAATGAGGGGAGCATACATTGATTATTCAATGTCAGTAATTGTTTCCCGTGCATTGCCAGACGTAAGAGATGGTTTCAAGCCCGTGCACAGAAGAGTCCTTTACGGAATGTCAGAGTTAGGCGTTTTTCACAATAGACCTTATAAAAAATCAGCCCGTATTGTAGGAGAAGTTTTGGGTAAATATCACCCGCATGGCGACTCGTCCGTTTATGATACCATGGTAAGAATGGCCCAGCCGTGGTCTTTGAGGTATCCATTGGTCGATGGCCAAGGAAACTTCGGTTCTGTGGATGGTGACTCACCAGCAGCCATGCGTTACACAGAAGCACGTTTGCGTAGAATAGCAGAAGAAATGCTGGCCGATATCAACAAAGAAACGGTTGATTTCCAACCCAACTTTGATGATTCACTTACTGAACCATCGGTACTTCCAGCTAGAATTCCAAATTTGTTGCTCAACGGTACATCAGGTATTGCTGTAGGTATGGCCACAAACATGGCTCCACATTGCCTCAACGAAGTGGTCGATGGTATAACGGCCTACATAGAGAATCCAGAAATTGAGATTGAAGAATTGATGCACCATATCAAAGCCCCTGATTTCCCAACTGGCGGTATTATCTATGGTTATAGTGGTGTAAAATCAGCCTTCGAAACAGGAAGAGGAAGAATCGTTATCAGGTCTGTTGCTAACTTTGAAGTTTCCAAAACAGGAAAAGAGCAAATCGTTGTGACAGAAATCCCATATATGGTCAATAAGGCCAATATGATAGAGAAAACTGCTCAACTTATCAACGAGAAAAAAATAGAAGGGATCTCAGACCTTAGAGATGAGTCGGATAGAGAGGGTTTAAGAATAGTTTATGACCTCAAGCGTGACGCTGTACCAAATGTAGTGCTCAACAACCTCTACAAATATACCCAGCTTCAGTCTTCATTTAGTATTAACAACGTGGCCTTGGTTAAAGGCAGGCCTGTTACATTAAATCTCAAAGATTTAATAAAATACTATGTGGAACACCGAATGGAAGTGATAACGCGTAAAACGCAGTTTGAACTTAAAGAGGCAGAGAAAAGAGCCCACATTTTAGAAGGTTTATTGATTGCACTGGATCATTTAGACCAGGTAATTGCCTTAATCAGAGGTTCAAAAGACCCAGACGAAGCAAGAGCAGGATTGATGTCAAACTTCAGTTTGTCTGAAATTCAAGCCAGAGCAATTCTCGACATGAGATTGCAAAGATTGACAGGACTTGAGCGTGACAAAATCACTGAAGAGTACAAGCAAATCAAAGAATTAATAGACGAATTGAACTCAATCTTGGCTTCTGAAGAGAAGAAAAAAGAAATCATTAAGACTGACCTTCAAGACCTTAAGGCCAAGTTTGGCGATCCTCGTAGATCAAAGATTGAAATGGTAGGAGGGGAGTTTAATATCGAAGATATGATTCCTGACGATGAAATGTTGGTGACAGTTTCGAGTCAAGGATATATCAAAAGAACCAATCTCGCTGAATATAAAACACAAGGTAGGGGTGGTACCGGTTCTAGAGGTGTAAAAACCAAAGACGAAGATTATACTGAGCATTTGTTTATGGCCACAAACCACAATTATTTACTATTTTTCACAGAAAAAGGTAAGTTGTTCTGGCTGAGGGTATTTGAAACTCCTGAAGGAAACAAAACTTCGAAAGGAAGAGCTATTCAGAACCTCATAAACATTGAGTCGGACGATAAAATCAAGGCAGTTTTAAATGTTAAAACATTGACTGACGAGGATTATATCAAAAACAACTATATCGTGATGTGTACCCAAAAAGGCACTGTCAAGAAAACATTGCTGGAATTGTACTCACGTCCACGTCAAAATGGTATCATAGCTATCAACATCAACGACGGTGACACATTGATAGACGTTGCTTTGACAAACGGAAGTGATTACATCATAATAGCCGCAAGCCAAGGTAAGGCAGTTCGTTTCCATGAAGCAGGTATCAGACCAATGGGACGAGGTGCCACAGGCGTAAGAGGTATTTCTCTTGCTGAAAATGATTATGCCATAGGTATGATATGTGTAGGTAGAGAAGATGCCCAGCTTCTAGTCGTTTCAGAGAATGGTTTTGGAAAACGTTCAGATATAGAAGATTACCGAATCACCTCAAGAGGAGCAAAGGGTGTTAAAACTCTTAATATCACAGATAAAGTGGGTAACTTGGTAGCCATCAAAGAGGTGACAGATGAAGATGACTTGATGATAATTACCAATAGAGGAATTGCAATTAGAATTCACGTTTCAGATCTCCGGATTATGGGCAGAAATACGCAAGGTGTAAAACTTATCAAACTAAGTGATAAAGACGGTATTGCCTCTGTAACCAGAATTGTAAGAGAAGAAGATGAAGAAGAGATTGTAGAAGGTGAGGCGACTGTGGTAGAAGAGGGCACAGAAACAATTATTACAGACACTGTTGCTCCTGAAAACAATGCCGACGAATCATCCGAAGAAGAATCTTCAGAGGAGACTGAAAATTAATGAATTGTTAAATTAAAGAATAAAATAAACTTAGTTGTATTTATAAGTCTAATGATAAACAAAACTCGATATCAAAAAATGAAAAAACTTATTTTAGCCTCAATTGTAGGGTTTGCTTCCCTCAATGCTTCTGCTCAGGCAGATCCTATGAAAGAACTTATGTGTAAAGGGTATACAGATGCCATAGATAAGGGTATAAAGAATACGCAAAACCCGAAGCAGAGTGGGAAAAGTGCTACTTGGGTAAAGCTGGGTGATGCTTATCTAGACCTTGGATTGAGCTGTGGCACTGACTCTTCAGCAACTCAAAAAGCCTATGATACTTACCTGAAAGCTTTAGAAGTAGAGAAAGCTGCAGGTGGCAAAAAAGCTAAAGAGATTGAAGAAATTTTAAAGTCAAAAAGACTTGGTGATGGATTCTTGCAACAAGGTGCTGCATATTACAATTCTAAAAACATGGTAATGGCAGGCAAATTCTTTGGACAAAGTTCAAAAATTAATGACAAAGATTCTACTTCAGCTTTGTATGCTGGTATTGTTGATCAATCATTGGGCAACAACGCAGCAGCAATTCAAAGCTTCAAGACCTATTTTGCCAATGGAGGAAAAGATCCTGCTGTATTTTATAGCTTGGCTCAAATCTATAAAATAGAGAAGAAGTTTCCTGAGGCGGTAGAAATACTGAAGAAAGGAGCGGAGATACATCCAAATGATAAAGATTTGAAAAATGAAATTATCAACACTTACATATCTTCCAATAACATCGAAGGAGCCATTAATGATTTGGAGAAAATGGTTGCCGCCGATGGAGGAAAGAATAGTATGAATATGTCCAACTTGGCTTTATTGTATGATAGTAAATCTCAAGAGATAAATAATGATATACAAAAGATAAAAGACAAACTTTCAAAAGGAAGTACAGACGACTTAGAAAAGAAACTTTTGTCAGAGAAAGACAAACTTTCTATTTACGAAGGGGAAATTGTAACCCTTACAGCTAAAATGAAGAAAGAGCCAAAAACTGCTGCTGCTACCAAGAAAAGAATTGCGGAAGTAACTAGTCAAAAAGTAGCAATTGAGGAGGGTATAGCCAAAATTAATGGCGAAATTGAAAGCAAAAAAGCAAGTATGTCGGGTAATTCTGACGCGGCAAAACTTCCAGCTCTTGAGGCTAAGTTTAAAGAACTGAAAGAAAAAGCTCTTTCATATTATAAGAGAACTTTGGAAATTGATCCAAATAATTATGATGCAAACTTCAATTTAGCGGTTTTGTATTTCAACGAAGCTGTAGAAACCAAAAGAGCCGTAGATGCTATGGATATGAAAACTTTTCAAGCCGAAGGTAAAGCGATAGAAACAAAAGCTTGTGAGCAATTCAATACCTCAAAGCCATATTTTGACAAATGTAAATCTCTGAAATCAGATGATGAGGCAGTTTCGGAGAATTTAAAAAATCTAGAAAGAATATTGGAGCAGTGTAAAAAGTAAAAATAAAGCCACTCTAGAAGGGTGGCTTTATTTTTAGAATATCTATTTAACATAATATAAATTATACAACAAATATAAATACACATTTCATAGTCTCATATACCGATTTCAAGAAAATATGAAAATAGTGAAATAATTTGAGACAGCTTCTTCAGTCAGATTTGACAATCAGAAAAAAGTAAAAGGAATTTTATTGCACAAGAAAATAGTTAAGACTATACACTTTAAAGCATATCGCTTTAGCTTCTAAAATTTTTTGCGACGAATGCACAAATACTTTTTCGAATGATTTTTTTTATTTCGTGGCAATTCTCAATTAATGGACTTCAAGTCCGTAAGGTTAATTTTTAGCATTGTGAAAAAAATTAGGATGGATCGAAAGTGCTGAAAGTATTGTCAGAATAAAACACGACTATTTTTTGAATACTTTTATTGCCATTTTTAAAGGCTTGAGAATTCAATATTTCTGCGTCATTGTCAGGGGATTTATTTTCATTCGATTCTCGTGAAGAATAAAAACCACTAAAAAGTGCGTTAAAGTCTTTATTTTTAACAATTTGAGCCACAATATCCATGTCTAAATCTTCGTCATCAGAAATCCAATTAAAGCCCAATTCAGGAAACTTAGAGACAATCTTCTGGATTATCTCCAAACTAGCCTTATTTCTGCCAGAAAGTATGTGACTTATGATTGGCCGATTCACGCCGATGTAATCAGCAAACCTTGTTGAGGTCAATCCTAGGCCAATTATTAATGCCTCTATTTTATCTCTTAAGCTCATATTTACAAAAGTAAACTAAAAAATATATTACAATTCTAAACCATTTTTACAAATGTAAATCATTAAGTTTACATTTGCAAATAATCAACAATTAACATTTGTAATTTATAACTTATTTATTATTAGTTAGATATAAATATTCTAAGAGTAAGGTTTTTGAATAAAAGGGAGCCAAAAAAATATTTAGGAAAAAGTTTGGATTCTAATTAAGAAAGAATTTACATTTGTATAGACTTATATGCTTTCACTCATAAAAACGTGCTACATAATCTACTCAATGATTAACAAAAAAGGGCTATCAATCCAATGATGCCCTTTTTTTGTGCCTAAAATAGAGTTCTTATAGCTTATACAGTAACATTATTTTCTCTCAAAGCCTCATTAAGCGAAGTTTTAAGGTCTGTACTTTCCTTTCTTTTGCCGATAATTAAAGCACAAGGTACGCCGTAATCGCCCGCAGGGAACGATTTAGTGATGGTTCCTGGTATAACAACAGAGTTTTCAGGAACAAATCCAATGTATTGAACTGGCTCTGGACCAGTTACATCTATTATTTTTGAACTGCCTGTAATGGTTACACCCGCACCAAGCACAGCTCTTTTAGATATATGAGCTCCTTCAACCACAATACACCTAGAACCGATAAATGCACCATCTTCAATAATTACAGGCGAGGCTTGAGCAGGTTCTAATACACCTCCTATACCCACACCGCCACTTAAATGCACATCTTTGCCAATTTGAGCACAGCTGCCTACAGTAGCCCAAGTATCCACCATAGTGCCGCTATCCACATAAGCACCGATGTTCACATAGCTCGGCATCAAGATTACTCCAGGTGCTATATATGATCCATAACGTGCAACGGCTGGCGGAACTACACGCACACCCAATGCTTTGTAATTATTTTTTAATTGCATTTTATCGTGAAATTCAAAAATACCAACTTCTTGAACTTCCATCTGTCTCAAAGGAAAATACAAAATAATTGCCTTCTTAACCCATTCGTTAGTAACCCACTTGTCTTCACTATTTTTATTAGCAACTCTTAGTTCCCCATCATTTACTAATTTTACTACTTCGTTTATTGCATTTACTACAGCAGCATCCTTTAATTGCTCGCGATTTTCCCAAGCCGCCAAAATGATCTTTTCCAATTCTTTCATTTGTAAAAATTATAGAAATTAATTATTGATTAATACTCAGCCAAAAATGACATAAAACACTGATTTAGTTTCGTTAATGCCTTGAAAAATAGCAAAATGCTGCATTTTAGAAATTATAGATTACTAAGCCAAATTTTATTCTGTTTTAGACTATTAGAATACAAATATAAAAAAAGAGCATTAGTAAATATCATTAGTATTTAAGTAATTTTGACACTATTTTTATTAGCAATATCTCCCCTGCTTAGTAATTGTACTTATCTAGATTTTAATTGTAAAATTTTGTACTACATTGAAGTCTTTCTTTAAAATATTAGGTCTTAAATTGTTATTGGTATATATTATTTATAATTTTGCATATCTTTTTTTTACAAAAAAATTATAACGAATGAAGAACGTCAAAGTAGCAATTAATGGTTTTGGTCGCATTGGTAAACTAGTTTATCGTCAGATATACAACATGGAAGGCATCGATGTGGTAGCCATTAACGATTTAACTAGCCCTAAAACATTGGCTCATTTACTAAAATACGATACAGCCCAAGGTCGTTTCGACGAGAAAGTTGAAGCAACTGACAGTGCAATTATCGTAAACGGTGAGACAATTAATATTTATGCACAAAGAGATCCTTCGTTGATTCCTTGGGGTGAGCATGATGTAGATGTAGTATTAGAATGTACAGGTTTCTTTACAAGCGTAGAGTCTGCTTCGGCACACTTAAAGGCTGGTGCTAAGAAAGTTGTGATTTCTGCTCCAGCAACAGGCGACTTGAAAACGATTGTTTTCAATGTAAACCATGATGTTTTGGACGGTTCGGAGACCATAATTAGTGGTGCATCTTGTACAACTAACTGCTTGGCACCTATGGCACAAGTTTTAGAGAAAGAATATGGTATTATAAATGGTTTGATGACTACGGTTCACGCCTACACCAACGACCAAAATACACAAGATTCTCCTCACGCCAAAGGAGATTTGAGAAGAGGTAGAGCTGCTGCACATAACATAGTACCTAACAGTACTGGGGCGGCAAAAGCAATCGGTTTGGTATTACCTAGCTTGAAAGGTAAATTGGACGGATCTGCTCAGAGAGTTCCTACACTTACAGGTTCATTGACAGAATTGACTGCCATAGTAGGAAAAAATACTACAGTTGCCGAAATTAATGCTGCTATGAAAGCTGCTGCCAACGAAAGTTTTGGATACACTGAAGATGAAATAGTAAGTAGCGACATCATCGGAATCAGCTATGGTTCATTGTTTGATGCTACTCAAACTAAAGTTTCAGCTGTTGGTGATACACAATTGGTAAGAGTTGTTAGCTGGTATGACAACGAAATGTCTTACGTTTCACAGTTGGTTCGTACAGTTAAATACTTTGCAGGATTGATTAAATAATCACTTTTTCGAAGAAAAATATAGTTCATAAAAAAAGCCTCTTTACGAGGCTTTTTTTATGAGTTTTGCTTTTAGATAATGGATTGTAGCTCCTTTTTCGTTAAATAATTTTTCGTAATGTGTGACAATATCAAAGTGACCTTCTCTCAAATCGGAGTTGTATAAATCGTCAGTATAATCCAGCAGTTCAAATTCTGGATCTGCCTTGATGACTTCTAAAGAATAATCAAAAAGAAACTCGCTATCGGTCTTTAAATGGAAAATTCCTTCGTTTTTTAAGTAGATTTTATATATATCTAAAAACTTTTGATTAGTAAGCCTTCTTTTTTCTTCCTTGTCTCTTGGCTGCGGATCTGGGTGAACTAGCCAGATTTCATCTATCTCTTCAGGTTCAAAAAACTCGTCTAAGTATTGAATGCCGGTTCTAAGAAAAGCCACATTGGACAAATTCAAATCCATTGCCTTTTTACTTCCTCTGGCTATTCTATCTCCTTTTATATCAACTCCAATAAAATTGACATCTGGAAATTGTTTGCTTAAACCCACGGTATATTCTCCTTTTCCACAGGCCAATTCAACGGTAATGGGATTCGAATTTTTAAAAAAAACTTCATTCCATTTACCTTTTATGGAAGTATAAAGTTCTTTACCTCTTTCTATTACATTATCTGCAATGATATTATGCTCAAATCGATGTTGTTTCTTCCTTGACAAATCTATAAATTATTTAATTCTGCTACTAAATAGGTACTTCCGCCCACAAATATAATATCTTTTGGCTCAGCGATTGTTTTTACGTGTTCTAAAGCTTCATTGACATCAGAATAAATATTTGACATCAACCCATATTTTGAAGCTTCAGATTGCAATTCTAAAGGTTTTAAGGCTCTAAAAGAATCAAATGTCGTAAAATGATATTCTGCATCTTTTGGAAATAAGCTCAAAACTTTTTCAAGATCCTTGTCTTTTACAAATCCCAAAATAAAATGAATTTTAGTTTTTCTGAAAGCCATTAACTTTCCAATCGTAATCTTCAAAGCATGATCATTGTGCCCTGTATCACAGATTGTCAAAGGATTTTCATCTAAAATCTGCCATCTGCCTTTCAATTGTGTATTTATTACGACATTTTCTAATCCAGCAGAAATATTAGCAAAAGAAATACCTAATCCTAATTTAGTTAGTAATTTAATTGCTTGTATTACTCCCAGAATGTTCTGCTTTTGGTACTCTCCTACTAAGCCCGAGGTAACTTTGTACTTTTCTTGATTTTCGGTATCCAAAATCTCTAATTCCAATGAAAGTAAAGTACTTTTTTCGGACGTTATTTGAAGCTTTTCTTCTGCTAAGTATAGCGGAGCATTCTTTGAAAGTGCCTCATTCTGGAATACCGAAAAGGTTTCTGAGTGGTATTCTGAAATAACCACCGGTATTTGTTGCTTTATAATACCAGCTTTTTCAAATGCTATTTTAGACAAAGTATCTCCTAAAATATCCATGTGGTCATATCCTATATTAGTAATTAGAGAGAGTAAAACATTACTAATTATGTTAGTAGAGTCGTATCGCCCTCCTAGCCCAACCTCAACGACTGCTATATCTACTTTTTCAATACTAAAAAGTTTGAATGCTATTGCTACTGAGAGTTCAAAAAATGAAGGATTAATTTTTTGAATTAATTCTGAGTGATTCTCAACGAAATCAACTATGAAGCTTTCGTCGGCCATTTTGCCGTTTATTCTGAATCTCTCTCTGTAGTCTTTAAGGTGTGGTGAAGTGTACAATCCAACCTTGTATCCGCTTTCTATTAATATAGAGGCCAAAAAATGAGAACTGCTACCCTTTCCATTTGTCCCAGCTATGTGGATACTTTTGAAATCGTTTTGTGGATTTCCTAAAGCTTCTAGTAGGCTTATTATATTGGTGAGTTTAGGCTTTAAAGCTTTTTTTCCAATTTTTTGAAATACCGGCAGTTGCGAATATAAATAATCTATAGTTTCAGAATACGTCATGGTATGTTATGCCCCTCTCGTAATATTGATGGTAATAGTACCATTAGAGTTTCCGTTTGGATTGCCCTCAGGAATGAGGTTTGCTTTAAGTTTTCTTTTTATCTGATCTTTGTAATAGTTTGTAATAGAGGGGCTTAAAGAACTTTCCAATACAGAAATTGCAATCACTTCACCAGTTTCGTCAATTACTACTTTAAATCGGATTCTACCTGTTTCACTAGAATTGTCTTTTGGAATATTCAGAGGACCTTTGTTTTTCCATCCAGAAATACTCACTGAAGCTCCGCTACTTCCGCCACCTTTTCCTGGGTTACCGTATAAACTTTTACCATCTAAAGTGCCCCTAGGATCACCTTTATCACCTACTTCTCCAGGTTTTCCGTCTCCATTGTTATTACCACCAACGCCTGATTTTGTGCCCGTAGTTCCGTTTGAGCCACTTGTTCCTGTGGTTGGTTTCTTGAATAGTGAACCATTGTCAACAGTTCTTTGTGGTTGAGGTGGCGTAGGATTTGCCACAGGTTTTGTAGTAGTTTTTGTCGAATTATCCAATGATGGTTTAGCACTTGGCTTCGCAGTTTCGGAAGGTTTCTTCACCGTTACTTTTGAATCTTCTTCTGCCGTTAGGATTTTCGAAGGTGCAGAAACTGCTTTTACGGGCGGCGTAACAGGTTTGGGTTCGACAGCTTTGATAGGTTTTGACTTACTGACTACCTTATTCTCCTCAGGTTTAACATCATAATTATTTTTAGAAGGATTTGCCTTGTTGGTTGTTTGAATGTCTCCAGAGCCAACCAAATCCACACCATAGTTGAGATCAACTCCCATAGCAATAGGTTCAGCAACCGGCTCGTAGGCTATTTTGATTAAATAAAGTGAAAGTAAAATAAACGAATAAAGTACCACACTAATACCAGCAGCTTTGGCTTGGTATTTATCTTTGTCAATATCTTGTAATGTTTCCACAATCAAATCGATTTAATTATTTTCATAAACGGCTTTTTCTCCCGTTAATTGTTCTATTTTTTGAACAAAATCGTTGGCTTGTTCCTCAGAGTTGGCCGTAACAAACAGTTTATATCTATCTCCAGATTTTCTTACCCTAGCCGGGATTCCGTTTTCAGCCAAATAGGCGGCTAGCTTATCTACATTTTCTTTCACCTTAAAAATACCGATTCCAACAATATGACTGTTACTCGAACTGTCTCTTGAACTTTGATTTTTGATAGTGTCTTTACGCTCATTCTTAGTGTCAGAGTTTCGCTTTTCAACGTCTTCTACTTGTAAATTGGAACCATTGAGTACTTCATTCTGTAAATCTGCTAAAGAATCAATTTCTTCAACCATATTCTTTTTCTCCGACTTATTCTTAAGTGGTTTTATAAATATTGTATAAGCCAAAGTGGTGGTTATTAGAAAAACAGGAACTAAATATAGTAAAATTTTAAAGTAGCTTTTGGTTCTTTTGGGATTTGAGGCTATTTCAGGCTCTTCATTGTCATTTTCTAAAACCTCTATAGGCTTTGCAGAAATCGGTTTTAGAGCTTTAACAAAAACCTCTTCTGGCTTATTAGAAACTACCTTCTGGCTTTGGTTACTTTTTTCTGGGTAAAATACGAGTTCGTGATTTTCATTTTTGAAAAACAGACCTAAGTTTTCGATTTCATATTTTTGCTGTAAAACAATACTAGACCTAAACTTATTCAAGAATTCGTTGTAGTCAGTTTTTAGAAGCTCTTTGGGAAGGTTAACTTTCAAAGAGATTAAACTAAGGAGCTTATTGTCTAAATCTCGGTCAATGAGGTGATTGAATTCTATTTTCTTTTCGGGAAGAACAATTTCACCATTTTTATCGAAATAAGGTTTAGAATATTCAGTCAAAAAAGCACCAATGCCAGGCAAAACAACAAAGTCTTGTTCTAGCACGATATTTACTATTTCTTGCTGAATATTAAACATTATTAGGAATTGTTATAAAGCTACGTTTATGCCAGCAACAAAGTTAAGCCCCAATTGCGGATAATTGTAATATCTCTGATAATTTTGACCTACAATATTATTCAATTTTACGAAAGCTGAAAACTGTTTGCTGAATAAATAGGTAAATTCCGCATTAACATCAATAATATCTTTTAGTTTCACTGGTTGACCAAGCTCAATGTCTTTAGCATAAATGCCTGATATATAGTATAAATCGATGGATGACACTATCTTGTTTGTCAAGGTAAAGGTATTGCCCCAACGGCTCGTAAAGGCTGGTCTGTGATAAGGTTTAGTAAACTTTACGGTTTCATAATAATTGTAATCCAACTTCAGATTTGATTTCCAATTTTCAAAATTAGAATAACCAATCTCTGCAGACACATTTACGAAATCAGTAATAGCGTCTTCGTACTCGGCTTGAAATTTCGTAACATTCACAGGTTGGCCACTTGGTGAATCGGTGAGGCCATCATATTTATTGAAAAAATAGAGGTTTTCATATTTTCCATAAGATATTTTGGTATTAAAGCTTATGCCACTATAAAGTTCACCTCTACTACCAATATAGAAATCTTGATTTTTGTAAGTATTTTTCAAAACTGCTTGCTCCACCAAGAAAGGGTTTTCATTCAAAAATGAGTGCAATGTATTTCGGATAATATCACCGTCAAAACCTATGAAAAAGTAAGTCAAAGATGGCGTTTTGTATGAAATTGACGCTGTTGGATAACCTTTGGTTACATTTATTTTTTCTATTTGCTCAAACTCATTTACAGCTTTGAATCCAATTTTGGCTGAGATTCTCCCAAAGTCAAACCTGAATGCAGGTTCTACACGGTAGAGGTTTCTTTTTCTTACCGGATTGACCTCATAACTATCTGATCGTTGTGTTAAATAAGCTTCTGCGGCCAATAAAGCAGTGATTTTGTCTTCTTTTAATGGAAAATAGGCTTTAAATTGTGTCCCCCAGTCAATTTCCGAAGCTTTGTAATAATCTGAAAGAGATTTTATTCCTGTTGTCAACGAATAGTCAACTTTGGGTTTTGGGTTTGTATTTTCAAAGGTCGCCGAAAAATTATAAAGGTTGATTCTTTGCTTTATATCTGGCTGGGTATAGTCTCTGTGAACCAGTGTATCGTATCCATAGAAATAATAGCCTCGATTTTCGTAGCCCATTTCCATTTTTAGCTCATAATTATTCTGATGATATTTTCCGTCCAATCCAATTTTACTATTGGATGTACCAGAATTCTCTGCCGCAATTGGACCTCTTTTAGTGGAGTTATGAAATCCAGAAATACCGTAAACAAATTTCTTATTTTGGTCAGAGTTGATATAAGTTTCTCCAAAGATTCTTCCGAAGTTTCCTAAGCCAACTTTAAAGTAATTTTTGTAGCCTACCACATCTTCATTATTGTTTTTCTTTGTCACAGGACTTACCACATTTGGAACAAACTTAGTTTCTTCCACAGCCGTTGGTTTTCTGTCAAAAAACGCATATGTCATTTTTTTCTCCTTCTTATCAGTAGTGACAGGAGGAATTTTATCAATTATTCGGTTGGCTTTCGGCAAAACCACTTCTCTATCTTTGGTTATATTTATTTCCTCATTAACTACTGTTTTTTGAGCAAGGAGAGTACCGCTGAGCAAAGAGAAAAATATTACCGAACTTAAATTCTTTACTTTCATTATTTAATGGCTTTTAATTTTTGTTTAGCTGTCTCTATGGTCTCTTTATTTTCAGAATTCTCAATTATTGAATTCAAAGTAGCTTTGGCCATAAAACTGTCATCTTTGGCCAAATAGTTGTCGGCAATCAGCAAGAAGGCTCTTTCGTACCAATATACAAAGTCGGAGAAATCGTTGGCCAGTTCTTGAAGAGACTTTATTGAAGCGTCATATTGTTTTTGTTTGTTAAGCATATCACCCAAAAAATACTTGGCTTCGGCACCTGAAACATCTTTTGCCAAAGCTATCACTGCCTCAAATTCTGTTTTAGCCTGTGCGTTCTCTTTCTTTTGCATGTGGGCCTTAGCTTTGAATAGCATCGCTCTGTTTTTGGCTCCCAGTACCGTATTTCCACCCTCTTGAATGACTTTAGTACTAAATTCAATTACTTTATCGTAATTTCCTTTGAAATAATACGACTTTATCAAACCTTCTTGTGCCAACACAACCTCTCTTTGGTTTGAAGTAGAGCCAGCTACTTGGAGGTAGTTTTGTATGGCATCGTCGTAGTTTTGATTGTCATAATTGATAGAACCAGATCTCATAGCCGACTTTGTCAGAAATTCAACTTGATTGCTTACAATGATCTCGTTGTAATATTTAAGAGCTTCTTTTTTATTTCCCAATAAATAATAAGATTCGGCTAAAAGATAATTTGCTTCACTTGCTGAGGTACTTGTTGGATAGGCTTTCAAGTAACTTTGAAAAGATTGAATCGCCTTATCGTATTTTTCGGCATAGAATAAATCTTTGGCGGAGTCAAATTGTAGGTTTTGTACTGAATTTCCTCCTGGATTGCTCGTTTTAAACTGCTCAGCTATTTCAAAAAACTCCTCACTCCTATTGGTGGCGTTGAGTGACTCCCTGATTCCTAAAAGTGCTTCTTCGGCAAATTCCGTTTTACCAAATTTGTTGATAATCACTTTGTAATCAGAAATTGCTTTGTCATGATTTTGAATATTTGAAAAAGAAAGTGCCCTTTTTAGCAAAACTTGCGGGACTAATACACTGTTTGGCTTCTTTCTTAATAAATCTGTAAAAATAGATACTGCAGAAGCGTAATTGCTCTTGTCCATTTCTAAGACCGCATTTTGAAACAATGCATCGTCTATCAATCTTGACGAACTATATGTTTTTGTGAATTTCTCAAAAACCTCTTTTGATTCACTATCTCTTCCTAAAAACTTCAAAGTAAGGCCTTTTTGATACATGGCATAATCCTTATCTGTTTTATTGATTTGCAAAGCTGTATCATAGCTTTTCAGAGCCTGAGCATAATCTTTGTTAGCTAAGAAACAGTCTCCGAGTCTAACCAATGCATCTTCGTAGTTTTGGCTTAATTCAACTTCGTTTTTAGCTTTTGTTCTGAACTCTTCAAAATAACCTTGTGCTTTCTTGTAGTTTTTCTGGTTGTAAAACAAATATCCGAGACTGTATAAGCTTTTGAGCCTTAATATATTATCGGAAGAATTGATCAGTTCACGATATAATTCTTCAGTACCGGGCTTTTCAAGTTGATAATTTGACTCTGCTTTCCAAAATTTTGCCTGTAAAGCGAGTTTATTGTTAATCGGTTTTGTCAGCGATTTATTAAAATATCCAATAGCACTTTCAAACTTCTCTACATTAAAGTCCAGAACACCTTGATTATAAGTAAGTTTTTGATAAGCCTCGTCTATTTTGGGCGTTCTCCTTGTCAAACCTTCAATGTATGTAATGGCAGATACATAATTGCTGGTTTCAAACAATATCTCGCTTAAAAGCTCATTGGTTTCGTCTATGTACTTTCCTGTTGGATAGGTTTTAATATAGGTTTGTAGATCTGCTGTTGCTTGTTGATTATTTCCTTTTTCTACTAGAACCTTTATATGGTTATAACTGGCCTCTTCTTGAATACTTTTATCGAAATTATTTTTTCTCGCAGCATCAAAAGCTGCCATGGCTGAATTCAAATCACCGCCTCTCAATGAGGCTATTCCTAAATAATATGCAGATTGTTGTCCTAATTCGGTATTTGCAGCAGCAAGACTTTTAAACAAAAGAGCAGCTTTTTCGTAATTTTCTACTTTATAAAGGCTGTAGGCATGTCTGAAAGTAACTTGATCTGATATTGTGCCTCTTCTAAAACCTTTGAATTTTTCATAATATGCCGCAGCTTTTTCAAAGTTATTTTCAAAGAAATGTACTTCTGCTGTCAACAGGCACAACTCATCTATTTTTCTTCCATTCGGATTGGCAATGATTGGTTCTGCATAAGCCAATAATTCATCGTATTTCTTTTGACGATACAAAATTTGAGCAATCCAATTGGGTACTTCAGTTTTGTAAGGATTTACGTTTTCAACTCTTTTTAAATCAATTATTGCTAAATCATAATTCTCATTTTGAAAGTTGATTACTGCAGAATAGTAAGCCGCATTTAATGCATTTGGAGCTACTGTACCTTTTACATAATCAAATTGCTTCAGTGCATTTTTAAAGTCTTTTAATTGATAATGAGCCAAAGCTAGCTGATAGCGAATTTCATAAGTATCCAGATTATCTTGGCGATTGTCAAGTGCTTTTTCGAAATATTTTATAGCACCAGCATAATCACCTTTGTTAAAAAAGCTTTTGGCCAAATCATTGAAAATAAGCTTAGCTTTCGGATGTTCGTGATTTTTTACGACAAATCTCTCCACTTCTATGTCCGCATCTTTGGCTTGAGAATACAACGATGACAAAGCGGAATAATATTCTGCATTGGCGATATTGAATTTATTGGGATTGAGAGATTTTTCTGAGAGCGATACATAAGTATGTAATTCCTTTCTTGCTGCTGCGTATGCTTTTTTCTCAAACAACTCTATACCATTGTTGTAATGAGCCTCTAGCTGCGTGTAGCTTAAGGTATTTTGAGCCGAAATTTGTTGAGCAATTAATCCGAAGAATATTATCAGGAATTTGATTTTCATAAGGGATTTTTCTAGTAAAATTTGTCAAATTTAGGAAATTGTTGGCTTTTTTTCTTAAAAAGCTATTCCTAAATGTCTCAAAAACATTTTTTTGGAACAAAACGTCTAAAAAAATTAAAAATTGTAGATTTGTATAAAATCAAAACTTTTCATCAATGAAATCCAAGAATCTCGCTTTTTTGCTCCTTTTATCCCTTTTTGGAGCTAGAAACACAGTTGCCGCTAATAAAAATGAACCTTTAAAAAATTACAGCATGACTTATGAACTGTCGATGCCCCAACCTAATACCCATTATTTTGAAGTTAAAATAGCTTTGGATTTGTCTGAAAAAAACAAATCTGCGGATTTTGTCGATTTTAAAATGGCCGCTTGGACTCCGGGATCGTATCTAATTAGAGAATATGCCAAAAACGTAGAAGGATTTGAGGCCAATTCATCAAAAAAGAATCTTAAATATCAAAAGACCTCCAAAAATACTTGGCGGGTGTTTTTGGGAGATTCAAAAAAAGTTGAAGTCAAATATAGAGTTTATGCCAACGAATTGAGCGTAAGGAATGCCCATTTGGACGCTTCGCATGGTTATGCCAATGGTGCGGCGGTATTTATGTTTGTGCCAGAATTGATGAATGAAAAGTCCATTTTGGAAGTGGTGCCACATAAATCATTTTCCAAAGTTTCGGTTGCTTTACCTGAAATTTCAAAAAACATTTTCGAAGTTCAGGACTTTGATACTTTGGTAGATAGCCCAATTGAGATTGGAAATCAGGATATTATTGAGTTTGAGAGTATGGGTGTAAAGCATACAATTGCCAATTATTCTTTACAGCCGCTCAACTACGATAAAAAACAAGTGGCCGCTGACTATAAAAAAGTCGTGGAAGCCGCTGCAACAGTGATTGGAGGGCCACATCCTTGTAAAAATTACTTGTTTATTATACATCATTTGCCAGGAATTGGGGGCGGATTAGAACATTTGAATTCTACTACCTGCCAAACCAGTCCCGAAGCTTACGAAAACCGAGATAAATATATTGGTTTTTTAGGATTGATTGCTCATGAGTATTTTCACCTTTGGAATGTAAAAAGACTTCGCCCGGTGGCATTAGGGCCATTTGATTATGAAAGCGAGAATTACACAAACATGCTCTGGGTGTCTGAAGGTTTTACTTCCTACTATCAGCACGATATTTTAAGAAGGGCGGGTTTGATAGATGAAAACAAAATGTTGAGCCAAGTTGCTTATGGTATCAACGCCATTGAGAGTACTTATGGAAATAAAGTACAATCGGTGGCTGAAGCGTCGTGGGATGCTTGGATAAAATATTACAGACCTAACGAAAATTCGAATAATTCAACAGTGTCCTACTACACAAAAGGTGGTGTTATTGCCAATGTTTTGAACATGCTCATTATAGGAGAAACCCATGCTGAAAAATCATTAGATGATGTTTTGAGGCTTCTTTACAAAGATAATTACCTGGCTAAAAATGTGGGTTTTACAGATGCTGAGTTTAAAAAGGCATGTGAAACTGTTTCAGGCAAAGATTTGACTAAGTTTTTTGAAAACTGCATTTATGGAACACAAACCATAGATTATGCGAAGTTTTTTGAAAATGTGGATATTGACGCTACTTTCACGCAAACGCAAAAAGATAAACCTTGGCTGGGTTTGACAATGAGAAATAATACAGTGACAAGAATAGAGCGAGAATCAGGAGCCTATACAAATGGAATTTATGTGAATGATGAAATAGTTCGTGTAGATCAAAAAGCTTTTAGTACTTTGGATGATGCTCTCAGAAATAAGAAAGTTGGCGAGAATATAATGATTGAAGTATTGAGAAGTGGAAATATTTTCGAATACGAAATACCTTTGATTGAAAATCCAAATAAGGGAATTAGGCTTGTTCACAAGAAAACACCAGAAGAACAAGCCAAAAAGAATTACAAAAAATGGCTTCACCTGTAAAGAAAAATGGCCAGAATCAATTTCTGGCCATTTTTTATAAACTCAATAGGTCGTTCATTCCGTAAACACCTTCTTTGTCTTTGAGCCACTCGGCTGCTACAACTGCCCCCAGAGCAAAGCCCAATCGGGTGTAAGCCACGTGTTTTATTTCTATTTCGTCTATTTCAGAAATGTACTTTACAGTGTGCGTACCAGGCACTTTCCCTTCTCTTGATGACCAAATGGCCAGTTCTTCTTTTGCCGCGATTTGATTATTAACCCAAGATTTTTTCGTGGCATTATTGTTCATAATTCCTTCAGCTAGAGTAATTGCTGTTCCACTTGGGGCATCAAGTTTTTCTGTATGATGAATTTCACTGGTAAATATTTCATATTGCTCGTGCGGAGCCATAAGCTTGGCTAAGAGTTCGTTTATTTTAAAGAATAAGTTTACACCTATGCTGTAGTTGCTAGCATAGAAAAACGCAGCCTTTTTTTCAACACAAAGTTGCTCTATTTCTTTTCTGGATTCTAACCAACCAGTTGTGCCACAAACGGCTTTAAGGCCTTTAGACATACAAAATTCCAAATTGGCATAGGCTGAATGTGGTGAACTAAATTCTATGACCACATCAACACTGTCTTTATCAATAAGCTGTTTTTCTGCAGAATTGTTAAGATCAATTTTAAAAACTACTTCATGGCCTCTTTCCAAAGCCACTTTTTCGATAGCCTTTCCCATTTTACCATACCCCAAAAGTGCAATTCTCATTATTATTTAAAATTAAAGGCCATTTTAAAGCCCAATGTTTGATTATTTTCTAAAATACTTGGCGAGATTTTCATGGAAATATCCCTAGAAACATCAAAAGTTTTTAAATGTGCCGATACGTTCGCTTCGATGGCGAAAAGTAGCCATCCAAGGCCTAAACCAACAAAACTCAACTGTTTGTATCGTCTGTATTGGTTGGCAGCGGTTGTGATTAATGTGATAGAATAGGGCCCTGCACCATCAATTTCTCTTTCACTCAATCCTGCGGCCTTCATTTCTACCACATATCCTTTGTATTTTTGGTAAAGCTGATTATTTCTCACAATAAAATAGCCTCCAACTCCTGCTGCTCCATATATTAGTGGCAATTTAAGATAATTTTTATTGGTCATTTGTCCCCAACCAGGCAAAATCATAGACCTAACAAAAGCTATTTTAGGGACATCTTTGGCTGTCAATGAGTCTATTCCAAAGGTCTTTCGAAAGGTATATTTACTATTTTTTCTAAAACTTCTTAATTTCGCACCTCTGGTTGTATCAAATGGCACTACTTTCTTGTTCAAACTGTCAATTTTGGCTTTCGGAATTAGTGTTTTACCAGAAAGGCTGTCATTTTGGGCAAAAGAGTAGTTAGTTCTCAAAAAGAAAACCGTGAGGGTTAAAGCAAGAAATTGTATAGTTTGCTTTATCAAAATCAGGTTTATTTTTTTAGTTTAGCTATTATATCCTCTAGTTCTTCTTTTGACCCAAAAGGAATTTTAATTTCCCCTTTAGATTTAGAATCCGCCACCACAGCTACTTTTTTGCTAAAAAGTTGAGATAGTTTTATTTGTAAATCCTCCAAAACAATCTTTGAAGGTTTATTGGAAGGCTCAGTACTGGGCTTTTTAACTTTTAGACCCGAATTAATTTCTCTCACTAAATCCTCAACCTTTCTTACCGAGAACTCTTTACTTAGAATTTCCTGATAGGTATTTAAAAGCAAATCTTCATTCTCAATTCCCAAAAGTGCTCTTGCATGGCCCATGCTAAGTTTTTTTTCAGCTAGACCAGTTTGTATAATCTTCGGAAGATTCAACAATCGTAAGTAATTATTAACAGTAGTTCTATCTTTACCTACTCTCGAACCGAGTTCATCCTGCTTTATATTACACTCTTTCAACAATCTTGAATAAGCCAGTGCAACCTCCATAGGATTAAGATTTTCCCGTTGAATGTTCTCAATTAATCCCATTTCGAGCATTTGCTGATCTGTAGCTTCTCTTATATAAGCAGGTATTTTGGTAAGCCCGGCTAATCTTGAAGCCTGAAGTCTCCTTTCTCCAGAGATTAATTGATATGCACTACCGATTCTACGAACAGTAATAGGCTGGATTATACCTTGTACTTGAATAGATTCCTTAAGTTCAATCAGTGCATCTGAATCAAAATGTGTTCTAGGTTGGTAAGGGTTTGTTTCGATGCTATCTACGCTTATTTCATAAGTTTCAATACTTTGAGCATCATTTTCCTCCATTTGTTTTTCGGGTAATAAAGCACCTAAACCTCGCCCCAAGCCCATTCTTTTCTTATTTATCATTTTGTATTTCGTTGGCTAGTTTTAGATAATCCGCAAAACCCACATTTGGAACATATTTGTTGAGATTTTCAATCGTTAAACGTTCTAATCCTAGGTAATAGTTTCTTGAAATGATTGTATCGTACATCAAATCCGAAAAATTCTCTTTTATGAATTTTATGAACTTAGGCATGATTTGATTGTGTTCGTCGTACTTTGTTAGCAATATTCCTCCAATTTTTAGTCCTTCAATACCCAATATTTTTTCAATGGTTATGTTTAGATGGTCTAGCCCATAAAACTCACATTCGATAGGTATAATTACCGAGTTAAGAATTTTTAAGATTTCGGTATTACTGTCAGATTCAAAAGATGGAAAATCGAAAATTATATAATCATATTCTTCATCATATTCTTCAATATGACTTAAAAGTGACGCTATGTCTTGACCTACTTTTAAATATTTCCAAGCGGATTGACCTATTTTGACCTGTTGAAGTTGCCCTTGGTCTGACACTTTGAGGTTTAATCCTAAAAGCTTCGAAAAATTGTTTCTCGAATCCAAATCTATTACCAGCACATTGGTACTCAAAGTAGCGAAACTTTCAGCCAAAAAACCTGCCGTAGTGGTTTTACCGCAGTTTTTTTCAATATTATAAATCCCTATTTTATCCGCCATTCTTGAAAATAATCACAAAGTTGGTTCAAATCTTTTCAAACAACAAATCTCGACTCGATGTTTTACTAAAAAAAAGAGGTTCAAACTTGAACCTCTTAATTTTATTATCCTAAATATGCTTTTAGAGCTTTACTTCTAGAGGTTTGTCTGAGCCTTCGGATGGCCTTCTCTTTTATCTGTCTCACTCTTTCTCTTGTCAAGTTAAATTTCTCACCTATCTCTTCAAGCGTCATTGCTTGCTCGCCATTTAAACCAAAATAGAACATGATAACCTCTGCTTCTCTTTGTGTAAGCGTAGAAAGTGCTCTCAAAACTTCTCTTCTCAATGAGTCGTTCATTAGCTCTTGGTCTGGTCTGATTTCGGTATCATTTTCCAATACGTCCAAAAGGCTGTTTTCTTCACCTTGAACAAACGGAGCATCCACAGATACGTGTCTACCTGAGATTTTCATGGTATCCACAACCTCATTTGCCGATATTTCAAGAACCTCAGCCAATTCCTCAGGTGATGGCTCTCTTTCAAACTTCTGCTCCAATTCTGAGAAAGTCTTCGAGATTTTGTTCAACGAACCTACCCTGTTAAGGGGCAATCTTACGATTCTAGATTGTTCTGCCAAAGCTTGCAAAATACTTTGACGAATCCACCAAACTGCATAAGATATAAATTTAAAACCTCTCGTCTCGTCAAATCTTTGAGCAGCTTTGATAAGACCTAAGTTTCCTTCGTTTATAAGGTCACCTAGTGAAAGACCCTGATTCTGATATTGTTTTGCTACCGAAACAACAAATCTTAAGTTGGCTTTTGTCAATCTTTCCAAAGACAATTGGTCTCCATCTCTGATTTTCTGAGCCAAAATAACTTCTTCATCGGGAGTTAAAAGATCCACTTTACCGATTTCCTGAAGGTATTTATCAAGAGATTGACTCTCTCTGTTGGTGATTTGTTTACTTATTTTGAGCTGTCTCATTTTATGAAATCAAGTTATTTTTTAATGAAAGTCTAAGTTTTAGACATTATTTCCGGACTAATCTAACAACAAACAAAAGTTTATTATTGTTCAGTCTGTGGTTTTTCTTCTCTTGGAGGCCTTGGCAATAATATTTTTCTAGACAATCTGTATTTTCCAGTTTTCTTATCCACTTCAGTTAATTTAACTTGAAGCTGATCTCCTTCTTTTAATACACCGTCCATACTTGGCAAACGCTCCCAGCTTATTTCTGAAATGTGAAGAAGGCCTTCTTTTCCTGGTAAAAACTCACAGAAAGCACCAAATGGCTGAATAGATTTCACTACTGATTCATAAACTTCTCCTACTTCTGGCATTTTCACGATGCCTTCGATTCTCTTACGAGCTGCATTCATGCTTTCGCCGTTGGTAGCAAAAATAGAGATATAACCTTTGTTGTCTTTTTCTTCTATGTTTACTGTTGCTCCAGACTCTCTTTGGATTTCCTGAACAACTTTACCGCCTGGTCCTATAACCGCACCAATCAATTCTCTCTCGATAATAATGGTATGGGCTCTTGGAGCATGTGGTTTCAAGTCCTCATTTGGTTTAGCAATAACCTCTGTCATTTTACCCAATATATGCAAACGACCAGCTTTGGCTTGGTTAAGTGCTTTTTCGATGATATCGAAAGATAAACCACCAATTTTAATGTCCATTTGGCATGCTACGATACCTTTTGTAGTACCAGTAACCTTAAAGTCCATGTCTCCCAAATGATCTTCGTCTCCTAATATATCAGACAAAACAGCCCATTTACCGCTTTCTTGGTCAGTAATCAATCCCATTGCAATACCTGAAACGGGAGCTTTGATAGGCACACCGGCATCCATCAAAGATAAACAACCAGCACATACTGTAGCCATTGACGAAGAACCATTAGATTCTAAAATATCACTGATGATTCTTATCGTGTAAGGGTTTTGATCATCTGGCGGCAAAACTTTTTTCAAAGATCTCTGAGCCAAGTTTCCATGACCTATCTCTCTTCTACCCACACCTCTGTTTGGTCTTACTTCACCTGTTGAAAATCCAGGGAAATTGTAATGCAAATAGAATCTTGAATATCCTTTTACCATTGCTTGATCAACTATTTGCTCGTCAAGTTTGGTACCCAAGGTTGTGGTTGACAATGATTGCGTTTCGCCTCTAGTAAACAAAGCCGAACCGTGTGCAGAAGGTAAATAATCCACTTCACAAACGATTGGTCTGATTTCATCAAGTTTACGTCCATCCAAACGTTTACCTTCGTCCAAAACCATTTTTCTTGAAGCATCATAAGTGATGTCGCCAAAATATACTTTGTGTAACGAATTACTTCTTTCTTCTTCTGGAAGGCTTTCTTTGAATTCTTTCAAAATACTGGCAAAGCCTTCGCTCCTGTTGCTTTTACCGCCACCAATAGTACATACTGCATAAACTTTGTCAAAAAGTTCATCGTACATTTTCTTTTTGAGTTCTTCGTCGTGTGTCTCGTGACAATATACACGTTTTGTGGTATTTCCAACTTTCGCCTCAAGCTCTTTTTGGGCAGTAACTTGTAGTTTTATGGCATCGTGAGCAACTTTCATCGCTTCTACCATTTCGGTTTCAGAAATTTCATTTCCTTCACCTTCTACCATCAATATACTGTCTATTGTTCCTGCAACTATAAGGTCTAAATCCGCCTTTTCAATTTCAGAAACTGGTGGATTGACTCTATACTCGCCGTTTATTTTACATACTCTAACTTCAGATATGGGTCCGTTAAAAGGAATATCTGAAACCATAATGGCAGCAGAAGCTGCCAAAGCTGCTAATGCATCTGGCTGAATACTTGCGTCTGATGAGTGTAAAGTCACCATTACTTGTACTTCAGCATGAAAATCTTCAGGGAAGATAGGTCTAAGGGCACGGTCAATTAATCTTGAGATTAAAACCTCGTTGTCAGACAATTTACCTTCTCTTCTTTGAAAGCTACCAGGAATTTTACCTGCCGAAGCAAATTTTTCTTGGTAATCAACTGATAATGGTAGGAAATCGGTACCTTCTTTGTGTTCTTTGTTGGCACAGACAGTAGCCAACATCACTAAATTACCGCTTTTTAAGACTACAGAACCGTCAGCTTGACGAGCTAACTTTCCAGTTTCTAGGGTAATGGTTTGTCCATCCGGCATTTGGATGGTTTGAGAAAAAACGTTGAACATTTAGTTAATTTTTGTGTTGTATTTCCGCTTTTGATACAACTATTTAATCCTTTATTCCGCGGGGATGATAATTCTAGTTTTAAAGAAAAAAAGGGGAATCTCGTGAAAGATTCCCTCATTTTTATTTACGTATGCCTAATTCAGCAATAATTGCTCTGTAGCGACCGATTTCTATCTTTTGAAGATAATCCAACAATCTACGACGCTTACCAACTAATTTTAATAGTCCTGCACGAGTTGAATAGTCATGTTTGTGAACTTTCAAGTGCTCGGTAAGGTGAGCTATTCTAAATGTAAATAATGCTATCTGTGATTCAGCAGAACCAGTGTCAGATGCTTTTCTGATGAGACCTTTCGATTCGAAAATCTCTTCTTTCTTTTCCGGAGTTAAATACATTGATTTTAACCTAGATTAAATGATAAATAAATAAAAACAGCTGCAAAGATAACACTTAATTAGAAATATTTAAGTATCAAACAATTAAAATATTTCAGGAAACAATGGTGTCTTTTCTTTTGGTGATTTTTTGAATCAAAGACGATATTTTGTTGAAAAGTGCATTATAAGTGTCATTTTCAAATAGTCTGGCATCGTTTGACGCTTTACGCATTAGAAATATGCCAATAACGAGCAGTATGAAATTGGGGATCCATACGCCTACAATCACGGGGATGAGACCTTCTTTGGCGTATTTGTCGCCTAGCTGCATCAATACATAATAAAATATAAAGAAACTGATAGACACCAAAACGGGCATTCCGAAGCCACCTTTTTTGATAATAGAACCCAGCGATGAACCTACTAAAAAGAAAACCAAGCATGAAAAAGCCATGGTAAGTTTGTGCCAACGCTCCACATCTGATCTCCAGACATCTTTCTGTTTACTTGTGAGAATATTTAGGTCAGTTTCTACTTGTGACTTTAGATTTTGAATATGCGAAAGTGCATATTCTTCGGTTTCTTTTGACCGATATCCAGTTTTAAGTTCAACAAGTTTTTTCTCAATCCATGGCCCTGGTTTTATTTCTGCAATTTTTGAAGTGTCCTTGTCCAATATTTTTTTGAAAAGGAAAGAATTTTGGGCTTTTAATTGTTCAGTTTGGTCGTCTATGCTTTTGCTTATTTCTATTCTTGTAGAATCTATTTTTTTTGTGAGCTCACCAATATTTTTCATGTACTCATGGTACTTAAACTGGTCTTCGTTGGTGCGTTTAATACCGAAACTTTCTAAGGAAAATACAATTTTATTCTTCCTAAAGTTGTTTTTTGTAAATTGTGTTTCGTCATAATTATTAAAGCTATTTTGGTGCTCTATGTAGTTTCTGCCATTGAAAAGCTCAAAAATTAAATAATTGTCGTTGTACATAGTGTACATTTTGCCTGAGTCTGCAATGGTTATGTTTTTGTTTCCGTTGTTGCTTGTGTGATCATAAACAATTACATTTCTCATGGTTCTGCCATCTGGGAGCTTTTTCTGCACTTTTATTCTATACCCTGGTATTTCTTTGTAAAAAACACCTTCCTGTATATTCAAGGTCATTTTGGTGGTTTTTACATCCCATAATAGTGAATAGCCTTTTAAGTTTGCCCAAGGATTTACATAATTATTATAAAAAAATGAGCCAATCGCTACCAAAAAGGATAATATGAAAGTTGGTAGAATGAGTCTTGAGAGAGGAATGCCGGCAGATTTCATAGCAGTGAGTTCTGTATGTTCACCCAGATTTCCGAAGCACATTAAAGTAGCTAAAAGTGTGGCCAATGGCAAAGCAGTTGGAACTGTAATGAGAGAAAAGTACATAAAAAGCTTTCCAAAAACCGATAAACCGAGATCTTTACCAATAAAATCGGTAAAGTACATCATCAAGAATCTCATTAGAAAAATAAACACTACCACAGCCGTAGTAAGTATAAATGGTCCAATGTACGCCCTAACAAATAGCTTGTCGATTTTTTTCATAGAAGCAGATTTCGATGCAAAAATCGTCATCTTTTGCTCCAAAACAAAATAATTAAGTTTTATTAAGACTTATCCTCCTACTATCTCTTTGAGTTCTGCAATAAGCCCTTTCCAAACAGTTTCGAGATCATTATGGTCATCATTGTCCGAGCAATCTGTTACTTTCAGAAATATAGAATTGTCTATTTCGCTAGTAACTAACTTAAACTCTAGGAAGTTTCCCTCATCCGACCCTATGAAATCAAAACGAGTGGATTTGTTGAGCCTTGTAGAGGTAAGTTCGGCTATATGTACCTCTGTATCCCATGTAAAATGAAATAAATGATTGCTGTCCATAGTGACTTTGTCAGCAAACCATTGCTGCAAACCACCTGCGGTACTGATATAATTGTATAAAACCTTTGGAGAAGTTTTAAATGGGAACTCTTGGGTAAATTTGAATTTCGACATAGGAGTAACTTTTTGTTCCGATTTAAATGATTTGCTTTATTAATGCAAGAAAAAATAAGAAATAATTAATTTTTTGAATAAGTTTTGAAAAAGGTTTTGGAAGTAATATAAAGTTTTATACTTTTGCACCTCGATTCAACGGCGGGGTAGCTCAGATGGTTAGAGCGTCGGATTCATAACCCGGAGGTCAGGGGTTCGATTCCCCTTCCCGCTACTTTTTCTTCTCAGAAAAAGATTTCTCAAATCATAGTTTTATTTTAGAGATGAGGCAATATCACATTGAAATTGCTCCCTTGTCCTAGTTCACTTTTGAGTATTATTCTTCCCCCATGTATATCTACTATGCGTTTACAAATAGACAAACCAATGCCGTGACCTTTGTAGTTTGATGCGTTTTTGGTTCTAAAAAACGGTTCGAATATTTTTTCGTGGTCGTCTTTCGATATTCCTATGCCTGTGTCTGCCACGTTGATGATGCAATTGCTCTTGTTGAACCTAATATTGATCACC
This sequence comes from Lacihabitans sp. CCS-44, assembly GCF_024343735.1. GTDB lineage: Bacteria > Bacteroidota > Bacteroidia > Cytophagales > Spirosomataceae > Leadbetterella. Next base: position 275,530 of record NZ_RJUE01000061.1, read on the forward strand.
GCCATGTTATTTTCAGAGTATTTACAAGCATTATCTATGAGATTATTAAAAAGTGTTCTTAGCAGTGATTTGTTGCCGTTTATAGTAACAGACTCATCATCATCGGGTATTTCCTCGAAGTCGATAGAAATACGATAGTTTTGATGTTGATGCTGGAGTTCGTCTTGAACTTCGAACAAAATCTCGTCGATTCTTATCGGAACCATTTGTAATGACTTATCACCTTTTTCGGATTTTGCCAATTGCAAAAGTCCGTTTATGAGTTGAATAAGTCTTTGATTATCAATATTTAAAGATTTAAGAATTTCTTTATATTGCTCAGGTGTTCTGTCTTTTTCTAATGCGACTTGAATTTCTGACTTTATAGCTGCAAGTGGTGTTCGAAGTTCATGAGATGCGTTACTTACAAAGCTTTTCTGAAGTTCAAATGATTTTTCAATTCTAGAAAGCATCTCGTTAAAGTTTCTAGCAAGTTGGGCTATTTCATCCTTATTATTGCCTGTGCTTAGTTTTTTTGTGAGGTCACGAGCTGTAATTTTAGATACTTCTTGGTTTATTCTAGAAATAGGCTTAAGTGATTGACCAGCAAATACAAAGCCAAAAATAATTGTGAGGAAAATAGAAGAAACTAAGCCAATAGTCATGGCCTCTTTTATCCTTTCGAGTTTTTGTTCTCCGTATGTATCTTCAGCTTGGGCGAGGATCAAATAGTCTTTTTTTAGCTCCTCGTCGGTATACATTAGCCCAACTACTTTCTTGTTTTGGTAGTTTGCTTCATGGTATTTAAACTTTCTGATTTTCTCTAAAATTTCAGGGCTGTAAGGGAACTTGTTGACAGAGTCAATATTACTGTAGGTTACAAGATTTTCGTCGTTGAATACTAAAACTTCTGCCGCATAGAGGCTCGACAACGTATTTCTATCAACAATTTTCAGAAAGCGTTTGTCGAGATTTTTTTTGTTTATGAGAAGTTTTGCAGTTGTTTGTGCCCTGTCTTTAAGGTAATTATTGAATTCATCTTTGGTATAACCTTCTAGCAAATAATAAAGTGAGACCGAAAAAACCACTAAGATGAGAGCTACTATCAGTGTAAATTGAAAAGCTATTTTTGTCCTTATTTTCATTTCTCAATCTCTTCTTTCAAAATATATCCCATTCCGGTTTTTGTATGTATGAGTTTGGGTGTAAAGTCTTTATCAATTTTTTTTCTAAGAAAATTGATATATACCTCGATGACATTAAGACTCTGTTGGTTGTTTTGTTCCCAAAGATTTTCGGCAATATCGGTTTTTGAGACTACTTTTCCTTTGTTTTTGATTAAATATTCTAATAAAGAAAATTCTTTGGGAGTAAGTTCTATATTTTGGCCATCTCTCATCACAATTTTCGACTCAGAATCTAATTCTAAATTGGCAATTTTTAATGTATCTTGTTGGTCGCTTTCAGAGTTGTGATTTCTTTTAATGAAGACGTTGATCCTGGCCAAAAGCTCTCTAAAATCAAAAGGTTTTACTAGATAATCGTCCGCACCTTTTTCAAAACCTTCTATTTTGTCTTCGGTTTCTCCTAAAGCTGTTAGCATTATAATTGGAATTGACGGCTTTTTTTTACGAACCTCTGAACAAACTTCGTATCCATTTAACCCTGGAAGATTCAAATCCAATAGAATTAGGTCGAAATCATTATGAAGGGCTAATTTTAAGCCAATTTTTCCGTCAAAAGCTATTTCTGTCTCAAAGCCCTTTTCTTGAAGCCCCTTGCTGATGTTCTGAGCAATTCTTAGGTCGTCTTCTACTATTAATATTTTTTTTGACCCACTCATTTTTTTAAACTTTTAACTTTTGGAATATCCAACTAAAACCCACCACCAGCAAAACGCCAATAGGATTTAGCCATAAAAATGCTACAAGTTCGTATTTCCAAATCAAAATTACTAATATTTGACCCAAAATAGCCGCCCAAAATATAGGTTTGGCTTTTATTGACTTTAGATAAAAGGCCACGAGGAAAATTCCCAATATGATACCGTAAAACCATGAACCCAAGATATTTACGAGTTCAATCATACTGTTACCAAGTTTTTGGGCAAAAGATGCCACCACAATACAAAAGATACCCCAAAAAATAGTAAGGGCTTTAGAATATTTTAACTCCAATTGTTCTCCTTGGGGCTTGTATTTGGTTTTGTAAATAACATCTACTAGGCTTGTTGCGGCCAATGAGTGATACGCCGAAGCCACTGAGCCCATAGAGGCAGAAAATATAATAGCCACGAGAAGTCCAATAAATCCATGCGGCAAGAAATCCATGATAAATCTCAGAAAGATATAATTCACGTCGTTCGGGTCACCAGACGGATTGTTTTTCTTAACGATTTCTGAAACTTCCGATTTTAGTCTTTTTTGTTCTTCTATAATCTCGTTAAGATGGGAGCTGCTGGTGTTAACAATAACATCATTGTCAGATTTAAGGGCGTCTTTCAGATCTCTCACAACTTGCTTTTTATCAGCAATTAAGGCAGTATTTTTTAGTTCTAATTTTTTATACTGTGCTGCATACTGGCTGTTTTCTATTTTAGCTACTTCTACCTTATTATAAAACACTGGGGAGTCATTGAATAGATAAAATACAAACACCAAAACACCAATTAAAAGAATACCGAATTGCATTGGGATTTTAATGAATCCGTTCATTATCAAACCCATACGACTTTCTTTGATTGATTTTCCAGTGAGATATCTTCCTACCTGTGATTGATCTGTTCCGAAATAAGATAATTGTAGAAAAAAACCACCAATCAAGCCAGACCAAAGATTATACCTTTCGGTAGGGTTAAATTTCAAATCTATGACATTCATTCTACCAGTTTTGCCTGCAATTTGTATAGCATCGAAGGTACTCACATCTGCAGGCAAGAGTTTCACCACGCAATAGCCAGCAAAAAACAATGCAAAAGTTACAAAAAACATTTGTTGTAAATGTGTGTATGAGATGGCTTTAGTACCTCCTATAACGGTGTAAATCAGCACAATACCACCCATAATGATATTGGTAACGGTAATGTCCCAGCCAAATATTGTAGACAAAATTATAGAAGGGGCATAAATAGAAATACCTGTAGCTAGTCCCCTACTGACCAGAAACAAAATAGCTGTGAAAATTCTGACTCTGGCATCGAAGCGGTTTTCGAGGTACTCATAGGCCGTGTAAACTTTTAACCGATGAAAAATAGGCACAAACGTAATACTGAGTACAATCATGGCCAGTGGTAGCCCAAAATAAAACTGTACGAAACGCATCCCATCGGTAAAGCCTTGGCCAGGAGCTGACAAAAACGTAATGGCACTCGCCTGTGTAGCCATCAAGGAAAAACCAACATGATACCATGGTAAAGATTGATTTCCAAGAAGATAACCATCAATGTTGCTGTCTTTTCTGTTTTTGTATATTCCGTAAAATATAATAGAAGATAGCGTAAGTACAAGAAATAGCCAATCGATGTTGGTCATGAAAAATAATGGGTTAGTAATAAATATAAGATTATTTGTATCAGCAAAAAGCCTGTTAGAATCCAATACACGGTTTTCCAAGATTTAAAAAATGGCGGTTTCTCTGTCATTCTGTAATTTAATTTAAAACTGCCAATAGTTCTTTTGCCTTTAGTACCAAGTCAGAACTTGGATAACTTCTCATAAAATCATTTAGAGAAATCACATATTGGTCTTTATTACCGATTTTTTTCAGAACCATAATTCTTAACATGGCCATTTTGTCTTCTATTTGACTACCCACGTATTCGTTTAGACCTTGATCTATGAGTGTAATGGCTTCGTTGAAATTATTACTTTCGTAAATTGCAAAAGTTTTGGCATAAAAGGACTGAGCTTCTGTTTCTTTGTCTTTACTCAGTTTAATTGAGCCTTTTTTCAGTTGTCTTGAAAATGAAGATGCGGGGTAATCCTTTAGCAATCTAGCTGAAAAAGCGTTGTTTTGAGCATCCTTTTCCATTATTGACAAGTAATAAAGGGCTTCAGGTTCGTAAACAGACCTTGGAAAGTTTGTTATAAGATTATTGAAAGTGGTCTTTGCTTTTTCTTCATCGATGAATTTCAACTTATAGATTTTACCAATTTGAAATAAGGCCTCTTCTTGTTTTCTTTTCGAAGCCATTTTCTGAATGTTACTGCCAGGTATTTTTTTTAGAAGTTCTTTTTTTTCTTCTTCAATTTCTTTTTTGGCAAGAAGCTCTTTCATTTCAGTCTCAGAGTTGGCCATGGTTTTTACACCAGCTTTTGCGGTGTCGAGGGTCTGTTTCTCAATTTTTATGCTAAACGAACCCATCGTTTTTTCAGACCGTCTCCAGTTATCTTCCAGTGGCCTATTGCCCCAGCTTCTTACGAAATCGTTTTTAGCCTTAATCGACTCAACTTGATCATATAGCAACCATCTTTTAAAATCTTTGGGCAAGTTGCTCGTAGTGGAAGTTTTGAGAACAGAATTTGTGAGCGTATTTTCTTCTGCTTTTTTCTTGGCTTCTTTTCTTTCAATTACCATTTGCTCAAGCTTGTAGTCGAGTTCTTTGGGATTCATTGCGGCCAACATTTGTAGACTATCTTCTAGGTCATAAGCTTTCTTGTATTTGATAAAATCGTTCAAAAACATTGCTTTTTGTCCTATCTGAGAATTACTTTGCTCGTTTTTCGGCAAGGTAATCAACGTGCTATCATAATAAACCCCAGCCATTTCGTAGTCCAGCATTTTTTCGAAATACATATCGCCGAGTGCTTTGTAGGCTGATGCTTTTTCCAAAGGATTATCTACTGATTCAGCTATAGCCTTATTGAAGTTCAAAATAGCAGCTTCGAAATTATTCTTTTTGGCCTCAGTTTCCCCCATTTTAAAGAATATCTTGCTTCTCAAATCTTGATTTTTTCTATCTTCCAGCATCTTCTCAAACGTAATGTTTGTATTCTTGGCCAAAGACTGACTCGTAATAAGCCCCAAATTGGCATGAAATTCTAAATCGTAATTGGGTTTGTTTTTGAGTACTTGATTATAGTTTTTTCTTGAAAGGGCAAGTTGGTTCAGCTCTGCGTATAACTGAGCAGCAATAAAATGCAAACGTGCCTTTTCATTGCCCTTTTTCATTGTTTTTAAGGCTTCGTCTAAGAAAACAACTGCAAGTGCGGGCTCATTTTGAAGCTGGTGATAATAGGCTTTAGTGGCAAGAAATTGCGATTTGTTTTTACCACTCAGTTTTTGGTTTTTCAACAAGTCAGAAACCTGATTTGCACTCACCAAGTCCTCATTTTCAATATAAGACCTCATCAACCATATCAAAGCTTCGGTTTTGGCAGAAGCAGATTTGGAGGCGGTATTTACATATTTGAAGGTTTCGAGGGCATTAAAAATCTCTTGTTTTTCTAATCTTGCTTTTCCAAGTAATAAATAAGCCTCATCTAGGTGTCTACTATTTGAATGTCTTTCAGCTATTATGGATGATTTTTTTATGGCATCTGTCAAATAAAGTTTTGCAGAATCGAGCCTTGTAGAGTCTATTTTTCTAAATATCGGAAGCGTTTCTTCGTAAGTTTCTTTGTTGTTTGCCAAAATGATTTCATTTGCAATTTTGTAGTCTTCGCGGGCAATAAGGAGTGCGTTATATTTTGCGTTTGTATTATGCCATGTTTTGCTGAGCGGTCCATTTTTATATTGGCTGCAGGATAAAGAGAAGATTACAAAAAAAAACAATAAATATATTTTTCTCACTGTTTAAATAGGTTCTGTTGAAAGTCTTAACGAACATTTTTACTAATAATTATCCAATTTAATGCCAAAATAAGCACCGATTACGATTTTTGAGCATTTTAAGTTTTATAAAAACATTTCTGCCGACTTTTGTAATTGTTGAATGGCCGTATTGTAACCCAAATCAAACATTTCTTTGGCATTTTTTAGGCTTAAGCCATTAAAGTGTACGATGTTTTTAGGTTCAATCAAAATATCAAATTTGTGGTTTTTCCTCGCACTTTGTTCACCTATCGACATCAAAAGCGATTTCATGATGATATCTTTTGCCGAACTTACTGGCATTTTCCTTTCTATGGGCATTACATTAACCCCAATCTTTAAATCTACCTCGTCTTCTATGGGCTCAATAGGCATATTGTTTAGAACACCTCCATCAATGTATGATTTACCTTCTATTATAACTGGTGAAAATATGCCTGGAATTGCACATGATGCCGTAACCACTTTTGCCAAGTTATTACCTGACCTAAAGTAAACAATCTCCCCTCTCCGTATCTCTGTAGTGGCTATAACCAAAGGAATCTTAAGTGATTCAAAGCTGTTTTCTGGCAAATATTCTTTTACTAACTTTTCGACTTTTTCGAGCGAAAATATTCCCATTTTATTGAAAGCCAGCTTGATATTGCCAGAAATGCCCTTTTTTAAGATAATTTCTGATATTTCATCGGCGGTATACCCATAAGCATAAAATGCTCCTATCAGGCTGCCTACACTTGCTCCAGAAATTATATCAGGTCTAATTTTTAGCTCATCAAGGGCTTTTAAAACACCCAAATGTCCAAATCCTCTTGATCCACCTCCAGATAATACTAAGCCTATTTTCATGTTGTTAGATTTTATTTATTTCAAATAAACTCATAAAGCTTCCCAAGGTTTTTGGCTTTATACCCTCGATCGGTGATTTCAATTTCAGCCACTTCGTTTACAACATCATGATCGAAGAATAAAAGAATGTTTTCTTTAACAATCCTATCAAGAAGCAATGACTTTTCTTCCATGGTTTGCAATGGTCTTACATCGTAGGACATGCAATAAGGCACATGAATATGGGCAAAAGATGGAATGGTGTCCGCCGCAAAAATAATTTTCTGATGGTTGTAGTTTATGATTGGCATAATCATTTTCTCCGTATGGCCATCTGCATAAATGAATTCAAATTTGTCGCCCAATGGATTTTGAGAATGATCAACAAAATTTAGTTGCCCACTTTCTAAGATGGTTTGGAGGTTTTCAGTTAAAAAAGTAGCTTTTTCTCTTTGGTTGGGTTGCATCGCCGATTCCCAATGAAGGCTATGCGTCCAATATTTCGCGTTTGGAAATGTTAGTCTAAATGCATCTTTGGTAGAATTCCAACAAACAGCACCGCCGCAATGATCAAAATGTAAATGGGAAAGTAAAACATCCGTTACTTCACTTTCATGGTATCCGGCATCTCGAATAGATTTAATTAATTCTCCATCACCATGTCTAAAATAGAAATTCTGCCATTTTTGGGCTTGTTTGTCGCCCATTCCTGTGTCAATCAGCACCAATCGGTTGTTATCCTCAACCAATAGACACCTCATTTTCCAACTGCAAAGGTTGTTGTCATCAGCAGGAACCATCTTTTGCCAAATTGTTTTTGGAACAACACCAAACATTGCCCCACCATCCAACTTGAAATTGCCAGCATCGATTACAGAAATCTTCATTTTAAGAGTAAAATTTCCTAAAATTAAGATTTTAAAACTAAACTCGCTACATTTTCTACATGGAAAGTATGCGGAAACATATCAACTGGGTTGATTTTTTCGACCTCATATTTTGCTGACAAAATTTCAATATCTCGGGCTTGAGTCGCTGGGTTACAACTGACGTATACTATTCTTTTCGGTGATATTTTAAGTAGAAGCTCACTAACAGGGCGATCCATTCCGGCTCTTGGCGGATCTACAATTACTATATCAGGCATGCCTTTTTGTGCTATAAAGTCGTCGGTGAATATTTTTGCCATATCTCCAGCAAAAAAACTGGTGTTATGAATACCGTTGATTTCAGAGTTTATTTTGGCGTCGTCCACAGCAGCATCTATGTATTCAATTCCGACTACTTTCTTTGCCTTTTTTGCAACAAAATTGGCGATTGTTCCTGTGCCGGTGTACAAATCATACACTAGGTCGTTTTCTGAAATTTGTGCAAAATCACGCACAATTTTATAAAGATTGTAAGCTTGGTCAGAATTCGTTTGATAGAATGATTTTACCCCAATTCTAAACTTGAGACCTTCCATCTCTTCGGTAATATAGGGCAGTCCATAATAATTGACAGGTTCCAGATCAAAATAAGAATCGTTGCGTTTTTGGTTAATAAAATAATTCAGTGAAGTTGTTTGTGGGAATTTCTCAATGAATTTGTCTAAAACCGTTTCTATTTTATCTTTAGAATCATTTGCAACTTGGAGCACCACCATCACTTCTCCTGTAGATGTTGTACGTATCATCACATTTCTGAAAAAACCTTTGTGCACTACATGGTCATAAAAAGGTAAGCCACTTTGGTGAGCATAATCACTGAAGAAATCTCTAATGGCATTAGATGGGTCGCCCTGAAGAAAGCATTTTTTGATAGGCAAAACCTTCTCAAATCTCTTGGGAATATGAAAACCCAAGGCATCTTTAGATATTTCTTCTCCCGAAGCCACCTCATCGTTCGTGAGCCATCTAGAATTAGAAAATGTATATTCGAGTTTGTTTCTATAAAACGTTGTATGAGCAGAGCCTAAAATAGGCGTAAACTCAGGAAGTTTTACTTTTCCTATTCTTGTTAATTGATCGTAAACCTGTTTCTGTTTTTGTTCTATTTGTTTTTCGTATGGAATATGTTGCCATTTGCACCCACCACAAACGCCAAAATGTTCACAAAAAGGCTCAATTCTATCTGCGGAGTATTTATTTATAGCCAGTATTCTACCTTCGGAGAAATTTTTCTTGGTTTTTGATACAAGTAATTTTACTTCATCTCCTGGGCAAACATTGCTACCTTCAACAAAAATAACTTCACCGTCGTCTTTTACAATGCATTTTCCTTCAGCCGCAAAATCCAAGATTTGGATATTTTCAATGACTCTTTTCTTACTTTTTTTCATTTGGTGTTTTTTAAGGCTTTTTTTAGATTAAAACGGAATTCTCAAAAAGACTAAAAATAATAAAATCTCGATTCAAACCATTTCTATTTATCAAATAATTAATTTTGCCTTTGAAAAAACAAGGAAGATTTGATGAACGAGAAAATGAGTTTTGGACAAATAAAAAAAGCGATGAATTTTTCATCGCTTTGTGATCCCGCTGGGATTCGAACCCAGGACCCATACATTAAAAGTGTATTGCTCTACCAGCTGAGCTACGGAATCGAAAATGATTCTAAAAATATTTCTGAAAACTTAAGTGATCCCGCTGGGATTCGAACCCAGGACCCATACATTAAAAGTGTATTGCTCTACCAGCTGAGCTACGGAATCAAGACCTTGTCTCAAATGAGGATGCAAAATTATGAAATTAACCCAACAATGCCAAGACTCTTTTTAAAATTATTATTACTATTCTTTCTGTTTTTCTTTCAATTCGCTGATTCTAAGGCACAAAATGATGTAGCCAAAAAAGCAGATTCTTTATTTAATGCAAAAAAATATTCGGAAGCTGCAAATATTTATGAGCTCATTTTTAGAGATAATCAAGTAAATAAGCCAAATATCACTCTGAAGCTAGCCTACATTTACGAAAGTTTGGGAGATTTTCCGAAAGCTATCTTTTATTTGAACAACTATTATAATCTCAATCCAGATGATGAGGTATTTGAAAAAATGAATAAGATGGCATTAGAGAATAAGTTTACTGGTTTTGAGAGAAGTGATTTAAACTTTATTTTGGTTTTGTATCAACAGTTCTATATTTATATCCTTTATTCGGTTATTTTAATAGGTATATTTATTTTAGTAATACTCTTTAGAAAGAAAATATACAATAAGAAAATACTTCGGAGACATCTTCTACTCGTAGGGCTTTTTATAATCTTTCTTTTAGTTTTTATAAATGTGCCCAATTCGTATCAATCAGCTATTGTCAATAAAAAAACTTTCTTTAGAGAATTTCCTTCTTCTGGTTCATCAATAATTGGCACAATAGATAAAGGAAACAAAATCAATATTTTTGGAGAAGAAGATATTTGGCTTAAAGTCTTGTGGAACAGAAAGATAGTTTATATCCACAAAAACGATACTTGGATATTAAACGGGTAAGCATTTAAAAAGTTTAATTTTTTGGGTTTCTAGTTTTTTAATTAGTTATAAATACATAATTTTGCTTCTGCATTGGCGAGGTGGTGGAATTGGTAGACACGCTACTTTGAGGTGGTAGTGAGCGAAAGCTTGTGAGAGTTCGAATCTCTTCTTCGTCACAATAATACATTGATTAGCAGGCAATTACAGTTGCCTGCTTTTTTTTACCTTCTAAATTTTTTCTTGCGATACGATTGCGGATTGGCAACTACAAAACACTTTAATGGACTGCCTGGAAGTCTGTGATAAATAGGAATAAAAGCCCCTGCGTAAACCGAAACACCCCTAGGGTTGAAGGTATTAATCCAGCCAGTGATGTTGTCTGACCCCAAAAAGAATCCATAATATCTAACAGCCACTCCAATATTGAGGTTTTTGTAATTATTTTCTAAACCAATAGGCAATGCTATTTCTAAGTCTTTTTTCTCATATCTAGGAATAATAGCAACACCTGAATAATTAAGAATTCCTCTCCTACTTGAACTCAGAAGGGATTGTCTCCAATTTAAGTTAACATAAATATTTTCTTTAAGAAGATAATCAAATGTGAAGATGCTCGTGGCGGGCATTAAAATAATAAACGAATTGTTGTTTGCACTTGCATTTCCAAATATAGAGTTTGTGGTGGCTATTACTTGCTCAAAACCGTTAAACTTTTGGTATGTTTGCGGAAGAATGATGTCATTTGAGCTAAACAAAGCATTTGTTTCTACATTGCTATTGAATTTAATAAATCCTACATCAATGAGAGAAAATCCTATTTTATAAAGATACTTGTTCTTTGAAGGATTTGTAAATTGCTTCCTATTGTTACTTCTTGTATATGCTTGAAAATCAGGTCTATATTCATAAATAATCCCTATATCACCTCCGAAACCCTTTCCAATTCCTGTAAGTTCAGTCATTTGACTTGTGAAATTTGAACTTTGAAGCGAACTAAAAGTTGAAGCATCAGTAAGTGTAGCTTGTACATTTTTTATATCAATATCTTGCCTTGTGTTATCGTTTAGATTTCGCATTATTGTGAAATCAAAGTTTTTAGAGCCGATATGATTATAATTGTTTGAAGCAAAATATTTCCCAGAGGCTCCGATTTTTAAGAACATGGATTCTTCCTCAATTAAGACTTTCCCGATTGTACCATAAAATTCGTTTATAAAACTAGAATTGAGGTAGCCGTGTTCATTTTGATAAGTGTTTCCAATCAGATCTTCTGACTTTGTTCCTTTAATTATGGTTTTACCAATTTCATCTGAAGCTTTAGTTAAAGAATTCATGAATCGGTATCTGACTCCAATACCTATACCCAATCCTATTTTTTTGATATCAAGACCAATAGCTGGGCCTTTGGCTTCTCCATTTGCAAATATTGACAGGTCCTTTCCTGTTGAAGAGACTTTCAAATAACTAGGTTTCCAAATAACTTTTGAACCATCTGCATTCCTGTATTTGTTTGGTGTAGTTTGTGTGGAAAAGCTTAATAAAGAAAAAGGAGCATTCCATCTCACATAATTATTTTGGAAATCTATACCCACAGTAGCCAAATTGATAAATACATTCTGCCTTGTATCTACTACATTTGAAGGGTTTGTGGCTAAGCTATTGGTCCCCGAATAGTTGCTTCCTGTTATCCCCAAAAAATTTTGAGAAAAAACGCTATTGCTTAACAAAACGAAAACGTAAATTTTGTACTTTGAGGGCATGAATACTAATAAGACGATTTTTGTTGCAAAAATATCACTATTTGTATAGTTTATTACCATATTTTACCAAAGAAAAAAATGAACAGTAATTTTAGCAACTACCAAACGAATCAATTTTATGATGAGTTGATTGGCTCAAATAACCTTCCGCATAAAGGGATAGAAATGGTATATGACTATTTCAATGATTTGAGTATAGATGAGCTGAAGTCAAGACAAAAGAATCTTGAGACAGCCATGATAAACATGGGTATAACTTTTAACGTGTACTCAGAAGAAGGCGGAACAGAGAGGATTATTCCCATAGACATTATACCCAGAATAATCAAAGCCAAAGAATGGAGTAGGCTCGAAAAAGGACTAAAACAAAGAATTTTTGCTCTGAACGAATTCTTGAAAGATATTTATTCTGATCAAAAAATATTAAAAGACAAAGTAATTCCTTCAGATGTAATTTTCAGCAGCAAAGGCTTTATCAAGGAATGCATGGATATAAAGCCGCTGAAAGACATCTTCATACATATAACAGGCACAGACTTGATTCGAAATCATAAGGGTGAATTTGTGATATTAGAAGATAATTTGAGGTGTCCGTCGGGCGTATCATATATGCTGCAAGGCCGTGAATTGTCTAAACAAGGGCTTTCAAAACTGATTTCCAAGGCTAAAGTAAGGTCAATAAGTGAATATACTGAGAAACTTTTTGAGGTAATGAAATATGTTTCTGGTAAATCAGACCCTACAATTGCTGTTCTAACACCAGGCATTTACAATTCGGCTTATTACGAACATTCATATTTGGCACAGCAAATGGGTGTAGAATTGGTGGATTATAGAGATTTAGTGGTAGAAAATGATGTGCTAAAAATGAGAACCACAAAAGGCCTGAAGACCGTAGATATGCTCTACCGAAGGCTTGATGATGTCTTTATAGATCCAAAAGCATTTAATCCTACATCTTTAATTGGTATTCCGAATTTATTTAAGGCTTATAAAAAAGGAAACTTGGGCTTGGCGAATGCATTGGGAACAGGTGTGGCAGATGATAAAGTGGTATATGCCTATGTTCCAAAAATAATTAAATACTATCTGAACGAGGAGCCAATATTGTCAAATGTAGAAACATTTCTTTGCGAAGACCCCAAAAGCATGAAGTATGTATTGGAAAACATAGACCAATTGGTGGTAAAAGAAGCCAACGAAGCGGGAGGTTATGGTATGCTCATCGGGCCTAAATCGACAAGAGAAGAACAAGATATGTTTAGAGAAAGGATAAAATCTAATCCAAGAAACTATATAGCTCAGCCTACGATCTCATTATCTACTGCTCCTTGTTTGGTAGATGAAACCATTGAAGGCCGTCATGTGGATCTCCGCCCTTATATCCTTTTTGGAGAGGAGATTTATGTAACACCGGGTGGTTTAACGCGTGTGGCTTTGAAAAAAGGATCGCTTGTTGTGAATTCATCGCAAGGTGGCGGAAGCAAAGACACTTGGGTGTTGAAGGAATAGAAAACTTTTTTATTGATAGGCTTTTTTTGTAATTTTGTCAAAAAATAATTGAAATGTTGAAATCAGAGATAAAAACGGGTCTTATAATAGGTACATTGATAATTTTAGCCGCTCTTTCTAGGTTGGTCGATCATCCTATGAATTTTACGCCGATGACAGCTATTTTGTTGTTTAGTACTGCATATATTACCAACAAATGGTTAAAGCTGATTTTTCCTTTTGCGACCATATTGTTTACAGACATGGTTTTAGAGGCTGTAACGGGTTATGGCTTTCATTCAGGTTCTTCTTTGGTGTATCTGGGCTATGCTCTCATTTTTGGGATAGGCTATTTGTTACTTCAAAAGGTTAATTTGGGTAGAACCATCACTGCGGTTGTATTATCTTCAACAGTTTTTTATTTATTGACCAATTTTGCATTTTTCTATCCTGAAAGTGTAGTTCCAAATCCAGCAATTGGAGCTTATCCGCATAATTTTTCTGGAGTTATTGCTTCCTATCAAGCTGGTTTGCCATTTTTTAGAAATATGCTTGTTGGAGATTTGACATTTACTTCAATCGTGTTTGGAAGTTATTATCTGATCAGAAACTTTGGTCTTAAAACTATCAATAACTGATTTTAAAATATTTTATAACGAGGGTATTTATTTCGATAAATACCCTTTTTTATTTGCGAAATACTATGTTTTTAGAAAATATAACCTTCTCGATCTCAAAAAACAGAAGCGAGGACTTCGAAAGATGGATAAAGCCTGAATTGCAAGATATTGAAATTTGGGTAGAAGACATTCATACCTATAAACTTTTGACTGAAATAGACCCTCAAAGCTGCAATTATTCCGTTCAGTTTTCTTTTGTTTCAAAAGAGCAACACGAGGTTTTTAAACAATTGCATTTTGATACTTTATTGGCAAAGATTCAGAATAATTTTGAGGGGGAAGTCTTGTATTTCAATACATTGCTGCAAAAGTTTTAATCAAAAATTGGCCAATCTACTTTAAACAAGAAAGCCCGAGGAGTGGCCAAATAGTACGGGGATGTATAAAAACCCTGGTACCGCAATCCTTGGTTGGCATGGCCTAGTTTGAAGGCCAACCGAACTTTATTTACCTGAAAAGACATGTAAGGGTCTATGGTAGCAACTCCCCAAACCTGAAAATCGTCTTGCAAGTAAAATTGATTTAAGAGCGGAGAATAAGCGTCAGCTGTATATTTAGACTTAAAAAAGACATCAGATCCCACAAAAATCTTCAATACTTTAGCATAAGTGAAGTTGAACTCAATGTTTGTGAAATTTATCAAAGTGGGCAATTTATAAATGTCTTTTGCATTTTGAATATTTAAAATAAACTGATTACTCGCTTTAAATTTTGGCCTGTTGATGCCCACATTCAAGATGAGATTCGTAATATTTATAATGGTATCGGTTTGTATTGGTTTCAGTTTTTGATTTAAATATACATAGTTGCCGAGTAAGGTATTGGCCAACTCAGGTTTAAAGCTCAAGGATTTGTACTTCAAACCATATCCAGCTTTTAGGTGTGTTGTAGATAATCCCTTAAATGAATTATTCCAGCCTATTACTCCGTTGTCAAAATTATCATAAAACAAGCCTACTGGAATAACAGATTGATAAAATGTACCTTCTAAACCTTTGAATGACAATTTCGAATTCAGTAAAAAGTTTTTTAGGCTGGCAGAAAACTCTGCATCAGCATTAAGGAAATTTGAGGAGTCTTTGAAATAATATCCTAACGAACCACCAAGGAATGTTTCGCTTTTTAGGTTGGTTTTAAACTTTTCAGAAAACTTATTGTCTAATCTATAAAAACGTTGTCTGGCATGGAGTAAATAATTGAATCCTTTATAACGCCCTTTGAATCCTACTTTATTTGACAGTACATTAAAGGAAAAATTCTGAATGAGCGAATCATTTTCTAAAACAGTAGGTTCAATGTTATAACTAAGTTGGGTAGAATTGGTCGAAAATTGTGGATCTACAAAGATGTGTTTTTGATGTTCGTAATCTAACACATGAAAAACTTGAAAACCGTTTTTCAATACAAATTGTTGATAGGTATGCAGGTTGTTCCATCTTTCGGTGTTGTAAACACCATTTGTAAATTGAGAATCGTAAAATCTTCTGTAATTACTCTTCAAATCTTTGATATCTATCGACAGATTCTCTTTTATTAGTATACCTCCTTGTTCTTTCTGATTGTGATTTAAATGATAAAATGTGCCTAAAAACGTGTATTTCTTGTTTTTTGAACTGTAGTTTGTCGAAATATCATAATTCCAGTGGTCTATTAATTTTTCCTCTGCATTGGTTGCGTCTATTTGTTTTGAAGAATTATATTTTGAAACATTCAATGTAAAGTTCAGCCTCGGGCTTATGTTTTGGCTATGCGTGAAATCTAGTCTAATGTGCCCATTAGAGCCTTGCATGTAAAACAAATTGGTATAAGGCGATCTCGTATTATAGTACCTGAAATTAGCCACATTAGGAGTGTACAAACTAAAAGCATTTAGCCCAAGTTTGGTGGATGGGTCAGAAAGTTCCTCAAAAAGTATCGATTTGGATGCTGTACCAATATTTCCTAAGTCTTGGTATAGCCAATTTCGTTCAACCAAAATGTCAGATTTATAGAAATTTTCGAGTGTTGTATCAGGATTGTATTCGGTATTGAAGTTTTTCAAAATGTTCTTTTCCAATCTGAATTTCACACTTTTTGGGCCATAAACCTGTTTCGTAGAATCGTCGAGGATTTGTGCAAAGGTCAGATTGATGAAAAAAGAAAAGAAGACCGCAAATGTGAAAAACCGCATATTGTATTAGAAACAGATTCAAAATACAAATAACGTCATTTTATAATTAATAGATAAATCCAAGTCGTTCAAAAATCTCTTTTTTAAGCTCTATTTCGTTAAAAATTCTTACTTTCTGAGTAGAAATGTAGAAAAATGGCAAGATTTCAGGATTTAGCAAAGGTTTAATTTTAACAAAATCTTTTTCTGTACAAACAAAATTAGAGTTGGGAAAAAGTCTCAAAATATCTGCAATTTCTTCTTTTGAAAAGTCGTGATGGTCTTTGTATTCAAAATGCTTTTCTATTTCAAAATTCTGTTCAAGACCGGTTTTAAATCCTTTATTATTGGCAAGTCCAGATATTAATACAACTTTAGAATTATTTGATAAAAGAGCGTTTTCGGTGTTTGAGGGTGCTAAAGATTGAAAGACAGCAAAATAAATTGGCGTATCATTTTTTGCATATTTTCTAATATTGTCAGCCAATAAACCTCTCTCAGTTTCTGAAATGTACTCTGGGCATTTCGTCACGATGATTATATCTGCTCTTTTTGCCCCACTTTTTGATTCCCTCAGGAGGCCAGTAGGCAAAAGAAAATCATCGAAAAATGGCCTTGAATAATCACATAAAAGAATATTTACTTTGGTTTTTAAGTATCTATGCTGAAAAACATCATCAAATAAAATAATATCCAAATTAGGTTGGATGGACAATGCTTTTTTTAAACCTTCTACCCTATCTTCTGAAACAAAAAAACTTTTGTCTTGATTTTTTGTAAATAACATAAATGGTTCATCACCAACCTCTTTAGGGGTAGATTTTGAGCCTATTTGCAAAAAACCTTTGGTTTTTCTACCATATCCTCTGCTGATAATTCCTATTTTATAATTTGGAAAAACTGAAATCAAATAATCAATAATCGGTGTTTTTCCAGTGCCACCAACTATGAGATTGCCCACTCCAATGGTCGCAATATTAGGCTCAAAAGTCGGTAAAACCTTAAGTTCAAACAAAAGATTCCTTAAACTTGTAATACCTTTGTAGATAAGCGAAAAAGGGAACAATAAATACTTTAAAAACTGTATCATAAATGGCTTTGAAGGCTCAATATTACAAACATACATTAAATTTTAGATTTGAAGCCGGTACTTCTCGTGGAGTTTTGAAAAAAAAAGATTCGTATTTTTTGAAACTTTTTTATGAATCACAACCAGAAATTTTCGGATTAGGCGAAGCTGGACCTTTGGAAGGTTTAAGTTTGGATTTTGGCACTTTGGCAGAGAATAAATTACAAGAAATTGTAAATGCCATAAATTCAGGAAATTATGGTTCAATAGAAGATTTAAAATCTAATCTAAATGTCTATTCAAGTGTATTGTTTGCATTAGAGACAGCCTTATTAGACATAGAAGATGGAGGAAAACGTCAGATTTTTAATAATTCATTTTTTAATGATTCTGACAAAATAAAAATCAATGGGCTGGTTTGGATGGGCAACAAGGATTTTATGAAATCTCAGATTATTGAAAAACTGGAATCTGGCCATGATACAATAAAACTAAAAATTGGTGCTATTGATTTTGATGAAGAAATTGAACTACTGAAATTCATAAGAAAACAATTTTCTTCTGAAGAAATTTGTTTGAGAGTTGATGCCAACGGGGCTTTCTCTTGTCAAGACGCTTTGGACAAACTGAAGATTCTATCAGAATTTGACATTCACAGTATCGAACAACCCATAAAAGTAGATCAATGGGACGAAATGGCAGATTTATGCCAAAAAACGCCCGTTCCTATAGCTTTAGATGAAGAATTAATTCCAAATTCAGCAAATAAAGAGAAATTATTAAAGCATATTCAGCCGCAATTTATCATTCTAAAACCAAGTTTAATGGGCGGTCTTGTAGGTTCTCGGGATTGGATAAGCAATGCTGAAAGCTTGGGAATCAAATGGTGGATGACTTCGGCCCTTGAATCGAACGTTGGTCTTAATGCAATTTGCCAGTTTGCCAAGGAATTTGATAACCCTTTGCCACAAGGTTTGGGAACAGGCAAGTTGTACGATAATAATTTCCAATCACCGCTCACAATAACCTCTGGCAAGATATTTTACAAAAAGAATCAAGAATGGGATCTAAGTTTCTTTAAATCCAATTAGTCCCTTTTACAAGTAGATTTTGCGTTTCAGCCTCTTTCGTGCCGGCTTTCACGTCAAAATTATAATCCCAGTCTGCATGAGGAGGTAGACTCATTAGTATTGATTCTGTGCGGCCGTTGGTTTCTAATCCAAATTTGGTTCCTCTGTCCCAAACCAAGTTAAACTCGGCGTAACGACCCCTTCTAATGAGTTGCCATTTTTTTTCTTCGGAGGTATAAGCTTTGGAGTAATTTGCGTGCATCAAATCGGTATAAATCGGTGCAAAAGACTCTCCAATAGATTTGGTAAACGAAAAAAGTTCGTTTTTACTATGGATAGTGTTTGTTTGAGGAATTAATACATCAGGTTTTAAATAATCATAAAAAATGCCCCCAATACCTCTGGTTTCTTTTCTGTGTTGAATAAAAAAATAATCATCTGCCCAATTCTTGAAATTCGGATAGAATTTTTCATCATGTTTGTCACAGGCAGCCTTTAATTTTTCATGAAAACCTTTGGCTTGTTTTAAGTCAATATAATGAGGAGTAAGGTCAATACCACCACCAAACCAAGATTGGCCATCTGAAAGCTCAAAATACCTCACATTCATGTGGATGATAGGCACAAAAGGATTTTCAGGATGCATCACAATAGAAACGCCCGTAGCAAAGAAATTAAGATTTTCTTTTATTTTCAACATCGTTTTTAAAGATGATGAAAGCTCCCCCTCGACGGCAGAAAAATTAACACCGCCCTTTTCAATAATTCTTCCTTTATTTAACACCCTAGTTCTACCGCCACCACCGGTTTGATGCTGCCAATTGTCTTCCTTGAAGCGGCCTTTATCATCCGTGATTTCAATACTTTTACAAATATTGTCTTGTAGGTTTTTAAGGTATTCGGTTATTTCGTCTCTCATAAATTTATTGTTGGGGAAGTAAAAATATATCATTCCGTCTATATTCCTATGGGTTTTCATTAAATTTGCGACTCAATTTTTATATTTATATGGATTTCAATCAGTTAATACGACCACATATTTTAAAACTTCAACCTTACGCCTCTGCCAGAGACGAATATTCGGGTAAAGAGGGTACTTTTTTGGATGCAAATGAAAATCCATTTTCTTCTGTAAGTGGTGAGAATTTCAACCGATACCCAGATCCTTATCAGTGGGAATTGAAGCATAAATTGTCGCTTTTGAAAGGGGTTTCTCCAGAGTCTATTTTTCTCGGAAATGGCTCTGATGAACCGATAGATTTATTGATAAAGGCAGTTTGCGAACCTTTGCAAAATAACATTGTGATAATGCCCCCAACTTATGGCATGTACAAGGTTTGTGCAGATATTCAGCAAGTGCAGGTTCAGCAGGCTCCGCTTTCCGAAGATTTTGATATCGATTTAGACAATGTTTTTGA
The DNA here is from genome assembly GCF_024343735.1 of Lacihabitans sp. CCS-44. GTDB lineage: Bacteria > Bacteroidota > Bacteroidia > Cytophagales > Spirosomataceae > Leadbetterella. The sequence continues at coordinate 295,233 of NZ_RJUE01000061.1, forward strand.
TTCGGTAAATGCCGCAACTAAAATGATTTGGGTATGTTCTCCCAACAATCCAAGTGGTAATTTGCTAAACAGAGATTCTATTTTTCAGATTTTAAAGGCATTTCCAGAAAAATTGGTTGTGGTAGATGAGGCCTATGTTGATTTTGCAGATAGTATTTCGTTCATATCTGAACTTGGAAATTTTGAAAATCTTATTGTTTTACAAACATTTTCAAAAGCTTGGGGAATGGCTGGTCTAAGATTAGGTGTTGCCTATTGCAATCCATTCATTATCAAAATATTGAATAAAATAAAGTATCCGTATAATTTGAATATTCTTAGCCAGCAAAAACTTTCAGAGGCTTTAGATAAAGTGAAGGAAAAGAATGAATTTGTTAAAGAAATAAATGGACTGAAAGAGAAATTGGCTGATGATTTGAAACAAATTCCTTCAGTAATTAAGATATTTCCTTCAGATTCAAATATGCTTTTGGTGAAGTTTACTGAAGCCAAAAAACTCTTTAATTTTTTATTAGACCATAAAGTGATTGTAAGAGATAGATCTAATGTGGTTTTATGTGAAGATTGCTTGCGATTGTCAATTGGAACAGAAGCCGAAAATGAAATTTTATTGAAGGCAATCAAAAGGTTTGTCTAGAAGCTGCAAACGGCATAAAAAAATAAAACCTTGGAGGATTTCCCTTCAAGGTTTTTTTGTGGAGAAGATGGGGCTCGAACCCACGACCTCTTGACTGCCAGTCAAGCACTCTAGCCAACTGAGCTACATCCCCGTTTCAGTCACAAATATATATGCTAGTATGCAAACTACAAAACTTTTACCAGCCAGGAACCATAAAATTAAATCCTGTTATTACAAGTTGCTTTTGCCCATTGTATATCGGAACTGCCAAGTAAGGCTCTACTATCAAATAGCCTAATACATTGACTCTTAGGCTTAAGCCTGTTGTAAATATAGGTGAAGTCTTGAAAGTAATCGTATTGTTTCCAAAGGATTCATAAGGATAAGATTGTCCAATCTTTTTTTGTTTTGACCAAACAAGACCAGCATCAAAAAAAATGTTTAGGTCAGACGGAATATAGTCAAAAGGTATTAATGCCAATTTTTTAGGCCCCGTAAAAGGAATTCTCACCTCAAAGTTGGCTACAGCCATTTGTTCGCCTTGAAGATTTTCTTGGGTAATGTAGCCCTGTTGTTTTGTTAGAGCTCTTCCGTAAAAACCGTGCATATACCATGGATATCCGAGATACAAAGGGTTAATTTGATTCAGAAAATCAATATTTTTGGTATTTAACCTTCCTTCATACAAAAACCTTGTTGCTAAAGTAAATGGCTTTATGTAGTTATACTTTCTAAAATCTGCCAATACGGAATTGTAGCTGGTTGTTCCAAAATATTTGGCTAATTCTAACCTGTATCTATAGCCATTAAGCGGGGCCACAGTTCCAAATGTGGTATTATCACCTACTAAAGCCGTATAAATTTGAGCCAAAGTAAAATTATTGTAGCCAAATTCTTTAGCATCGAGTTTAACTGGTTTTCCACTTTGATAGGCGTTAAAATCATAAATGTTTCCATCAGAGCCTACACCAATTTCTCCATATTGAGGATATTCTCTCAAATTAAATGAATACCAATTGCTAGAAACACCAAACTCCAAACGGGTACTTTTACTAAATGGTTTTAAAACAAAACCTGAAATTTGATCTATAAATATTCTAGCAATTCTTTGATTAACGTCTGCTGTATAGTAGTTTAAACCATTAGCGGTTCCCAAAGTATCTTTGATTTTAAAATTGGTGTCGCCATAAAAACTATAAGGGATATGTGAAGCAGAAATGCCAAATTGAATGGGTCTTTTTTGATTCATGTAAAACAACTGCCCACCAAAATCTTGAATTTCCCCATTCAAAGCTACCGTTCCCATCAGTTGATTATTATTGAGCATATCGCCGAATAATGCGGTTATTCCCCCTCCCATTCCAGTTCCAAATCTACTCGTACTGACTCCTAAGCCCGAATTTGCCAGATAGTCTAGCTTGAAATTGGGCTTATATTTTTTTTCTTCAAACTTTAAATTGTCAAGGTTTTTTGGGAAAGCTCTATTTTGTAAGTTATTATTGACAATATCAGCTCCAATCAATATTTTACCTGGAACCAAATAACTGGCATCTGTATTGTGTTTTAAATCAACTTCTTGATTGAGAAAGTGAGTTTCGTTGGCAATTATTATGTTGTAATCTCCTTTGTTGAAATAATTGTAAGCAATTTCTCCACTTTTTGACGCAACGGAAATCGCGGGTGAATACATCGTAATTCCGCTGATTCCAGTATAATAATTGGTTAATTTAATCAGTGAATTATTGGTCAGATTAATTTTGTACAAATCCTTAAAACCGTCTGGAGAGCTAATGAAATACAGACTATTACCATCTGCTGAAATCTGAGGATTCATGTTGTCTGTATTCTCAAACAATGCTAAAGTGCTGATTTTCTTTGAATTAAGATCTAAATTAGAAATCCTAAAGTTCTCTTTCTCCAATTTTTGACTATTCCCACCCCTATCACTCACAAAATAGACTTTTGAGCCATCCGCCGACCAAATAGGCTGAATGTCGGAATAATCATCTTGAGTAAGATTGAGAGTTTCTTTTGTTCGGAAATTAAAACTGTAAATATCGGAAATCCCTTCTTTTAGACCTGAAAACAAGATTTGAGTACCATCAGGCGACCAAGCAGGATTTGAAAATGCATCTACTGAAGTGGGCTGATATTCTCTTTTTTCACCATTTATAATATCAATCACCAAAAGTTTGTTCTTCCCTTTCGATTGAATTACAATGGCAAATTTTCTACTATCGGGCGACCAAGTTCCTGAAGTTTCAATAAAACTATAAGAGTCCACATGAGCCCCAAAAGATGTACTTTCTATCTTTCTAATGGTTTTTCCATTTGAGGCATCTGCAATAAAAATATCCAGAGAAATTACATTTTTCGATGAAATGTACGCCAAGTATTTTCCATCTGGACTGATGGCGGGAGAAATATTCATGTCTTCGCCTTTTTTGGAAGCTCCCAATACTTTTCCCCTTATTTCAGTTTCCTTTCCTTCTTTTTGGCGATTATAATATAGTAGAATGTCATTCCTGAATTTTGTGGAGAAAGTCTCTGAATCCATTTTAAATGACCTAATAAAAGCCTTTTCCAAGCCATAAATAGCTGTTTCTTTGAACAATGGGCGAATAATATCGTCACCATAATTTGCCGTAACATAAGCCCAGAAAACTTGTCCCCAGCGGTAGGGAAAATACTTATATTGCTTGCTGACTAAATCCTTAATTCTAGGAATATCGTCATTCAAGACTGCGTCACGCATCCACATACTTGTGTGAGGGTCTTTTCGGCCAATAGACATATACTCAGCAAGACCTTCCACCATAAATAAAGGAAGATTTTGAATATTGGCCAATGTAGTAGAATCGCTGCCATAGGTCATGGTTTGATATTGAAAAGCATGAACCAATTCGTGTCCCAATACATGATCTGTTTGGCGTTTGGTAAACATGAGCGGCATAACTACCCGAGTTCTTAGTCCTTCTGTAACTCCTCCGGTTCCCTCACCTATGTCTCCTCCGATGGTGGTCGTTTCCTGAAAATCAGGGTGGGTGTTATAAAGAATTATTGGATTTGGTTTTATAAAAGCAAGCTTAAATACTTCTTGGTGAAGTTTATACCAATATTCGCTGCTTCTGACAAATTCTTTGGCTTTTTCGGTGTCATCCAAATAATTGTAGAGCTGAAAGTGTGTGCTTTGTAAAACTTTAAAATTATTACTTTTATTTCGAGGCTTATTTTGCCCAAAATACTGAGATTGGCCAGATATTTCTAAACAATATAAAAAAATGATACCTAAAGTGAGATATTTAAGCATACGCCAAACAAGATTTACTTTTATAACGCAGAAATTAAATCTGTGGTCTAGTGACCTTCACAAATTTAGACTTCCAATATTTAGAAAGCAAATTGTCTTCTCTGACCCCGCTAGATGTAGAAGCGTGTAAGAAAAATATTTCTTCGCGATTTTCAATGCGAGTTATGATACCTGTGTGGTTAATTCTTTCGCTATTTACCTTGAAATAGACCAAATCTCCAATTTTAATTTCATCTTTGGGAATCTCCTCAAAATGATCAGCTTGTTTGTAAGAAACGCGTGGAATGTCTTCTCCAAGTTCTTTAAATGCGACAAAGATCAATCCTGAGCAGTCCATACCTTCTTTTGTAGTGCCGCCAAATTTGTAGGGTGTACCCAAATAATCTTGGCATTTGTTTACCAATATCTTGTTGATGTGGTTGCTAGAATATGTATTTCTTTTTTTACACGAAATAAAAAATAAGCACATTACTAAAACACAAAGCAGGTTTTTCATTTGATTAACCGTTCAATTTGCTGAATTAAGGCTCTGCCTTCGTCACTTGAAGGCTCTTCTACTTTATCAGAAATAATTGTGCCAGTTTTATCAATTAATATATAATTTGGTAATAATTCAGTATTGTACTCTTTCCTAAGCTCAGGATTATCAATTCCGTTTAAGTGTTTTCCCAGTGGTTTCTTCTCAATTAATAATTTTTTAAAGTCTCCATAGTTATCCATATTTATGAAAACAAATACAAGATTATTTTGCTCTTTGAAGAAATTCTCAACAATACTCAGATTTTTGAAATCTTCTAGACATGGACCACACCAGCTTGCATAAAAGCCCAAAAGGACATTTTTTCCACGGAAATCTTTCAGAGAAATCAAGTTACCTTTTTCGTCTGGTAAAATAAAAGATTTTGCCTCTCTACCATTTTGGAGATTCTGCAGTTTACTCAGTTTTTCTATTAAAACAGCCGTGTAAACTTTGTTTTTAGAGAATTCTCTGAAAGAGGCCACCAAAAGTTTTGTTTCTTCGCTCGCTCCAAAATTGTCCAAATAGTTAAGAATTTTTATTGCCAATATTCTCTCTATCAATTGCTTATCTACCAAATCTTTCTCAGTAAAATAGCTTTTGACAGATTCATATTCTAACATTATCGACTGACTATATTTTTGACCAATTTTATTGTGGTTTTCAATAAGAGCCTCTACAAAATGCCCATATTCATAGGATTTGTTTTGGGTTTTGGCTTGAAAGGTTTTTAAATCAAATCGAGCGAACTCGGCTTCATTAAAAATTTTGTGAAAATTCAAAAAACTGAGTTCATGAAAACTGTATTTTCCGTAGATATCAGCCCTTTGTAAAGAATAAAAGTCTTCTGAAATTCTTGACTTGTAGGTATTTAACAAATTGATTTGCTCATCATATAGGTATTTTGTCAAGTCAAAAAAGCCTTTTCTCGATATTTTCTTCAGCTTTTCCAGTTCATAATCCCAATCTTTCTCCTCTTCAAATTTCTTTTTCTGTTCAATTAAATAGGCCCATTTGTCGGAGCCAATGCCTTCAAACTTCAAAGTATTCTCAAAATCCTGAAAATCAGCGGTCAAAATGATGTTATCGTTGGGTTCTATTTTCCAAAGAAAATAACCAACATCCCCGATGTTGATGTCACAATAGGCAATTTCGTCGAGAGCGATTTCGGCATAAAAACTGCCTTTTTTGTCGACTTTCAGTTCTAATTCAAGCGGATTTTCTACCCAGTTTCTATAAACCGTGAAAGATATGGTCGGTTCGGTGTAATTTTTGATATTTCCCGAAAACTTAAAGAAGGTTTGACCAATCAAAGGGCCAACCGCAAAGAATAGGGCTGAAAAAAGAAAAAATGGCAAGGTTTTTTTCATCTTAAGATTTTAAGTTCTGGTAAACTTCCAGCATTATTCCGTCTTTCAGGCCCAAATCAGGCACAAACATTTTTGTTGATTTGGCCCATTTCATGGCTGAAAAATAAATTTCACTTGCATATTCGATTACATCAGCCCGGTCTGGATTCATTTTAAGCTTATTTATTTTTTCTTCCATAGTAAACTGGCTTAAATACTTTTGAGCTTCTTCCAATCTTTGAATATCAGCAAGGCCGTTTTCGTCCTTTTCCAAGAACTCAAACAGTTTAGAAATATTGCCTCCAGTTCCTATAGAAATTATCTCGGGGCGATTGTGGACATGCTCTTGAATCCAATTGTGCATCTTTTTCCAAACATCTTTGGTCACTTTTCCCTCCATTAATCTTACCGAACCAATTTTAAATGACTGAGAGGTTTCTTTTACCTTTCCGTTGTAAAGATTAAGCTCGGTACTGCCACCGCCCACGTCTATATGAAGATAAGTTTTGTTGTCCTCGAGTTCATGTACGATGACATTATTAATCATTTCAGCTTCTTTTTCTCCTGAAATAAGGTTTATCGTCATTCCCAACTCTAACTTTACCCTTTCGCAGATATTTAGCCCATTTTCGGCTTCTCTAAGTGCCGACGTTGCACATATCAAATAGGCATCTACCTCGTGCAGTTCCATCAAAAGCTTGTAGACTGTCAAGAGTTTTTTAATTCGGGCTTCACTTTCGTAGTGTATTTTTCCTGATGAAAAAACATCATGACCTAACCTCAAAGCAAACCTCACATATTCTATTTTCTTGAATGAAATCCTACCTTCATCATTCAAAACAGATGAAATTTGCATTCTGGCTGCATTAGAACCAATATCAATGGCTGCTATCTTCATTTAAAACTTTTTTATTTCAATTGCAAAAATATGTATATTTTTGGACAACATTACCTTAAAGAAAATTTTGAAGAGACTCGCAAAGATTATTTCTACCGTTGGCAATCCGCTTTCAATTGCTTTATTTTTTGGTTTATACCTCTATTTCTTTGAAAAAAATAACCAAAGTCAAAGAAACCTTCCATTGATATTTGTGCTTTCTGTGGTGGTTCCAATGGCAATTTATATCGGCTACAATGTTAGAAGAAAGCGTTTTGCCGATTATGATGTTTCAGATCGAACCAAAAGAGACGGTGTTTACAAAGTCTTGATTAGTGTTTTTCTAATCTTGAACTTGGTATTTTACATTTTCAATTTTGATTTGAAAGGCAAACTTTTAGTAACCGCTTTTTTGTTACATTCGCTTAGTAGCTTTTTGATCAACAAAAGAATCAAAGTTTCTATGCATACGAGTTATAATTTTTTGTTTTCTCTTATATTTTTTCCAATTAATCCACAAATAAGTTTGTTTCTTTTTGGATTTGGATTTGTCAATGCATGGTCCAGACTGGCTTTGTCGAGGCATAAAACTATTGAGGTTATTTTGGGGTTCTTAACTGGAGTTAGTATCGGGGGACTTTATTTATACGTTTTTAAGCTTTATATATGATCAATTTTAATATTGAGTTAGATGGATTTAAGTTATCTGATATTAGAAAAAGGAAATCTTGGTTGAAAGAGCTTGTAAAAGATCAAGGCTTTAAATTGGGCGAACTGAATTACATTTTTTTGGATGATGAAGGTCTCCATAAAATAAATTTGGAGTATCTCAATCATGACACTTACACCGATATTATAACTTTTGACAATTCAGAAGATGAAAACCACATAGAAGGTGATATTTTCGTAAGTGTCGAAAGAATTACTGAAAATGCGAAGAAATTTGAAGTGGATTTTGAAACCGAACTAACTAGGGTTATGGCTCATGGAGTATTACACCTATGTGGTTTTTTAGACAAAAAGCCCAAAGATGTAAAACTCATGAGAGAAATGGAGGAAAAATATATCAAAAAATACTACGAACTTTAATAGTTTTGGCAAATCACCAATATAGAATTTTATTATGGTTTATTTTGGGTTTTGCAATGACCTTGAATTCCTGTTTCAAAAAATACATTGTTACAGAAAAAGAGATCAAAAAGCATTACGACACCTTGAGTTTTAAGCCCAATTATAAAATTCAAAAAAGCTCAGATTATAAGCTTTTTACAGCCACATTTGGCCAAGATACGCTACAACCTATCATTTTTATTCATGGTGCTCCTGGTCGTTGGGAAGGATTTAGAAAACAGCTAGATGACACTTCTTATCATTCTAAATACCACTTGTTGGCCTCAGATAGGCCTGGATATGGTTTTTCCTACTACAAGAAAAAGCATAAGAAAGTGTCTATAGAAAAGCAGGCCGAATTGTTGGAGAAGACTTTGGAGCTTAATAAATCTAATAAAAAGCCTATAATTGTCAGTCGAAGCTATGGAGCTCCAATAGGAGCTTTTATGGTTGCCAAAAATCCTGAAAAATACGCCAAACTCATCATGATGGCTCCGGCTATAGACCCAGAATCTGAGAAGTTCTTTAAGTTTTCAAAATATGGCAAATGGCCAGTTTTGAGATGGTTTATTCCAAATAGATTTGTGACTGCAACTGATGAAAAATATGATCATATCAAAGAGTTGAGAGGTATTGAGTCCATTTGGGCTAATATACCAATTCCTACAATTGTTATGTATGGTGGAAAGGATTGGGTGGTTTCTCCTGAAAATTTTGAATATGCCAAACGCAAATTAGGTGAGAATTCTAGTAGAAAGTACATTTTTATTCCTGAGGCTGGTCACAGAATCAGCAGGTCTCATTCAGAGCTTCTGAAGAACGAGATTGTAAATTGAATACTGCTTTGCTTTTTACAAGTAAATGAAAATCAATAAAATATATATAGTATTTATTTCTTTTTGTTAAATTTGGTAAAACGATTGGTAAATGAAAACTTTCTTGGTATTTCTGATTTTTTCATGGAGCAGCTCTTTCAGCCAAGAAATGAAGGAGATAGTTAAAAGTATCTATTTTGGTGGTGGAAGTTACATGATAGACAGAAATCAAGCTCAGCAGTTGTCAGATTTGGTAAAAAGTATTAAAAATCTCGAATATTATGAGATAAATATCATGAGCCATACCGATCCCATTGGAGGAAGAGAGTTTAACGAATATCTCAGCCGTATGCGTAGTCAATCCGCCATAGATTTGCTTAAAGGTTTTGACATACCACAAGAAAAAATCAGATTCAAAGATTTCGCATTTGATGCTCCTTCTTATGACAACAGTACATGGGAAGGTCGAGCCAGAAATCGAAGAGTAGATATTCAGTTTAAGCCAATAGTTTTTTAGTCAAATCTTAATATGATTAGGTCCCGACGATTGAAATAAGTTTTTTTTGATTCAGTTTTTAACAAATTTTTTCGTCGATATTTTTCCAGAATTATTCAAAACAACTTCATACAACCCTCCACTAAGTTGATTGATAGGTATTTGCAAGAAAGAATCATTATTTGAAAGGCTAGTTTCCCAAACCGTTTGTCCTTGGTTATTTACCAACAACAGCCGATCCTTTTCTGTTTTCTTTTCTAAATTCCTGAAGTTTATTTTAAGGAAATCTTTTGCAGGATTAGGGTAAACGGACATTTCTAGTTGATTTTCTTCTATTTCAGTTTGATTAGAATAGTTAAGCCTTGCCCCTGGATTATTTATTCCTAAAGAAATGATTTCGATGGCAGAAATTAATGGATTATCTAGCTGGCGTTGAAGCTGTAAGTTTAAATTGGCATCAGATACATAAACATTGTAGGTTTTTTTCAGAGCATTTTTAGCACCAGCTTCCGCCAAAATGTTGAAATTTGTAGCTACGGTATTGCCTTCAATATTAATATTAAATACTCTATTGGCCGAACTTACAGTTTCAATGAAATACAAATTTACTTTATACCAGCTTGGGTCATAGAAAACTGGAAAACTCCAACGCATATCGTCTCCAGACTGGCTATCGCGTCTGAAATTTTGAAAAATTTGATTTGGTAAACCTGTCTGATTCGTTATTAAGACACTTGTGCCAGTTACACTTGCGGCTGCAACTACATTTGAGAAGGTTGATGGATTGGTAGAGGTGTCCTCCATAAAATCGCCGTTTGCAGTACTCACAGTTTCACCGCCAGCATTAATTCTAAATAGACTTTGTTGGTTAGTTGGAACGGAGGCATAAAGAATAATTTGAATGGTCTTGGAACTCACGCCTCCTGAAGTGTCAGAAGCTACAAAAGTTACTTCAAATGTTTGATTTTGAGGCTGTGGAATTGCTAAAAAAGTGGCTGTACCGTTTCCATTGTCTATTAAATTGGCAAATGAGGGTAGATTCAATACACTAAATGTTGGAATATCCCCATCGGGATCTGTAGCTGAAATATCAAAACTAAGTGTACTCCCCGCTGACAATATTTTATTGGAAAGAGCGTCTAAGACAGGAGGATTTACGAGAGATTCATAAGCTCCGATATCATATCGACCACCATTTGGCCGAAGATTACCCTCTAAATCCTTTGAAATATTTAAGGACGAAATGTCGTAGCCAGCATTTATAGCAGGAGAATTGATAGTAGAATGAAAATCGGAAGAACTCTTAAAAAAAGCACCTCCTGTGGTAGATATTTTTAAGTTATTTTTTTCATCTCCTTGTGCACTTGTACCATAAGCTATGTAGTTTCCACTGGTAAAAGGTTCAACCAAAATATTATTATAAATGCTTTTGGTACTTGTATTTCCATATAGTTTTATATTTTCTTGCCCCGACTTTATGAAAGTATTATTTGCAATCAAAAAGTTTATATTTGTTGTTGTACGGTCGTCACCAAATAAGCTATTTTTACCTGAATTAACCACCAAATTATTATAAATAGATACATTATCAGTAGGTTGAGTAATTATTATGCCATTTCCTGAGCCATTAGTAATTTTATTTCCATAGCATTTGCCGCCGCTTGCTCCAGCTTGTATGCCATTATTTTGATAAACTTCAAAAGGCGAAATTCCATAGGAATTTACTACGTTGTTATAAACCTCAGCTTGGGGTGAACAAGAATATTGTATCCCATCCGCACCAGTATTTTCTATGATGTTGTCATATATTTTTAATTCTTCTATCAAATGCGGAAATACAGTCATGTTTTGACCATCACAAGAGATCGTTTTTCCATTAAAAAAACTGCTACCTACATACATGCCTTCGCCTCCCGTATTATGAATGTAGTTGTGATGAATAAAAACCTTTCTCATGGTAAAATTGGTCCGCCAAGTATTTGAATCGCAGTTAGGATCGGTTTTAATGAGCATACCAGCAAAGCCCGTATTTTGTATTTCTAAATGATCAATTTCACAATTACTGCTTAATCCCGCCACCGAAAGTCCACTGGCATTTTGGCCAGTGGAGGAGATGAAAATGCCATATTGAAAGTCAGGGCTGCCAGTACCTGTGATTTTAAAGTATTTTGAGCTTAAAAAATCTAATGCACCATAATATTGATTATGCGAAATGGTCACTTTTCCACCGCAATTTTTAAATATAATTGGTTGATTCTCCGTGCCAACAAAATTTATGAATCTGAGAAGCGAATAGTCACCAGCTTGAATACAAATAACCTCACCGGGTTGAACATTCATTGCTACACCATTATAAATCCCACTTGTGGTAATGGTTCTACTACAATTGCAAGTTTGGGCGTTTACAAAATAGTTTGATAAGAAATAAACGCACATAGTAAAAGTAATTATTCTTTTCATAAGTTATCTGTGCTCTAAGAGCCAATAATTTTTGTAATGAAATAAATTTTACTTTTGGGGATCTGGAAATTCCAAATTTTGGAAAAAAAATCAAAATATTTCTCTTTCGAGTTTCAATATTAGTAGTATTACTCGGTCTTTCAAGGCCTTTTTGCTGAAATCTTACTTAGAAAGCTATTAAAATTATTATATGGTATAGTTTTTGTCGAGAACGTCTTTCTTTTTTTAATGCAGGTTAGAAATAGTAGTAAGTTTAATTCTGGTAATCAGAAATAAGGGGAAATAGCTGCATTTTTAAAGGAGAATCAAATACGCAGCGAAATTCGAAGAATTTGATAAAGGTTTATCGAATATATTATACGTTTTATTTCTCCATGTGCAAAGACTTATCATACATTTTTCGGTATGGCTTTAATGATAGAAGCATAAATATTAGAGCCAAACCGATTCCGATGAGCATTACGATCAATATCGAGTAGCGAATCATACTTGTATCATTAAAGTATTTGTCTGTCAATAGGGCTACCGATAGTGGACCAAATACCAGACCTATCATATTGACCATAAACAGATAAAGTGCCGATGTCATGGCTCGCATTCTGTTTGGTGTTATACCCGAAATAGCCGCAGTACCTGCTCCAAGTGGGGAGGCAGAGAAGAAGGCCACTGGAATAATGGCCAAAGCTGCCAAGGTTCCGTTTGGCATAATCGGAAATATCCAACTTGTTACTAAAAGTCCTGCAATAAGATAAACACAAGCTCTCAAACGTCCGTCTGTATACCCTTTTTTTGTTAAACTATCGGCCAATTTACCACCAAACCACAATCCAGAGGTACAAAAAATAACGACAATTAAACCATAAATTGCCCCAGCTTTTGAGGCTGACCAACCATAAGTTCTTACGAAAAACGAAGGAATCCAAGCCGCATTGGCGTAATTTACCAAGGTAAGAAAACCAAGGCCAAGATTTATGTTGATATAGGTTTTGGCATTTTTTAAAATAAACGTCCACGTCTGAGCCAGGCTTGCTTTTTCTATCTCCTCCCCTTTTCGTATTGGTTCTTTTATTCTTGAAATCAAAAACACTATCAAAAGCCCTGGTAGTCCTACAAAAAAGAAAACTACTTGCCAAGGAAAAAGTTCTCCAACAATAGGAATATGCCATAGTTCCTGCACTTTTACCATGTTTACCACAAATCCGCCAATCAAAAATGCCAAACCCGAACCTATAAAAATTCCCATATTGTAAACGCTGTTGGCCATCGCCAATTTGCTTTTTGGAAAAAGATCAGCAATCATAGAATATGCTGCTGGCGAGAGGGCTGCTTCGCCCACTCCCACGCCCATTCTAGCCAAAAATAGTTGTGTGAAATTACCCACCATACCACAAACTGTCGTCATAAGCGACCAAAGGCCAATTCCCCAAGCCACAATATGTTTTCTACTTTTTAGATCAGCTAATCTCGCAATGGGTATGCCCAATAGCGTATAAAATATCCCAAACGACAAGCCCATTAAAAGACTGATTTGTGTATCAGAAATTTGTAAATCTCGCTTGATAGGCTCTACTAAAAGGGAAAGAATTTGTCTATCAATAAATGAGGACACATACGCCAAGGTCAATATGCCCACCACATACCAAGACTTTCGAACGTCAGTTTCGGGTTCCATTTTTATTTAAGATTAATAGGTTTTGTTTAGCCAAACTACCAATTCATTCCAACTTTCCACTGGTATTTTAGCATGCGTGGTGTTTTTCATCACTAAAAATTCTTTTTTGTTGCCTGGCACAAGGTCATAGAATTCTTTTACCTTATCTATAGTAAACAATTCATCTTCATCACCAATGCCCACCAATACAGGAATATTCAAGGTCTTTGGCAATCGTAATTCTTTGACATTCAGCATGGTTAAGAAGCGAAGAGTGTATCTCATGTTAAATAAGGAATCTTTAGTTACAGTCATTCCTTTTCTATAATACTCCACTGCTTGGTAGTCTGGACGGAAAACAGAACTTGCCAAAGCCTTAGATTTTTCTAACAAGGTTGGAGGTGTGGATACGCCTTTTCGGCCTTCATAAGCACCCGAGAGTAAAATAAGTCCTGCAATTTCATTTGGAACGGCATTGGCGACACAGATAGCTGACGCAACTCCTAAGCTATGACCCAAAACAACAACTTTGGAGTATCCGAGAGTTTTGATATATCTAACGGATTCCGCCATATCTTCAATCCATCTATCTTTTCCTGGGCTGTCGCCTCTGTTTCCTCCCGAAAGACCATGACCTCGATAATCCAAGCCAAATGTGGTATAACCACCTGCTGAAATAGGCCTACCGCCCATGTCATAAGCTCCACTGTGGGCGGTTATTCCATGCAAAATCAATACGGCCACGTCTTTTTTTATTTCAACCGAAGAGTCGGGATTCCATCTTCTTAAAAATAGTGTTTCACCATCTGAAGTAGTTATTAGATGATGGCTGTCTCTATAATTTGACCGCATAAGTGCGGCTCGCTCTTGCGAAATTCCAATGTGGTTGGTTTTTGACTTGGAAGGAAGGTAGGCAAGTAGTAGTCCAAAAATCAGGATAGCGGCAAAAAAAATAATAAAAATAACTAGTATTTTTTTTAAAATCTTGTTCATTTGTAGGGTCAGGTTGAATATAGAAAAAATCGAAATGCTTGGTAACTGAAGGTTAACCCTTCAAAAACACTGGCAAATCTCACAAAAAATCCTTCTAAAGATAAAGCATTTTATTTCATAATTGACAAAAGAGTAGAGAAAGTGTGAATAATCAGCCTTTTACATAGGCTAGCTTTTCAGCTACTTTTCCGTCGCGTACTTTAAAAACGTCCACTCCCCTCAAATGCCAAGGTTTTCCATCTTTAGTTTTGCGGTAAATCCACCTCACCACACAGCGGTCGCCACTTGCAAATGTATCTTCAGCCTCAAAAAAAGCATCTGGGTTAGACGTAAAGAACTTTTTCCAATACGCCCCTACCGCTTCAGCCCCCACCAATCTGGTTCCATCGGGTTGCGGATTTGTATTTTCAAAGATGCAATCGGATGTCATGGCATCCATCACGGCATCAACATCGTGGCGGTTAAAAGCCACATTGAACCTTTCCACCGCAGCAAGTGTAAGACTCTCCTCACTATTTTTTGTTTCTTTATTCATGTTGTTTTCTTTTTTACTAAAACCAGTTTTACAAGATGGCAAAAAGAAGGTTACCAAAATTAGAACTACCCAAATTCGATTCATCGGATATATTGTTTAAAAGTGCAACAATCATCTGTTTTATACTGAAATGTTTAATAAACTCCCACGAATATTTTTACGATAATGATTTTAAAGTAAAAACGATAATCTTTGAAGTTCTCCCTGTGTAGACTTAAAATTGAATATTTTTATATCCTTAAATTCAGGATATTCGGAGATAGAGCTAAACAAAACTAGTAAATATTAGGAATAAAGCAAGAGTTTTTTAAGATTTATTTTTTGTAACTAATTGTTTTCGTGTCGGTTATAAACAAAAGCGGACAGGGAACTCTAGTTCTCTGTCCGCTTTTTCAACACTTTATATTCATTTAGATAATTTCAGGAATCTCAATCAATTCCAATTCCTCACTTCCAAGTTGAATATCCTCTTTGATTTCCCACAAATATTTGAAAACGGTAACTGCTTGGTCAATTCTCTTAATTTTTTCTTCAGTACGAAAGTCTGGATTATTAGAAATCTTATCTTTCATCTCAGCAGCTGCTGATAAAAAAGCGGCTTGCTCGGCTTCTGATTTATACATAAAATCTACGTTGGAAGTTTTGTAAGTATAAACTACCTCTTTGAAGACCTCCCATGGGTTTTCTGAAATTGATGTGTTTGAAGCTTTTTCTCCTTCAGCTGCGAAAGAACCCAAACTGATAAAACTTAAACCTAAAGCGATAACGAATGATGTTGCTAACTTTTTCATGATGTAATTGTTTTTAATTGATTATTTGCTTCTTTGACCATAGGAATATCCAAAGGTTTAGTACTTGATAATCAACATTCTACCAATCATATCATTTAATCTACCAATGGCTGGATATTTTCTATGGATATGGTGTACGAGAATTCTTGGGTTTTAAAAAGAATCTCCTCAAACTTTTGAAATAAATGGTTGTGATTGGAAAAGGTTCATGAAACTCTTATCATGGTTGTCTTTTTGTGTAATTCTTCAGGGTTAAGATGTTTGTTTGGATTTAAATTCTCTTTATCTAGCTTCGAGATTGTCTTGCGGAACAACTCGAAGAGCGGATCAATTAAGGATTTAATAAATTGCTAATAAATATAATTATATACTACAATTAAATTCAGTTCTTTGGAAATCTATAATTACAATCGATTAATGATTTTATTTCACTCTTTGGGATAACCGTATTGGTATTATCACTGTTATTATGAATAATTATTATTGAAGGAGAATTATAAATTATATATTTTCCATAACCTGTTACAATTTCTTCTTTCTCCAATTTTATAATATATTGTTCTTTTTTTGATTGTTCTATTTTTAAAATATTAGAAAATACTAAAACCAAAAACAATAACAAAATCCATGTGAAATATCTAAATATTGTATTTGAGATATTAAAAATCATAGAAGAATCTATAAAAGAAAGAAAAAATATAACAAGGATTATAAGTACCAAAGTATCGAATTCTCTAATAAAAACTTTAAAAAGATAAACATCAACACTTTGGTAGATTCCTGAAACTATTATATAAAATAGATATATTATAGCTAAAAAAATTTGAACTTTCGTTGCTCTATTTCTTTGTATTTTTTGAGTATTAAAAAAAAAATAGAAAGTAATAAATGCTATCAATGTCAAAAAACCAATATCTAAAAAACTTCTAAAAAAATAGATCAAAGCCTCTTGAAGATTGATGTAAGGTAGAATTGATATTTTGTAAAAACCATAGGAACTTTCAAAGCTTGCCAAAGAGAAAACAAAAAATAAACTCAAAAAAATTGCCCAGTTCTCTCTAATCCATATTAAATCCTTCATAATGAGATGTATATTTTCAGAAATATACATCGCCTATTTCAAATATCAAATTTTTCTTCCAAGACAACCCATTCAAAAATCAATACAATGCTTCCAATGCATTAACTTTCTCCAATTCTTCCTAATTTACGGGGTTGGAGTTTTCTAATATGCATCCTTCCCCAATAAAGCGAGGAAGTAATTAAGTAAAAGAATTTGTTAATAGAGGTGAAATTTGAGCAAATACAACGCTAATCTATTGTAGGATATGACTGTACTTTTGATTTTTGATGAGAATTTACCTTTGAAAACATCGTTTTTGTCCAGTCGACCGAGCCTTTGAGTTAAAAACTGCAAAGCTATTTTCGTAGCATACATTATTCTTTCACTTTATTCTAAGCGTATTTTTAGGAATTTCTAAATACCCTCCTGCACTGATAACCTTTGGTAAATGATTATTTAAGTACAAGAATAAAGTAGTATCATTTTGTGCAAATATTATATTCGATTCATTCATATATTGCACATAGTGCAAAAGTGACTCTTTGATTTCATTAATCCCATAATCATTTATGAATTTTTTAATTTCAAGTTTGATGTTTGAATAATAAAATATGTCGGATATTTTTAATTCTTTTTCTGGTAAATATTGAAAATTTAAATTGTAATAGTAAAGATTTGGATATGGTCCTCCTAAATAATGATAAACTTCGATAATCATACTTAAATACTGACGATTAATACCAACTATTTGATAACTAATTTCAAAACCTATATGTCTTTTCTGCTTATCTTTTACCATTTGTAAATAAACCTCTGAAATATCATTTCTAATTTCATTGATAATTTTTAAAGCAGAGCTTTGGATCTTATCATTAATACTTCTTTTATCAAAGAACAAACTTTCTGTAAATAATGGTAGAGTACACTTATACTCAAATTTTATCGGAAGATTTATATTAATATCTAATGAATAATTCTCAACGATGTAGTCTGATGCTTTAAGATTTACTTGTTTTAAATTAAAAATGAAACTTCCTCCTTCATGTCCACAATTTGGGATTGTTCCAAATGAGGGTGTTTGAATTCCTTTATCGTCAAATTTTAAAATTACTAGGTTTGAGATTTCAAAAAATGGAAGAGATAGCTTTTGGTTGTCTTCTAACTCTTTAATTAAAATATCAGCAAATGGGCTTCTACCGTCTTTAGGTCCATCGCTTACCTTTTCAATGCTTCCAGAAGTAAGGGCTAATCTTGACCTTTTTTTATTAAAAGCAATGAATCCACCACCTCGAGTTTTTTCTTTCATTAGATCCCCAGAAAAACAAGAGTCCGAAATTACAGCAATATGGAAAGCCTTAGATGATCTTATAAAATTTATTACTTCATTTGTACCAAGCCATGTTGACGAATCTGAATGATCAGCATCAGATGGTAACCAATAAGATGTTTGTATAAATTCATCAAATTCTCCGTGTCCTGCGAAAACTAAAACTATATTATCTTCAGGGATGGCGTTAATAAAAATGTCTTTTAATTTATTGAAAAGGTTTTTTCTTGTTGTTTGTTCTTCTCCTGAGATTAGTAAAGTATCATCAAATTGGTATCTACTTTTCAAAAGTGACATCAATGTATTAACGTCATTAAAGCAATTATTTAGATTTTCAATATTGACATCATTATATTTATCAATTGCTATACAAACTAAAGTATTCAAAGTTTTGTGTATTTTAAAATTTTTCCAACGCTCGCAAGCAAGATGATTTTGGAGCGAGTGTTGAGTTAATTAGTTGATTATCAAACTTTTACTTGCTTGCTTACGTTTGAGACAAAGGACTGTGAATGCCAACGCTAATCAAATGTCCCCAACCAAATGAGCGACCCAAAGATATAAAAAAAGTAGCCACTATGGAATAGTATAAACCTCAAAGTTTTCGAGAAAAATGCTTTAAGATTATTTTCTTTATCAAACGTTCCAAAAAACTTGAAGGAAAGTAACCTTTGAACGATGAAGTAATTTGAGAACTAACATTTGAAACTTCGTTAGCTTTCTGTCGTAAGTGTTTATGAAATTGAAAATAGACTAAATAAAATTTTTGTACTTAGCTCCACTGCACTCGAAACATACCCCATTTTGAACATGATTATATTCTGGAAAATAACCTGCTCCAAAACATCTTGAGCAAGGGGTTAAAGTTCCGATTATTTTACCATTTATATCTAAATGAGGAATTTTTTCATTTTTGTGTAGGTCTTCATGACAATCCCAGCATAGTGTTGTCAATGCTTCATTTGGATACTCCCAAGGCTGTTTACCAGTTTGATAATATTTATGATGTATATGAAGGTTTTTACAAACTAACCATTTTATTTCTATTTCGTCACATGCTTTTACAAACTCTACTTCATACTTATTTTGTGCGATTCTAAATTCATCGTTTATGACCGAAAAAGGCATTTTATTCCTTAATAGCTCAATATCCTCAGAGTTTTGAAATTTTGGAACATCTAAAAAAGCTATTAAATTTTGGTATTTATTTTCTGGACTGAAGGAGAATAATGCCAAAGTTCTATGATTCTTGTTGGTTGAAATTAATTGAATGAAATCTTTGAAATTAAGTTCATTTGAAAAATGCCGTAAATCTTGTTTCAACAAATATGAGTATCCTGTAATAATAATTTTTTCTTTGTAAAATGACAATCCAATAGATGATAAATAAAATTGATTTAGGTGTTTTTGATTTTTACAATTTTGACATACCATTTTATCTCTTGCTAAAATCTCTTGTCTTTTGAAAGACCATTCTTTGCTTTGCAATAATTCAGAATAGGTCATAGCTATATTTTGTTAGTTATAAAATAGTTCCAACATTTAAAATACGCATCAAGGAGTCGATAAATATTCTAGATAATGAATACTCTATGTGCTAATTTTGTCTTTAATTTTTTTTCAGAAAGCCAAAAATACCAATTTTTTTTTAATATTTAAATCACAAAAAAGGGCGACTTGAAAAGTCGCCCCACACACAAAATATCTATAAAAAATCTTACGCCAACACCTTAGTAATCAATTCAGCAGCGTCTTTAAGCAATACGGCTGAGTACACTTTTAGGCCTGAGTCGTTTATTATTTTGGCTCCTTCTTCAGCGTTGGTACCTTGTAGTCTTACGATAATCGGCACCGGAATATCTCCGATAGACTTGTAGGCTTCTACAATACCTGCAGCCACCCTATCGCAACGTACAATTCCTCCGAAAATGTTCACGAAGATTGCTTTAACGTTAGGGTCTTTCAATATCAATCTGAAACCAGCTTCTACTGTTACGGCATTTGCACCACCACCTACGTCTAAGAAGTTAGCCGGATCACCACCTTTAAGTTTGATGATATCCATAGTCGCCATGGCCAAACCAGCTCCGTTCACCATACAACCCACGTTTCCGTCTAGTTTTACATAGTTCAAGTCGCTTTCAGAAGCTTCTACTTCCATAGGATCTTCCTCGGCTTTGTCTCTCAAGGCTGCCAAGTCTTTGTGACGAAACAGGGCGTTGTCGTCCAAACTTACTTTGGCATCTACGGCCAATATTTTATCGTCAGAAGTTTTCAAAACTGGGTTAATCTCAAACATAGCCGAGTCAGTTTCTTCGTAAGCTTTGTAAAGGCTCATCAAGAAAGCAACCATTTCTTTGTTGGCATTGCCTGTCATACCTAGTTTATAGGCCACCTTACGAGCCTGAAAGCCCTGTAAACCTACTCTTGGGTCTATCCACTCTTTGATGATTTTCTCTGGTGTGTGCTCAGCCACTTCTTCAATGTCCATTCCACCTTCGGTAGAGGCCATGATTACGTTACAAGCTCTGCCTCTATCCAAAAGAATAGAAACGTACAATTCTTTAGGCTCAGAATCACCAGGATAATATACGTCTTCGGCAACCAAAATTTTGTTTACCACCTTTCCTTCAGCACCTGTCTGAATGGTCACGAGTGTATTTCCAAGCAAATTCGTAGCGATGGTTTGCACGTCATCAGCAGATTTGGCCAATTGCACACCTCTTTGCTCAGTTCCAACAATTTTCCCTTTTCCTCTACCACCTGCATGTATCTGAGATTTTACAACCGCAAACTTCGAATTTGTTCTTTCGGCTATTTGCTGATAAGCAGCTATGGCCTCTTCTGGCGTAGAAGCAACAATTCCTTGTTGAACTCTTACACCATATTTCGATAAAATTTCTTTACCTTGGTACTCGTGAATATTCATAATTTATTAAATAAAAATTGAACTTTTCTAATTTTTTGCCAAATTAGCAAATTATTATACTTTTTAAAAATTTATTTCGAAAAAATACACAAAGAATTACAGAAAAATATATGTTGGAAGGATCAAACATTTACAAAAAATACGGCTCAATTGAGGTTTTAAAGGATATTTCATTGCAAATACAGCCTTCGGAGATAGTTTCCATAGTCGGAGCATCAGGAGCTGGTAAGAGCACGCTTTTGCATATATTAGGTACGCTAGACAAGGCCGATCTGGGAAAAATATATTTGGATAAAATAGAGTTGAGCCAATTGGATAACAAGGCTTTGGCCAAAGTAAGAAACGAGAAAATTGGCTTTATTTTCCAGTTTCACAATCTTATGGCAGAGCTTACGGCTAAAGAAAATATCTGTTTGCCAGCTTGGGTAGGGAAAAAAAGCAAAGAAGAAACCGAAAAGCGGGCCGAAATTTTATTGGATGCCTTGAAAATTTCGCACCGAGCCGATCATTTACCATCCGAACTGTCGGGTGGCGAACAACAGCGTGTGGCGGTTGCTAGAGCTTTGATAAACTCGCCAAAATTTGTATTTGCCGACGAGCCCAGTGGAAACCTAGACACCAAAAACGCTGAAGAGCTTCATGCATTATTTTTTGAGTTAAGAAACAATTTCGGATGTTCTTTTGTCATAGTAACTCATAATCCATCCCTTGCCGAACGCTCAGACCGCACTATTGAACTGAAAGATGGGAGGATTTTGTGAGAAGTAAAAATTAAATCTAATGGTTCTTATAAATCACAAAAATGTCCGTTTGCAAAATTTGATAGCACTGTGATTTCTAGTTAGGGGGATTTTTAATCAAATTTTTCATGAGGACTCATTTTTTGTGAGTGTTTTTTTGCTTACTTTTTTTCAAAAAAAAGTAAGTCCCCGCTGGAAAGGCGACGAAAGTGAATTAAATTTCAGTATTTAAGAAATTAGTATATTCATTTACTTAGTATTTTGCGACGTATCATAGTGATTAATGAATTCAGATTGCTATTCTCTTCGCTAATCACTAATTATTAATTCAAATTTTATGATTGGATCAAAAAAACAACTCTTATTCATCATTCTCTGCGGCATCTTCATCACCAATGCCCTAGTTGCAGAGATAATCGGAGCTAAAATCTTCTCATTGGAAGGAGTTTTTGGACTAAAACCTGCTCAAATTGACTTTTTGGGCTACAAATTAGACTTTAACCTCACAGCGGGAGTTCTGAACTGGCCAATCGTATTCATTATTTCGGATATCATCAATGAATATTTTGGAGTGAAAGGCGTAAAAATCATCTCTTATTTAACAGCGGCCTTGATTGCTTATGCTTTTCTGATACTTTATGGAGCAACCAACCTGCCTCCAGCTCAGTTTTGGCTAGATATCAACAGTGTAGATGCTCAGGGCAAATCCTTGAATATAAACAACGCCTACAGTTTGATTTTACGTCAAGGTATGGGAATAATGCTGGGTAGTATCATTGCTTTTTTGTTTGGACAAATATTAGATGCTTTGATATTCAGAAAGTTAAGACAGATGACCACCAATAAGTTTCTATGGATTAGAGCCACGGGATCCACATTGGTTTCGCAGTTGATAGATAGTTTTGTGGTGTTATTTATTGCGTTTTTCTTGTTTGGAAATTGGCCTTTTAGCCAAATAATAGCTGTGGCGTCCGTAAATTATATCTACAAATTCATTGTAGCCGTTTTAATGACACCTATTATTTACCTAATTCATTATGCCATAGACAAATATCTAGGTAAAAATGAATCCGATGATATGATAGAAAAAGCTACTTATCAGTAATTTTTTGAGCGGTCGGACAAGTAGAGCAAGCACCTGAACTGCAAGAACTACATGCCCCCGCTTCTCCTTTGGCTTGTTTCATAAATAAGCTCACAATGTATTTGATAGCAATACCAAATACAACAATGATGAAGATGTTTTCGAGTAACTGTATCATTTTGTTGTTATTTAAAAATCAATTTCGTGGCTTCGGCTCCGCTCAGCCACCTAGGTCTGAGCGGAGCTCAAAAGTTTTGAGTGGAACTCACTTAGAGATATAGCTAAGCGGAGCATAAGCCAAGCGGTAGCTGAGCGGAGTCGAAGCTAGTTCATCGCCAACTTGATATGCTCCAAATGATGTTCTGAATGCCACTTGTACAAGGCAATAACATTTCTCAAAATATAAGTTCTTTGATATCCATTGTGATAAAAAGTTTTCTCAAAATCCTCTTGCTTTAGATCTCTAAACAAGAAAACTAACCTCTCGTGTAATCCTTCTATAATTTTCAGCGAACTTTCAATTGGCAATTTAGAATCTGGCAAATTTGCCCAATCACCCTCGCTATAGCCTTTTATAGTCGGATTTTCTTCCGTTAATGCACATTTTACACGTATATACATGTTAGAATGCGAATCTGCAAGGTGATGAACCACTTGTCTAACTGTCCAGCCTTCAGGTCTGTAGGGTGTATCTAAAATAGCATCTGGCAACCCTGTGACTAAATCTCTCAAGATTTTGGGGAAATCTTCCAAATAGTTTATTGCACCGCTTAGCGATTCGTAAGGGTAATCTTTTGTGTTATCAAATTTGCCGATGGGGTATTTTAGATTTTCCATATTATTTTATTTTTTGAATTAGAATTTTTACCACAGAGTCACACTGAGTTTTTTATATTTTTTAGACAGATTTTTTGTGTTTCGCGGAGTTTTCGCTTTGCCCAATTCTTAGCGTTTTTCCGTCTTAGCGGTGAACTCCTGTTATTCCCAAAAACGCTTTATTTCTGCTAAAAGTTCTGTTTGGACGGCACTTCCTGCTATGATATCTCCTCCAAAAAGATAATTATCACCTCCAGAGAAATCAGTGACCTTCCCTCCTGCTTCGGTGACTAAAAGCACACCCGCTGCCATGTCCCATGAGTTGAGATTGTATTCGAAAAAGCCGTCGTACATACCCGCTGCCACATAAGCCAAGTCTAAGGCCGCAGAACCAAATCTACGTAAGCCGTGTGTTTTTTGCATCAATGATTCGAGAATTTGGATGTATTTTTCCATTTCTTCGAATTTATAATATGGAAAGCCCGTAGCAAACAAACTTTGTCCAAATGTTTGATTATCAGATACTTTTATTGCAGAATCGTTTCTAAAAGCACCACCGCCTTTCGTTGCCCAAAACATATCTTGGGTACAAATGTTATAGACCACACCAATTAGAACATCCTTTCCTTCAGCCAGTGCCAAACTTACCGAATAATGAGGTAAACCATGCACGAAATTAGCTGTTCCATCCAAAGGGTCTATAATCCAATTTAATCCATTTTGATCTCCTGTGGCCACTGTTCCCTCTTCTGTGATGAAACTAATATCGGGATTAATAGCTTTTAGTCTGTTAACTATCAGATTTTCAGCTTCTTTGTCCACATAAGACACTACATTGTTTATGTCTTTGTATTCAATAGAATTGGTTTTAAACTTCAGAGCTTCACCAGCAATAAATCCTCCAGCCTCTTTGGCTACTTCTTTAACTTGTTCAACTATTGGTTTTAAATCCATGGTTATTTTTTAGAATGAAAGCTACCCTGATTAATGCTGCGAGAATAATTGGTATTACTGCTAATGGAATTCCTTGGGGTTTAAAATTCCAAACCAGCAACAATCCAATGTTTAATAACGCGTAAATCCAGAGCAGAGGTTTTGTAATAGAAGGTTTTTTTACAAAAAATATGAAGGGGAATAAAATTGGGAAAGCCCAAATCACATTCATGTTTTTTTCTGTTACTCCATGATCGGTCAAAAACCAAAGTCCTAGAAAAAACCAGCCAGCTATTCCCAAAATTGAAAAGAATATTTTATCAAAAAATAGTTTTTTATTTCCTGATTTTATTTGCCCAAAAGTATAGATGGCCACTAGTCCAAACAGCATTGAGAAAACAACAAAAGGCGAAAATATGGAAGAAGAAACACTTGGTGGCTCTACCAAAGTATGTTGTATTTTACCCAAAACAAAAGGTTCTTTTAATCCACCATGAACGATTGTAGCAGAATCAAAACCCACTGAAAGATTATCGGGAAGAAACATTGCCCCAGATTCTTTCGTTTTTTCGTCAGATGGTAAGCCTATAGCGAGACTCATGCCAAAATTCATCCAAGGCTTCTTTTTGCTTGCATATTTGTCTATCCATTGGCGATAAGTGGAGTCGGCATGCAGGGTTGGCGAAAACTGAAGGGAATCTTTACAAACTTGTTGGAGAATATCCCGGATTCTACTGGCACAGTTATAGTAGAAAAAACGGTATTTGTATTCTCTATTTTCAGGCAAATAATTGTTTGTCAAAAACTGATGAAGGTCTTCTTTTTGTTTGTTAGAAAGATTCAGGATTTGCTCAGAAGCTGAACGATTTTCTTTGTATTTGTAATGGTCTATAAATGGCTGGAAATCGTATTTTGCCATTTTGTAAGGTAGTGTGCCTCTCAGGAATTTTACCACAAAGCCTGGCTGGTCAAAACTGAACGAGCCGTAATCGTAGCATTCGTTTATTCCATTTACGGGGTCCATGAGGTGCAAAACTGTGTGTCCCCAAATTTGGTATATGGCATCATCAGACGAGCCACTGGAAACAGTAACCAAACCGAATTTTGCTTCCTTCGAAAGTTGCTGAGCTATACTTTCAAAAGCTGCAAATAATAAAATTAATAAGAGTAGTTTTTTCATAAAACAAAAATAGCACGAGAATTCTTTCTCGTGCTATTGAATTATATTATTTCAAAATTATTGTTCAATCGTTTCTTCTTTAGGTTTTTTGCTAAATTTCAACAATTCATTGTTTTCCTCATGATCCACCAATATCACATCACCCTCACTCATGGTGCCTTTCAATATTTCTTCGGCCAAAGGGTCTTCCACATATTTCTGAATTGCTCTGTTCAATGGCCTTGCCCCATACTGTTGGTCATAACCTTTTTCAGCTAAGAAATCTTTGGCTTTATCGGTTAATTCCATTGAATAACCAATGCTAGTAATTCTTGAGAATAATTTCTTGAGAGAAATATCAATGATTTTATGGATATCTTCTCTAGCTAGAGAATTAAACACAATAACATCATCCAATCTGTTCAAGAATTCCGGAGAGAATGTCTTTTTTAAAGCATTCTGGATGGTAGATTTTATCATATCATCCTGATTTTCAACTCTTGACTTAGTCGCAAAACCAATTCCCGAGCCAAAATCTTTCAAATCTCTAACTCCAATATTGGAAGTCATGATGATGATTGTATTTCTAAAATCAACTCTTCTTCCCAAGCTATCCGTAAGAATACCATCATCCAATACTTGTAACAAAATATTGAAAATATCTGGGTGAGCTTTCTCGATTTCATCCAAAAGAACAACCGAATAAGGCTTTCTACGTACTTTCTCCGTTAACTGGCCACCTTCTTCATAACCTACATATCCTGGAGGAGCCCCAACCAAACGCGAGATACTGAATTTCTCCATGTACTCACTCATGTCTATGCGTATCAATGCATCTTCTTTGTCAAAAAGATATTCTGTCAACGTTTTGGCCAATTCTGTTTTACCAACACCTGTAGGTCCTAAGAAAATGAACGTTCCAATTGGCTTTTTAGGATCTTTCAATCCTACCCTAGTTCTTTGTATGGCTTTGGTAAGTTTTTCAACAGCAGCGTCTTGACCAACAATTCGTCCACGAAGCGAGTCACCCATTTTCAGGATTTTATCGCCTTCGTTCATGTTGACTTTTTTCACTGGGATACCTGTCATCATTGCTATAACCTCGCCTACGTGGTCCTCAGTTACGATATGACGCAAGGTTTTAGATTCTTCTTCCCAAGCTTGCTTGGCATTTTCGAGTTGTTCCAAAAGCTTTTTCTCACGGTCTCTCAGCTGAGCTGCTTCTTCATAGCGTTGGCTTTTGACAACTCTGTTTTTTTCTAATTTAATTTCTTCTACAGCTTCTTCTAAATCTACTACCTCTTGCGGCACATTTATGTTTTTGATGTGAACTCTCGCTCCTACTTCATCTATAACATCTATGGCTTTGTCAGGTAAAAATCTATCCGTAATGTATCTTTCTGAATATTTCACTGCCGAAACAATGGCTTCATCAGAATACGTAACATTGTGGTGGTCTTCGTATTTGCTCTTGATATTGTTGAGAATCTCGATGGTTTCGTCGATAGATGTTGCATCCACCATCACCATTTGGAATCTTCTGGCCAAAGCACCGTCTTTTTCGATGTATTGGCGATATTCATCTAAAGTAGTAGCACCAACGCATTGTATATCTCCTCTTGCCAAAGCAGGTTTGAACATATTTGAGGCGTCTAAAGAGCCGCTCGCTCCGCCTGCACCCACAATGGTGTGAATCTCATCAATGAAAAGAACGATTTGCGGATTTTTCTCAATTTCTAGCATTACCGCCTTCATTCTTTCCTCAAACTGGCCACGGTATTTTGTTCCAGCAACCAAAGAAGCCAAATCAAGCGTAACCACTCTTTTACCGAAAAGAACACGAGAAACTTTCTTTTGAACAATTCTAAGTGCTAAACCTTCGGCAATGGCTGTTTTACCCACACCCGGCTCACCAATTAGTATCGGATTATTTTTCTTTCTTCTCGAAAGAATTTGAGCAACTCTTTCTATTTCTTTTTCACGACCAACTATCGGATCTAATTTGCCGATTTCAGCCATCTTGGTCAAATCTCTACCAAAATTGTCCAATATTGGCGTCCTAGATTTTTCTCCTGTTTTGGGGTCGGCTTTCTGGCTTCCATACGATCCGCCGCCACCACCAAATGATTTGTCGTCATCGTCGGTATCTGGTCTTTCCATGGTAGGTTCTTGACCAGTCAGTTGATATTCCAACATTTCTTTGATCAACTTATAGTTGATTCTGTAGCGATTCAATATTTGGCAGCCCAAATTGTCGTCGTCTCTCAGCACAGCTAACAACAAATGTTCAGTTCCGATTACATCAGACTTGAAAATTTTTGCTTCTAAATGGGTGATTTTAAGTACTTTCTCTGATTGTCTAGTCAGGGGAATGTTAGAAAGGTTTTTGATGGTATTGGTTGCTGTTCCTCTTGTAGAGTTCTCGATAGAGGTTCTTAACTCTTCTGGATTTAAACCAGCCTTCTGAATTAGTTCTAAGCCAAGTCCTTCACCTTCACGAATCATTCCTAAGATAAGATGCTCAGTTCCGATATAATCGTGCCCCAATCTCAATGCCTCTTCACGGGCAAGAGATATAACTTCTTTTACTCTTTGTGAAAACTTGGGTTCCATTTAATCTCCTTTTTTATCGAATTAACATTATTTTTTAAAACATTGTTCAAATGACCAATTTCTTTGAACTTTTAAGAATTTGCACGCTCTCGGGTCCTTTCGAAAAAAGAAGGTCTATGACACTTAAATTTGGCTCAAACTTATTGCCAAAATTCTGAAAATATTCTTTTGACATATAAAAATCTGGAAAATCCACTCTACTCTTAGCATTAAAGCTAATAAATTCGTTTTTATTCTCAAAATACGAAAATTCGGCTTGACAAATTGTCTTGTTTATTTTTAATATTTCAAGACATATTGTCAGTGATTTGTGGTTTAGGTCTATCAAGTAGTTGTAATGTTTATTAAATAGGGGCTGAAATAAATATTCATAGTATTCGAAATAGGGACTTTTTTTGTAAGAATTTTCAATAGTCTTGAAGATTGGCTTTTGCCAATTTGTTCGATTATCTATTTTTATTTCTTTTATGATTTCGTTGTTTGGAGCCTTTTGGATAGGTACTGTCAACGTCTCTACCTGATGTGGCCCTAAAATATTTGCCCGAGTTCGGTACGATTGCTTCCTGTATTGCTCCCCAACATTGATTTTTATTTCAGATTCTTCTAAAATTGCGGTCATATAAGCCAAACATGGCAAAAAATTTGATGAGAATATCATCGTAGGATAATTTTTAAGTTTTTTAGAAGTTTAAAGAACAAAGATAATAAGGCATTTTGATGGTAAGAGGTTTTGTTTTTATAGTTTTCTGTTTATTTACTTCAGTAAATATATCAAAGGCTTTTGTGCCTGAAAATATAAAGTTGAAGGTAGTGGTCATTAATAGTTTCGATGGAAATCAGTTGCAGTCTAATTTTTCGGTAAAAGTCACACAAGAACCTAGTGGACAAGAGATAAAACTTACCAACAATAAGAAAGAGACATTTTATGATATTCCAAGAGGTAAAGTACTGAAGATTTCAGTGACAGCCGTTGGTTTCTATAATGAGGTAAAGTCTTTCGAAACGGAAAATTTGAATGATGGTGATATTTTAGAAATTCAACTAAACCCTAAGCCTTCAGGAAAATTGCAATTAACCACCATAGATGCTGAGTCTAAAGATCCAGTCGCCTCTGATATAGAAATTGTTTTTTTTTCAAGAACAAATAAAGAAAAAATAAATGAACAGAATCCGCAGATTCTATATTATTATGAAATAAAAGGAAAATATAAAATCACAACAAATGCAAAAGGATACTTAAAGGATTTCAGAGAAATTGAGCTTGATATTTCGGCTGAGCAGAAGACCGAATCGGTAGTAATTGAATTGGTCAAAAACCGCATGAAACAAGAGATTAATCTATTTGATGTATCAACAAACTTAAAAATATCTTCTGGTACGGCCGCAGTTGTACATTTGGAAACAGGACAGAAAATATTTGATGGTAAAATAGAAAACGGGAAAATACTGTTTGACGGGAATAGAAACGATAATTATACTCTGATTACCAACGCTAATGGATTTATTGAGTTTAAGTCGCCATTTGTATTAGATGGCAAACCACAAAAGTATGGCTTAACCCCTAGCTCTTCACTACAAATAGATATATTTGATGAAGAAACAAACGAAAGACTTGCCGCCGAGCTAGAAATAACCAGTCCTTCTGGTAAAAAATATAAAGTAACTACAACGAGCAAACAGTCCTATGCTTACATACCAAACGAGTCCGGAGTTTATACCATAGAACCTAAGGCAAATGGCTATATTAATCGTTCTGGTAGTTTTAATGTAAAATCTTTGGCTGCCGGAAATACTTTTTTTTCCATGAGGCTAAAAAAGGGAACCAATGAATATGTAATAAGTGTGTTTGATTTCGAAACTAAGAATCCTATTAATAATGCAATTACTAAGGTATTTAGTGAACAGTCGAGGGAAATTTCAGGGAAAGTGACGAAGCACCAAAAAACATTAAACCTAGATTCCGAGAAGAAACATTTTTTTGAGGTATCGGCAAATGGATATAATGACTACACTGCTAATGTTGAGTTGGATAAATCAATTGAAGTTTTTTTAAAAAAGAAAGTTGCTGATAAATTAGAGACATTTGAAATAAAAGTAGTTGATGAGCAAACTAAACTTTCTATTAAAGACGCGAGACTAAGAGTCTTTGAAAACGACAGTAAAGCCGTTGCCTTAAGTTTTGATCCAATTAGGTCTGTTTTTATATCTAACAAGATTAACCCCAAACTAAGTTATAGTTATGAAGTTTCTGCGAAGGGTTATAACAACCTTAAACAACAGTTAAATCTGAACGAAAGCAATGTTCAATTGGTTATGACAGCTTTTGAGATTAGCAATTTTTATTTTTCATCGATTGACGCTTTTACAAAAGAAAAAATTGATGCCAATTTTAAAGTCAAAGTAGATCAAGTTGAAATTAAACAAGACCAAGATGGAGGCAGAAAAAAAGTAAGCCTCTCTGCAACAAACAATTATCTTCTTGAAGTAAATAAAGAGAATTACAAAAGTATCAGTAAAGTTTTGGATAAGAGAGAAGCAATTAATTCAGAGTTTACTATTTCACTCTTTAGAGATTCTTATGATATCCTTTTTAAATTGACAAATAAAATAGATGCTGATAAAATTGCTGCAGTGAAAGCGTTCATAAAGAACAGAAATGACAATAAGTCCAAAGAATTAATTTTTGATATTGATAAAAATGGATTCATAGGGAATATTTCAGAAGAAGGAAATTATTATATCGAAATTCGAATGCCAGATTTTGAAGATTATTCAACAGCCTTTATGTTAAAACAAGCTAGTCCAGAAAGATTAGAGTATTTATTAACGCTAAAGCCAAAAAATAAGGCTGTTTTAAAAGTTGATAAACCAACGCTCGACCTGCCGAGAGAAGAAAAAATACCATCAATTCAAGTTTTAACACCTTCTGTTGCCAAATTAGATATCAAAAAAGGAGTCAAATATCCTCTAGAGGGTGTAAATTTTGAAAAAAGTAAGACTATACTGGTTAAAGGGGCAGAGACCAAACTCGACGGAGTGGCTGAATATTTAAAACAAAACCCCAAAGCCCAAATTGAGATTGCAGGGCATACCGATAACGAAGGCTCTGATCAAAGATTAAATCAACGTTTATCGGAGTTTCGTGCTAAAGTCATTGCCAATTATTTGTTTAACAAAGGCATTTCTCCAGATAGAATTATTACCATTGGAAAAGGATCTTCAGAACCACTTGTACCCAACGATTCAGACGAAAATAAATCTAAAAATAGACGTATTGAAATTATGATTTTGGAAGACTAAGATTTGGCTGCTGCCCTTCTTAGTCTGTCGTTTATAGCTATTCCAAGGCCTTTTTCAGGAACCAACTCGATAAATACCTTTTGAATATCCATCTTATCAAATTGTCTTAGAGCATCAAAAAGTCGAAATGCAGCCTCGTTTAGGTCTGATTTTTCAGATAAAATTATCTGATTTCCAAATCCATCTATTCGGGAATTAAACCTCAAAAAGCCAGTAGATTTTATTTCAATTAAATCTATTTTTGTGGTTGATTCCAATATCTCGATTCTCTTTTTGGGAGAATAATGCTTGCTTAGCATTCCAGGTGCTTGCGGATTTGAGCTCGAATGGTCTTTTATAAGAATTTCGCCTAGAAAAACTTTACGAATCTCGTCCAAATCAAGGCCACCTTTGCGGTAAATAATCAAGTTTTCGTTCTCACAACCCACAATGGTAGATTCCAACCCAACATTGCAAGGGCCTCCGTCAAGAATATAAGGAATTCTTTCACCCAATTGTTCATAAACATGGCTTGCTGTAGTGGGTGAGACATACCCAAACGGATTAGCACTCGGAGCAGCCAAAGGGAAATCGAGTTTATTTAAAAGTTCAAGTGTCAATGGGTGTTTTGGAATTCTTATTGCTACTTTTTCGAGTCCAGAAGTAGTTATTTCGGGAATAATTTCGCTTTTTTTAACTAAAAAGGTAATTGGTCCAGGACAAAATTTATGGGCAAGTTCTAATAATTGGGCAGGAAAATCAACCGTGTATTTTTGAAAATCTTCAATATTTCCAACATGAATGATTAATGGATCAAAGCTTGGGCGATTTTTGGCAGCATATATTTTGCTCACCGCCAAAGGGTCTAAAGCATTTGCAGCTAAACCATAGACCGTTTCGGTTGGAATAGCCACCAAATCTCCATTTTCAAGTATATTTTTGGCTTTTATTAAATCAATTCCTATTTCTGCGGTCATAATTTTTTTTCAAAATAAAGAATATCTTCTTCAGGATTTATATTGTAAGGATTAGTCTGCTCAAAACCAAGTTTTTGATACAAAGCGACCGCAGATTCCAAGCGACCCAAGGTATCTAATTTCATAATTTTAAACTTTAGGTCTTTGGCTTTATGTAAAAGACTTTCTGTTAGCGTTTTTCCAATTCCATATCCTTGATAATCAGGCAAAACAAACAACCTTTTCATTTCGCAAACTTCCTCTTCTAACTGCTTTAAAGCAACTATTCCAACTACTTTTTCACCTTCTTTTGCCAAAAGAATAGTTCCACTGGGTTCTGAATATTTGCCTGGCAGATTCTCAATTTCTTTCTGAAAACCCTGAAAACATAGCGAAATACCCAAATGAGCCTGATATTTTATAAAAAGTTCTTTCACAATCTCCATTTCGTTCATTTCAGCCTCAGAAATCTCAATTTTTCGATTAAAATATCCTTCAGGATAATTCACCTCTTCTAAAGTTAAGCCTTCTGCTTTTGCTGCAATGCCAGCTTTTGTTCTATCTTTTTCTAAAATTATCTTTTCAAAATCTTCAACCGCAATTTTCCCTGTGCCCACATTCAACAAGGTGCCAACAATGGCTCTTACCATGCCCCTCAAGAACCTATTGGCTCTTATATGAAACTCCAGCGTACCGCCGTTTTGAATCCAAAATGCTTCCTCAATTACACATTCAAAGGTGTTTACGTTGGTTTTTACCTTACTAAAACTCTTAAAATCAATATGGTTTAACAAAATTTCAGAGGCTTTGTTGAGTTTTACTAAATCAAGCTCTTTAAAATAAACCGTTGCCAAATCCTTCTTAAAAGGGTCTTTGCTATTGATTATTCTATAAATATATTTTCTATTGAGAGCGTCAAATCGTGTATGGTCATTCGGGAACATCGAAAATATCCGTATTACCGCAATTTCGCTTTTCAAAAAACCATTCAATCTATTTTTGAGAGCATCTAATTCCCTCAGCTTTTTCGAAGTTTTGAAGTGGGCATATTGTTGCCGAGCATGTACGCCGGTATCTGTGCGGCTACTGCCCATAATCGAAATTTTCTCTCCCAAAATCTTACTTAAAGCAAATTCTAGCTCTCCCTGAATGCTCAAATCATTCGGTTGTATTTGCCAACCATGAAAATTTGTTCCGAGGTATGATACCTCTATAAAGTATTTCATGTCGCAAAATTATGGATTTTTTCAGCAACTTATTTGATAAATGATTTTTTTAGGCCTTAAAAAATGCTTTAGTTTGTGGAATAAACGAAATAGTAAAACCCTAAATATATTATGAAATTGACCGTAAGGATTCAGTTGAGTGTAATGATGTTCCTAATGTTTTTTACCTGGGGCTCTTGGTATGGCCAGATGGGTAAATATATGTTTACCACATTAAATGCAAACGGTGATCAGATTGGAAACGCATACGCTACCTTTTCTATAGCTTCCATAATTGCACCATTTTTTATCGGAATGATTGCCGACAGATATTTTTCTGCACAAAAGGTAATGGGTGTTTTGAATCTTTTGGGTGCAGCAATTCTCTATTTTTTGATTCAAAATCAATCTGCCGACAACTTCTTTTGGTATATTTTGGCTTATACACTCACTTTTGCCCCAAATCTTGCTTTGTCGAGTTCTATTGCTATGAACCAAATGAAAGATCCTGGAAAGGAATTTCCGGTGATCAGGGTTTTGGGTACGATTGCTTGGATTGTCGTGACTAACATTATAGGTTTTTATGAGGTGGGCGACAAGGTTATGATATTCCAAATCGCCATGTTTACGTCTTTGGCTTGGGCTATTTTTGCATTTACTTTGCCCAAGACTCCACCGAAAGCAACAGGAAATGCCACTATTGGTCAAATATTAGGTACAGATGCATTCGTGCTATTTAAGGATCGTTCTTTCTTGATTTTCTTTATTTCTTCTGTTTTGGTATGTATTCCTTTGGCGTTTTATTATGCTCACGGAAACTTATCGCTTACCGAATCCAACATGACCAACGTAGAGAATAAAATGTCACTCGGTCAGGTTTCAGAAGTTGGGTTTATGTTACTTATTCCTTTTGCATTGCAAAAATTTGGTATAAAAAAGATGCTAATTGTGGGTCTAATTGCCTGGATAACGCGTTTTGTGTGCTTTGGCTACGGCGACGGAATTTCGTCTGAGTGGGTTTTGTACATTGCTATATTGCTTCATGGCGTATGTTATGACTTCTTTTTTGTGACAGGACAAATTTACACCGATAACAAATCAGGAGAAAAAATCAAGAATTCTGCCCAAGGCCTAATCACATTTGCTACCTATGGTGTTGGCATGGGCATCGGGTCGTTTTTATCAGGTAAAGTGCTTACCAAATACACCACAGTGGTTGATGGAGTTACAAAACACGATTGGTCTGGAGTTTGGATGGTTCCTGCTTATATAGCAGGCGGGGTTTTGATTTTATTTATTTTGTTTTTCAAGGATAATACCAGAAATTCAGCCAAATAAATTGTATAATTCTAAGTTTGATATTATTCAAAACGATACTAAATTTGTAAAAAAATAAAAAATAAAATGGACTATAGGATAGAAAAAGATACGATGGGCGAAGTTCAGGTACCCTCACATGTTTATTGGGGTGCTCAAACACAACGTTCGATTGAAAATTTTCAGATTGCTCAGGACATCAACAAGATGCCGAAAGAGATCATCAAGGCATTTGCATATCTTAAACATGGGGCTGCTTTGGCAAACTTTGAGGCCGGAGTTTTGGATGAAGAAAAAGCAAAGCTTATTGGCGTAGTTTGTGACGAAATATTAGAAGGAAAGTTAGACGATCAGTTTCCATTGGTGGTTTGGCAAACTGGTTCTGGCACACAGTCAAACATGAATTGTAATGAAGTTATTGCTTACAGAGCTCATGTCTTAAAAGGTGGCGAATTGAACGATAAAACGAAGTTTTTACATCCAAATGACGATGTAAACAAGTCACAATCATCAAATGACACCTTCCCTACCGCTATGCACATTGCAGCATACAAGATGCTCATTGAGAAAACAATACCAGGTATTGAAAAACTTAGAGACACGCTTTCGGCTAAGTCAAAAGAGTTTATGAACGTAGTGAAAATAGGACGTACGCATTTTATGGACGCTACTCCGCTTACACTTGGACAAGAGTTTTCTGGTTATGTTTCACAGTTAAACCACGGTTTGAAGGCTATTAATAATACTTTGGATCATCTTGGTGAGCTTGCACTTGGCGGAACTGCTGTAGGTACAGGAATTAACACCCCTGATGGATATTCCGAGAATGTGGCGGGTCAAATAGCTAAGTTAACAGGTCTTCCTTTCAGAACGGCCGAAAATAAATTTGAGGCTCTAGCGGCTCATGATGCCATAGTAGAAGCCCACGGGGCTTTGAAAACTGTGGCGGTTAGTCTGATGAAAATTGGAAATGATGTAAGAATGCTTTCATCCGGTCCAAGGTCAGGTATAGGCGAAATTTACATTCCTGACAATGAGCCAGGGTCGTCAATAATGCCGGGCAAAGTGAATCCTACACAATGCGAGGCTATGA
The DNA here is from genome assembly GCF_024343735.1 of Lacihabitans sp. CCS-44. Classification (GTDB taxonomy): domain Bacteria; phylum Bacteroidota; class Bacteroidia; order Cytophagales; family Spirosomataceae; genus Leadbetterella. Next base: position 331,270 of record NZ_RJUE01000061.1, read on the forward strand.
CTATGGCGGCAGCTCAAATTCTTGGCAACGACGTAGCCATCAATATTGGAGGTTCAAATGGCCATTTTGAGTTGAATGTGTTCAAGCCGATGATGATTTTTAATTTCCTGCATTCTGCTAGACTTATTGCGGATGTTTGTGTGTCTTTTAATGATAAATGTGCCATAGGTATTCAGCCTTTGCACGAAAACATAAAGAAACATGTAAACAACTCTTTGATGTTGGTGACGGCATTGAATACCAAAATAGGTTATTACAAAGCTGCTGAAATAGCTCAAACGGCTCACAAAAACGGTAGCACCCTAAAAGAAACGGCAATAGCTTTGGGATATTTAACGGCTGATGAGTTTGACGAATGGGTAAAGCCTGAAGAAATGGTCGGAAAAATTTCCTAGTATTTTGTTGGAAATATCCATCTGTATATTATTTTTGACAAAAAAATATCACTAATGAAAAAATTAGTTCTTTTTATTTTGTTGCTTTCTGCTACTTTTTCGTTGTCAAGTTTCGGAATAGTGAGTAATCCAAGAATATCGGCTCATCAGACTAAAGCTGGTAAAACCATTGCTATTAGTTCAAAATCCGAAGTAAAGTCTGAGCTTACAACGATTAATCCTTTAGTTCCTAGAGAAAACAACGACCAAGAGGTTTCTAAAGAGCAATCTTATAAAAGTTTCCTGAAAACTATATTCGGTTTCATAATTAGTGCCTTGACCGAAATTGTAATGACTTTGATTTCTAAATAATCAATTTTGATAAATTTTTTGTTCGAAAAAACGTTGTCTTTCAAAAGGCAGCGTTTTTTTATGAGATATATTTTATTGGCATTAATATTTTTTTCTTGTTCAAAAAAGAAAGATGAAATTTCTGATCTAAATTTTGAAAAGGATTCTGCATTTGTTATTAATGGTGGCGACAACAGTATTTCTATCATTGATACCAAAAGCTTTGACCAAAAAGGGCGATATTATTTCAAAAATGCCGGAAATTCTTTCGCCCATCACATTTATATTTCAAAAGATTTTTCAAGACTTTCGGTGGCTTTCCCCGAATATGACTTTTCAAATGGGCATGTTGGTTTACATGGTGCTTTGGTAAAAGGTAATGTTGGAGTTTTGAATTTATTAGACAAATCAGAAAAAGTTTTTCCGATTTCTTTTACTAATCACAATGTAGTTTTCTCAAACAATCAGTCAGAAATTTGGACGAGTTTAGTATCGCACTCAGGAAAAATCCAGGTCTTTGATGCCAATACTTATGCTTCCATCAAGGAAATTGTGGTTGGGCCTGATCCTACTGAGGTTATTTTTGCTAAAAATGGTGATTTAGCACTTGTTGCATGCGGAGAAACTTCATTTTTGACTGTAATTGACACAAAAAAGAAAGCGATTATTAAAGAAATAAAAGTAGATCCATTTCCTACGAATGTTTGGCCAGGATGGGACGAATCTACTGTTTTTGTTGAAAACGCCAATGCTAAGACTCTAAATATTGTGAATCTTAACGATTTTAAAGTAATAGATTTTATTGATTTTGACTTCATTCCTGGATTCTCCAAGTTTAATACTTCCACTAACGAACTTTGGATTTGTGCACCCAAATCGGATAAGGTTTATATTTATCAGCAATTACAGACCGAGTGGATAAAAAAAGGTGAAATTCTCACAGACGTTGAACCGCATCAATTGACTTTCCTGAAAGATGGTAAAACTGCCATTGTTGTTAATCAGAAAGGAAATTCGGTGCAGGTGGTAGATGTCGTTTCTAAAAAAATAATTAAAAAAATAGATGTTGGTCTTAAACCAAATGGCATAGCCATTTGGGAGTAATTATAAAAAATGAAAGAAATTCTAGATTTATTACTGGCGTACGATTGTGCTTTTGATTCTGAAATTTTAATTAAAAATAGATTCGTGGACTTTGTGCGAAATCACGAAGATTGTTTCGAGCGGCACTTAGAAATTGGCCACATTACAGCTTCAGCATTTATTTTTGATCCTCAAAATAGGAAAACACTCCTTCTACATCATAAAAAACTCAATAAATGGCTTCAACCCGGTGGCCATTGCGATGGCGACAGAGATACCCTTTCGGTTGCGATTAAGGAAGTTTTTGAAGAAACTGGACTTTTGATAGAGAACATTGGTCAAAAAGCGTTTGATTTGGATATTCACACGATTCCTGAAAACAAAGGAGTACCTGAGCATGAACATTTTGATGTCAGATACTTATTAATTGCCGATTCAACGATTCCTTTGGTTCAAAACCATGAAACTAATGGTTTGAAATGGGTTGATGTGTCAGATATGGAAAACTACACTACTGAAGAGTCTTTGATAAGAATGAAAATCAAGCTAGCGTTAATTTAGAATGCTAAAAATCAAATCTTTGTAAATATCTCCCTCAGAGATAGAGCCTGACCCTACACCTTTTGATTTTTGATCGGCGATACTCAAAGAATGAATGACTTTCATTAACTGCCCTATTGGATATAGCGAGGCTGCTTTTTTATAATCTTTTAAGAAATATGCGTTCACTCCCATGTTTTTGGCCAAATCGGCATCTGACTGATTTTTAAGGCCGTGAAGTAAAAGTACCTTGGAGAAAAAATTATAAAGAATAATGATGTTGGGCGTAATTGGATGGTCTTTAGTGTTGTCCCCAAAGTATTTCACTATTTGAAAACTCTTTTTTACATTTTTCTCTGTCAAGGCTTTTTGCAACTCAAAAACATTGTAATCTTTAGAGATTCCTACGTATTTTTCAATAGTTGTTGCGTCTATTGCTTCATCGGGCTTGAGGTTTACCTTTAGTTTGTCTATCTCATTGTGTATGGCTTGTAGGTTATTTCCTATGTGTTCAGAAAGTAACTGTACCGCCTTTGGACTTATTTTAAGATTCAAAGATGCACAATGTGAAATTATGAAATCGGGAATTTCATAATCATACATTTTCTTGAAGTTCAGATTTTGACCATGTTTTGCAAAAGATTTAACCCATGTTTTGCGTTCATCCTGTGCTTTGCCAAAACTTAAAACCAGTATAGTTGAGCTCAGCGGATTATTTGCATAGTTTTCAATCAATGTTTGATTATCCTTATTGCTCAAATCAGCAATCATGTGAGCCTCCTTTACCAGCACCAACTGTCTCTCGGCCATCATTGGAAACTTTCTGGCGTAGTTTATAATATCGCCAGTGCTTATATCCTTCCCATAGAGTACATATTCGTTGAAACCTTTTTCGAAATCTGGAATGGCTATTTCTAATACTTTTTGGACAAACTGATCCACATAAAAAGACTCTGTGCCGTGTAGTAAATACACGGGTTTAAGCGATTTTCCGTCCAATTTGTTTATTATTTGCTGATAATTATTAGACATCTAGTTTTTGTTCTTTCAAAAAATTATCACAATGTTTTTTAAGATCTTCGAAAAAATCCAGGAATTTCTCATTTATGAAATAGTAGTTTTCCTCAAATTCTTTTAGAGATAAACGCAAATCTACCTCTGGTTTGTTTATGCGTTTGTTGAGATTCAAAAATGCCCTTTCAAGCCCCCAATTTTCTTTGTAATTCTTGAGCCAGTCGTGTTCTATCATGGAGTTTATCATTCCCTGAAGATGTTCTGGTTGAATATTCAAGTAGTTTTTGAGCGATTTGTACACCCTCGGTCTGAAACTATCAAATGGCTCTTCGGTGAAAATCTCCCAATTTTTTACTAAAAAATGGTCAAACAAAACATCAATTATTATGGGCGAGTATTTGCCAAAGTTTGGATAAAAGAGCTCCTTACATTCTTTTACGACAGGATGCGAATCCGTCATGGTGTCTATTTGGCGATGCATCAGAAGCCCAAGTTTGACATCTTTGGGCAATTTACTGTTTGTTTCGTTCTCTATAGGACCAGTTACGAAATCTTCCAAAAGATTTCCCAAAATGATTCCGTCATTCTGACCTGCCAAAAAAAGGTGAGCTAAATAATTCATGACACCTCATATTTAACAACCTCTACGCCAAATTTTCTCAGAAAATCCACTCCTTCGTCGCTAGGAATACCTTTGTATTGTGCATACGAATTCAGATAAAATACTTTTTTTATTTTCATAGAATAAATGACTCTGGCACAAGCAATACAAGGCGATAATGTCACATAAAGCGTTGAACCCTCTACTTTTGCACCGTTTTTTGATGCGTATAGTATGGCGTTTTGCTCAGCGTGTAATGCCAAAGAACAACTGCCTTTTGAGTCTCTGGGACAGCCAACTTCGCCAAAATCCTCATCGCAGTTGTGTGTGCCTGATGGTGGTCCATTGTAACCAATAGACGTTATTCTGGTTTCATTTACTAAAACCGCACCTACCTGAGCTTTAATGCAATGAGATCTTTTGGCTAAATTAATCGCCAAATCCATGAAAATGTCATCAAATTTAGGCTTTTCAGATTTTTTTAATTCCATAGAATGATTTTGTAGGTCTTTAACATTTGTTAGTGTTTCAAAATTAAACAAAAACAAATCTTAAAGGAAATGAAATTTGTATGAACCTATGGTTTATTGCGAAATCAATCTTTTATACACTATTTCCTCGCCCGCTTTTACCCTAAGATTAAAAATACCTTTTCCAAGCTCCATTTTTGTAACTTGAATAAGTCTGCTTGGAGAATCCTCAAAATTTCCTTTTATTATTTGTCTGCCTGAAGCGTCAAATATTTCAAAATTGAAATTTGAAAAGGCATTTAGAAGAATCTGAAATTGTAAATAATCTGTTGTAGATGGGTTTTCTAGAACTTTTACGATTAATTTTTCAGTTTGAGGTAGGTTAAATTCTGAGTTCGTAACCAGTCGCTTACGTCTTTTACTTATTTCTAAAACTGCACGTACCCGGGCTTTCTGATCTGCTGTGAAAATATTCATGCAGCTATCAGCTGTGTAGTCCATGTAGTTTTCTATCATGTTTAATGTTCGAGGTCCTCGGCAGTTCGAGTATTTTGGAGTACACTTTATGGTTAAGTTACCGCTTTCGGTGGGTGGAGTGTCACCGCAAAAATCATCCCCACAGTACTCGTCGCCCCATATATGTATCAAACCTAACCAGTGACCGACTTCATGGGTTAGGGTTCTGCCGTAGGTGTATACTCCCGAGGTTGTAGTGCCGGTTCGCCGCCCAAACGCCCGGTGGTCTATCATTATACCATCTATCTTTTCATCGGCATCTTCTAATTCAAGTCCATCATACTCGCCAGTTGGAAATTCGGCGTAACCCAAAAAATCGTCTTTCAGTGTAGTTACCCAAATGTTTAGATATCTGTTAGAATCCCAATAAGACAGGCTTGACAGAAGGGTATTTTCGTCAAAAACGTCGAAATTAGCTTTCGGAGAATAGACTCTATTGACTCCAAGACTTGTTTTGCCGTCGGGGTCTTTGTCGGCCAAGTAAAATTCAATATTCATATCGGTTCCCACCGGAGAATTGTTGAAACCTGGTGTAGAGACTTTTCTTCTGTAGTCTTCGTTTAATACTTTAATTTGCGAAAATACTTGTTCATCAGAAATATTTCCGTTGTTTTCGCCCCCAATTTTACCAGCTGCATTGTTGTGGATGATGTGAACCACAACCGGAATTCTGATAAGGTTATTTGCAAAAGCATCTTCTTTGTCGTATTTGCTGTAAAAATCCTGAAGTTTTAAATTCAAAGCCTCGTGTCTTCGTCTTAATCTTTCGTCAGCAACATCACCCACAGCACACTTTTTTTGAGCGTTTAAGTGTAAAATAGTCGTTAACAGAACGAAAAGACTAAGAATCTGCTTTTTCATAGGCTTCTAATATTTTTACAACCAATGGATGTCTTACAACGTCTTTTCCGTCTAATTCTATAAATTCTATTCCATTTATTTTTTGAAGCTTTTTCTCGGCATCTTCCAAACCCGACTTTTGGTTCTTTGGCAAATCTATCTGAGTTTTGTCTCCAGTTACAATTATCTTGGAGGCAGGGCCCATACGCGTCAAAAACATTTTGAGTTGCATAGGCGTTGTGTTTTGGGCTTCATCCAATAGTATAAAGGCATTGTCAAGTGTTCGACCCCTCATATAGGCCAAAGGAGCAATTTCTATGGTGTTCTTTTCAAGGAATGCTTTCAGTTTTTCTCCTGAAACCATATCTTCTAATGCGTCATAAATGGGTCTTAGATACGGATCTATCTTTTCTTTGAGGTCACCTGGCAAGAAACCAAGATTCTCTCCTGCTTCAACAGCCGGGCGAGTAATTATAATTTTCTTGACTTTTTTATCCTTTAAAGCCCTTACTGCCAAAGCTACGGCTGTGTAAGTTTTACCCGTCCCAGCTGGTCCAATTGCAAAGACTATATCTGATTTTTCTGATGCTTCAACGAGTCTTTTTTGGTTTAATGTTTTAGCTTTAACAATTAAACCTCTGTTTCCATGTACTATTATATCTTTTTGGTTGAGTATTTCGTCTATGTGCTGGGTTTCTCCTTCTAAATAATTTTTAATATTTTCGAGTGAAAGATGGCCTGTCTTCTCAAAATGGGCTAAAAGTTTCTCAAACAAACTATTTAGTTGGTTTACGTCTTTTTCTGGACCTTTTAAGAAAATCTCATCTCCACGGGAGATAATTTTGCTCTGAGGGTATGTTTTGGCTATTTCTTTAATGTTTTCGTTCTGAAATCCGAAGAATTCATTCAATGACGACGATTCTAGTTTGAGTGTTTTTTCAGTCAATTGTTAACCTATTTTTAATTTTCATCAAATTTGGAAAAATTATTAACAATTTCATCGATTTTTCCACAAAAAATTATTGTTACTTAATTAAAATACTGATAAATAATCCTTTCTAAAATCATTCATTTTGGTCGAGTTTATTATCATTTTTTTTTAGTGTAATATTGTATTCCGTTAACCCAATTGAAAAAAACAGGCTTTGAGTGAATTTATAAATACATCGATTGTCAGTGAGAATTTATCTTTGCAAAGAGGTAAAGTGGCTCCCCAAACCCCCGAAATGGAAGAAGCGGTTTTGGGAGCTATTCTCATCGATAAAGATGCCTTTGGGCTTGTTTATGAGCTACTTAACATAGAAAGTTTTTATTCTGAAGCTCACCAACTTATTTTTTCCACTATTACGGAGCTTTTTAAAAGCTCTGAACCCATCGATTCCTTAAATGTAATAAGAAATCTCAGAAAAAATGGCCTCATTCAGAAAGCTGGGGGAGCCAAATACATTGCCACACTAAGTAGTAAAATCAACTCCGCCGCCAATATTGAGTACCACGCTATGGCCATTTCTCAGTCTGCCATCAAAAGAGAAATGATAAGAGTTGCAGGAGAGATTTTAGAAGATGGTTTTTCTGAGAATTTTGATGTTTTTGATCTTTTGAACAAAACAGAACAATCATTCTTTGGAATTTCTGAAAAAAATATCAGGAAAAATTACTTGGACGCCAACACCATCATGCGTAATACAATTGATGAGTTAGAGCACAAAAAACAGACAAATGTTGATGGTTTAACGGGTATAGCGAGTGGTTTTAATGACCTGGATAATCTTACAGGCGGCTGGCAAAAAACGGAGTTAACGATTATTGCCGCAAGACCTGGTATGGGTAAAACTGCATTTGTGGTTTCTTCAATGAGAAATGCTGCTGTGGATCATGATATCCCAATCGCCATATTTTCTTTAGAAATGTCAGCTACGCAACTTATGCTCAGGATGATATCAGCTGAGGCAGAGATTGACAGTGAAAAACTGAGAAAAGGTACTTTGCAAGGGCATGAATGGGAACAACTGCATCACCGAATAGAAAAACTTTCAAAGGCAAATATATTTATTGATGATACTCCTGCCCTCTCTATTCTTGAATTGAGGGCAAAATGTCGGAGATTAAAAGCTCAGCACAATATTCAAATGGTTATTATTGACTATTTGCAATTGATGACTGGTGACGACGGATCTGGTGTTTCTAGCAGCCGTGAGCAAGAAATTGCAGCTATTTCGAGGTCATTGAAAAACCTTGCTAAAGAACTTGAAGTACCTGTTTTGGCACTTTCTCAGTTGAGTAGAGCCGTTGAAACCAGAGGAGGAGATAAACGCCCACAATTATCAGATTTGAGAGAATCCGGATCAATTGAGCAAGATGCCGACATGGTAATGTTTTTGTATCGACCTGAATATTATAAAATTACCGAAGACGAACAAGGAAACTCTACCGAAGGAATCGGTGAGTTGATTATTGCCAAGAATCGAGCGGGAACTATCGAGAATATTAGGCTTCAGTTCATTGGTAAATTTACTAAGTTCGCCAATATTGGAGAATATTCTGGTGCTTCATCTATTCCAAATTCTTTTAGTCAGCATTCGGGCATTAGCCAATTCGAATCTCAAGCTGTTGATCCTGGATTTCAAACCTTTAAAAGCAAAATGAATTTGGATCAGGAAGCTCCCAAACCAAATCCAGATGAAGAATATCCGTTTTAGCCTTTAAACTCGGAAGTTTTTAAGAATCCAACCACCTCCTATCACATCATCGCCCTCATAAAATACTGCAGCTTGCCCTGGGGCTATTGCGGCCACTGATTCTTGGAAATGAGCTTCTATTTTATCAGACTCAATTTGCTTAATGAATGCTGATTGGCCTTTATCCTTATATCTAATTTTCGTGATGGTTTCTAAGCCTCCTTCAGGTAGAGCAGCATATTTCTGAAGGTTGAGTTTACCCACAGTCATGGCATTTTTCAAAAGATATTCTTCTGTGCCAAGGACCACTTCATTGGTTTCTTTCCTAATCTCAGTAACAAAAACTGGATAACCCATCGCTATCTTTAAACCTTTTCTCTGTCCAATTGTATAAAATGGATAACCTTCGTGTTTTCCAACTATTTCACCAGTTTCAAGAACAAAATTACCTCCATTTACTCTTTCTTCCAAGCCATCAACGCGTCTTTTTAAGAATCCACGATAGTCATTATCCGGTACAAAGCAGATTTCATAAGACTCGGATTTGTTTACCAAATCATAGAATCCTTTTTGCTTGGCCATGGTCCTTATTTCATCTTTTGTATATCCTCCTAGGGGCAATATTGTGCGAGAGAGACTTTCTTGTGAAACTCCCCAGAGCACATAACTTTGGTCTTTTGTACTATCCACACCTTTCGAAATCACATAGCGACCACCTTCTTCTCTGATTTTGGCGTAATGTCCAGTGGCTATAAATTCACAGTCAAGATTGTCCGCTCTTCTCAATAAAGCATCCCATTTGATATGCGTATTGCATAAAACGCATGGGTTGGGAGTTCTTCCTTCGAGATACTCACCAGTGAAATGATCTATAACAAAATCGCCGAATTCAGACCGAATGTCTAATATATAATGAGGGAATCCCAAATCTACTGCAATAGCTCTTGCGTCGTTGATGGAATCAAGGCTACAACAGCCCGTTTCTTTTTTTGTACCACCTGAGGATGCATAATCCCAGGTTTTCATGGTCATGCCAATAACTTCGTAACCTTGCTCATGTAACAGCACCGCTGCTAATGAACTGTCTATACCGCCACTCATGGCTACTAAAACTCGTCCTTTCTTACTCATAATCTCACTGCGAGGATTCAAAGTCCTCCGTTTTGTTTAAAAATTAAAATACAAAAATAGGTAACATTAAACCCATTTGATTGGTTCTTGCGTAATTTTGCAAAAAAAACATTTTGAAGATGCCCAAAACTATTTTGGTAAAGAACATAACAAGTTTGTCAGAAGCTAGGTATTGCTCAGGTATGATGGTAGATTTTATTTCTTTTGATTTAAGTCCTGAAAGTGCTGATTTTGTTGATTTGAAAGAATTTGAAGAAATAAAAAACTGGTTAAGTGGTGTAAAGATTTTGGGTTCTTATAATACAGATGATATTTTCAAAATTATTGAAGCACTTAACCTTTACAAGCTAGATGGTTTTATTTTTGAAGAAAACCAAAAAAGTATGCTGGAAGATATTGATTCCGCTACAAAATTTTTGGAAATCGATAATGTTGAGAATTTTGAATCAAATTTGAATGCGGATTTTATTATTCTAAAGGATATCAAGCAAAAAGAAAGTATACAAGAATGGTCAAAGGAATACAATGTTTTGTTGGGCTATGAATTTGAAAACATAAATAGCCATCACGAAGAAATAGCAGGTTATGCATTCAAAGGTAGCAAAGAATTGCGTCCAGGTATCAATAATTACGATAGCCTAATGGAGGCTCTTGAAAAGCTAGAAGACCTCAACTAATTTTTCAAATAGCATATTTTCGGTTTATCAAGCATTTATACCACTTATGTAGTTTGCAATACATAGTACCGATGTACACGCTAAGTTTGTTTCATAATTAATGAAAAAGCTATAATGTATGTACAGAATTAAAAACCAAAACAGTATTTTAGGTGGAGTTTGCCAGGGATTGGCAAGTTACTTGAAAACAGACCTTACATTGGTACGAATTGTATTTGTTGTCTTGTTTTTTACACCTTTTCCGATCGTTATTTCGTACCTGATAATGTGGGCAGTTTTGCCCAAACACCAATTTGAGATGGTGACGAATAGTGAAAATTATGATAGTAGTACAATTTTAAAACCAATAGCAGACATGAGCAATCAATCAAGAAACGGAAATATGGTAGGAGGTTTAATCCTTATCATTTTGGGTGCAGTTTTTTCTTTCAAAACATTCTTTGACATAAACCTTTTTTCATATTTGAAAAATATGTGGCCATTAATTCTAATTGGCTTGGGTGTATGGATCATAGTTAAAGACAAAGATGATAATAACGGAGATGTAAATAATACCAACCCAACCGGTACCGGTTATTAATCCTAAATATCTATGAAAAATAACGGTAATATTTTTTTAGGAGCCATTTTGGTAGCCTTTGGAGTTTTAATGCTCGGCGTCGTAAATGATTGGTTTCAGTTTGAAGTTTCTATGCGAGAGTTGGCTAAATATTGGCCAGTGCTAATAATATTGGGTGGTATTGCGGTATTTTTCACTCCAAAAAGAACTGTTTTTAATCCTACTACTGCTCTTTTAGTAGCATTTGCGATTCCTTTAGCTATTTATAATGCGTCTACTTCAGCAATTGATAAAGTGAGGTCAGAAATCAACGATGATTTTGATTTCGATGTAGAAATGGATGACAATGATAACGATTTTAGTTTTGATGAGGATAGTTCTTCAAGTTCAAAAACTTCACAAAATTTTAGTGTTCCTTTTGATAAGTCTATTCAAGAAGTTAATTTGGAAATTGGAGGAGGAGCTGCGGAATTCTTTTTGGGTGAGGCTTCTGGTAACGATTTGTTTTCAGCAGAAACTAAACTTTATGAAAACAAATTTAATCTTGAAGACGAGAAAAAGGGCACAACGCATGAAATTTCTTTTAAGATGAGTTCTAAAAATGGCTCTGACAATATTAGAATTGGCAAAGGAATGAACAACGATGTCAATCTGAAACTAAACAAAACGCCTATTTGGAATTTAGATTTAGGAGTTGGAGCAGGTGAGCTTAAATTCGATTTGTCTGATTATAAAATAAAGGACATCAAAATGGAAACTGGAGCTGCTGATATAAGCCTGAAGCTCGGAGATAAACTAAAAGAATCAAAAGTAAGAGTAGAAAGTGGTGTTGCTAAGGTAAAAATTATGGTTCCAAAAGGTGTTGCATGCCAAATCAAGATGGACGGAGCTTTAAATGCCAAGGACTTTGACGGATTTTCAAAATCAAGTTCAGGAACGTGGAAAACTGATAATTTTGAAACGGCCACTAATAAAATATACTTAGAAATCAAAAGTGGTCTTTCTGCTGTTTCTGTAGATAGATATTAAAAAAATAAAGATTTGTATGGAAGATTGAGTTACCACAAGTAGCTCAATCTTTGTATTTTAAGGCCTCTACTGGACTAATTTTCTTTATAATAAGTGACGGTAAATAGGTTACCAGTAACACCACCACAAAAACGGAAAGATTGACGATCAATACAATCCACCAATTCCAATCGATGGGTACATAATTCATGTAATAATTCGTAGCATCCAATTTAACAAGCTTATATTGTGATTGTAAATAGGCTATTCCAATTCCCAGAAAATTTCCCCAAATCAACCCCCAAAGAATTATTTTCGAGCCGTTTATCAAAAAAATATTCCTTATTTGACTATTCTGTGTTCCTACGGCCTTTAAAAGGCCTATCATAGGAGTTCTTTCCATGATCATTATCAACAGCACAGATATCATGTTGAAAGCTGCCACTATGGTAATGAGTGCAATGACCATAATAATGTTCCTGTCCAACAATTTGAACCAATCGAAAAACTGTGGCAAAATCTCAGGAACTTTCAAAACTTCATATTCTTGAGGAAAAATCTTCAACAATTTTTTCTTTGCCTCATCAATTGTAGCAATATCTTTTATGAAAATCTCATAATGACCAAATTCTCCTTTTTCCCAATTGTTGATTTTCTGAATCAATTTTAAATTAGTTAATACATAAACCTGATCCAATTCCTCTACATTAGAATCATAAATCCCAACAATTTTGAGCTTTCTTGCTCTTGGTGGATTTTGAATAAAGTAGACCAATAAGTCATCATTGAGTTTTAGTTGTAACTCCTTGGCTATTTTTTTACTTATAAGAATTTCATTCTCTGCTAAAAATGACAACTTCCTGCCTTCTATTATATTTTGGTCAAACTCAGTCCAATCGTATTTAGAATCTATACCTTTGAGTACTACACCAGATATTTCTTCTTCAGATTTTAGAATTACAGACTTTAGAGCGACTTTATTTACAGACTTTACTTCTGGCAATTTTATGGATTTATTAAAAAATTCCAAATTATTTGCCATCGTCGCTTCTTCAAACGAGCGATTAAGTGTAATTTTGTTAACTTGAATGTGGGAGGTTTGGCTAAATAGCTTCTTTTTGATGGTATTTTTGAAACCCACAAGAATAAAAAAGGAAAGTATAAGTACTGAAACCGCAATAGCAATACTTGCAATTCCAACTTTAATTATAATAGAAGAAAAGGTTTGATTTTTGGTATGTTGGATTTTTTTAGCCAAATAAAATGCAATATTCATCTAATGCTCTTTTTCGGTTTAAATAAATAAGAGTATGGTTACAAAAGTAATGTTAGAATTTGAGAACTAAGTTAAATAACCAAAGGAGTTTGAATAATTAATAAGTAATTCATGACAGAACAAGAAATTTTGATAATAGATTTTGGGTCGCAATATACCCAGTTAATAGCCCGAAGAGTTAGAGAATTGAATGTATATTGTGAAATTCACCCTTTTCATAATTTACCAGAAATTACCAATAATATTAAAGGAATAATTCTGTCAGGAAGCCCTTGTTCGGTAAGAGATGAAGACTCACCATCTATATCTATAGAGAATTGGAGAGGCAAGTTGCCCATTTTGGGTGTTTGTTATGGTGCACAGTTGATGGCTAATAACTTCGGCGGGAGCGTAGAGGCTTCCAATACACGTGAGTATGGTAGGGCATTTGTTGACGAGTTTGACTCACAAAATGAATTATTCACTGGGGTTTCGAAAAATTCGCAGGTTTGGATGTCGCATGGCGACACCATCACAAAACTTCCATTGGGTGCTAAGTTGATAGCATCAACCTCAGCTGTAAAAAATGCAGGTTTTGTATTTGATAACGAAAAAACATTTGGCATTCAGTTTCACCCAGAGGTTACCCATTCTGCAGATGGCGTGAAAATACTAGAAAATTTTGTAGTAAAAATATGTGGATGCGACCAAAGTTATACACCAAATTCGTTCGTTGAAACTTCTGTGGCTGAATTAAAAGAGCAACTGGGAGATGATAAAGTAGTATTGGGACTTTCTGGTGGTGTTGATTCCTCAGTAGCTGCTATGTTGATACACAAAGCTATAGGTAAAAATCTTTATTGCATTTTCGTGGACAATGGCTTGTTGAGGAAAAATGAATATCAGCAAGTATTGGAGTCTTACAAAGGATTAGGTTTGAACGTAATAGGTGTAGATGCTTCACAAAGATTCTATGCTGCCTTAAAAGGTCTGACAGATCCAGAGGCAAAAAGAAAGGCTATTGGCAAAACTTTTATTGAGGTTTTTGACGATGAGGCACATAAAATTTCAGATGTAAAATGGCTGGGACAAGGAACTATTTATCCTGATATTATAGAGTCGGTTTCAGTAAAAGGCCCCTCAGTTACCATAAAATCACATCATAATGTAGGAGGTTTACCAGACTATATGAAACTTAAGATTGTTGAGCCTCTTAAAACACTTTTCAAAGATGGTGTAAGGCTTGTAGGTAAGTCTATGGATATGCCACAGCATATTTTGGGTAGACACCCATTTCCTGGACCTGGCCTTGGTATAAGAATTTTAGGAGAAGTTACTGCCGAAAAGGTTGAAATTCTTCAAAATGTTGATGATGTATTCATTTCCGGTTTAAAAGAAAAAGAATTGTATGATAGCATTTGGCAAGCAGGGGCTATGCTTTTGCCTGTACAAAGTGTGGGGGTGATGGGTGATGAACGAACCTATGAGAGTGTTGTTGCTTTAAGAGCAGTAACTAGTGTGGATGGTATGACAGCGGACTGGGCTCATTTACCTTATGAATTTTTAGGTGAGGTATCTAATAGTATTATAAATAAAGTAAGAGGTGTAAATAGGGTAGTTTATGATATTAGCTCAAAACCTCCTGCAACCATTGAATGGGAATAAAAAAAAGCCAGACTTAAAAGGTCTGGCTTTTTTTATCAATTTGGATTAATACTCCTCTCAAATTTCAGTGAAGGCTTCCTGAGCGACTTTAAACTCTTTTCTGCTTCTTTATTAGATATTTTCTGTTTGTAGAATTTTAACCTTCTAACTTCCAATTGTCTAGCTACTAAAAGATAGGCTACAAACAATACCAATAAAGATATTGAAAGCTGCGTATTTGTAAAAAAAGTTCTTAAAACATATGTAAAAGTAGTCAATGAGATAGTAGCAAAATACAGAATAAACGAAGTAGCAATATGTGATAAACCGTTATCAACCATTAAATGATGAAGATGAAGTCTATCTGCTTTAAAAGGCGACTTCCCCTTTAATATTCGTAAACCAAAAACCCGCAAAGTATCAAAAATTGGAACAGATAATAGTACAATTGCAATAACAGGAGCATTCCTATAAACAGAGTTAGGATTGGTATTGAATACATTGTGCTGAACAAATTTGATTGAAAGCACTGCAACTACAAACCCAACGATTAAAGAACCAGTATCTCCCATGAATATTTTGTTAGTAGGAGAAAAGTTGTATCTGAGAAATCCTAATAATGAAGCGGCCATTGAAAAACCCAAACAAGCTAAAGACCATTCATTGTTAAGTGCAAACCAAAGAGCAAACCCAGCACTTGCTATCATCGCTATTCCACCAGAAAGACCGTCTACCCCATCTATTAAGTTGAATGAATTAATAAGAGCAACAATCAAAAAAATCGTAAAAAGGGCACTAACTATGTAGGGAAGTTCATAGACTCCGAATATTCCAAAAAAACTAGTAATTCTTAAATCACTTCCAACAACCACCAAAATGGCAACCAATACTTGAGATCCAAGCTTTTTCAATGCGTCCAAAGCAAAAAGATCATCTTTGATTCCAAGAAAAAACAAAATAACCAAGCCTGCGAAAACTTTATGCAACAAAAAACCTTCATCATTGAAATTCCAAAGCATATACCCAATCAAGGTACTTGCAAATATAGCCACTCCTCCAAAAGTGGGTGTGGGAGTTTCATGAGAACTTCTCTTAATAGGGTCCACCATTAGTCCCTTTAGGTTACAAATGTTTATTATTACTGGTATTGACCTCCAAGTAATAGCAAATGATAACACCATCGAAATGACCAGTTGGTAGGTTTTTTCGATAAACAGATTTTCGAATATAAAATTCATTTTTTATAAAATTTCTTCATCAGAACAAATCAAATATAGTCACAAAAGCAATTTCCTTACAAAAAAATAGATGAATATTGCTCTATTTTCTTATTTAAAGGAAAGATTAGTCTAAAATTTTACGCTCTCTAACAAAAATCGCAGGATTTCCATGGAAAACTGAGTAAGCGGATAAGTTTTTGGTAGCAACCGATCCCACTGTCAAAACAGCATGATTTTCCAATGTTACTCCAGGACAAACCACCGTCTTTGCTCCCACCCATGCACCTTTTTCAATAGTGATTTTTCCTGGTTTCAGGTCGAAAGTTTGTTTTGAATAATCATGGTTTCCTGTGAGCAATAATGCTCCTTGAGAAATACATACATTTTCACAAATCACAACATCGACAAAATTATCAATCCAAACATTTTCACCAATCCAAACATTGTCTTTAATTGTCAAGAACCATGGATATTTAATGTTTACGCTTGGTTTAATTGTAACATTATGACCGATATTGGCTCCAAAAAGTCTCAAAATTAGAATTTTAATTTTTAATGGAAATGGTAATGTGCTGTTGATAAATATGTTACTAATAACATGCCAAAAAAATCTTTTGAGAAAACTTCCTGGTTTGTACCAAGAATTATCAAATTTGCTTAAGTCAACTTCCTTCATTTATTTATTCTTGAAATTAGTTCGTTGCTTTTTCTTCTTCCCTCTTCCAATCTGGGTGCTAAAAACTTCTTGGTGGCATCAAAATGTTGTTCATAAGCCTTTTTGTCACCTAATTCAAGGATGTTTGTCCATTCATGAACTGCCGTGTGAAAAGCCAAATCATCGATTATGTTGGTCTTATCTTTTAAAGCAGTTTCAATGGTTTCTTCTAACAAATCATCATTCAAAAATAAATACTCGGCCAATCCCACTCTTAACTTAAACGGTGGTGTCTGGCACACAAGGTTCTTGTAAGGATTTATACCTAATTCGGCCCAGGTGCAAACCATGCTTAATAAACTTAAATGAGAATTTGCTTTGTGATTTTCGCCAGGATTGAGGGTATATTCCTGCATAATTTCGTCATTAAGCATCATCTTGGAATCATGCAGCCCAAAAACAGTTTCCTTGGCTTTCAATATTTTATTTCTAAATTTTTGTTTGTTTTCGGATATCATCATACCGAAAAGCTCATTTTCAGTAGTCGCAAACTTTCTCACATCTTTAATGGCATAAGGATTGTGAAATGCTAAACCCGAATAAACATGTGATTTGTATGAAAAGATTCTCAAAGTGAGCAGAATCTTCATATTGTCGATACCGTTAATAGTATTTTTATCTTCCCAAGGAAAAGATTTTCTGTGCATAAATGCTGTACCTATGCTCTCAAATCCAACATGCGTAATAACTTGAATATCAGCCATCATTTTGTCATGGGCATGAAAGTCATCTAGAACTTCGACTTTTGCTCCTGTTTGAGAAAAGAGTTCTTGTGATAACGCAAACGCTTCATTTGAGGCTCTGTGCTGAAAAATGGCAATTGTCTGTCCTTTGGGATTGATGGCTGGCCCAAACAATGCATGAGAGCCCACAATTTGCGTATCTTTTGGTAAATATTTTTCAAAAGCGGCAATTTCAGGAGCTTTTACGGAGGTTTGACCTGTTACTATTGCACCGTATTTTGTGGATGGACCAGCAAATTTTACTACCTCTGCAATGTTTTCTGCCTCTACACAATACATAATAAAATCACAGATTCTAGAAACCGAAACTGCGTCGTGAAGAACTTTTATATTGGTATCAGAAAGTTCTTTTACCAAGTCGTCATATTTATTGGGTAGGTCACAGCCGTATACTTCCATGGAAAGGGAATCCCAAGTTTTGGCAAAAAGCTTGCCCATATCACCCAAACCAATAATCCCGATTTTCATTAAAACAGCGAATTTTTACAAATTTAGGATAAAAGTACGGTTATAAAAAAGGGTTTGGCGTAAAACACCAAACCCTCAACATGAAAGAGAAACTTAATTATTACTTTATTCCATACTTCGAATTATACTTTTCCGCCAATCTTTTTTGCTTATCGTCAAGCGAAACTTCAGCCCCTCTTATAAATGCCTGGGTCACTTTGGCAGTTCTCATGTCCAAAATATCACCTTCAGAAATAATAAAAGTAGCATGTTTACCAATTTCAAGTGTTCCTACTTCTTTGTCAATTCCGAGTATTTTGGCATTGTTTAAAGTGATCATAGACAAGGCTTGAGCTTTGGTTAGGCCATGACCTACTGCATTTCCCGCAACAAAAGGCAAATTCCTTGTTCTCCAATAAGAATCATTGTAATGCATACCAACTAATATGCCTTTGCTGAACAATTTGAAAGGAAGTTTATATGCTTCCCATACGTCAGCATCAGTTTTGGCGGGTAATCTATGGGTACTAGGAATGATGATTGGTACATTGTTTTCCTTCAGAGCATTTATGGCTGTTTCAGAATAAACTGCACCTACTATTACTGGTAACTTTATTTGATTTGCTAAACAAAACGAGATGGCATCAAGTGCCTCTTTGTCATTTCCGATTTGAATGTATAACCTATCGTTTCCTTTCAATACGCCATTCATTGCTGAAAGTTTCAGATTGTCATATAAATTATTTTCTGAGGCCATTAACTTGGCTTGAGCAAAAAACTTATTCAGTTCGTCAATGGTTGTTTGATAATTTTCATTTTTCTTGGACTCTCTTGTGCCAGTAGCAAAATCAAACGAATTGGTCATTTTCGACGGCCAATTTAACCAAACGCCATCATCTGCTTTCAAAAGAGCGTCTTCCCAGTTCCATCCATCTAGATACATTACAGAGGATCTACCTGAAATCAAGCCACCTTCAGGTGTTGCTTGTGTGATTAAAACACCGTTACTTCTTACTGTTGGAATTACCTCAGAATCCGTATTGTAAGCTATCAAAGCTCTCACATTAGAGTTTAACTGCCCCACTTCCTGAAAATCAGAAGTGGTTCTTACGGCTTCTATTTCGGTTAAACCAAGAGAATTCACCGGAGAGATGATGCCAGGATAAATGTGTTTCCCTCCAACATTCACTTTCTTGGCAGACGCATAACTTGCTGAAAGGTCTCCCTCAGCCACTGCCGTTATCTTACCATTTTCGATAACCAACGAACCGTTGTTTATTTCTTTGCCATTTCCAACATAGATTTTGGCATTACTAAAAACTGTAACGCCCGCCACAGATTTGCCAGCGGCTGGGTTTTGAGCCATTACGCACTGACTAATCAAAATGAAATGTATTGCTATGATTATTTTTTTCATCATTCTTAGTTTTGATTGTTCATTTTTTCTAAATATTCATCCAAATTTTCAACCGATACTCCATCATATTCTAAAATGGCATCGCAATGTATGTCTGATGGTCTTGTTCTGGTTGTAGGTCTAACTGTTGGAGTTCCTTTGCTCTTCTCGAGTAAAAGTTTCTGAATAATTCTGTTTTTCTCAGTTTCTACACTTTTGAATTTAGACGATTCATTTTCAAGATCGAAATAGATAGTACCGTCGATAATGGTCTTCTCTGGCTTGGCATATACCGAAAGTGGGTTGTCAGTCCAGAGAACCAAATCCGCATCTTTACCTTTTTTGATCGAACCAAGTCTGTCGTCTAAGTGAAGCATTTTGGCTGGATTGAGTGTAACTGTTTTCCAAGCTTGTTCTTCTGTTAAACCACCATACAAGATGGTTTTAGCAGCTTCTTGGTTCAGTCTTCTTGCCATTTCAGCATCATCAGAGTTTATGGCCGTGTTTACACCAACCTTTGTCATAATGGCAGCATTGTAAGGAATTGCTTCTTTCACTTCCATTTTATATGCCCACCAGTCTGAGAAAGTCGAGGCATTGATATTTCTTGCCTTCATTTTGTCGGCAACTTTGTATCCTTCCAAAATGTGTGTCAAAGTATTCACTTTAAAACCTAAAGAGTCAGCCAATTTCATTAACATGTTGATTTCTGACTGTACATAAGAGTGACAAGTGATGTTTCTTTTGCCATCGAGGATTTCAACCAAAGCATCTAATTCTAGGTCTCTTCTTGGTGCAATAAGACCAGTTTTTACCTTCTGATTGTTATAGTTTGTCCATTCTTTCTTGTAGGCAATGGCTCGTGTAAATGCGTCATTAAAAACTTGTTCCACACCCATTCTTGTACTAGGGTAGCGATTGGGAGCCTGAGGAGCATTTCCTCTTTTAACGTTTTCTCCCAAAGCAAACTTGATGAATTTAGGAGAGTTCGGAATAATTAGATTTTCAGCCGTTTCACCCCATTTAAGTTTAATGATGGCTGATTGTCCACCAATACAGTCAGCAGAACCATGCAAAAGTTGAGATGTCGTAACACCTCCAGCTAACTGTCGGTAAATATTTATATCCTCAGAGTTAACTACGTCTTCTTGTCTTACTTCTGATGAAACCGTTTCTACTTCGTTGATTGAGAATAGAGCTATATGACTGTGTTCATCGATAATTCCGTTAGTAAGGTGCTTTCCTGTTCCATCTACCACTTTGGCTCCTGGTGCAGATAGGTTTTTACCAACAGTTTCTATTTTACCATTTTTTACCAAAACATCACCTGTGATGTTTCCGTCGCTTTCGTTGGTCCAGATAGTTGCATTTTTAATCAATAAATCTTGCTTTGCAGGAATTGAAGGATTACCGAATGCTACAAAAGGATAAACCAAGTCTCCTACTTTAGGCAATTCCGCTTTTTTTGTAGTATCCGTTTTAGCTTTTTCAGCGGTTGCTTCCTCTAACGTTGCTGACCATATAAAAGTTTGTCCATTAGGATCTTTACCTTCTCCGGATATCTTTTTATCAGCTATAAAGCCAGAAAGTCTGTAAGAACCAGCTTCTTTTTTCTTGTAACTTATGGTTAGGAAATTTCTATCTCTTACTGTGGTAGCTTTAATTTTGGTAGTATCATTTTCGAAAAACTCAAGTGCTGGTTTATCGTTTTCACCGGTTATTTCCAATTTGGTAAAACCTGGAATGTTGACTTTGTATTTGCCATTTATTGCCGAAAGGCTTAAATCTGTGATAACAAACTTTTGACCTTGTACCCAGTTTTCTAATAATTTGGCTTTTGCATCAAAAATATCCTCGTTAGAAATCAAGAAATTGGCAATAAGACCAGTTTTTATCGATCCAACTAAGTTATCAATTTTGAAGGCTTTAGCAGGTTGATTGGTGAGTGCATCTAATGCAGCACCTTTGTCTAAACCATGTGCAACAGCCTTTTGCAAATTTCCAAAAAAATGTGATTTGTCTACAAGATCAGAGGATGTAATAGAGAAGCTGATTTGATTCGAAGCCAATTTCCCTAAATTGGTAGGTGCCAATTCCCAATGCTTAAGATCAGTTAATGAAACAGATTCAGCATCAAGAGGATCTTCAACATCCAAAGCTTTAGGGAAATTAATAGGTGCAATGATATGCGTATTGAGTTTTTTAATTTCATCAATTCTTTGATAATCGTCTCCACCAGATTTTAGAATATATTTCTGACCGAACTCTTTACCAATTTTATCGGCTCTAAGGGCGTCCAGAATGCTTTTTCCATGAAAAACAGCTGGTAAAGTCATGCTGCCTGACAAAGCTTCTAAAGATAGGTTTCTTTCCGAACTACTTCCGCCGTTTTTAAGCCAAGTGGCATCGTAATATGCCTGACGTAGTAAAGCAACAGAACCCATAAGTGAAACGGGGTAGGTCTGTGTGCTCGAACCTTTTTCAAAAGAAAAATGGGCTGAAACGTCAGATTTTAGCAATACTTCGTTTTCTTTTCCATTGGCCAATGAAACCAAAGCAGAGTT
This sequence comes from Lacihabitans sp. CCS-44, assembly GCF_024343735.1. Taxonomy (GTDB): domain Bacteria; phylum Bacteroidota; class Bacteroidia; order Cytophagales; family Spirosomataceae; genus Leadbetterella. The sequence goes on from NZ_RJUE01000061.1 coordinate 353,096, forward strand.
TCCACGAGCTATGCCGTCTTTTGAATGAGAAACAACAGCTCCAAAACCAATTTTTCTTAAATCTTCTGCTCCTTTTGGATTTGCTTTGAAAATTTCGGCTGCCTTTGTTTCTGGTTTAATCGCCTGATTCCAGTAGTAAGCACCATCTTTTTGTGAATTGAATTGCGTTTCATAGAAATTTCCACCTCTAGTTCTTTTGATTTCGGGCATTCCGTAGTCTGAATAAACGTCTACGAAGCCAGGATAAATGTGTTTTCCAGCTAAATCATAAACCTGAGCGGATTTTGGAAATTCGAAATCTTTACCAACTTTCTCTATCCTATCACCTTTGATAAGTAGCCAACCGTTAGAAATGGTGGTTTTGCCGTCAACATGTATAGTGGCATTTTTAAACAAACTGTATTCTGGGCGTTTGTCTCTCACCCCGTTTTCATGGAAAGTTGGCTGTGCATATGCTGCCAATCCCAGACCAAATAGATTTAATAAAAAGAGAAATAGTCTTTTCATAAAGATTAGTTTAAATGATGATTAATAATTGTTAAAGATAATATAATCGCAGTTTTGTTTTTTGAAATTGGTGTTTTTTTGCTGGTTTTATAGACTAAAGTGTGAATTTTGTTGATTTAGTGGAAATAGTTTTTTTCGTTGAAAATTGAATAAAATATAAATGTCCCATTGGAAGATTCCAATGAGACATTTATTCTTAAGTATAAGTATTAGCTTAAATTACTTCACTCTCAAAGTGCCTTGCATAAGTGTATAATGACCTGGGAAAGTACAAACAAAAGTATAATTTCCAGCTTTAGATGGTGCCACAAAATAGATTGTTTCCGACGATTCTGGTTCTAATATACCTGTATGGTAAATCACCTCTTCCAAATTCGGGATATAGTTTTGTTGTGCTCCTTCTAAGCCAAGTTCTAGTGCGGCTTTTCCAACTTTATCTACTGTATTTGGCTTTACAATCAATAAGTTATGGAGCATATCGTCGTTGTTTTCAAAGACCAATTTGATTTTTGAACCTGCTTTTACTCGAACATTACTGATGTCGAACTTTAACCCGGGTTTCGTGCCAATGGTGATGGTTTGGTCAACAGTGTTGTTCCAACTTTCAGGCATTTTGCTTATTCTTTTGGCTGATACAGGCAAAGAGGCCACTTTCATATCCTCCATGTTGTGATTTTCATGGGTCATAGCTTTTTCTTTTACTCCAAAAAACGACAAATCAATCTTGACATCGGCCGAATTTATCTGATTCAAAGTGTAATAGCCTACATTGTGCAACAAGGGTTTATTTTGACTATTCAATATGCCTTCCATTTTCACTTCATGTATGTAGCCAAGGCGTAAAGTGTCCAATACAATTCTTACACTCATGTTGTCATCCGCTAATTTGATACCTTTGATTTTGAGTTTTAAATTATTGATAACAGGACTACCATAGAAATGATGATATTTATAATTGAAACTGCTAAAGCTATAATTATCAGCATCAAGTGCAGTCTTTTTGTCAACTTCTTGGGTAAATTCTATCTTGAAACCATCTGGCATTGATTTGATAGTTTTCATTTCGAAAGGCATATTCCCTGTCCAAACCATGCGTTGTAAACCAAACTTTTCTTTACCTGTTGAGGCCCAACCTCGGCTGGTCATACCTACAAACATAGACCCATCAAGGCCCCATTTCATTCGTAAAATACCCGAGCTAAAGCCTTCTCTAAATGGAAAACAAGCTCCTTGATAAACACCATTCACTTTTTCGAGGTACATTCTCATAATTTTGCTATGGCCTTGATCACCTACAAACATTTGACCTTCAAAAGGCCCAAAGTTTTTCGGAGAGTCCAATTCTAGAATATCAGAAGTAGAAATACCCATTAAAGTATGCGGAAACCAAACAGCAGGTGGTTTTATACCCGGTACCCTTTTGGCCACATCGTACAAAGGCTCTCCAGTATCAGGTATATCTTTAAATGTCAGCTTTACAGGAGAATCTTTCTCCCCTGACCAAATTAAGCCAGCCGCATTTCCTGCAAAATCTCCTTTTTCTAAGTGCGTTACCCTTCCTGAACCCACCCAGTCTCCTTGGTTTTCGGTGTAAAAAATATCTCCGGCCTTATTGATATTAAAACCTGATGGTGAACGAAGTCCCGTAGCCCAAGGTGTCATTTTACCATCTGGGCTGATTTTTAACATCCAACCACGCCATTTTGAAAGACTCGCTCCTCTTCCAATCCAATCCAGATTAAGTGTGAAAAGCATGTCTTTATTGGGTAGCAATATCGGACCGTATGAATATTGGTGATAATTGCCCGAAAGTGGCCATTTGTAGAAAGTCTTATAAGAATCTATTATTTCATCCCCATTTTTGTCTTCCAAAGTGGTAACTTCTCCCCTTTGTGTAGCGAAAAACTTATTATCGATAAAATTTAGACCCAAAACTTCATGCATTCCTTCAGCTATTTTTTTATAAATAGGTGGAGTGTTATCAATCATGTACGGGTTTTTGATTAGAAAAATCTCACCTCTTCTTGTTGAAGTTGCAATATTTCCGTCATTCAGTATTGTGAGCCCTCCTACTTCCATTTCAACGCCTTCTGGAGTTGGCAGGGTAATAATTTTATAGAAATCGTCTTCCGTTTGTGGTTTCTGTTGTGCCTCAATATTTTGGCACAAAAACAAAAATGAAATACCTGTTAATATTATATGTTTCATGATTTACCAAGTTAAAGTATAAGCAATTTTTCCTGTCAAATTAGTCCTCAAATAGTATTTTCCACTATTTTCTTTGATATAAAACTTCGCTTTTTCGTTAATTTCAACATAAAAGTTGTCAACTTTGTACAGTTGGTCGCTAAGCTTAGTTATTTCGTTGCCAATGGCCAATGTATATCCAAATTTGGCCGTTTCGCTGCTCGTTACCTCGCATAGGAGTCCATCATTGCTAGGCGAAAACTTTTGTGTGAAGCTAGCGTTTTTCCAATTGTAAGTATAAGTTGGAACACCGTTTTCATCCAAATCATAACCTACATTCACGAATTCTGTGTAAATATCTGGCTTGGTTTGAGCTTCGTTGTTGAGTTCAAAAAATGGAATTTCATCGTTTAGAACCGTAATCAATCCAGACGGATAAAATAATTGGGGTTCACCTCTTTCATGCCACATTTGCGTAACATCGGCAAATTTTCCTTTCCATACTTGTAACAAAGAGCCATTGTCTAGATCAAACGAGTAATGTATTTTTTCTGGCGTACCCACTGAAATCACTTTTGTGAGTTTAGTTTCTTTGAAATTTAGAAATGACCTGATGGTTTTTGCCTTATTTTCTACATTCTCAATAAATATTCCTCCATCCAATTGGCGTGTAGGTAGCATTTTTGGGTCGTTTAAGCCATAAGGTCTAAAATCGGCCCCAGAAACTTCAACACCGAAAACGGGTCTCCAATAAATAGGATGGTAAATATATTCAAAACTGTGTTTCCCAGCCTTTATTTCTTTTAAACCCGAGATAGGGTTTCTGTACAAATATTCGCCTGAACCTACTACTTGTTCACCATCTATCAAAAGTTTAGCAGTTCCTTGATGTTCGAGGGTAAATCCGTATAAAGCATCTTTTTCTACATTCATATCTCCCTTATAATGAAGGATATATTTATTGAAATTATTCGGAATGTCAGAAGTCAAAGAAGAACTTTTGCCACTTACTTTTTCTTGTTTTTTTGATTCAAAAGAGCGGTCAGAGTTGTAGGTTTCTTCTAACGTATAAGATAAGTTACTGATTGAAATAGGTTGCTTTTTCTCAAATCCTATGTATTCAAAATCTTTGAAAGCCAATAGACCAGTCTGATTAGTGAATGATAGACTTCCATTTGTACTTTTTAGATTGGGCAAAAGTACATTTGAATGAATTAGCAAATCGTTCAAAATTACCTTTTCAATCACTGGAATGCTGTTCAATCCAGTTAGAGACAGCACCAATTCCACTTTCTGCCACAGACCTTCCTTTCTTTTAGCTTCTGCCAAAGGTTTAATGATTGTTTCGTTGTTTTTTAAAATGGCTCCAAATGTGGCATTTGAATTCATATCAAAAATTAAACTCAAATTATCGCCAAGATTCAGTTTTGCATTGCCTGATTTTGACTGCAGAATGTAAAATTTCAGTTTTAAATCCTGTAAGTTTATCCCCGAGGCAATACTGCTGTTTGGAGTTTTGGAGTATATAATCGACTTTCCATCAATTATTTGGGTTTTCTTTTCATTGATTGGATTCAATGTAATCTTACTTGCACTTTGCCAAGGACTAGAAATACTCCAAGTGGCCGTATTGAGCGGGAAATCTTTCTGTGCAAACACCAAAAATGTTTGCAACAATAAGAGTTTTAGAAATACTATTTTCTTCATTTAAAGTTAATTATTTAGAATTAACCACAAATTTATTAATAAATGTTAATATTACACTTAAAGAATTTCTTTAGAAATATTTAAATATAACTATTTTTGCAAAAAAAAGATAAATGAAACCTACACTATTGATTTTAGCGGCTGGAATGGGAAGCCGTTACGGAGGCATAAAGCAGATTGACCCTTTTGGCCCAAACGGAGAAACTATAATTGATTATTCACTTTATGATGCTATACGTTCAGGATTTGGCAAAGTCGTATTTATTATTCGTGAAGAGCTTAAGGAAGATTTTATCAGGCTTTTTGGCCCGAAACTAGAGGGTAAAATAGAATACGACTTTGCGATTCAGGGTTTTCAAAGTTATGTGCCGGCTGATTTGTCAGGTGTAAAACGTGAAAAGCCTTGGGGAACTGGGCATGCGGTTTTGTGTGCTTGGGATCAAACAGAAACACCTTTTGCTGTAATAAATGCAGATGATTTCTATGGCTTTGAAGCTTTCAAGACTATGGCAGATTTTTTAAGTAGCAATACTGACGATGCTATGCATGCCATGATTGGCTATCAGATAAAAAATACACTCTCTGAAAATGGTACGGTTTCAAGAGGAGTTTGCGTGACTACACCAGAAGGTCTTTTGATAAATGTGACCGAAAGGACTAAAATAATTAAGCAAGAAAATGGTGAAATTGCATTTCTTGACGAGGGAGATCCAGTAGTTTTGGGAGAAAATACACCAGTTTCTATGAATTTCTGGGGTTTTATGCCGAGTGTTTTTCCTGAAATAAAAGATTTGTTTGAGACTTATGCAAGAGAAAATTTTGATGCTCCAAAGGCAGAATTTTATATTCCCAAAGTGATGAGTTATTTGATTGACTCTAAAAAAGGCAATTGCAAAGTATTTGAAAGTGCTTCTGATTGGTTTGGAGTAACTTATCCAGAAGATAAAGAAATGGTTATCAGTCAATTGGGCAGACTAATTGGCGAAGGAAAATATCCCAACAAATTGTGGTAAGCCGAGATTAATTCTCGGCTTTTTTTATCTTTTCGATTATATTTATTTGTTCTAATATCTGCTCTGGCTTTATAATGGGTTCAGCATTTTTTGTAATTACTGCGGCCAAATTATCAAACAAAAGTCCCCAATTTCCTCCTTTGGTTTCCACTTTTCCTGTTATTTCTACGCCATTGATGTTGGTTTTGATAGAACCATCCATGTTTTTTTGTTCAAATCCAAATCCTAGTTGATTGGGCCAAAGGCCAGCTACCAGGTGATCTTCTTGAATATCCAAACCATACTTTGTGTAAGTACCCAATGTACCGTTTACAACATATTTAGGGCCTTGATCTTTAACCATTAGACTCGATTTCAACGTTACCCTGAGCTTTCCATAATCCAAAATTATGTCAAAGGCGTCGTCAATTTCAGAGCCTGCTCTTTGGGTAAACACTTCGCCAAAAACTTTTTTTGGTTTGCCAAAAAGGTAAATAGATTGGTCAATTAAATGAGAGCCCAAATCATAAAGTATTCCGTTTGCAGGAGCTACAACCTCCTTCCATTTTTTTGCATTCAAAATAGGCTTATATCTGTCAAAATGAGCCTCATACGAAATTATTTCACCCAACACTCCTGATTCTATAACGCTTTTAACGGTCATAAAATCAGAATCAAATCTTCGGTTTTGGAATACACAAATTTTTAGTTTTAAGACCTCGGCTAATCTAAAAAGTTCTTCAGCCTCATGAAGATGAGCGGTAATGGGTTTCTCTATCAGAATATTTTTACCTGCTTCCAAACATTTTTTGGCGTATTCAAAGTGCGTATTGCTCGGCGAACAAATTGAAATTAACTGAATAGTTTCGTCTTCTAACAAAGTTTCATAAGAGTCCGCTCTTTGTGTCTCAGGAAATAAGTGTTTCGGTATTTCTTGAGAAGTTACAATACTTTTTAGGTTGAAATTTGGATTGGTTTGGAAAAAAGGAGCTTGCAGGTATTTACCAGAAAGTCCGAAACCAATGAGGCCTACATTTATCATATTTTTATTTAAAAGATTGAATACCAGTTATTTCGTTGCCTAAAATCAAGAGGTGAATGTCATGCGTACCTTCATAAGTAACTACAGACTCCAAGTTCATCATGTGTCGCATCACGGAGAATTCTCCAGTAATACCGTTTCCACCCAATATTTGCCTTGCTTCTCTGCCTATTTCTAAGGCCATTTGCACATTATTTCGTTTAGCCAATGAGATTTGAGCGGTCGTTGCCTTTCCCTGCGTTTTGTTTTGACCCAGTTTCCAAACCAACAATTGTGCTTTGGTAATTTCAGTCAACATTTCAGCCAATTTCTTTTGAATCAACTGAAATGATGCTATCGGTTTTCCAAATTGAATTCTTTCTGCCGCATATTTTCTCGCAGTTTCATAGCAGTCCATGGCAGCACCTAATGCCCCCCATGCAATGCCAAATCTTGCGTTATCCAAACAAGCCAAAGGAGCTTTTAATCCATCTGCTTCAGGCAAAATATTCGATTTGGGAACTCTTACATCGTTAAAAACCAATTCGCCAGTCGCACTCGCTCTCAAAGACCACTTATTATGGATTTCAGGTGCTGAAAAACCCGGCATACCTTTTTCTACAATCAAACCTTTAATTCTGCCCGCTTCATTTTTTGCCCAAACTACGGCAATATCGGCAAAAGGAGCATTTGAAATCCACATTTTGGAGCCATTCAAAATGACATCTTCGCCATCTTCTTTAAAATTGGTCACCATTCCACTCGGATTTGAACCATGGTCGGGTTCAGTCAGCCCAAAGCAACCCAAAAACTCTCCTGAAGCGAGTTTTGGTAAGAATTTCATTTTTTGTTCCTCAGAGCCAAATTTGAAAATTGGAAACATGACCAAAGAACCTTGTACTGATGCAGTCGATCGAATTCCCGAATCACAACGTTCCAATTCCTGCATCATGAGTCCATATGAAGTATAATCTGTTCCCATACCACCATATTTCTCGGGAATAGTTGGGCCAAAAACACCCATTTCGCCCATTTTTTTTACCAAATAATAAGGAAACTTAGCACTTTGGGCGGCATCCTCAATTATGGGCGAAATATCTTTTTTTACAAAATCTCGGACAGATGAGCGGATCATTTTTTGTTCATCTGTCAACAAATCATCTACACCATAAAAATCAGGCGACTCGAATTCGTCTTTTTTATGAGAAATTTTAAAATTGTAATCCATTTTTTAGAAGTCCACAAGGACTTGGTTTGTTAATATATCTTGAAGTGTTTCTCTTTTTCTGACCAAATGTGCCTTGTTTTCATAAATCAAAACTTCGGCTGGCCTAAAACGTGCGTTGTAATTAGAGGCCATGGTGAATCCATAAGCTCCTGCATTTTTTATGGCTAATATGTCTCCCTCTGCTGCCTCTGGTAGCTCTCTTCCTTTTGCAATATCGTCAGTTTCACAGATATATCCCACCACGTCGTACATTTTTTTTGGAGATTCTGTATGTTGAGAAACGTTGACAATATCATGAAAAGCGTCGTACATCATAGGCCTAATGAGGTGATTTAGACCCGTATTCAGCCCCAAAAGTGTTTTTGTTGGATTTTCTTTTACGACATTAACTTGTGCAAACAAATACCCGCTTTCGCTTACCAAATATTTACCTGGCTCAAACCACAACTCCAAATTTCTTCCATATTTTTGACAAAACTCCTTGAAAGAAGCACTTATTTTTTCTCCCAAATCTTTCATGTCTGTCTCTATGTCTCCTTTTTTGTAGGCGACTTTAAATCCACCTCCAAAATCTAGATATTTTAGGTTTGGAAAATCCATGGCAAACTCGAAAATTACTTTGGCCACATTTACAAAAGTTTTTCCATCTTTTATGTCTGAACCGGTGTGTTGGTGTATACCGACAATGTTCAGGTCATATTTTTGAATCAAATCTAGAATAGCGGGCTTTTGTTCAATTGCAATTCCAAATTTGGATTCCTTATGGCCAGTGCTAATTTTTAAATTTCCACCTCCTTCAATATTCGGTCTGATTCTTATCAAAACTGGAACCGAATTTCCATATTTTTGACCAAATTTTTCTAAAGAAGAAAGATTATCGATATTGATAAGCACATTTTCGGCCACACATTCTTCTATTTCGTCAAAAGAAACACCGCTAGAGGTATAAGTGATTTGATTTGGCGAAAATCCAGCTTTCAAGGCTATGGCCATTTCTTGTGGAGACACTACATCTATATCTACGCCCAATTTGTTCATCAATTTCAGAACAGAAATATTGGTATTGGCTTTACAAGCGTATTTTATTTTCATTTTTACACCACTAAAGGCGTCTTTCAAGGCATTTACTTTTTCTTCTATTTTAGCTCCATCATATACATAAAGTGGCGTGCCGTAATTCTGACAAAGTTCTAACACATCTTGATTTTGAATAAAATACCTATCTTCTCTAACAGTCATCAATAATTTTTTTCTGCAAAAATAAGTTTTAAAACCTAAATAGAATAAGTATAATCTAACATATTTCGATACGATATGATATTTATTGAATTCTTAATTTTAGGATATTGAAGATTAGAAAAGGAATGTATAAATTGCAGTTGTATTAAAATCAACAAATGAAAAAACAAACTACAATTCTCCTACTCGTATTCATTGGATTTATTTCCAGTATTCAAGCACAAATTAAATCTGGGCCGATGTTGGGATATTCCGAAATGAGGGAGGTTTTGCTATGGGTTCAGACTGAAAAGGCTGATTTCGTAAAGTTTTCTTATTGGGACAAAGAGGCTCCTACTATAAAGTATTTTACTGACGAGATTCAAACCAACAAAGACAATGCTTATGTGGCAAAATTAATTGCAGACCAAGTTTTACCAGGAAAAAAATATGGATATGAAGTTTGGATAAACAAAAAGCCTGTTAAGTCTGTAAATGTGCAAGAATTTCAAACACAAACACTTTGGCAATATCGATTTGATCCTCCAGCTTTCAAATTTGCACTCGGGAGTTGCACTTACACCAATGAAGAGCGTTTTGATAGACCGGGCGTTCCTTATGGAAAAAGCACCCCAATTTTTGCCAAAATTTATGACCAAAAGCCGAATTTTATGGTTTGGGGCGGTGATAACATCTATTTGAGAGAGGTAGATTGGAATACCAAAACGGGTGTGCATCATCGTTATTCAGAGTTCAAAAAAGTTAAGGAACTTCAACCTCTTTGGGCAAATGTTCACCATTACGCCATCTGGGATGACCATGATTTTGGGCCTAATGATGCCGATAGAAGCTTTTTTGGGAAAAATACCACATTGGGAGCTTTCAAGAATTTCTGGGGAAATCCGAATTATATCTTTGAAAATGAAGGAATCACAGGTTCTTTTTTATGGGAAGATTGTCAGTTTTTCTTGATGGATGATCGGTATTTTAGAGCTCCAAACGATTTGGCAGATTCTACTAAAGACTATTTTGGCGAAAAACAATTAAATTGGTTAATCGACGCTTTGAGTGCTTCGGCAGCTCCATTTAAATTTGTCATAACTGGCGGACAAGTTGTAAATGAAGCTGCAGTTTCTGAAAATATGGCCACATACCCTGTCGAAAGAAAGAAACTTTTTGATAAACTGATTGAAAACAAAATTTCAGGAGTGATTTTCGTTTCTGGAGATAGACACCACACTAACCTTCAAAAATTGGAGAGAAACGGCACTTATCCTTTGTATGACTTGACAATTTCTCCGCTAACTTCGAGTGCGGGCAAGCCAGCAGATATTGAACTTAAAGGTAATACCATTATCAAAGGAACAGAGTTGTACAATTCGCAAGCTTTCAGTATCATGGAAGTTTCCGGAAAAAGAACTGATAGAGTATTGAAAATCAATGTTTTCGATGCAAATGGAGATAAAAAATGGGATTACGTTATCAACGCCAAAGACTTAAGGGCTAAATAATATATTTATGGACAAGCAGATTTTTGTAGATTCGGAAATTTCAACTTTACAACGTTTAATAATTCATAGCCCAGACAGTGGTTTGGGAAAAGTAGTGCCTTCCAAAGCCCAAGATTGGTTGTTTGAAGACATTATTCATCTCGATACCATGCGTAGAAAGGAGTATGATTATTATGTAAAGCTTCTTTTGTTTTTTCTAGATCCTGAAAAAATAGTCAATCAAGACTTATCCGATCCAAAGCGTGAGTTTTTCAAACCGAACTCAAAGGGTTATTTTAATTCAGAAAAAGTAATTGATTTTGAAAAACTTTTGGCTGATGTTTTAAATATTGAAGAGGTAAAAGTGCAGTTGGTGGCGGCAGTAAGTGCCATAGAAGAATGTTCATATCTCGAAATGAAGCGTTTTTTGACTTTTGGCAGTGTAGAGTTGTCAAAAGTTTTGATTACGGGCATTACGGATTCTGGAGAAATGTTCTTCCCTCCCATCCCGAATTTGATTTTCACAAGAGATATTGGAATTGTTATCAATGACCATATTTTGTTGAATAAACCTGCAAGAAGGGCGAGGTCTAGAGAATCTTTATTGGCCAAATATATTTTCTTTAATCATCCTTTATTTACGGCATTAACTGGCAAAATAATAGAAATAGAAGAGGACGAAGAGCATTTCCTTTTGCCAGAAGACCAAGGAAAGCGAATTGACACCCTTGAAGGAGGAGATGTGATGATGGTAGCTCCCAATCATTTGTTGATAGGCATAAGTGAACGAACAACTGTAGAAGCAGCCAGACAGGTGATTGATAAGCTTTTTGCCAAAAATATTGTCAAAAAAATATCGCTGATAAAAATTCCAGCCAAGCGGGATTATATGCACATTGATACCATTTTTACCCAAATCAAACGAAACGTTTGGGTTTTATTGGGTTCCCTAGCTCGAACCAAAGAAACAGCTGAAAATGAGAAAGTTTGGGACGAATTGGGCCAAAGAGTAACACATGAGGACATTGTGATCAAGCAGTTTTATAAAGAGGGAGAAAAGGTACTGAGCAGAGATTTTGATAATTTAGAAGAGCTTCTGAAATACATTTCAGAAATTGATTTGAAATGCACGGAACCCGTAAATTTTATATATTCAGGCAACAATGTTTTTCCATTTGGAGCTAGAGAACAATGGACAGATTCATGCAATCTATTGGTGCTAAAAGAAGGCGTAGCTGTGGGCTATGACCGAAACGATAAAACGAGTGAGGCTTTTAGAGAGTACGGTTTCAAAACCATTCATGCTGTGGAACTTGTAGAGCAACTTGAGCAAGGCAAAGTAAAAGTTGAAGATATTAAAGACACCATCATTTTACTTCCTTCTTCTGAACTTTCAAGGGCAAGAGGCGGGTCGCATTGTATGAGTATGCCGCTTCAAAGAATTGCTTATCAACCTAAAAATTAAAATCATGCAAGAACAAATCACCTCCAATGTATTAATGATTAGGCCAGTTAATTTTAATTTTAATGAGCAAACGGCCGAATCTAACAAGTTCCAAAATAAAGGAACTGACGAAAATATTAATTTTTCGGCACAAGTGGCGTTCGACCAATTTGTGGAACAACTGGAACTCAGAGGTATAAATGTAATGGTGATTGAAGATACTCCAGAGCCATTTACGCCTGATAGTATTTTCCCGAACAATTGGATTTCGATGCACCACTCTGGAAAGGTTGTACTTTATCCAATGGAAGCTCCAAACCGCAGAGCCGAAAGAAGACGAGATATTCTTGACAAAATAAAGCAGAAATATGACCTGAATGTGGTTCTAGATTTCACTCATTTTGAGGAAGAAAATAAGTTTTTGGAAGGTACAGGCAGCTTAGTTTTAGACAGAATGCATCGTGTTGCTTTTGCGTGTATTTCCTCAAGAACAAACCCTGAGGTTTTGGCAGCTTGGAAAAAACAAATGAACTATGATTTGGTGGCTTTCAACGCTTTTGACCAAAACCAACATCCTATTTATCATACCAATGTGGTGATGTGTATGGGCGATACTTTTTGTGTAATTTGTCTAGAATCCATTTCTGATTTGGATGAAAGGTTAATGATAAAGCAAAAATTGGAAAGTTTGGGTAAAGAAGTTATTGAAATAAGTCTTGGCCAAATGAATGAATTTGCAGGAAACATGCTTCTAGTTAAAAACAAATTGGGAAAGAAATTCTTAGTAATGTCAGACCGAGCTTATAGGTCATTATCGAAACATAAAGTGGAACTCTTAGAGGATTATGCGGAGATTATTCACCCAGATTTGGGCGTAATAGAGACTTACGGCGGTGGCTCTGCACGTTGTATGATTGCAGAAATTCATTTACCAGAAATTTAAAAAATACAATTGGTGATAAATGCAAAAAGCCCTTTCAAATAATATAGAAAGGGCTTTTTTATAAAGATTATTATCTTATTGAAACTTAAAATTGTACGACAAAGAAACGATGGGAGCTCCAAAAACGGTTAATTTGTTCGCTTTTACAATTGTTCCTTGATTTTTTAAGAAAACAGAATATGCATTCTTTCTTCCATATAGGTTATACAACGTAAAGGTCCAGTTTCCTTTCCAACGCTTTGCCTCATCCATACTCGGATTGTAGATATTCCAAGAAAAATCCAAACGATGGTAATCAGGAATTCTTGCGTTGTTTCTCAAAGAATAGAATGGGTAGGTTCTTTCCTGATACAAAATAAAACCTTGTGGCATAGTAAAAGGGCGTCCGGTGCTGTAAGTAAAATTAAATGAAAAATCGTGGTGTTTACCCTGATTGATGACCATGGTTGCATTAGCCGAATGAGGCCTATCATAGTTTGCAGTATACCAGTTTCCTTGGTTGATTTGGAGTGATGGGCCAAAACCTTCGTCTACTTTATTGAAACTTCTGGAGTAGGTATAATTTAGCCATCCGGTCAGTTCTCCTTTTTTCTTCGAAATCATGAATTCTAAACCATAGGACTTGTTTTTGCCTTGCAGTAATTGACTTTCGGGATATTCTTGCAAAAGGAAATCGGCACCTGGTTTATAGTCAACAATATTGTTTGTTTGTCTCCAGTAAGCTTCTATTGAATACTCGTAAATATTGTCTGTAAGTTCCTGGAAATACCCAAGAGTGTAAAGACTACTGATTTGTGGTTTTATATACAAATCTGACGTTTTCCATCTTGAAGTCGGTAGTGGTGTCGTTGTATTGGTTATCACCTGCAAATATTGACGCATTAAATTATATCCAAATTTCAAGGATTTTTGCTTGTCTAACTGATATCGCATGCCCACCCGAGGCTCAAAACCACCAAAAGCCTGCTGAACCACACCCTTGTTAATAAAAACGGTATCTAAAAGAGCGATTTCTTCTCTTGGAAACCCCTCTTGGTAGGTTCTATATGAACCGGGTCCCATATTAAAAAACTGTGAATATCTTACTCCAGCGGTCATAACAAATCTCTTGCTGAATTCTATCTCATCCTCAATATAAGCACCTAATTCATAAGCGTTTTCTTGCTGAGTAATAACCCTTCTAATGTTCTGGTTGCTACCTGGATCCAATTCTCCAGGGTTAATGTTATACTTTATTCCATCCAAACCTACTTCCAATTTGTGTTTACCTTTGAAATAATTCAGGTTGGTTTTTACTTGTCTATAACTTATGCCTGATCTTATTTTTACTTTATTATCAGAATTCAATTCCGGCAAAATGGTAGTTGGAGCATAATCAGAGCTTATAAATTTGGTTTGGAAATTCAAATTGCTGTTTATCGCATAAAACCAATTAAGTGTATTATTAATGGTCTGGTATTCGTATTGTGTATTGGTAGAATTTATCTCGTTGATAGATCCCAATATTTCTGTTTGAAAAAAGTCTTTGCTAAAGTAAGTAGTGAGTGTAAAAGTATTTTTGGTGTTTGGTCTAAAAAATATTTTTGAAGAACCATCGCCAAATTTTGCTTTAATATTATCAAGTTTTTTTGAGGCTAATGGAAGTAAAAAATCGTTGAATGCTCCTCTTCCTGAAATAGAAATTCCCAATTTATCTTTGATGATTGGCACATCTAATTTTATTCGATTGGATACCAAACTAATTCCACCAGACATTTTGAATTTGTCAAGGCTTGGATTAGCTAATGTAACATCTAAAACTGCCGCTGCTCTACCTCCAAATCTGGTCGGTACGTTACCTTTGTATAAATCAAAGCTCGAAACTGCTTCTGAAGGAAAAGCAGAAAATAATCCAAACATGTGTGTAGGGTTGAAGATTGGAGCATCATCTAACAAAATAAGATTTTGATCTGTTGCTCCTCCCCTTATGTTTACACCATTGGCTGCTTCACCTACACTTGTTACGCCAGGTAACATCTGCAATCCACGTAAAATGTCGATTTCCCCCAAAGCCGATGGTATTTTAGTTAAAGTTTTTATGCTTAAGGAGTTAACACCCAGTATTGGCCTTTTTATATTGGTTTCTTGGTTTTTACTACTCACAATCACCTCTTCTAAATCATTCGAAACAAGCAAAAGTTTGATATTAAGTGTAATGTCTTTATTGCTTGAGAGGGTAATTCTCCAAGGTTTGTATCCAACAAACTTTACCGTTATTACACTTTCTTTTTTGGTAGCTACCAAGCTAAACTTTCCATTTTTGTCTGTTATTGCATTATTATCACCATAATTGAGGTTAACATTTGCACCAACAAGCGGTTCATTTGTGAGGGAGTCTAACACCTGACCCGAAACGGTGAAAAAACCTTGTGCAGCAGTTTCTTTTACTGCAAATATTAAGGTAAAGACGAACAACAACGTAAATATTTTTTTCATATAATTTTATAAAGGCCAGCCTTCAGGTTTTAATGGGGTTCTAGTGTTGGTAAGTACGCAAGGAGCAAAAGGTGGCCTTGAGCTATCGTCCCCAGAAGGTTCAAAATTCTCATTTCTTCCAAGCATATTGTACGGTTGTGAGCCCTTTGCCTCCAATCTATCCACCCAGATTTTTTGAACTTTAGAGTTTCCAACCATAAAATAGCCCCCAACAGTTTCTTTAATATTATTTGTATTTCTTATATTTCCGATTAATGCAGCTGGTGGCGAATCTACCAAGGTCCCATTATTTTGAGACTGATTGGTAAGTATTTTTAGATATTGAAATGCCGACGGAGAAACCGTTTGTTGTTTGATCTCAATCAAAAATCCATTGTCCTGATAATATGGAATACTTGCAACCAGCCTATTTTTTATCTCATTGCCTTTAGAAAATGCATCGCTCATGACGTTGAGATCTTGCGAGTAAAGTATCTCCCAACAATTCCCCTCGCATTTGTAGTCATATTCAACTCCTGCCTCAGCTAAAGCCCTGATGGGATTACATTTTCCTAACGGAGCTGGAGATGTTATAAAAATTCCACCAGTACATGTTTTACAAACAATTTGTTTTTCATAAGCCCTCCAGCTCCACAAAAAATTGTCACCAGACTGAGCTGGGTCTTTTGTATCTATGTAGATTAAATGGCCAGGAATTGAGTTTTCTCCAAGCTTGATACCTTTTGGGTCAAATTTTACAGTGTAGCCAGTAATATCCGGAGTCGTTCGCATCAATTCCTCTGACGATTCATAGCTTTTTCCATCAGCTAATTTAATTTTAAGTTGATATTTACTACCTACCATTGCTCTAAAGCCCAATGGTAGGTAGTAATAACCATCATTTCTTGAAAAACAATTGATTTGCTCTTTTTTGTCTTTAATTATACTCACTTCGGCTCCTACTTCAGCCGCATAGCTTATACTTCCCGAAGAAGATGGAATAAATCTTTTTATGGCAATGAATTGGTCGTTACTGGCGTCGTCAATGGAGCCATCAACAATCAAAAAAGACTCCGTGGTGGAAACCGTAAGTTCAAAAGGCTCTACACAAGCTATAAAAATAGCAATCGGAAGAATAAAAAGTATTTTGGACTTATTTTTTTTCAATTCTCTAAAGATTTAGTCAATCCAACCGTTTGGCTTTATTTTCGTGCGGGTCTTGTCCTCTACACATGGGGCAAAAGGTGGCCTAGAGGTGTCATTTCCTGCAGGTTCTGGACTTGCTTGTCTGCCTTTAAAAAGCCCATAAGCTGCCGCACCTGGGAAATCACCAATTCTCGGAATTATAAACGTTTTTGTGGTTTTAGAACTAACCATAAATATCCCACCTATTGTTTCGGTCTTATCCGACATGTTGATAATATTTCCAACTAAACCCGCAGGAGGAGTATCTGCTAGTGTTCCGTTTCTCTCTGTCTGATTGACCATTATGTTGAAGTAATCAAAGGCAGACTTAGAAATCGAATATTGTTGAATCTCAATCAGTGCATTTTTAAACTGAAAGAAAGGTATTTTAGCTACTAATCGACCTTTAATCTTCTGACCGTTTGCATAATTATCTGTCATGATGTTCACCTCATCATTATAGAATATTTCCCAGCACTCAGACCTACACAAATAGTCATATACAACACCTCTACGTTTCAGATTGGCGTCATCCACACATCTTCCTAATGGAGCGGGCGTAGTAAAATATCTGCCGCCGTCACATGTTGCACAATAGTTTTGCTTTTCAAAAAGTCGCCATTGCCACATATAGTTTTGACCCTTAATTTCTGAGTCCTTGGTGTCGATGTAAACTTCATGGCCATCAAGTTCGTTCGACAAATATTTAATGCCTTTGGGTTTATAAGTAGCATAAACTGTTTCTATGGGTTCGTTCTTAGAAGCCATTTCTACAGACGATAGATATGTTGCCCCTCCAATGTTAAATTTCAGTTGATAAGAAACACCAACCTTAGCTCTAAATCCCTGTGGCAGCACATACTTGCCATTTGAAGTATAGGTGCAATTTAAAAAAACGGTGCCGTTTTCAATAATTTCTACTTTGGCATTATCAATATCAACATAAATGATATTATTGGGTTCGGGGATGTTTTTCTTGAGAATTACATACTGTAGTGAGTCATAGTCGTTAATGTCGGCTTCTACAAATAAAATCTCTTTTTGACTTCCAAAGTTTAAATCGTAGGGCTCCACACAAGCAAAAACCACCAATCCTATCGCCGCTAATAATAATTTAATCCTATGTTTCATCAAAATGTTTAAAGTTCTCAAATCTACTGAATTTGAGGCATATTTAAGAAGTTAATTTCAAAAAGAAGAGCTATTTGCATATAAAAGATGGTATTGTGTAGATAAATGGCATAGATTATTTTAAGGTAAAATTCTGTTTGATTACACCAGGCTTAAAAAAAACGATACCTAAATAAAAAAGATCTATACAAACGGTGGCTTCAGGGTGGGCTTTGATGTGCTCCCAGGCTTCTTTCATTTCTTCAGACCAATAAATATCATCGAAAACGAAACAGGCATTTTCATTTTTGCGGGCAAGACAAGTTTCGAAATACGCAAGCGTTGGTGCTTTTTGGTGATTAGCATCGAAAAAAACAAAATCTATTAAAGGATGATTCTTTACTGTTTCTATTAACGTAAGATCAATATTCCCACAAATAGAACTGATATTACTAATTTCAAGATTATTAAAAGTATTCTTAGCTATTTTAAGGGTTTCGGGACATCCCTCGAATGTGTGAATTTTAGCATTGTGATTTGCCTTTGCTATGTAAGAGGTTGTTATTCCAAAAGACGTTCCGAGGTCAAGTATATTTTTATAATTGTAAAATTTGACCAAACGAAATATAAATTGACCCCAACTTTTGGGTTTTAATGAAGTTCTAGCAACAGTAGCTATGGTTTCCTGAAAATCTTTCTTTTTTCCAGCTCCGAAATCTCTTCGTTTTATGGTTTGCTTATTTGCGAGAAGAAGTTCCCTTTGATGTTCAATTGCCGCAAAGTCAGAGCAGTTTTCTCTGTCTTTTAAAACTCTGTTGTAAAATTCAAAAACAAATGGGGAATGAATGCCGTGGGCATTTCCTGCCCGAAAATAGTACTTTAGGAAATCCAAATACATCAAATTAATTGAGCTTGTAGGGTACCATCATTATAAATTCTGGTATTACGATGAGGAAAGTTTTTCCATCTAAGACACGTTCCATAGTGTAGAACCCGTACATTTTGCCGGTATCTGATTTGAAATTGCAACCAGAAACGTATTCATGATAGCTCCCCGGTTCGATAATTGGTTGAAATCCAACTACTCCATCGCCAATAACTTCGTCAGAAACACCAATTGAATCCCAAATATACCAGTGTCTTTTGAGCAATTTCATGGTTGAGTCGGAGTGATTCTCGATTCGAATTCTATATGAAAAAGCAAAATGATTTCTTTCAGGGTCTGAATAAAACGGTTGGAACTCTGCAACCACACTCACTTTTATACCTTTCGTGACAGCTATTTCCATATCAATTAGATTTTTAGTCTCTAAACGAAACTTTTATATTTTACTTTGTAAATAAAACAATAATTTTGAATTGAATCAAAAGAAATCGATAAAATTCTCTTAAATGAATATAAAAATAGAAGAATCGTGGAAAGAGCACTTGTACGAAGAGTTTGAGAAAGTTTATTTTAAAGACCTTATAAATTTTGTAAGAACCGAGTACACTTCAACTATATGTTATCCACCCGGTAAGTTAATTTTTAATGCTTTTGACAAATGTCCTTTTGAAAACACAAAGGTGGTAGTTTTAGGCCAAGATCCTTACCATGGTATAAATCAAGCAAACGGGCTTTGTTTTTCGGTAAGTGATGGAGTGCCTCTTCCACCTTCATTGATCAATATTTTCAAAGAAATTAAGAAAGACCTGAATATAGATATTCCACCGTCGGGTAATCTCGAAAGATGGGCAGAACAAGGAGTGCTACTTTTAAATGCCACCTTGACAGTCCGCGATAGTCAGGCCGGCTCGCACCAAAAACAAGGCTGGGAAACGTTCACTGACGCTGTAATAACGAAACTTAATCAAGAGCGAGAAAACTTGGTTTTCTTGCTGTGGGGAGCATTTGCACAAAATAAAGGGAAGTTTATTGACACCTCAAAACATTTGGTCTTAAAGTCAAAACATCCTTCGCCACTTTCTGCAAATCAAGGTGGTTGGTTTGACCAACATCATTTTTCTAAAACCAATGAGTTTCTGAAAAGTAAAGGATTAGAGGAGATAAACTGGTAATTCCTTTCTATTTCAGGACTAGATTCAGATTTTCGATTATTATGCTTTAGCTTTGTACCATGCAAAAATACGAAATAGTAGCCACTACTTTGATGGGACTCGAAAACCTCCTGATAGAAGAACTGAGAGGCTTTGGTGCTGAGAATATTGAAAAATTAAGGCGTGCAATACGTTTTGTGGGCGATGATGAGTTGCTTTATAAAGCCAATATGTCGTCCAGAATAGCCGTTCGGTTTCTTGTTCCTATCGATGACTTTGTGGCTGAAAACGAAACCGAGCTATATAACAATGCAAAGTCATTTCCTTGGGAGAAAGTACTGCATTTAAATCAGACTTTTTCTATTGATGCCACCATTAGTGGTAATCATTTTAGCAATTCGCATTATGTGGCTTTGAAAGTCAAAGATGCCATAGCAGATAGATTTAGAGAAAAAAAAGGCAAAAGACCTGACGTGGGTAAAGATAACCCAGATATCGTAATTAATATACATGTAACTGGTAGTGAAGTAGTTATATCTTTAGATTCCACAGGAGTAAGTTTGGATAGACGTGGCTACAGAATAAAATCAAACGAAGCTCCTATAAACGAGATATTGGCAGCTGGAATAATTTTAATCAGTGGCTGGCATGCAGATTTGCCGTTTTATGACCCTATGGCTGGCTCAGGTACTTTTAGCATCGAAGCCGCACTTATTGGCACTAAAACACCCCCAAATCTCAACAGATCTTTTTGTTTACAAAACTGGCGAGATTTTGATTCTGCACTTTTTAACAAAGTAAAATCAGAGTTGAAATCACAGATTATTGATCCAGATCTAAAGATTTTCGCAAGAGATATTATTCCAAAAAATCTGGAAGTCATTGCTGAAAATGCAGAATTGGCAGGTATGGACGAATATATAAACTTGAAAAAAGCGGACTTTTTTGAAACTGAACCAACCACCGAAAACGGGATAGTTTTCCTTAATCCTCCTTATGGCGAAAGAATGAAAATAGACGATGTTTTTGACTTTTACAGTAAAATTGGCGATACGCTCAAACAAAAATATGCTGGCTTTGAAGCTTGGATGATAAGTTCAGACAAAGAAGCGATAAAGAAAGTTGGACTTAGAGGTGAGCAAAAAATAGACTTGCTTAATGGTGGTTTGGATGCTCGTTTACTAAAATATGAGTTGTATAAGGGCAAAAAATAAGGCTACTTCGATTAAAAGTAGCCTTAAAACATATTTTGGAATTTCTAGTCTTACTTTATCAAGCTAAACAATCTGCTCCATCTGATTTTGTTTAACAAACTTCCGTTTGCATCGATGGACATCCAGATGAACACTGCTTTACCCACTATGTGGTCAGCAGGAACAAATCCCCAAAATCTTGAATCATCTGACTCGTAACGGTTGTCTCCCATCATGAAGTAATAATCCTGATTGAAAGTATATTCGTTTACTTGTTTACCATCTATAAATATCTTCCCGTTTTTGTATTCAGCGTTTTTGTTTAAGTCAAAAACAGTAATTACTGACTTGTACATTGCTATGTTTTTGTCTGTCAACTGAATTTTCATCCCTTTCTTTGGAACCGTGAATGGCTCAAAATTGTCTCTGTTGTTTGAAAACAAAGTCGTTTGATGCGGAAATGCATTATAATTTTGATCCGTAGTGTCACCCTTAGCAATTATGTCAGGAAAAATATTCGTCACAAAATCATATTTCTTCAATTCTGCTAAAGCCGATTCTGTGGAATTGATAGAATAATAGATTTTCCCATTTTCTGAACGCTCGCCTTTGTTTTCGATACCCAGTTTCTCAAACAATTTCTCATTTACATTGGTATTCGTTTCGATGCTGTAATACTTTTGAGTATTGGCAGCATTATCAAATTTCTTGTTGTTTACATAAACCTCCGAATTTCTGATATCTACCACGTCTCCGCCAATACCTATACATCTTTTGATATAATTGGTTCTCAAATCCACTGGATATTTGTCAAAACCACCGTAAGGATCAGGTCTTTCAGGACAACCTGGATAGTTAAACACAACCACATCACCGTTTTTCACAGAAGTGAAGCCCGGAAGTCTAAAATTAGGTATTTGAATAGCGTCTGAATAAGAAGGTATTTCTGTGAACCAAATTTTCTGGTGCGTAAGCGGAACTTGAAGAATGGTTTTTGGAGTTCTAGCTCCATAATGTACTTTTGAAACAAAAAGGAAATCGTTTATCAATAAACTTTTTTCCATTGAGCCTGTCGGAATGGTGTAGGCTTCTAAAAACAATCCTCTAATAAGTGTAGCGGCTACAACTGCAAAAAGCACTGAGTCCCACCACTCACGCATTGCCGATTTTTGTTTTTTTGGTTTCTTATTTTCTTGTTCTGCCATGAAATAATTTCAGATTAATTTTTACAAAAATAAATAAAATACGCCAAAAGCTCTAAAATAATTGCTTGATTGGCAAAATATAAGGATTAATCCACCGAATCGATGATGGCGTCAAAATCGTTTTCCATGTCTTTAAAACGCTCCACCACCTTTTTTAGAAAACTATCGCCCATCATTTCTTCAATATCCTCTTCTCCTGAAACATCTAACTCAGAAACTTTGTAAATTTGCTCAAACATTCCAGCTTCAAACTTTATAATATATTTGTTGTTGAATTGATAAAGCTCTGCTTTGCAGAAATCATTCTCTATATTTTTTACAAACCTCATGAAAAAGTTATTAATTATTGTTTTGTTGGCTCCTCTTTTTTGGGCGTGCAAAGGTAACAAAGAATCTGCTGAATTTTTTAAACGTGGAAATTTTCATTTTAAAAAAAATGAACTCGAAAAAGCCGAACATTTTTTTTCTGAGGCCATAAAAAAGAATTCTGACTTTGCTGATGCTTACAACAACAGAGGTGTTGTGTATCTGAAAGTTGGAAGAACCGACGAAGCCTTAAAAGATTTTGAAAAGGCCGTTTCACTTGATGAATCCTTTGTGGATGCAAAACTTAATTTGGGTCGGATTTATAGCGAAATGGGAAAGACAACCGAAGCTGAGAATCTTTTTAAAGCCATAGAAAAGAAGCTAGAAAAATCCAGTGAGTTTTATAATTCTTATGGACAAAATTTTGTTAGACAGAATCATTTTCCAGAGGGAGAGCAGATGTTGGCAAAATCATTGGCCTTAAACCCCAAAAATATTGAGGCCCTGGCGAACATTTCCTATTTGAAAACCGTGACTAATCAACCAGCAGAAGCACGAAAATATCTAACAAAAGCACAAGCGTTGGATAAAGAAAACCCGGTAGTTTTCAATAATTTGGCGGTTCTTGATGGGAAAGAACGAAATTTTGATTCGGCGATTAAAAACCTTTTGCTTGCTGAAAACAAAGAAGTTAACAATATTATTTATGTTAACAATTTGGCTTTATTCTATTTTGAAAGTGATAAGTATTTTCTTGGAAAAGAAAAACTGGAGAAGGCCATTAAAATTGATGATGAAAATCCATACGTCATTAGAAATCAAGGAATTCAGGCATTTATGGACAAGGATTTTGTAAAAGCAATGGGACTTTTCTCAAAAGTTGAGGCCTCCAATCCTGAAGTTGATTATATCTATTATTATGTCGGAAAAACGTTTTTGGCTATGGGTAAGAGTAAAGAAGCTTGTGAAAATTTTAAAATTGGAGCAAAACTCAATGAAAGTTGGAGCAAGAAATTCGCAGACAATTGCCGTTAAGAATTTTTTTTCAGGAAATCAATATTTCGCATCAAACCTTCAAATTTGGTGCGTTTGATTGCAGAATTTTTGAAGGTTTTTGAGAATACTTCTTGGGTGATTTCTTCCCAATTTTTAAGGCTTTTTAAGTCTTCATTCGGTAGAAATTCAACAGTCTTGTGTGGTTTGGCGAACGAATTCCAAGGACATACATCCTGGCAGATGTCACAACCAAACGCCCATTTTTCCATTTTATCCTTAAATTCCGTAGGAATATTTTCTTTTAATTCAATGGTCAAATAACTAATGCATTTACTTCCATCAACCACGTAGGGATCACTTATGGCATCTGTAGGGCAAGCATCTATACAAGCCGTACAAGTGCCGCAATAATCTTTTATCGGGCCGTCATAATTGAGTTCTAGGTCACAAATAATTTCTCCAATAAAGAAAAAACTCCCAATTTTTCGATTAATCAAATTGCTGTGTTTTCCTATCCAACCAAGACCACCTTTTTTAGCCCAAACTTTGTCCATAACAGGAGCAGAATCAACAAAAACTCTAGCGTTTATATCACCTATTTCGGTTTGCATTTCTGCAAAAAGTTTAGAAAGTTTATCCTTCATAACAAAATGATAATCAGTGCCGTAAGCATATTTTGAGATTTTGTAATCTTGCTCAGTAAGTTCTTCTTCAGGATAATAATTGAGAATGAAAGTTATAACAGATTTTGCACCATCTACTAGTAATCGTGGATCAAGCCTTTTGTCGAAATAGTTGGCCATATAAGCCATTTTACCATTGTAATTTTTATGGAGCCAAGTTTCTAGTAGTTTGGCTTCGCTTTCTAGGAATTCTGCTTTAGAAATACCACAAAAATCAAAGCCCAGCTCTGCAGCTTTAGATTTTATGAAGGCCGTATTTTTGTCTTTTTGCAAGAAAATCAATTTTTGTTCAAATGTACTTTGCTTTATTTTCTGTGCAAAGGTTTTTTATTGTCTTGTTTGAAAACTATTTTTGTAAAAATCAATACATTTAACGTGTATGACTTATTTTACCCGTGCTTTTATAATAGTTTCCATTTTTGGTATATCGTGCCAGCGGCCGCCTGATTTACCCCCATTTGTAATTACTGCCACTGTACTCGAAAACAGTACATCAGCTCGATTGGATTGGCCTTTGGTAGAAGATTCTAGGATTGGGCCAGTGAGATATGATCTTTATTTGGAGAATACCTTGATAGCAAGCAATTTGAATGCAATTTCATATACCTTAAATAATCTAAATTACAACACTGCCTACAGTGGAACATTAGTTGGAAAAACCCTTACTGGCGATACCGAATCCGCAGAATTTTCATTTACAACTGGAAAAGAATACATCGCCATACCAGACGCTGGTCTCGAACAAGCTTTAATTGCTGGAGGATTTGACACAGAAGGACTTACCAATGGTAAAATGATCAAAGTGGATGCTTTATTGGTTAAAAATTTGAAGGCTAATAATAGAAATATTTCTAATCTTGAAGGCCTACAGCATTTCGTAAATTTGGAAGTTGCAGATTTATCTACTAATCAAATAAGTCAAATAAATTTGGGCCAAAATCTAAAAATATCTGAGATAAATTTAGGGAGCAATCAGCTGTCAAATCTTAATCTGTCACCCAATATTAATTTGAGGTATTTATACGTTTTCAAAAATAACCTTTCTCAACTCAATATTACCCAGAATGCACAATTGGAGGTATTAGTTGCAGATTATAACAATTTGTCAAGTATTGATATTAGTAGGAATACAGTTCTAAACAGTCTAGGACTCAGCCATAACACCATTAATCAAATTAATCTTTCTTCCAATCCAAGGCTTGCAGATTTAGATTTGAGTTATAACCCCATATCTGGTTTTAGCCTTTCAGCTTCATCTTTGTTGCTTAATTTAGCGTGTCAATCATGTAGTTTGACTGGAATTGGAGTAGGGAATTTGACTAATCTAGTATATTTGGATGTTTCGAAAAATTTAATTTCAAGCATTAGTTTAACCAATAATATCGCTTTGAAAACTTTAAATGTTTCAAATAACAATTTGAATACGCTAAATTTGAAAAATAATCCGAATTTATCCATCCTCAATACTGAAAATAACAATAATCTTTCTCAAATTTGTGTTTTGAATGTGCCTTTGGCCTTAAGCTATGAAGATTGGGTAAAGGATGTCTCTACCATTTATAGTTCTAATTGTAATTAATTAAATATGACATACGCTACAACAGAAATAACCAGTGCAGAGATATTATCTGACAATCCAGTACATCAAAGGTTATATTTTCCTTATGAATTGGCCGCAAAAATTATAAGTGGGAAAGTACTGGAATTGGGCTGTGGTTGGGGCCGTGGTGTGGAGAAATTAATTAGCAATTGTGATCATTTTACGGGTTTAGATAAAAACGAACCACTTATAAAAGCTCTTCAAGAAAAGCATCCAAAACACTATTTTAATACCGCAAATCTTCCTTTACTGACTGAATTTGAGGATAACACCTTCGATTTCATCGTTACTTTTCAAGTAATTGAACACATTCAAGACGACCACAAATTTCTCCAAGAAGCACATAGGGTATTAAAGCCAGGCGGGAAAATATTGCTAACTACCGTTAACAAAGAGTATTCTCTTAGCCGAAATCCGTGGCATATCAGAGAATATAAAACGAATGAATTAAAATCTCTGATGTTGAAATATTTCAAAACGCTGGATGCTAAAGGTGTGGGCGGCAATGATAAAGTTTGGGAATATTACGCTCAAAATAAGGCCTCTGTAAATAAAATTATGCGTTGGGATATCTTTAATCTCCAACACAATTTACCAGCTTGGATTCTTAGAATTCCTTATGAAATACTAAACAGATTCAATAGGAATAAACTTTTGCAACAATCTGAAGGCTTAGCAGCGGAGATTAACTGGGACGATCATTATTTGAGCGATGAGCCAGAGAAATGCATAGACTATTTCTTTGTGGCCACTAAATAATGCATCTCTACATTCATATTCCTTTTTGTAAACAGGCTTGTTATTATTGTGACTTTCATTTCAGCACCAATCTTTCTTTGAAGGACAAAATGGTGGATGCCATTTGTAAGGAAATTGAACTTCAGAAAGATTATCTCCTAAACAAGAAACTTCAGACCATTTATTTTGGCGGTGGTACTCCTTCCCTACTTTCTGGTGGCGATTTCGAAAAGATTTTTAAAGCCATTTCAAATTTCTATGATGTATCTTCCCTTGAAGAAACTACCATAGAAACCAATCCTGACGATATTAATTTAGAGAAAATCAATGAATGGAAATCATTCGGAATCGATAGAGTAAGTTTGGGAATTCAGACTTTTGATAATGATTTATTGAAGTTTATGAATCGGGCACACGATTCAAATCAAAGCTTTTTTGCGTTAGATTTACTTTTAAACAATAGTCTCGAAAATATCACTATAGATTTGATTTATGCTAAAAATGCGAAGGATTTTGATATTGAAAAGCAGAATTGCATTCTTAGAAATGACTTAAAAATAATTGAGAAATACAATCTAAACCATATTTCGGCCTATAACTTGACCATTGAAGATTCTACAGTTTTTGGAAAATGGGTAAAGCAAAAAAAGCTAGAACCCATCAGTGAAGATTATGCGGCAGAACAATATGACATTCTCGTTAATAATTTAACTAGCCAAGGTTTCGAACAATACGAGGTTTCTAATTTTGCAAAAAACGGGAAGTATGCTCTTCACAATTCGTCTTATTGGAAAAATGAAGAATATTTAGGAATTGGGCCGTCTGCTCATTCATATAACTTGATTTCTCGCCAAGCAAATGTTTCTAATAACTCTAAATATATTGCTGCCTTAGAATCGGGAAAAGTGCCTTTTTCGATAGAGAATCTTAGTATTTCAGACAAAGTAAATGATTATTTATTGTGTGGTTTAAGGACAATTTGGGGAATTGATACAAAAAAAATATCCCAAATTGTCGGGGAAATTCCTCCAACTTTTTGGGATACTTTAGATATTTTGAAAAATCAAAATCTTGTATTTCAATCTGGAAATTCTATCAAAATCACAGCACAAGGAAGAATTTTTTCCGATAAAATCGCCTCTGATTTATTTTTTGATTGATTACTCAGCTATACAAACATCTTCGTAAACTGCTGCCAAATGGCCACCAATCATTTGTGCTGAACGACCCTCAATGTGGTGTCTCTCAACAAAATGAACCAATTCTCCGTCTTTAAACAATGCAATCGATGGCGATGATGGAGGCAATGGGATGTATTCACGCATACGTTGAGTTGCTTCAGTGTCCACACCAGCAAAAACTGTTACCAACTGGTTAGGTTTTACTTCTGACATTTCAAGCGAAAGCTTCGCACCTGGGCGACAAGTACCTGCTGCACAGCCACATACTGAATTTATAACTACTAGAGCAGTGCCTTTTTGATTGGCCATAAATTGGTCAACTTCTTCGGCTGTCTGCAAAGACTGAAAACCTACCGAAGTAAGGTCTGCTTTCATTGGTTCTACTAAATGGGGAGGATACATTGTTTCTTAATTTTATTCCCCGACCCCTTCGGGGGAGTTTTAAAAATCAACAGCATTTTTGGAGGGGTAAACTCAAAAAAGCTTTTTTATAAAAATCCTAATTCTAATTTTGCAACATCACTCATCATTTCTGTTCCATAAGGTGGATCAAAAGTCAATTCGATGCTTACGTCATTTACTCCTTCAACTTCCCTTATTTTTTGCTCAATCTCCGATGGAATAGCCTCTGCTGAAGGACACGACGGAGAAGTGAGTGTCATTAAAACAAACACGTTATTAACAGGGAAAATTTTGATATCGTAAATAAGTCCAAGTTCAAAAACATCCACAGGAATTTCAGGATCATAAACCTGCTTTATGGCTTCTATCACTTTGGCTTTCAATTCTTCTTCTTGCGTATCCATTTCAATTAGGTTTTAAATACTTCTAAAAAACACAACGAATTTTAATAAAGTTCTTTATTTTTCTAAACTTTGATAAGCCAAAGCATAGGTTTTCATTTGCTTAACCATCGACGCCAATCCATTTGATCGGGTTTGAGCTAAATGACTTGTAAGGCCAATTTTTTCGATGAAATACAAATCTGCATTCAATATTTCTCTAGGGGTATGATTTGTAAGCACTTTTAAGAGCATACTTACCAAGCCTTTAACAATAATAGCCTGGCTATCGCCTTCAAAAATCACAAGTCCATTTTCGTATTTGGCATTTAGCCAAACCACTGACTGACAACCTTTTATTATATTATCTTCGGTCTTAAATTCTTCAGCTAGAGGAGAAAGCTTTTTGCCCAAATCAATGATGTACTCATATTTGCCTTCCCAATCATCCTCGAAAAGCTCAAATTCTTCAATTATTTCGTCTTGTAGTTCGTTGATGCTCATTTTACGACAAAAGTTTTTTTACTTTCAAGATTCCTGCAACCAATGCATCTATTTCTTCGAAAGTGTTATATACTGAAAATGAAGCTCTTGCTGTACCTGGTATTCCAAATCGTTGCATCAAAGGCTGGGTACAATGGTGCCCAGTTCTAACAGCAATTCCCTGTTGATCAAGTATAATTCCTATATCTTGTGGATGAATTCCTTCCAAAACAAACGATATTACGCTCACTTTTTCTTTGGCTTTTCCTATAACTGTAAGTCCTTCAATTGCTTCTAATTTCTCGGTGGCATAATTTAGAAGCTCATTTTCATAAGCTGCAATGTTTGTTTTACCAATGTTTTGAATGTAATCCAAAGCAAATTTAAATGCCACAACATCGGCTATGTTCGGTGTTCCAGCTTCAAATTTATAGGGTAAATCGGCGTAAGTAGTCTTTTCAAAAGTCACTTCTTTGATCATTTCACCACCACCTCTGTACGGAGGCATAGCTTCCAAAAGCTCTTTTTTGCCATAAAGAACACCCATTCCGGTTGGTCCAAATAATTTGTGTGCCGAAAGTGCATAAAAATCGACATCCAATTCTTGAACATCAATGTCAATATGACTACTCGCTTGTGCTCCGTCAATCAAAACCTTTGCTCCAACAGCATGGGCTTTTTCGATAATACTTTTTATGGGATTGATAGTCCCTAGAGCATTGGATACATGAACGACAGATACCAATTTCGTTTTCTCAGAAAGCAACTTCTCGAACTCATCCATAAGGATTTCTCCTTCATCGTTTATCGGAATTACCTTCAAAACGCATCCTTTTTCTTGACAAAGCATTTGCCACGGAACAATATTAGAGTGGTGTTCAAGGGTAGAAATGATGATTTCATCTCCAGCATTTATGAATTTTCTGCCGAAGGTACCTGCCACTAAATTAATGCTGTCAGTAGTGCCGTAAGTAAATATTATTTCCTCGGTTGAATTGGCATTCAAGAAAGTTTTGACTGCTTTCCGAGTTGCCTCAAATGCTGCTGTTGCCTTTTCTGCCAAATGGTGAATTCCTCTATGAATATTGGCATTATAGCCTCTGTAATAGTCATTTAGAGCGTCTAAAACCTGAGTAGGCTTTTGCGTTGTGGCTGCATTGTCGAAATAAACCAGTTTTTTGCCGTTGATAGATTGCTCTAAAATCGGGAAATCTTGCCTTATCTTATTGATATCAAGTTTCAAAATTCTTTTTGTTGTAAATAAATTCTGTAAAAGAATTTATTTGAGTTTGTTTTCAATCATCGTATCCAACATTTCTCTTAGTTCCTCTATTTTGATTTGAGAAACCACTTCTTCTGCAAACGCTACCAACTGTAATCTAATGGCTTCTGGCTTAGGAATACCTCTAGATTGCATATAGAAAATAGCATCGTCGTTAAGTTTTCCTGTGGTTGTTCCGTGTGAGCATTTCACATCGTCTGCCCAAATTTCCAACTGCGGCTTGCTGTTCATCGATGCTGTATCTGAGGTAATTACATTTCTGCAATTTTGATATGCATTCGTTTTCTGAGCATCTTCTCTTACAAATATTTTGCCATTGAATACCCCATTTGAACTATCCATTAAAACGCCTTTGTAAAGCTCGTTGCTTTCACAATTTGGCATTTTGTGGTCCACAAGTGTATGGTTATCAACGTGTTGCTTGCCATTTGGAATATATAAACCATACATGTGGTTGTCTATATATTGTCCGTTTAGTACCAAATTTAAGTTATTCCTAACAAACCCACCATTAAGGGTTACAGTGGCAGAATAGAAATAACTTTTATCTTCTTGGTTGACCTGTGTAGTGCCTACATGATAACTCTGGTCGTTTTCATCCTGAATTTTGTAATAATGAGCAATAGCATCTTTATCCACAAAAATCTCTGTAACCAGATTTGAAAAAGCTGTTTTTTCTCCTTCGGTTTGGAAAATCTCTACAATTTTTGCTTCAGAATGTTTACCTACAACAATCAGATTATGAATATTTAAGGCGATATTTTCTGAAGTTACGTCCGAAATATATCGAATAACAATTGGACTCTCTAAAACATAATTTTCGTCTATGACAATCACGCTTCCAGAGTTTGAAAGGGCATTATTTAAGGCAGAAAGACCTTCTTTGTCAACCTCTACATATTTTCCATAATGTTTTTCAATAACTTCAGGAATTTGGTCTAAGGCGTTTTCAAGTGTTAGAACTTTTATCTTTGCGGATTCTTCAATATTTGAAAGCTCTTGGCTGAAAATTCCGTTTACAAAACAAATAGAGATTCCTTTCAAACTTGAAAAAGGAAGCGAATCAAAAGTAGTTTTGGAAATACTAGACGCTGAATTAAAACTAAATTGAAGCTTATCAAGGTTTTTGAGATTTGAATATTTCCAATCTTCATTTTTTACGGTTGGAATTCCCAAAGCTTTGAATTGCTCAAAAGCACCTTTTCTGATTAAATTAAAATCAGATCCACTTTTTCCGTTGAGGTTTTTTTGAATATTTTCAAATTCAGCCTCAAATTGGCCTTGAATATTCTGAAATGACATTTTGTTTTCTT
The DNA here is from genome assembly GCF_024343735.1 of Lacihabitans sp. CCS-44. Taxonomy (GTDB): domain Bacteria; phylum Bacteroidota; class Bacteroidia; order Cytophagales; family Spirosomataceae; genus Leadbetterella. The sequence goes on from NZ_RJUE01000061.1 coordinate 384,381, forward strand.
TTAATGAATTAATTATCAAACCATTGATGCTTCTAACGCATCGGCTTCAGATTTAATCCAATCATAGCCTTTTTCTTCGAGTTCAAGAGCCAAATCTTTGGTTCCTGATTTTACGATTCTTCCTTTATACAATACATGAACAAAGTCAGGTACTATATAATCTAACAATCTTTGGTAGTGAGTTACCACGATGAAAGATCTGTCTGCAGACCTCAATTGATTTACTCCGTCAGCAACTATCTTTAAGGCATCTATATCAAGGCCAGAATCAGTTTCGTCCAAAATTCCCAAACTTGGCTCTAACATGGCCATTTGGAATATTTCGTTGCGTTTTTTCTCACCTCCTGAAAAACCTTCGTTCAATGATCTTCTAAGAAGTTGATCATCAATTTTAACGCTTTTTGCCTTTTCTTTCATCAATTTCAGGAATTGAGCAGCATCAAGTGGCTCTTTTTCGTGATATTTTCTGATTTGGTTTATGGCAGTTTTTAAGAAATTTATGGTGGTTACACCTGGTATCTCCACTGGATATTGGAAGGCCAAGAAAATACCTTCTGCCGCTCTCTCTTCAGGAGCTAAGTCAAGCAAATCCTTGCCATTAAACTCAACTGTTCCACCAGTGACTTCATAGTCTTCTCTTCCTGCCAAAACAGAGGCCAAAGTACTCTTACCAGAGCCATTTGGACCCATTATCGCGTGAATCTCACCTGGTTTTATTTCCAAATTTATTCCTCTAAGTATCTCTTTACTTTCTACTCTTGCTTGTAAATTACTGATTTTCAGCATAAATGAATATGTCCCTTTAATTATGTTACAAAGATAAATTATTAAATTCTAATAATAATCATTACTTATAATAACTATAAATAAGATTTCCTTGTTCCAATAATTAGGATTTTTATTTAAATTTAAACTAAATAATATATTCATTCGTATTTAAAAGAAAGATATAAACATGAAAAAAATAGTAATTGCATTTTTAGCTGCGTTTACGTTCACCATGAGTTGTGCCCAAAAAACAAAGGTAAACTGCAACATAGTAAAGGTAAAAAAGACCGAAAAAGAATGGAAAGCTCAGTTGACACCGTTACAATATAATGTAACTCGTCAATCAGGCACTGAGAGATCTTTTACAGGTATCTATTGGGATAATCATGCCAAAGGAGTTTACAAATGCATTGGTTGTGGATTGGATTTATTCACTTCTGAAACTAAGTTTGAATCTGGTACTGGTTGGCCGAGTTTTTGGAAACCAGTAGATCCATGTAGTGTAGAAGTGGGTACTGATGCCAGCCTTGGGATGGTACGCGATGAAGTAAAATGTAAAAGATGCGACGCACATTTGGGACACGTTTTTGATGATGGTCCAAAACCAACGGGCTTGAGGTATTGTATGAATTCAGCAAGTTTGAAATTTGTGGCTGTTAATTAGTTTTATGAAACCGCAAAGACACTAGATTGCAAAGTTTGTTCTTTGCGTTTTTGTGCCTTTGCGGTAATATCGTCAAAGTCTTGGTGTGGCAGGTTTATTAGGCATATCAAAATTGTTAGCACCTTTTACTTTTACTTTTCTTCTGTAAACCTTGTCTTGAACTGAGGCATAAATTATATCGAAATTAGGACCGCCAAAACAGAGATTAGATACTTGACCTTTTGTTTTTGGCAATGGTAAAATTGCGTTGACTCTTCCCATTTGATCCATAATTTGAATTCCACTCAAAGATGTCACGTATATCCTACCGTCTCTATCGCATTTAATTCCATCACTCCAGGCGTTTTCATCGGTATCTCTTACGTGTAACCATCCAAATTTCTGTTTGTTTGACAATGTGCCATCTGGCAATATTGAATAAACCCAAACCCAATGCGAGGCAGATTCTGTTACATATAGTTGCGTCTGGTCCGGAGAAAAACAAAGGCCGTTGGCAAATTTTAGTCCTTCGTCCAATACAACTTTCTCTCCATTTGGCCTCAACAAAAATAATTTGCTTGGTTTTTCTCTACCGTCAGGTTGAGTAATGTAAATATTCCCATTTTTGGCAATGGATATATCATTTCCCGGAGTTTCTTCTGTGAGAGCCTTAATGAACTTTCCATCTGCATCATATTGATGAATTTGTTTCGTTGGCGGCTGCGACCAACCTCCCGTGATGGTCAGCATCTGCCCGTCCGGTCCAAAAGTGGTGCCACTTGCTTTTCTTGCATCCTCTACGTAGATTTCTGGTTTGCCAGCAGCGTTTATTTTGTAGGTTTTAGAATTAGGTATGTCCTGAAAAAATACCTCTCCTTTCGCATTTACGGCTGTACCTTCGGTAAACCCGTAGTTTTCACCAACCAATTCCCAATCTTCATTTTCTATCAGAATGTCTTTTAAGAATTGATTTTTAGACTGCCCTGCTTCTATTTTCTTGGGATAATCTCTCCACAGCCAACGCATTGCATCAGCAAAAACAGCGGTTCCATGCTGTCCATTGTGACCTCCTTCGCCCCATACGTGTTTCACATCATAACCCGAAAATGCCAATGCTCTTTCCATGGTTTCGTTGGCTTTCCACCAGTCACCTGCATATATATTGAGGTCGTTTGAGCCATCTTGAAGAAATATTCTCAAAGGCTTTGGTTCGTATTTTCTTACCAAAATATCATATCTGTCAGCTCCTCTTAAGCCTACGTAAGTTCCAATGGCACTAAAAACTCTCGAAAATTCTTGAGGTTTTTCCCAAGCTGCCGTAAAAGCACAAACAGCACCACTGCTTGAGCCGCCAATCGCTCTGTCGTTTCCGTTTTTGGAAAGTACGATTGCTCTGCCATTGCTACTTTTTTGTTTTTCAACCTCTGGCAAAATTTCTTCTAAAAGAAAACGGGCATAATTATCTCCCAAACCATCATATTCGAAACTCCTGTTAAATCTATTTAATGCCAAATCTGCATTTTGGGCTTTTACTTGGCCAGGAGTTACAAAAACTCCGATGGTTATCGGCATTTCTTTTTGATGTATTAGATTATCAAATACAATCGGAGCTTTCCATTGAATTCCATCCTGATTCACATATATACAAGCTGGCTTTTTACCATCGTATTGTGCTGGTATATAAATACTTACTTCTCGGGTAGTACCCGGAAAAACCTTTGAATTTTCAAAAGTAAATTTAATAATTTCACCTTTCGGGACTCCCACCTTCTCTACTGATGCAGGATCAGTTGGATATGTTTCTGGTATATTTTGCCCAATGGCTTTACCTACAAGAAGTAATAGGAGAAATGTGATATTTCTTTTCATTTTTTAAGTTTAAAGGTTGAATAATTTGGAAATCAGTCTCTTTGAATGATTTCTTTGACTGCAATTTATCAATTTCGGAATCAATTATCTATTTCGATGGTAATTTTCTTGATTGTATGCTTTAGATTTGATAATCGATTAAACCAGAAAAGAGATTTTGGAAAACAGAAAAATTAAAGTGGGTGTGGTTCAGGCCACACCAGCTTTGTTCAACATAGAGAAAACAATAGAAATTGTAATTTCGTGGATAGAAAAAGGAGCAAAAGAAGGCTGTGAATTGTTACTATTCCCAGAGTCGTTTATCCCCTGTTATCCCCGTGGACTAACTTTTGACGCGGTTATTGGCAGGCGTTCTAATAAAAGCCGTGATCAATGGCTCAAATATTGGAACAGTAGTCTGGATTTGAATCCTGAAAGTACATCTGCGAAACATGTTTCTAGATTAAGCGAAGCCATCAAAAACGCCAATATTTTTGTTGCTTTGGGAGTAACCGAGAAAGAATCGTTAGGTGGTTCATTGCATTGTTCACTGTTGTATTTTGGTAAGGATGGAAATTTGCTCGGGAAACACAGAAAACTAAAACCAACTGGCTTAGAAAGGTATATTTGGGCTGAAAGTGATGGTTCAACACTTACAACCCTCGATACTGAAATAGGTAAAATAGGTGGACTTATTTGTTGGGAAAACTATATGCCTTTGGCCAGAATGGCCATGTATAACAAAGGCGTGGAGATTTACCTCGCTCCCACTGCTGACAGTCGAGAATCTTGGCAATCTACCATGCAGCACATTGCTTTGGAGGGTAGATGCTTTGTTTTGGCGGCCAATCAATTTGTTAGAAAATCTGATTATCCAACTGATTTTATAGAAGATTTGGCAAATGAGCCGGAAATAATGTGTGCGGGCGGAAGTGTAATCTTGTCACCTATGGGCGAAGTTTTGGCTGGTCCATTATGGAACCAAGAAGGATTACTAACCGTAGAATTGGACTTTTCGGTGTTGGCAAAAAGTAAATTGGATTTTGATGTAATTGGACATTATGCCAGAAATGATGTTTTTAATTTTGGTGTAAATAAGCAACCAGAAACCTTGAGAGTATAGTCATTAGGATATACCAAGAATCTATTTTTTATCAAAATAATTCAGGTTTTCTCTTTCATCAAAAATATGCTTGCTATTTTTGTTCTGAACAAATTCTTTTAAATGGAAAATAATATAAAATTTCTTTACGAATATCTCAATAACGCCTCTCCTACTGGTTTTGAGTCTACTGGTCAGCAGATTTGGCTAGATTATATGAAACCTTTCATCGATGAAAATATCGTGGATGTTTACGGAACAGCCGTTGGATTAGTTAATCCTGGTAAGGAATACAAAGTGGTTATCGAAGCCCATTCGGATGAGATTTCGTGGTTTGTAAACTACATAACTGACTCTGGCTATATTTACGTAAGACGTAATGGTGGATCAGATCATCAGATTGCTCCTTCGATGCGGGTAAATTTACATACACGCAAGAATGGTATTGTGAAAGGTATTTTCGGTTGGCCAGCTATACATGTGCGTGATTCTGCCAAGGAAGAAACTCCTAGCTTAAAAAATATATTCATTGATGTGGGTGCTTCCACCAAAGCTGAGGTAGAAGCCATGGGAATTCATGTGGGTACGGTGGCCACTTTTGAAGATGGTCTTATGGAATTGAACGAGAAATTCTACGTAGGCAGGGCTTTGGACAATAGAATTGGTGGTTATATAATAGCCGAAGTGGCCAGAAAACTGAAAGAAAACAAGGTAGAATTACCTTACACGCTTTATGTGGTGAATGCAGTTCAGGAAGAAATAGGTTTACGAGGCTCAGAAATGATTTCGAGAAGATTAAAGCCTGATGTGGCAGTGGTTATAGATGTAACGCACGACACGCAATCGCCGATGTATGACAAGAAAAAAGATGGTGATATAGCTTGCGGTAAAGGTCCAACACTTTCTTATGGCCCTGCTGTTCAGAATAATCTATTAAATATGATTATTGATTTGGCTGAAGAAAAGAAAATTCCTTTCCAAAGAGCTGCCGTAAGCCGTTCGACGGGTACGGATACCGATTCTTTCGCTTATTCGGCTGAAGGTGTGGCCTCGGCATTGATATCTTTACCGCAGAAATATATGCATACTACTGTAGAAATGGTACATAAAGAGGATGTGCAGGCCTGTATCGATTTGTATTATGAATTTTTATTAAACTTAAAAGCCGGTACAGATTTTAGGTATATTAAGTGATTTTTTTGCCACGAATACACGAATATTATTGGTGTATTCGTGGCATTTTTCTTACTCACAACCCACAACCTTGTAAATCTTCCCATCAGTTTTGGTATAAACATAGATTTCTCCATTCGCTCCTTGACCAAACCTTAAGTCGGTTTTGTTGTTTTTACAGATATTTCTAAAGTTGTCTATTTTTCCATCAAATTCTAAAGCAAACTCTTGAATATTAGTCATTTGCCCAAGATTAAGATCTTTGTTTTCAACAAATAATACCTTTCCGTTGACTATATCTCCGAAAATATACTTTCCTCTTAAGGCAGGAATCTCGTTTGCTGTGTAAACATATCCAGCAGAAATGGCATAGCCTTCGTCGTGGTCATATTGTGCTGACGGCCAGGTGTAAGATTTTGTATTCCCTTTTAAATCAAACACTTGCTTCATATTCGCCTCAGGCTTTATAATAAAAGTACCTTCACGGTAAGGCCAACCGTAATCCAAGCCTTTTTGGCCAATATTTAGCTCTTCTACATTTGTATGGCCAATATCAGAGATAATCATTTTACCATCTGGTGACCAATAGATTCTGTTTGGATTTCTAAAACCCCTACAAAAAACTTCACCTGCCATTTCCTTATTATTAGCGTTTGGATTGGAGGCTGGAATGCCGTAATTGCCATTTTTTGAATTGTTCCCCGCTGGGTCTATTCTCAAAACTGAGCTCCAGGGCGTAGAAAAAGAATTGCAGATGAAAGGAAAACCATTTTCAGAGGCTCCACCGTCACCAATTCCAATGTAGAGCAAGCCATAATCTTCATCACCGGCTTTAGAGTTTGGATTAAACGCGATTTCTTGCATACCATGTATTTGCGAAACCATATCGATTCTGAACAGTTCTCGCCTTGTTCCTTCAAAAGTTTCAGCTTCGGGATTGTTAGTTTTCCACTCTGTCAATACCCATTGAAGTGTTACTTTGATGCTGTCGGCATATCTAAAATCTGCTTTTCTCGACTTTGCCTTTTCTGAATGTGCCGTATAAAAAAGGCCATTTTTTAGAAATTCTGGATGAAAAGCATAAGAACCCAAACCAGTGGCCAATCCTGGAACATGAATGTATTCGGGTACCATTTTCTTGAAGTCAAGGTAAGGGTTGAGTTCTTTTTCGTTAAAATGATAAACTATTCCCCTCAAATCAGAGAGAAAAACTTTCTTTGGGTCATCGTTCAGCACGACCATTGTGTTAATTCTTGCCAAAGGAATTTTATCACTGGTAGCAGGTGCGGTGTACAGATATTTGAGTTTTAAAGTTAATTCAGACTTTTTAATAGGTTCAGGAATTGGATTTTTTAGCCCATCTGGCGAAAGTGCTTTTCGTGGGTCCGGTTTAGCCTGTTTACTGTTTATAAATGCCAGCAGATTCTCTACTTCTGCTTTTTTGAGATGAGCAAAAGCTGGCATGGCAATGGTTCTCTTATCGAAATTGGGCTCAGTATCCATTGCTTTTTGAGGATTTTTCAGGTAACTAATCAACCAGTTTTTATCTCTCTTTTTCAATGTCTGAGACAATTCCGGTCCAATACCATTTTGAGTAAAATTATGACAAGCAGCACATTGAATCTCGAACAATTCTTTACCGCTCTGAATGCTCTCAGCCGCCAAATTGTAAGGGTTTTGTGAAAAAGAATTGTGGCCAAAAGTAAAAAATATAAGAACAAAAGCAGTTTTCAGAAATTTCTTTGACATTTCGATTTGAAAGGTTGAATATTTTCGAAAAATACATTTTTTTTCTGAGAACACATTTCTTTTCTCTATTTTAAAGTAGCTTGAAAATGGAACACAGATGATACTGATATTGAAATACCACAGATTTGCACAGATTTTTATACTGAACTCTTTTAACTATTTTCTTAAACTTATCAATTAATTATTACCACAGTGCGATTGCACTTAACATTTTTATTTTTAAGTCATTGATAATTTCTTTGCTTTTTATGAAAATTGAACCATTTGACGTAGTTTTGCATTCTGTTCTTACAATGGGGGCGACCGGTTTTGACGGCATGATGCCATTGCGAGTATAAGCATGTATGGAGTTGGTGGAAGGTCTCCATTCAAAAAATCTACCGAACAATAACTGGCAATACATCGTATGCCATGGCTGCTTAATTTCGGAGTAAATTAGCATTCGCCATCGTTCCTCTTTTGCTAACCTCTGTTGCGGGAGATAAAGGAGCGTCGAAAATAGAGAGGCGTTTTAAAGCGGACTTCTGACTTTAAAATAGTAAACGAGAAGATAAGGATTGGGTTAGGTAGGTCGGACGGCTTCCCAATTTCGAAAAGTAAGACCGAATAAACATGTAGAAGGCTCGACAGTAGCCGTGTTCGGACCAGGGTTCGAATCCCTGCGTCTCCACTTTTTAAAACCGTAACTATTTAACTAATAAGTAGTTGCGTTTTTTCATTTCAATTTTAGTCCACATTTAGCCCATGACGCAGATAAGATTTTACCGTTCAGGTTCTTTATCAAAACTAGGCTGTTGGCCAAGAGCTTTTGCATCTGGGGTTCCGGTTAAATAATAAACCACATATTGATATATTCTACCTTGACTTATGGCGTAATCACCCCAAGTGAAAGACTGAATCGGTTATTCATTGGTGTCTTACTTTATAAATGAGAATCATACTACAAAACTGTCGAAAGCAGGGGTTTGTATTAACACATGAGTATTTTGTCCGTAATCACCATTTAGGCTAAAAATAAAAATAACCCTGCAATCTATTTAATATCAATGGTTTAAGAAACAAGTCTAGTTAAGCCTCTGTTTTAAGATACGATAAAAACTATCTCAAAAACCCATCTTTAATATTTGTATTTCAGTCTCATAAATCAAAATATCATTTACTCTTGCACATATTGAATTTATGAGATATAATTTTTGCTACTATTGATTTTAGGTCAAATGGTGAAGTTAACCCAACTTAGGAAAAATAACCATTGCTCTTGCGATTTGGCAAGATTTTTTAGTAATTAATCCATTTTTATCAGTCCTTTATTGATTGCAATAGAAACCGCCCCTCCTACTGATTCAACTTTGAGTTTACTATAAATATTTGAAATATGAGTATTGACAGTTGCATACGAAATAAAACAAGCCTCAGCTATCATTTTATAGCTGTATCCCATTGCTAAATATTTTAATACTTCAAGTTCTCTTTTGGTAAGTTCAAAATCTGACTTACTAAAAATTTTGTCTTGTATTTTTATTAGCGATAGTACTTTTTTTGCAATTACGGGACTCATCGGGGCCCCACCTTCCATTACTTCACGCATTCCATCTAACAGTTTATTTGGTGCAGTCTGTTTGAGTATATAACCGTCGGCTCCTGCACAAATGGCACTAAATACTTTATCGTTGTCTTCAAATATCGTTTGCATTATGATTTTTAGGGTAGGGTATTTTGTTCTTATTAGCTTTACGCCTTCAATTCCATTTACAAAAGGCATATCAATATCCATCAATACTAAATCAGGCTGGCTAAGAGCAATCCTATCCAATACATGTCGGCAATCTTCAAACTCACCCACACATTCCATGTCATCTATCATTGAGATAAATATGCGTAAGCTATCTCGGCGACTTTTATTATCATCAAAGACTACTATTCGGTATTTCATGCAACAAAATTAAGGCAATTAACCCATTTCAAAAATCATTGATTATAATGATTTTTATACTTATACATCATATATTTATGCTAAACTGAACGGTCGTACCTTCATTTGGGCTTGAAATAATGCGAATATAGCCGTCAGATTCCTTTGCCCGTGAATGCATATTTGTAATACCATTACCACCCATTTTGGGCTCAAAATTGTTTTCATTTAACATACCATTTCCATTATCAGTCACTACAAGCAACAGTTTTTTGTCGGTATTGGACAACTTTATACTTAAATGGGTGCAATTTGAATGTTTTAACGAATTGTTTACAGCTTCTTTAAAAATAAGATATATATTTTTACGCTGTAACATGGTGATATTTATTTTGACATTATCTAAATTGTTTTCGAGATTGAGTTTAATATCTGTCGCCTCGGTTACTGAGGAAGCATAGGCTCGCATTCTATTGATAAGATTGTCAAAAGAGTCATTAGCTGGGTTTAAACTCCAAACAATATCATTCATAGTCGCCATCATATTGATGGTGCTATCAGATATTTTGTCGATAATTTCTGATTGATATTTCGGCAGATTCTTCAAGGACTTTGATAATGCCGAGCTATAAATGCTTACACTACTGAGTGTAGAGCCTATTTCGTCATGTAAATCTTGGGCAATACGATTACGGAGTTTTTCCAGTTCAACCGCTTTTGAAACCCTATTTTGAAAAAACAGATAAAGTAAGGCTATAAAACTCATAAAAATAATAGCGTAGAACCACCATGTTTGCCACCATGCCGGTTCTATTACTAACTCCATTTGTGCTGGTTTGCTCCATACGCCATCGCCGTTATGTCCAGATACTATAAAAATATATGAGCCTGGTTCAATATTGGTGAAGATAGCTTCGTTTTTCTTGCCATTTTCTACCCAATCATTATATAAACCTACCAACTTATACCTGTAATAATTGGAAGCTGGGTTTTTAAGGTCTAACAAAGCATAATTGAAACTTACCATACTTTGATTGTGATGTAAAGTAATTTTTTTGGTGTATTCTATTGCTTTGCTTATGATTTGTTCTTTTTGGGTATCTTGATTATCAATATCTATTTCCTTGTTCAAGATTTTAAGCCCATTGATGATAATTTTTGCAGGAGGTGATAAAGTGTAAAAATCTTCTGGATTGAAATGGATATTAAATCCAACTCCGCCAAGATATATTTCACCTGTATTTGATTTACTAAATTGATAGCGATTGAATTCATTTCCTTCCAAACCATGAGATTTATCAAAGTTTCTGCACATCAATGTATTTGGATTAAAAAGGCAAAGTCCATTGTTGGTACTCAGCCATAAATTTTTATGTTTGTCACTTTGTATAGAATATATCACATTGTTTGGCAAGCCATTTTTAATAGTATAAATTGTAATGATGCCTGTTGTTTTATCAAGACGGTTAAGCCCACCGCCCTCTGTACCTATCCAAATATATTTTTGTGGTTGATTTGGGTCAAGGCATACACTTAGTAATTTATTCAACGATAGAGATTTGTTTTTTTCTCCACCTTCGCTATATACTTTCCATTGACCCGTTTCGGGTGAAAGTGCAAATAAGCCCATGGTGGTTGCCAACCAAATTGTTCCGTCTTGGTCTTCGACCCAATCACTAACTGTTCTTTGTTCTGAGGGCGATTTTTGAAGAATTGGAAGGATAAATTCTTTAGTCGTTTTACCACCCTGCTCAAATAAATATATTTTAGCAGTATCTACTCTGCTATGTTCTGCTGCCCAAATTCGATTTTTTTTATCTGAAAAAATCGGCTGAAAATCTCTAAATCCGTTATCAGAAACAGTTGATTTTTTTTCTTTCATTATGCTGTAAGCTCCAGAAATTGCATTCATTTTAAAAATTACTGTGTTTTTATTCAATATATTGCTCATTGCATACCAATAATTGCCATTGCCATCTGCTGCAAAATGTTCTTTATATTCAGAATTTCTAAAGCCTTTTTCAAATAAGCCTGTTCGTTCAATCTTATTAGCCCAATCTGCAATTAGAATGGGGTCGTATACTGCATTGAGTCCTTTTTTTGAAATGCGAAAGGGCCACGCATAGTAAAAATTTTTGGTGGGATAAGATTTTACTTTTTTGAAATAAATATAGGTTGGTGATATTTTAAACAAACCCCAGCCATTAGACCCCAGCCAAATGTTCCCTTGGTTATCTACTTTTGCTTTAAGCATGATTGCACCGTCATTCAAACCAATTGACTTTGGCACAACTAATTCAAATGAAGCAGTTTTTGGGTTAATTCTAAAGTAATATTTATTTTTAAAACTCGACCAAATATTCCCCTCACGGTCGGCAAATACCAAGTTTGAAAAAGAATAAGGAGCTGGCAAGACAAGCCATGGCAAAAATTTATTTGTAGTATTATCAAATTGTAAAATGCGATTTTCCAATACTAAACATATTTGTTTGGTATGAGGGTTTTCCCATAACCTTTCTGTTGTTAAGAAATCATTTTGTAGCGGTATATCTATCAATATTTGCTCTAAACCTTTGGCTGAATAGCGAAAAATGTTTTTCCCGCTTTTTATCCAAATCAAGCCATTGGATTGACAAATTATTCTTTTATAAAAAAAATTGCCTTTAAAAGCACTATTAAGACCCGGGTACAAATCTTCAATTTCTCTTAAGTGAATGCCTTTTTTTGATGTATTTAATTCTATTATTTTTAAATTTTCGCCAATCCATATAATTATACGACCATTGCCAACACTTTGTATCGAAGTAATATTATGTAAACCTGAGCCTTTCTCATTTAATTCATTAAGGCCAATATGGGTAAAAGTTTCTGTGGTAGGGTCAAAACAATCTAAACCGCTGTTATAAGTGCCTGCCCAAATTCGATTCTTTTCATCTACATATAAGGCTGATACAAAATTATCTGCTATAGATTTAGGGTCTTTTGGCGTATGCCTGTACACTTTAAAATTATTCCCATCAAAACGGTTCAAGCCTTCTTTGGTTGCCACATAAAGATAGCCCAATTGGTCAACTACCATATCATTTATCATGCCTTGAGATAGCCCTTCGGTTGCCGACAAATGTTGCATCGCTATTTCCCTTATTTCATTTGAACTTTGGTGCAAATCACTTTTCTCGGCTTTTAGATTTGCTGCACCTATCAAAATCACAAAAGAGGTAATCAAAATCTTTGAAAGAAGCTGAATAAATGGTTTCATAAAGTGCTATTAGATTTTGTACTCCCCAAAACTCATGAAAATCATTGTCTTTTTCACCAATATTAAACAAAAATCATTGAAATCAATGATTTTTTACGCCAACATTTATCAAAAATCATTAGAACCAACGATTGACGAGGGGGATAGCATAACGATAATTTTGCAATGAAAAAATAGTTGGGATAGCTTAAAAAAAATAGTTTTAAATTAAACGAGATGGTTTACAAAAAACAAATTGGCATAAAAATCTTAATAACACTTTTGCTATGAAATCTAACGAACTCATTCACCTCGGCAGCAGAAAAAACATTCCACCAGATAGAATTCTGATGCTAAAATCCGACACCAATTATACCATCATCTATCTGGATGACGGCAGCCGCATATTGTCTTCAACCACATTGGGGATTATAGAAAAACGACTAGAAGGATTTGATTTTTTTCGAACCCATCGCTCTACCATTATCAACCTTCGGTTTGTCAGTAATTATGAAAGAATAAAGCAGACCAGTGAGCTTTTACGGATTTTCCTGAAAAACAAAGAAGAAGTACCCCTTTCCCGTAGAAAAACTATCGCTTTTCTGAAAATTATGGAGTAAAATTTTAGGTATTTTCTAAATCAAACGCTAAACTCAAAATTCGATATTTCAATGAAAACAATATCTACAAAAAACACCCTAAGCATCATTGCCATTTTATGCTTTGTGCTCTACTCCGAAATGAGTCATGCTCAATGGACAGCAAATATCCATAGTAATGTTTGGAATCTCGACTTTGGCACAGTGAAAGTAACCAGCTCAGTTGGTAGTGTGGCTGGCAATAATAATTATGCGGGTAAATTATATTATGGTGCAGACATTAATGCTGATATTAATATAGCAGCCACTAATGGTTGGATAGCACAAACTATTAATACTACCAGTGCAGGAAATCGCTTCAAAGCCACCGCAGGGCAGCCTGTAACTATTTCTCTCGAATTTGATTTTCGCAGTGATACTTATAATTCGTTTGTATTAGATAGACCTGCTGCTTACAGCGGCGGCGGTTCTTACACAAATCCATTACCGGGCGGAATCGGGAAAAATGAGCAAGCTAATACTTACGATGCCAACATTGGCATTCCATTTATTGAAAGAATAGATGGTCCGCCATTAAATGGTGATTTATACAGATATCAAGGTACTTATACTTTTTCGGGAGCTCGGTCAGAGGCGTGGTTGGTATTTCAATTCATAACTTTTAGAGGTGAAGTTCAGGAACGAGTAACGATGGTATTGCCGTTCATTGTAGATGGTGTAAAAGTCCCAACCGTTCCCTTGCTTACAAATACTTCTGGGCAGCCACGCATCATTACTCAACCTTCGCTACCAGTTATGGTACTTCATGCCCCACCAGGCGACCAAAGTTATAGCAGATTCACCATCAATAAAAACTCTTGTCAATCGGTAGAAAATAGTATTACAACAGATTTAGCCACTACGGGTTTTGGTTCAGTAAAATTCGGTACCAAAGGCACAGTAGGCTTTATAGTGGAGGTTGAGGTGGAAGCAACCATTGAGTTTTCGGCATCTTCAACACAGGGAAGTTCTAATGTAATAAGGAAAAATAAGGAAACCTGTATATCCTCCACAACTGGCTTTGGAACAACACCGGGTTCGCGTGAAGACATATTTGTGTGTGAAGGGCTTGATTTTTATTATGGTGTTTATGATATGTTGGTAATTAACCCTACCAATTATAGCACTTCTGTAAAAAAGGGGCTTGTTATGACACCCGTTGATGGCTCACAACGACTCAATTTTCTTACTCGTAGTGGTATTTTAAATGAAATTGAAGCTTTTAGGTTAGATACGCTTAATACCGCACTTAGCCTAAAACAACGAATAATTGCGAAGAATCAATTAAACGTTTGGAAGCAGCTCATAGCCCTCAATGATGCCAATATTGCCAATGCAACCGTGCCAACAACTCCTAATTTTGGCTTATTATCTTTATCTGGTGGAGCTACTTTTGATAATTCAACAAGTGTCAGTACCAGTGTAACCAATTCCATTGTAGTGGATAATTACATTGATGGGAACTTTGGCGTACAAGGGGTTTTAAATGTTGGAGGCTCGGGTATTTCGGCTGGTGTAAATTTTCGCTCCAGCAAAAGTTATGGAGCAACCAGTAGTGTTACCAGTAGCAATACCCAAACCATGAGTATGCACTTAGAAGATGACGATATTGGAGATTTATTAAAAATCAATATTTACCAAGACCCCATGTTTGGTACACCTGTTTTTAAACTCCAAAACGATAGCAGAACAAGCTGCCCCTTCGAAGGTGGCTACCAAAGAGACCAACCGTCTTTACAGATTGTAGGTTCGACTCAAAATACCATTACGATTCCGGATATCACACTTGGCTCACCTGCTCAATTTCAAATAAAAGTGTGTAATAATAACGTTACCGAACAACGAACCTATAATATGGGATTTGTTTCGCAATCAAATTCAAGTGATTTATTGATTACAGCCGCAGGAAGTACAGGCTCACAATTTGGTTCGTTTACTGTTCCTGCTAATACTTGTAGAGTTGAAAATTACGATGTAAATATTTCTCGAAGATATCCAACGAGTGATGTGAATTTTGAAAATCTCGAATTTCAATTATTTCCAACTTGCCAACCAAGCATAAAATCAAGTGTTTTTGCCAATGTCAGTTTTGCAGCACCACCTCTTCCAACAGGAGTCGCAACAAACAAAACCGAATTATGTACTGGTACACCTGTTATTTTAACTGCAAATTGTGCGGTTACAACAACGCCAACTTGGTACACGCAAGCAGTAGGTGGTTTTCCAGTAGCAGTTGGTTCGAGTGTTACAGTAAATCCAAGTGTTAATACAACTTATTATGTAGGCTGCGAAACAGTCAATTATGTGCGAGATAGGGTTGCTACAAAGTTAGTTTTGGTAGGTAATCCTTCAACGGTTTTGAATTTGACTTCAAACTTTACAAATAGTACTTTTCAAATTGCTACCACAACCCTCACAGCGAGCAATAAAATATTCTCGCCTGCAAGTGTTACCTACAAGGCTGGAAATTCACTGACTTTCAGTCCAGGCTTTGAAGCGAAAGCCGGTACAAATTTTACTGCAAAAATTGGCGGATGTTTGAATTGATTCGAAAAAATCACAATTCTCCTTAATTCGTCAAGATTTAAGGAGAATTGTCTTATTATATTAAATAATTTTATCTGATTTGCAACATAGCAAAAGTATCTATTTCTTGATTAAAACATTGATTTTGAAGTTTTTAATGTAAAATGGCAAATTTGGAAAAAGTTTTGGTTGAGAAACTAAATCAACTTATTTAGGATAATTTAGATAAGCCAAATTTTTCAACTGACAGTATTTGTCATGAATTGGGCATTAGTAGAACCAAATTTTATCGCGTTATAAAAAATTCTACACTTGTGCTTTTGAATGATTACACTGGCGAAAAACTAAGAATAATTGATAGAGCTGATTATAAAGCTGGTATCTATAATGTTGAAATTGAAGTCTCTACTCTTGTTAAGGGTCACTATTATTTACAATTGACCACGGATGAAAAGAAAACCTATCAGAAAATATCAATTAAATAAACAGAAAGAAATTTTATCAAATAGATTATTCATCAAAGGTGCATTTGTGGCTTTATCCTAACATGAATTACTAATTTTGTAAATTCCAAATTCCCTTAAATGGGGTAAATTAAAAGAAAGTAGATAAACCGTTGCAGGTCAGTTATAAATTTTGAAATAGACTGTATATTTGAATATCCCTGCGTCTCCACTTCAGTAACACGCTTTTTATAAGCGTGTTATTTTATTTTAAAATCACAATATAATACTATTTTGAAACTTCTTTTGATTTTCAACATTCACTCGTATGGTGGTTTTCTTACGTTCTTTTCTTGACGCTAAATGAAACTTCAACTTAAGGGTCTTTGAATAATTAAAATAGCATATTTACAGGATTAAATCAAAAATATTGTTTTTTTGGCACATTATGTGATATACAATAAAAGTAACTAAAATTATCAAAAGATATTTCTTTTGATTTTTACCTAATAAAATGAATATTTTAAAACTTATTTTCCTAGTATTTTTACCCACATTAGTCTTATCTAAGGGATCTTATCCTACAACTATAGAAACCAAAAGTGAGCTAATTATTGCAGACAGGTTCTTGATGAATATTTGCTTAAATTCAAATCATAGTTATGAACTATTGATTCCTGTGGTTGATCCCGATGAAATCGAAGTAGGAAAATGGACATTATTACCAGGGAGCATTTTGGTTATAAAGAAAACTAATAATACCTATTGGTTAATGCAAACCGATGAAAATAGGAGTTATTATTTAATTAGGGGTTTAAATTTCCTATTTAACTCAGATGTTCAAATTTCAAAGGCAATCAACAAAAACAAACTATCAAACGAAATAACAGGACAAAATGGCTTATTACCTTCAAAAAGTGGGAATTTGCCTTCAAAATGGGAATCAGCATGGTGGGTATCAAATGGCTTTTCGAGAAACTCCAAAGGAGAATTTACTAAAACGATTGAGAATCAAAACCCAATTTCTACAGTGCCCCCAGTTGATGCAGACAGTACAAAAATATCACCTATACCTCCAGTTATAAATCCTCCAATAGATTCTACATTAACTGTAATAGTGCCGCCCAAAGAAGAAATTATTACTAATTCAGCTAAAATTAAAATACCAGTAGGTGCCATAATGTGGGACGGATGGTATAGAGATTATTGGAATGATGAAAACCCTCCTTATGATTTATTGATAAATCATGTATCAAAATCAAGGCTTGTAGCAACAGAATGGATGGATAAATTTCGAGTTGTTCCTTTTTATGGCCAATATCATGAGCCCGAAGCAATTAAAATACGATATAACGTAAAGTGGAGTCCTGAATTAGGACGGAATACTTTTGACGAAATGGAGAGAAGCGTTCAAGTCAGGTATGATAAAACACAGGCAGACACTGATAGAGAAATTCAATATTATGCCGAATCAGGATTTGATTTCTTCTGTTTTAATTATTACAACAGCGACAGCCCACTGAGTGAAGCTAGATTACAATTTGTAAGTTCACAAAACAAACGTGGAATTAGGATGACATTCATGTTGGCTTCCAACAGAAGCAATGATGAGATAAATTATATTACTGATTTAATGCTGAAAGACTTTTGGTTTAAAATCGATAATAAGCCAGTTCTATATTTCAACAATAGAGATATGCAAGATTTGGACAAATATAAAAGTGCCTATTCTGCGAAAGGCGGTGGAGAAATCTATGTCGTTTATTACAGCATGGGAGGATACCCTGGAGAATTTGCTCAATATCAACAATTTAAAGCAAATGCTGGTAGCTCTTATTCACTGTTTATTGGGCAAGCCACAGCAGATATGTTGATAAAAGCCGAAGTTGAATCAAGAAACACTTGGATGGGACAATACAAAAACTCAAATATAAATCTTATTCCTGTTCTATCGACTGGTTTCGAAAACCTCCATAATAGAAGCTCGCTGGACGCCATTCAAGGTGCATATGTAGAAAGAGCCACGTTGCCACAGATAGAAGAAAAATTGGAATTAATGAAGATTTTCATAAAAGATCATCCTGAAAAAGTTCCAGCCATGCTTTGGTATGCTGGCAATGAGATATTGGAAAGCGGCAACCCAATTGTTCCGACAAAAAGACGCGATGGCTCTATTGACACTAGCATGCTTGATACTATCAAAAAACATCTAGAATAAAAAAACGCCATTCTCGAATAAAAAATGAAGCCATTTAGCGTAAAAAGCTAAATGGCTTTTGTTTTTCAAGTGGTTTATTTTTTTTACATTAAAGGCTTTTAATCAGAAAAATTTTATTTTTTTGAGAGATAGAAGAGCTTAATACAGATAGGTGGCTATAATTTTACATTGTTTTTCAAAACACAAAAAATCTGATTAATAATGACAGAAAGACGAAAAATAAAAGAGGAAGAAATCAATCTCATTGTTTTTTTACTAAACAAGGTTGGACTAACTGCAGATGAGTATCCCATCAATGAGTATGTTGACGAGTATGAAGGCTACGTAATGGGTAGCATTGGACTGGGGAATCCAGATGTTTCGCCATATGCCGGTGACCTAATTCAAGCCAAATATATTGATTCTGACAGCAAAGAGGTGGCCATAACCCTAACAATGGATGAAAACGGCCAATTGTTGGATTTGGATTTTTGGAAGGTAGATTTTTCGAAACTTTTAGTCTATCCCAAACCCGACGATTTGTTTTTTGCAGAAGAATGAAATGCTAAAAAAACAAAAAAAGTATCAGTAGTGATTTTATTTTCAGAAGACATTTTTGCCTCAAATCAAATAGAAAATCGTACTACTAATACTTTCCTTTTAAGCTCTCAAGCTTTATTTAACCACCTTCATCATACCATTCATCAATCTCCAGTGACCTGGAAATGTACAAACGTAAGGATAATTCCCAACTGTTTCTGGTGCTTTAAATGTTAATTTAAAACTTTGGTCTGGTGTAATCAATGGTGTTGAAAATAGAACTTCTGACAATGCTGGTACATAATTTTTCTCTGCTCCTTTTTCGTCCATCATCATTTTGTCTGCCGCAATTCCCACTTTTTCCATAGTTTTCGGTTTCACTATCACCAAGTTATGTTGCATAGCGTCAGGATTTTCAAAGGTAAGTTCTACCGTTTGACCTGGCTTTACAGTAAATTCGGTTACATCATACTTCATAGCCTCTCTTATGGCTTTAATCCTTACAATCTTAACTTCACCGTTTGGTTTGGTATCCTCTAATACTTTCCAGGCCGTTAAAAGTCTGGTTAGTCGTGTATCAGGTGTTTTGTTGAGATTTGTCAAGAAAACTTTATCTGCAGGTTTTACCTTTACATCTTTCAATCTGTAATTCCAACCCTCAGAAATGGCCTTCAAAACTGAACTTTTACCTTGTAAGTCTAAACTTTGAGAACGTTTCAGTAAAGCCACCAAAGAATCCACTGGAGCCACTGAAGCATAAGAACGAACTGACCTCTCCAAAGCAAATGAATTCATGTTTGCAGGTGCAGCAAAAGTTATTTTTTTGTTAGAATTGTTATTTCTTTCATTGCCCTCGGTTATTTCATTGTTTTTGTCCATTGCTACTCTGAGGTTATAATCTCCCACAATGTCAGCAAAGAATGAAATATTACCTACCCACGGGCCATTGATATTCTTGGTTATAGAAACGGTTTCGCCCGCTTTTATTCCTTCTTTATAATTTCTGCTCAATTGGTCCACTTTTATGCCCATTCCTTCAAAAGTCAAATCCAATTGTACAAATTTATCGGCAGGCAAATCTTGAGTTCCTTGATTTTTAACATCTACCACAACAGTAATTCTCTCTCTCGCAGATGGATTGGCTGGGTCAATTTTTATTTCAGATATGACTAAATCTACTCCCTCAACCTTGGTTTCTGCTTTGGCTTCCTGCATCATTTTGCTGTGATCATGAGCCATTGGAGCAACAGCTGCCGCTGGCTTTGCCATTTTTGCCGCTTTGAGCTGATTTCCAAGCTGTTTTTTCATAAGTTTTCCAGCGTTTGCGGACAAGACTGTAGCAAAAGCATCAGGTAGCCATCTATCTTCCACTTCTGTGGACTTGGCCATTCTTTCAAAAAATGCCTTTTCAGCTAATGAATTCATAGGAGATTTTGAAAGCAATAACAAGGTATTTAAGACCACCAAAGGCTCTTTATCATTCAAAAGGTCATTTTTAAGGACAGTTTCAATAGATTTTGCAGAGAAATCCATCACCTTCAAACCATTTTTACGGACATCCGAAGAAGAGTGTTTTAAAGCAATTTCTATCACATTCTCATCTATCGCATTTAAACCTTTCAGCGTCCAAAGTGCATGAATTGCTGGAGCATTTATACCAATTTCGTCCACCGATTGGTCTTTTAAAATATCAACCAAAGCGGGCACAACATCTTTTTGTCCTCTTTCTACCAATAGTCTCTGAGCTTGCATTCTCCAAAACATATTGTCGTTTTTCAAAGCAGACAAAAGCTCAGCACTATTGTTTTTCGATAACGTCAATGGCTTATATGCTGGAGCTTCTTTTGCCGAAACTCGGTAGATTCTACCATGGGTAAAATCCCTCAAATCAGTGTCATAAGCATTTCCTGCACCATTTTTAAAGTCTCTTGGAACAGGGTTATGTTGAATGATATAGCTGTACCAATCTGCCACCCAAACAGCTCCATCAGGACCCGTTTCAGCAAAAACTGGAGAAAACCACTCATCCGCACCTGCCATAAGGTTGAAACTTTCTTTGTCGAAATAGTCCGTGCCTTTTTTTATCAGATTATTTTGGTGAAGAACGTGTCCAGTTGGTTCTGCTACAAATGCTATTTTGTTCCAATATTTTTTCGGGAAAGACCTAGCTGTATAAAAATTATGCCCAGCCGCAGCCGTAAAACCTCCAAAAGCATCCACTTGTCTTACTTTCGGCGTGATAGGTTTCATGTCGCGGTGTGTGTCTGTGCTTCTGCTGCCATTGTCTACATTATTTTTTGAGTTGAAATAACTGTGCGGAATGGCCATGTACCAGCCATGAGAATTGTTGGCGGTTGAACCAAAAACATCGTTGGTTTCATTAAAACTCATGCCCCAAGTATTATTTGAGGTAGTGGTCATCCACTCCATTTTGCTTCCATCAGGCAAGAATCTGAAAAATGCCTGACCAAATTTAAGGGAATCACTTTTTGCCAATTTCCCATTAAATCCAGAATAACCCACACATCCCCAAATCCAGTTATCGAATCCATAATGAAGATTTGAAGGCCCCGCATGCGTGTCGAAAGTACCGAAACCTGTGAATAAGACTTTTTTTACATCAGCTTTATCATCCCCATCTGTATCCTGCAAGAATATCATATCTGGGGCTTGAGAAACTATCAATCCGCCATTTGCGAAAATCATCCCAGTAGGAATACTCAATCCGTCGGCCCATTTTGTAAATTTATCAGCCTTTCCGTCTTTGTCGGTATCTTCACATAATAAAATGTAGTCTGAACCGCCTTCTGGTTTACGTTCGTTGGGGTAATCTTTGGTAATCAACACAAACAATCTGCCTTTTTCGTCCCACGAAAGTGCAATTGGGTGCATCACGTTCGGTTCAGCAGCAAACATTTCCAGTTTAAATTCCACAGGAATCTGAATATGTTTCATAGATTCTTCTGGCGAAAGTGGAAATTGCTGCAATTGAACACCTGGACGTTGCTCATAGTTAGGCAGTTTTGCCTCACGATACTTGAAAGGTTCAGGATTTCTAGCATTAAAAGCGGCCAAAGCTTCATCATTTACCGACCATAAAATGGCTTTGTAAAGCATTTCTTGAAAACCTTCGTTTAACCAAGTGCGTTCGTCATGACCGTATGCAGTATAAAATACCTTTCCTTTTCCGTGGGTTCTTGTCCAAGTATAAGGCTCTGTTTTGGTATCCGGCTTGTCTTTAAACTGATCGGCTTTGATTTCTCTTGTGGCCAAAATGTTATTGTCAGCCTCCAATTTTGTATGCAAATACGTCTCGTCAAAAGCTTTAAAAGGCTTCAAACCTTGCATAATTGGGTGATTGGGCTGAACAGTTTGGGTAGTAATAGAATCCATGGTATGTCTCCAAAACTGGCCACCAACCAATTTTATGAATTCAGATGAGTTCCTAAAACAATATGAAGCACAGTGAATAGGCAAAAAACCTTTACCCGATGCCACAAAGTCAAGCAATGCTTTTTCTTGAGATGGGCTGATTTCATCCCAATTTGCAAAAAGCATAACAGCGTCATAATTATTAAGTGTTTTGGTGTTTAGGTCTGCCAAATCATCCGTGTAGGTAACGTTGATGCCTTTTGGCCCCAATGCTGCCATCAAAGATGGAACACGCTCTATTGGTCTGTGGTGGCCATTATCACCTAAAAATAGGATTTCAAGCCTTCGTGCTTTTTGAGCGAAGGAAGAAACAAACGAAATGGTTAACAGAAAAATGAGTATTTTTCTCATTAGTTTTATATTTATATGTTGAAAAAATCTGGTACTCTTATAATTTCTCCTCCTTGCATGGCTGATTCATGGGCCAATATACCCACGGAAGTCCAGTTGGCTGATTGAGCAGCATTCGGAAATGGATCTCGGTCTTCAACCAATGCGGTTAAAAACTCATGGGCTAAATGTGGATGTGAGCCACCATGACCGCCTCCCTGAGCAAAACTCAAATGGGTATTTTCATCAGAATCATAAACACCTTTTCCAGTAAACGATTGGATTTCTTTTGGCAAAAGATGTGCATAATCTGGCGTTTCTACTTTTTCAGGAATCTCTGGCTCTGGCTTTTTGGCCGTATGAATCACATTAGGTTCGCCTTCTATCAATGCCCATTCGAACGATTTTTTAGAACCATACACCTCAAAACTCTCGCGATATTGACGGGCCACATCAAACAGAGAACGATAAACATAAGCACTCAAGTCACTGTTTTTGAACTTAATATGAGCCGATTCCACAGCAAAAGGGGAGTTATGAATTTTTACCAAATCTTCAGAAATTGTGCCTGAGCCAAAACAGGAAACATATTCGGCTTCAAGTTTTAATAAACCCGCTACAGGCCCAACACAGTGCGTAGCATAATGCATAGGCGGCAATCCAGGCCAATAGTCAGGCCAACCTTCCATATCTTGTTGGTGCGAAGCCTTCAGGAATTGCACTTTGCCTAATTCTCCTTTTTCATACAATTCTTTGACAAATAAAAACTCACGTGCATACACGACAGTTTCCATCATCATATATTTTTTGCCTGTTTCTTGTGTGGCTTTTACTATTTTCATACAATCTTCCACGCTTGTAGCCATAGGCACGGTACATGCCACATGCTTGCCAGCGTAAAGAGCTTTCAATGATTGTTCGGCATGATTTGGAATTGGTGAATTGATATGAACTGCATCAATTTCAGGGTCTCTAAGTAGTTCATCGTAATCAGAATACCGTTTTTCGATACCGAAAGTATCTCCGATTTTATTCAGACTCTCTACGTTTCTCTGACAGATAGCATACATGTTAGCGTTTGGGTGACGCTGGTAAATGGGAATAAATTCTGCTCCAAATCCTAGGCCGACAATGGCGATGTTTATTTTTTTACTCATTATATTATTGTTTTTAGATATTCGTAACTGTCTTTCATTAGCTGCTCCTCACTTTCAAACATCTTCCTCCAAATGTTGGCAGCCGATAGTTTTTCACTGAAAGCTTCTATACTCAGCATACCTTCATAATTTATACCTTTTAGTGCTTCCAAAACTTCTGGAATCTCTACCCGCCCTTGGCCTAAAGTTCCTCTGTCATTTTCAGAAAGCTGTACATGAACCAACTTTTCTCCTATTTTTTTGATGGCTTCCGACATGCTTTTTTCTTCAATATTTGCATGAAAAGTATCAAACATGATTTTGCAAGCTGGGTGATTTACATAATTGACCAAATCCAAAAGCTCGTCAGAACAAGACACCAAATAACTTTCAAAGCGGTTTAAATATTCTAAACCTAAAGTGATACCCAAGCTATCAGCATATTCGGCCAAATCCCACAGTCCTTCTTTTGCCCAAAGCTTTTCTTGTGAGGTTGCTTTTGAACCCGTAAACACTCCTAAAGCTGAATGAAATGGACCCGTGAGTAGGTCTGAACCCAAAATCATGGCACAGTCTAATGCTAACTTATTTCTTTCCAAGGTACTTTTTCTTTCTGCAGGATCTGAACTGATGAAACTTTCACCCGGGCCATTGATAGTAACTGCTATTCTCGCCAATCCCAATTCATCCAATTTCTTTCTCCAAGTGTACCAATGCTCAGGATTTGTATTGAAAATGGGAATTTCCACTCCGTCGTATCCAATTTGCTTTATTTGCTCCAATACTGGGAACAAACGCTCATCTATTTCAGTACCCCAAAGGAGCAAATTCATTCCGATTTTGTTCTTCATAAGTGTATAGTATATTTAAGTACAATATTATAGAAGAAAATTGCAATTTTGTTGCTTGATATTTGCCAGAACTACCAGTATTTTGACTATTTTTGTTTTAATTATACTTTTACAGAACAAAAAACTGTATCTACCATGCCAGTTGTCCTAGAAAAAAATATTGGGAGTCAACAAGAATCGGTGACTATTTTAAATTTAAAAGAGAATTTCTTTGACCCAAATTGGCATTTTCACCCTCATTATCAACTGTTTACTGTTTTGGAAGGCACTGGAACTAGATTCATAGGCGATAGTATACAGTATTTTGAGCCAGGAGACACGGTTTTCTTAGGTCCAAACCTCCCCCATCTTTGGCGAAGTGATAAAATATATTTTGAAAATAATTCAGAATTGAAAACTCACGGAATTGTGCTTTATTTCACAGAAGACTTTTTGGGCAACACTTTTTTTGAAAAATCAGAAATGTCTGTTTTGAAATCATTTTTGGAAAAATCATGCCGTGGTTTGGCTTGGTCAGGAAAAACGCAACGACATATTGTTGAAAAGCTAATAGAACTGGCTAATATTAAAGGCTTTAAGCGTATTTTGACTTTACTCGAATTGTTACATCTACTCTCCCAATCAAAGGATTATCAGTTTATTACGAATGAAAGCTATACCAATCTTCATAAACTTTCAGAAACCGAACGTATGCAAAAAGTATACGAATATGTGAGTAAAAACTTTAAAGAAAGCATAAAATTGGGTGATATTGCCGAAGAAGTGAATATGAGCGAGGCTGCGTTTTGTAGATATTTTAAGAAACGAACCAATAGGTCATTTGTAGATTTTGTAAATGAAATCAGAATAGGAAATGCATGTAAATTACTAAGTCAAAATACCATGAATGTTTCTGAAATTTGTTTTGAAAGCGGATTTAATACCATTTCAAACTTCAATTTTCATTTTAAGAAAATTGCAGGAAAAACACCCACGCAATATGCTCGGGCATTAAAATTTAGCTTTTAGTCTCCTTTTTAATCTCTTTTATATACAGTTGCTCCACTTTTGTTCTGGCCCAAGGTGTTTTCCGGAGAAATGTCAGGCTTGATTTTATGCTTGCATCGAATTTGAAGCTATTTACTTTTACTTCGGTATACATGGCTTCCCAGCCTAGGTTTTCTACCAAATAAATCAATATTTTTTCGAGTGTGATACCGTGTAATGGATCCATTTTAAACAAATTTTAATAGTTTTTGATAGGCTAAAGCCACTCCTATAGCAATGCCGAAGCTCAACAAGGTGCCAATCAAAATATATTCCGTCAGTCTCACTTCATGACTTTTGGTGAGATCACCAATTCTAAAAACGGACTTAGCCGCCAATAAGAAACCCACTCCTTCCCAATGATTCAGAACTATAAATACAAAGATCAAAATCCGCTCCATCATTCCAATGTATTTCCCTGCTGTATTCGTAATTTCGTTCTCCTGTTTCCATTTCGAAATTAGTATTTTAATAACAACCGAAGCCACATAACTAATTGTTAAAAATGCAGTTAATAGTAAAATAATCTTTGCACTAAAAATCAATGAGAAGTCTACATGGACTTTAAAATAGATTTTTGCAACCAAAAAGATGATCAAAAAATGCAGCAGTTGATCCAATAAAAACAATCTCCTAGTTTCCATTTTGTTTTTCCATAAAAGCTTTCCTAAGTCAATCAAATAGTGAGATATCGGAATTAAAATTAAGGCTAGCCAATATTTAAAATCAAATTGTAAAACCACCAATAAAAGCAAAAAATGAATTCCAATGTGATAATACAGGTATTTAGATTTATATGTATTTTGACTTTTATCTTCAATCCATTTGTCGGGTTGAAGCATAAAATCTCCCAAAAGATGTGCGAGTGTTATTTTTAATACCCAAGCTATCATAATTCACTGATTTTGAGTTTATAATAATCCAAAAGTTTCTGAATTTCGTCGTAACCTCCCCTTTTTAATCCCTCACTTATGGTGCCTTGTGCGGTTTTATTGAGCAAATTAGCCAAGTCTTTTTGATTTACACTTGGATTTTCCATTTTTATTTTGATCAATTTTGCAGCGGTTTCTGTCCATCTGTCTATGGTTAGCGAAGCCAATTCTATCATCAAATTCAGCGTTATATTCAGGTCTTTGTCGGGGGTTTTGATGGCAAGTGTTTGCTTTTTCAATTCTTCGAAGCATTCGCCCGAGTTCAAAAATGCCGTTCCGTTTGATTCTGTAATTTTGGCGGCTTGATATGTGATTTCTCCCAGGCCAATTCCTATTCTTACATCGAGGTTTTTCCATTGTTTTATTTCTGCTTTAATCAGAAATGCAGCCATTAATGCGTCTTCAGGCTTGGTATTTAGCTGAAAACTATCACCTCTGAATATCTCCCAATTCTTTGGCTCCTTTCCGTACTTTTTGAGCACTTTTTTCAAGGCTGGCATCCATTCGCTGGGCTCTACCTGCCTTGAGTTTATCAAGTCTCCTGTTATTATTGCTTCCATTATATTTGAAAAACATTCAAATATAATACCAGAAAGCTTATTTTCAAAAAATATCGGCTAATTAGCAGATATTTTTAATTATCGGTCAATTCACCGATATTTTTGAATATCGGCTTTTAAGGCGATATTTATAATTATCGGCTATAGAGCCGATAATATTCAAAAACATAGAATTATTGACCGGTATGACATGTTTTTGTATCAAAAAAATCTTAAAATAGACATTCGCTATTCTTAATCTTATCTTTGTACCAAAAAACATCCTGAATGGATTATTTCAAAGATTTAGCGGATTTACTGAAAATAGAGAAACTTGAAGATCAAGCACAATACAAAAAACTCACAGAATCTGCATCTATAGGCGAAAGACGTTCCAACGGCCTCACATGGTATCCTGTGGCCATCAGAGGGCAGGAGCTGGGTCGTGGTGATTATCTGACAGTAGAATTTGAACGCACAACACACCAGGATTTGCCTCATCAGTTTAGATTCGGCATGCCCGCAGTTTTGTTTTCTAACCATGACGCAAAGACCGACAGACTCGAAGGAACTATTACTTATCAAGGCGGAAATAGGCTAAAATTAAATCTCAGGACTGATGAGCTACCAGACTGGAGCCGAGATGGCAAACTGGGCCTTGATGTACTTTTTGACAATAACAGTTACGAAGAAATGTTTTCTTCCTTAAAAAAAGCAGAAAGTGATGAATCCGAAATTTCAAAGGTTTTGACAGGAGAAAAAGCCCCAACTTTTCACCTTCAAGAAAATAAATATCAGAACACCCAACTGAATACTTTTCAGAACGAAGCCGTCAATAATGTACTCGATGCCAATCATTTGGCTATAATCCATGGCCCTCCAGGAACAGGTAAAACTACTACTATCGTACAAGCCATAAAGGCATTGGCAGAAAAGAAAAATGAGAAAATTCTGGTAGTTGCTCCCAGCAATACTGCAGTGGATTTATTGACCGAAAAATTAACGGCAGCAGGTTTAAATGTAATCCGCCTCGGAAATCCAGCGAGAGTTTCGGAAGAGCTTCAAGCACAGACTGTAGAAGGTAAAATAAAAAACCATCCCTCGTTTAAAGATATAAAGACTTGGAAAAAGCAAGCCAATGAGTACAAAAACATGGCCCATAAATACAAGCGAAATTTCGGAAAAGCAGAAAGAGACCAACGTAAAGCACTGTTTGATGAGGCACACAAGCTGATGAAAGAAGTGGAGAAAATAGAAGAGTATATAATTGAAGATTTGTCGAATAAGGCTCAGGTAGTTACGGCTACGCTGGTGGGCTCCAATCATTATTCTATGAAAAACATCAACTACGACACCGTAGTGATAGATGAAGCTGGCCAAGGAATAGAACCCGCCTGCTGGATTCCTGTTTTAAAGGGCAAGAAATTGATTCTGGCTGGTGACCACTGTCAGCTTCCTCCTACCATTAAGTCGCATGAAGCATCAGCGAAGGGGCTTTCTAATACACTCCTTGAAAAATTAACTGTAAAATTTCCTGAAGCAGTGACACTTCTGCAAACACAATATCGTATGAATGAACAAATAATGGCTCATTCATCAAAAACATTCTATGGCAATCTCTTAAAAGCACACGAAAGTGTTGCCAATCATCAATTGAGTGCAGCACATCCGCCAGTTCAGTTTATAGACACTGCAGGCTGTGGCTTTGAAGAAAAGTTAGAAGGCACAAGTTCCACCAATCCAGAAGAAGCCGCTTTTCTTGTCAAAAGACTAGAAGAACTTGTGAATGATTTCTCCGAAAAGTCGATGCCGAGCATAGCCGTTATCAGTCCATACAAACAACAGATTCAATTATTGAAAGAATTTATCACAGCATCCAGTATCCTCCAGCCATGGCTTAGCTACATAACCGTGAACACCATCGACAGCTTCCAAGGCCAAGAACGAGATGCCGTGTTTATATCCATGACAAGGTCAAACTCACACGGAGAAATAGGCTTTGTAGCCGATACACGGCGTATGAATGTAGCCATGACCCGTGCCAGAAAATTGCTCGTGGTGGTTGGAGACAGTGCCACTATAGGAAACTTCCCCTATTATTCCGACTTCATAGCTTATACCGAAAAAATAGAAGCCTATAAAAGTGCTTGGGAATTTATCAATTAAGTAGGTATCGCTCAATAAAATTAATGCTAAAAAATTGGTATAATTATTGAATCTATCATAAAAATTGTAATTATTGCATTTTAAATATAATTTAAACGCTCAAACCATCTTAAGTAAATTAAATGTCGACAACAACTCCTATACCTGTAAGTATTTTGATTCCTGCCAGAAATGAAGCAAAAGGCATTCACCGAATGCTCAATTCCTTAGATACGTTGGATTATCCGAGAGAATATTTACAGATACTATTAGCAAACGACAATTCGACTGATGAAACACTTAAAATAATGTATGATTTTGCTGCTGGAAAAAATTGGATAACAGTAGTAGATATCCCAGAACGAAAACCAGAAGAAGAGCTAAAAGGCAAAACGAGAGTGTTGGCAATGCTGGCTCATGAAACTACGGGTAAATATTTGTTTTTCACAGATGCTGATGTTGCCTTGCCAAGTCAATGGATAAAAGGGATGCTTTCAGAACTTCAAAATAACCTCCCCAACAGAGCCGAGAACATGAAAGGGATTGGGGTAATGGTGG
The DNA here is from genome assembly GCF_024343735.1 of Lacihabitans sp. CCS-44. Classification (GTDB taxonomy): domain Bacteria; phylum Bacteroidota; class Bacteroidia; order Cytophagales; family Spirosomataceae; genus Leadbetterella. The sequence goes on from NZ_RJUE01000061.1 coordinate 414,107, forward strand.
GCGTTACTGGCATGAAAAAAGACTCTTTTGCATCTATCATGCAAGCTTTGGAGTGGTTTTGTGTGGTTACTGTCAATAAATTATTTTCCGACCGAAATACTCCTACCACTGGCATGGGCAACAACATGGCTGTACTAAAGGAAGCCTACTTTGCGGCTGGGGGGTACGAAAAAATCGGATTTAGTATAGTAGAGGATTATACTTTGTACAAAAAAATAATCGCCGAAGGTTACGATTTCAGGCAGGTCTTTATCCCTGAAGTTGTGGCCTACACAGTACCTCCTGAGGATTATTTTGAGCAGCGAGACCGATGGATTCAGGGTGCGATAGAATCTAATTCTGGGCCACTGTATTTGGGTATTATGCAGGCGATTTCACTTCCTTTATATGCCATAATAGCTTTTTTTTCGTGGAAGGTGTCACTCGCAGTATTTCTAATTACTTTTTGTTTTTACAGTTTTTTGGTACTGCGGTTTGAGTCAAAACTCAAGTTATCAGGTTATACAAAATATTTACCGCTTTTTGCCTTGTATTTGCCCACATCATGGCTGTTGCAATTTTTACACTACCTGTTTGCAAAAAAAATAGTTTGGAAAGGCAGAGATTATTGAAAAATCAAATCTGAAATTATATTTGATGTAAATATTTTCTGTTTTTTTACCTCAAAAAACGAATTCTAATCAGATTTTTATCATTTTTGCAAATATTTCTAAAAACGAATGAGGGTATTAGAATCAATCATCGACAATCTTGACACTGTATTCCGCGGCGACGCATGGCATGGCCCTTCTGTCATGGAGATTATAAATAGCCTTCCGCTCGAAAAGGTTTCAGAAGTACATAATTTTTCAAGCCAGACCATCGCCCAACACATTTATCATTTGGCTGCTTGGAGGAAATTCACAATCGAAAAACTCAATGATAACATCCACTACAGCCTAGAAACTGAAGAGGACAATTGGGGAACAGTCGAAATGACCAAACCCGACAACTTCAATGAATTGATAGAGTATTTAAAAAAACAGCATTTTGCTCTAATTAATGAGTTGGAGAAATATGACGATGATATTTTAGAAAAAAACGTACCCGGAGAATACTATAATTTTTATAAATTACTAAATGGATTAATTCAGCACGACACCTATCATTTGGGTATGATATGGGTGTTGTGGCAGTGAAAACCTTGTTGATATGGCGAATAACACAAACATTAACATCGAAAACTTAAAAAATCTTTTTAATACCGCATTTCATGGTGGAGCATGGCATGGCCCATCGGTTTTGGAGCTCGCCAAAGGCCTTACGGTAAAAGAAGCCTCATTTTCAGCGGGGAATGTACACAACATAGCCGAGCTATTGTATCATATTACCAGTTGGAGGCTGTTTGCTGTAAAAAAAATGCAAGGAGACGAAAATTATAATATTTCTGACGAAAAGGCAAACTGGGGAAATATCGGCAAAATTGATCAGTTTGAGTTAGAGACACTCATGATGGAATTGACATTAAGCCATGATGAACTAATAAAAGAACTAGAAACCAAAGAAGATTCTTTTTTACAAGAAATTGTTCCTGGGGCTGAATATAACTTTAATACGCTTCTTAACGGAATTATTCACCACGATTTGTACCATTCTGGGCAAATTGCCATTATTAAGAAATTGGCCAGCAAAGGAGGAAAAGCAGTTGACGACGATTATACTGAAAGTAGCAGATATTTTGAGGACGATTTAGAGGACGATTTCATATAAAGAAAAGAATAACTCATAAAAAAGCCTTCTAAAGTTTCTACACTTTGGAAGGCTTTTTAATTTCTACAAATATCAATAATCAATCAGCCCTAGTAAACTTGGACGTTTTACCAATTAAGGATATTCCAATATATCCTCTTACATCCAGTTGAGTTGGGCTTACCAACTTCATATTACTCGAATACGTTTTTCCACTTTTGGGGTCGTAAATCGTCCCATCTTTCCATGCTTTTTCACCATCTTTTTCAAAATTCTTTAAAAATACCAAACCCAATAAGGGAATACTCTTTAGTTTGTCATTTGGGTTAAATTCGTCCGTGCGGGGTTTTCCGTTTTTATTAGGGTCTTTTAACCAGATAATTTTCCCGAATAACTTACCATTGGTTTCATAAAACTGAAGCTTCGCACTTTTTTCTTCATTATACCAGGTGCCTTTGGTGATGTCTTGTGCTGACAATTTTAAAGCGAGTGCTAAAACGAGAACGAACACTGAAAATACTTTTTTCATTTGGTTATTGATTTGTTTAGTTCAAAAATAAAGGTTGATATTAAAATTCCTATTGTGCTACCCAAAAAAACATCCATCGGAAAGTGAACTCCGAGATATATACGACTGTAACTAACGATTATTGCCCAGCCCAAAATGAAATATGTCCCGAAATGCTTCTTCCCAAATATTTTAAAAATGCTATAAAACAATGCAAAACTATTGGCTGCATGAGAGCTAACAAATCCATATTTTCCGCCGCAATTCCCAACCAGTGTCATTTCGTTTGAGAAATCATGACATGGCCTGAGTCTTTGAAAATAGGGCTTCATGACTCCTGAAGTAACAAAATCGCTCAAGCTGACAGACAGCACTATTAACGCAATAAACCTGATTCCACCTTTTAGCCCGAAGTTTCTGAACAAATAAAAAACTATAACTGCATATAAAGGTATCCAGACTTTTGATTTTGAAAAAAACAACATCGCTGCATCCAACCAAGGGGTGTGGAAGCCATTGAGGAACAAGAATAACTGTTTGTCAAAATCTAAAATGGTCTCAATCAATTTTACGCAAATTTTAGGAGTTTCCTAACTTCATTCATGGTGTTGGAAGCCACTTCTTTGGCTTTTTCTTCACCATTCTTGAGTTTCATTTCCAATTCTTTAGGATTTTCCATGTAAAAATCAAAAATCTCTCTTTGGGTTTTATATTTACTCAGAATCAATTCCAAGAACTCCTTCTTTGCATGTCCATAACCATAGCCACCAGCCAAATATTTTTCTCTCATAGACGCTATCTGAGTTTCGTCTGCCAGAAGAGCGTATAGTTTAAAAATTAGACAAGTATCAGGATTTTTCGGTTCTTCCAAAGGAGTTGCGTCTGTTACTATTCTTTTTATTTGCTTGTCCAGTTCTTTTTCAGGCAAAAATATATCAATGTAGTTATTATAAGATTTACTCATTTTTTGGCCATCGACACCAGGTATTGTCATAACCGATTCATTAATCAATGGCTCAGGCAAGACAAAAGCCTCTCCAAATACTCTATTGAACGTAGCCGCTATATCTTTAGACATTTCCAAATGTTGCTTTTGGTCTTTACCTACCGGCACAAAATTGGCTTGATAAAGCACAATATCAGCTGCTTGAAGCACAGGATAAGTAAAAAGGCCTGCATTGACATCAGAAAGTTTATCAGACTTTTCTTTAAACGAATGTGCATTAGCGAGCATGGGATATGGCGTAAGACAGCTCAGATACCACAAAAGCTCGGTATGAAACCCAGCTAGACGAGATTGTCTGTAAAAAAAGTTTTTTTCAGCGTCAAAACCACAAGCCAGCCAAGCTGAAGCCACCGCAGCTGTGTTGGACTGCAACAAAGCCGTGTCTTTTACGGTTGTTAAAGAGTGCAGGTCGGCTATGAATAGGAAAGATTCGTTTTCGGGCTTTTGCGACAAGGCTACTGCTGGCTCTATGGCTCCCAAAATATTGCCCAAATGTGGTCTTCCGCTTGCTTGTATTCCAGTTAAAATTCTAGACATTTTTTATTTTTCGCTTTTTTAATCTTACTTTTTCACAAAATTAGACATTTATTATATGATAAGAGAAGCTACTTTTGAATTTTTGAGAAATTTAGAAGAAAACAACAACCGCGAGTGGTTCAATGAAAATCGGGCTTTTTACGAGCAAGCCAAAACCAATTTTATCGACTTTAGTGATACAATTCTCACAAAGCTCAAGGAGATTGAGCCAGATTTTGCCCAAACTCAAGTCAAAGACTGTATTTTCAGAATAAACAGGGACATCAGATTCTCTAAAAACAAGGCTCCTTATAAAAACAATTTGTCGGCGGGATTTGGCGTGGGTGGCCGAAACTCCGGCAAAATCGACTACTACTTCCAGTTGCAAGACAACGAAACCATATTGGGTGCAGGTATGTGGCAGCCCTCTCCTGCTAATCTCGCCAAGTTTCGTCAGGAGTTGGACTATAATCCAGAACTACTTAAAGGTATTATCGAAACCCCTAAGTTTAAAAGTACGTTTCCAATTGTACACGGTGAAAAACTTAAAAGACCGCCCAAAAATTATTCTGAAGACCATCCAGAAATAGAATTGCTAAAATGCAAAGAATTGTTTTTTCTAAGAAAATACACTAATACCGAAATACTTAAAGCGGACTTTGCAGATGCACTGTTTGAACACATGAAAATTATCAGGCCTTATATTCAATACTTAAATGATTTGTTTTACTTAGAAAATAACTGATTCAAAATTAAATATGGTTATTCAGCATAATTGCCAAATAAACTGTAAAAATGTCTTATTTTAATTTAAGCAAGCCAGTGCATTTGATTTTCACGCAAAAATCGCCAAAAAACAAATTTATTCACTCAAATGATCGATTTTTAATTGCACTATTTTAATTTTTTTATATATTTTTCAAATTATACTCGTTTTTTTAACCTGTTTTTTCATTTTTCGCCAAAATTATATTTCGATATATTTGGAAATAGCCAAATCAATCGTTTAAATTTGTATCAACAAAACGACATAATTATGAGAAATTCTATTGAGAAAGAAGGTTACAATTTTTTGTTTGGCATTTTAATATTCTTTGGGGTAGTACTTGCCGTTGTTTCTATTTTGTTGTTCATTGATTTGAAGGGCTTCGCCCCAAAAACTTTGAGTGTTTCATCATCACTTTTATTTTTGCTAACAGGTGTCTCGTTATGGCTTCGTACGGAATATTTGAAACTTTATAATGTTAACCAGTATCAGACCAGAAGATTCCCAATGTGGTTTTCGGCAGGTGCGTTTATTTTGGTGGGCATATTTATTTTAGTATAACCTATTTTTACCTACATATTGGACTTCAAAGAGGCTTTGGCCTCTTTTTTTGTTTTAAATCAAAACCTCTTACCAGCTATTTAGGTTATAATAGTAAAATCATTATACATCTAAAATGAAACATTTTCTTACAATTCTACTTTTGTTTACAACTCTTACCATGTTTGCTCAAAAAAATGGTAGTGTAACAGGTAAGGTAGTAGATAAAAACACACAAGAAATACTTCCGTTTGTGAGTTTGCAAATAGTTGGAACTCAAAAAGGTGGCACTACAGACGAGAATGGAAGTTTTCGTATAAGCGACATACCTGTAGGTACTTACAATATTTTGTTTAGCTATGTTGGGTATCAAAATTTTACACTTTATAATGTTGTAATCAATACCGGAAACGAAAGTACTTTCCAAGTAGAATTAGAAGCCCAAAAGAACGATCTGAAAGCCTTGGAAGTAACCGCAAAAAAAGAAACCGCATTTACAGGGACATTAGAATCTCCGCTTAGTATTCAAAAACTCACTACAGAAGAGATAAGGGCCAATCCAGGCGGGAACTTCGACATCAGCAAGGTTATTCAGATTCTTCCAGGCGTTGGTGGTGGAGTTGGTGGTGGTTCATTCAGAAATGACATCATTATTCGTGGTGGTGGCTCAAACGAGAATGTTTTCTATCTCGATGGTATTGAAGTGCCAGTAATCAATCATTTTCAGACACAAGGAAGTAGCGGTGGGCCTCAGGGAATGCTAAACGTGAGTTTTATTGAAGACGTAAAACTGAGTTCATCGGCATTTGATGCTAGATATGATAATGCACTAAGTTCTGTTTTTCAGTTTAAACAAAAAAATGGCAATCCTAACGAGGTACAGGGAAATATAAGACTTAGTGCTACCGAATTGGCTACTACTTTTGAAGGTCCATTATCGAAAAATACTACTTTTCTAGCTTCTGCCCGTAGGTCTTATCTTCAGTTGCTTTTCAAAGCTATAGATTTGCCCATAAGACCTAATTATTGGGATTTTCAGACGAAAATCAGCCACCAAATTAATAAAAAGACTTCCTTGACTTTTGTCGGTTTAGGTGCAATAGATGAGTTCAGCTTTGCTATTTCTGATGAATATTCGGCAGAGAAAGCTCAAACAATCAATTCTGCACCCAACATAAATCAATGGAACTACACTGTAGGGGCCTCACTTAAGAGACTGATAAATAATGGTTATTGGAATTTGGCCCTAAGTAGAAATATGTTCAATAATGATATTGTAAAATTTGAGGATAATGAGAATCCAGAAACTTCTCCGAAAACTTTGGATTTGAATTCTAGAGAAGCGGAAAACAAATTGCGTTTTGATGTGAATCAAACTTTAAATGGCTGGAAATTAGCCTATGGTCTTTCAACTCAGCTCGTAAAATACAGCAATCAAACCTTTAATGTTATCAGAAAGCAAATCTTGGATGCAGATGGAAAAGTTGTCCAACCTGAGCTAAGCATCAATTTTGAAAGTCCGATAGATCCATTTATGAAATACGGGGCGTTTGTACAGGTTGGTAAAAGATTTGAAAAATTGGGCGTTAGCGGCGGAATTAGAACAGATGGAAACAGTTTCACCGACAATGGAATGAATTTTTTAAAAACCCTATCACCAAGAATTTCTTTGAGCTATTTTCTGAATTCCCAATGGTCAATCAATGCTTCGGCGGGAAGATATTTCAAGCTACCACCATATACTATCTTGGGTTTTGCAAATACTTCGGGTACTTTATTAAATCAAGATGCTGATTATCAAATCAGTAACCATTTGGTTTCTGGAGTAGAATTTATTCCAAATGAAAGTTTGAGATTTACATTGGAAGGTTTCTATAAATTTTACCAAAACATGCCTGTTTCTAAAAATTCAGGTATTTCTTTAGCCAATTTGGGTGCCGATTTTAATGTTCTAGGCAATGAGGAAGTCCTTTTTAGTGGAGAAGGTAAAACTTATGGAATTGAGTTTTTCGCCCAAAAGAAACTCACAAAAAGGTTTTTCGGGGTTTATTCTTACACATTTTATAGAAGTCTCTTCAGTGGTTTGGATGGTAAATTGATATCAAGTTCTTGGGACAATAGACATCTGATGAGTTTTGCGGTTGGTTATAAATTTCGAGGAAACTGGGAAGCGGGCTTAAAGTTTCGTTTACAAGGTGGAGCTCCTTACTCACCTATTAATGAAAATGCTTCGAGACTTAATTATATCACACAAGGGGTAACCGTTTATGATTACTCAAGACTGAATACACTTAGATTGGGTTCGTTTAATAGCAGCGACATTAGAATTGATAAGAAAATTAACTTCAAAAAAACAGCTTTAGACTTGTACGTAGATGTAACTAACTGGTATTTAGCCAAATCACCAACTGTTCCTGAATTTACGCTAAAAAGAAACGAGACCAATACAGGTTTTGCTACAACCGATGGTGGTCAAATCAAACAAGATGCTTCGAATGGCATTCCAGTGATTTTAAACGAGCCATCGGCTTTGATAACACCTACGATAGGATTTATTTGGGAGTTTTAATAAAGAACTTGGCTTGAAATGAAAAAGCACTTGGAGGCATTCTTCAAGTGCTTTTTTAGTAAAAAAATATGACTGAAACTCTTAATTCGAGCCTTCAATGGCTTGAGTAAAATCTTCAATTAAATCTTCGATATCTTCCAGACCAACAGAAACTCTCATGCTTCCTTCAAATATACCCAATTTGGCTTTATCCTGCTTCGATACTTTGGCGTGAGTCGTAGTGTCCGGGTTTGTGATGGTTGTCCTGCTATCACCAAGATTAGAAGTTAGCGAAACAATTTTTAGTAATTTTGTAAATTTAACTACACGTTCAAATCCTCCTTCAAGTTCAAAAGTTACTAATGCACCTCCAGCAGTCATTTGTTTTTTGGCCAACTCATATTGTGGATGTGAAGGCAAAAATGGATAATTGACTTTTTTAACACCTTTTACTCCCTCCAAAGCCTTGGCCAATTTCAGTGCGTTTTCGCAATGTCTGTCCAATCTTAAACCTAAGGTTTCTAAACCCTTAGTGAGCACCCAAGCGTTAAATGGTGCCAAAGATGGGCCTGTTTGTCGGCAGAAAAATCTTACTTTCTCTATCAATGCCTTTGTGCCAACTATAATGCCGCCCAAAACTCTTCCTTGTCCATCAAAAAACTTGGTGGCAGAATGTACTATAAGGTTCGCACCATAATCTGAAGGTGTCTGGAGCATAGGAGTAGCAAAACAATTATCTACAAAATATATCAAATTATGCTTTTTTACCAATTCCCCTATCATTTCCATATCTACCAATTCCAAACCTGGATTAGATGGTGTTTCCAAATAAATCATTTTTGTATTGGGCTGAATGGCATTTTCCCAATCCTCTTTCGGTGCAGAGGCATCAATGTAGGTATGGGTTATTCCCCAATTTGGCAATATTTGCGTAATAATCTGATGTGCAGATCCAAACAATGCTTTTGAAGATACAATATGATCTCCTGACACCAAAGTAGCTGCAAATCCCGCAAAAACAGCGGCCATACCTGTAGCAGTGGCGATTCCCTCATCTGCATCTTCCAACATACACACCTTATCCACAAATTCTTGAACAGTAGGATTAGAAAAACGCGAATAAATATTACCCTCAAGTGTATTGTCAAACAAATCTTTGCCCATTTGTGCATCTTCAAAACAAAAGCTACTAGTCAAGTATAGAGGTGTTGAGTGCTCTCTAAACTGTGTTTTTTCTGTTTGAATACGAATCAATTTGGTCTGCTTTTTCATTAAAAATTATCGTTTTTATAATTATTTATCCAGTTTTTCTGAAATCCTCCCATCTTCTCGAAGAAAGGAATAAAGTATTTTTTCATATCAGCTGCAAAATCACCACTCGGATAAAATGGCTCTCCAATTATCACCTCTTTTTTTTCTAAATCAAAACCCACTCTGATTATAGGAATTTTAGCTCCGAAAGCAATATAATAAAAGCCTGTTTTGATTTTATCTACGTTTTTTCGCGTTCCCTCGGGTGCAATTCCTATCAATATTTTATCAAATGAATTAATAACTGCCACTTGACTATCTACCATATTCATTTTTTCAGACCTAAAAACCGGAGTTCCTCCTAAAGCTTTAAAAATAAACCCAAAAGGAGGCTTAAAAAGTTCTGCTTTGCCAAGGTATTTAATATCTAATCGCATTTCTGCCCTTGAGCTAATACCAATTAAAAAATCCTTCCAACTGTTATGTGGAGCCACAGCAAGTATTGCTTTTTTGATTTGAGTGTCAACTTTCCCAATCACTTTCCAACCCAAAAGCCTAAAAAATGTTCGAAGTAATAAGTTCATTTTCAGTTAATTGGATTAGGTGAAAAACAAATAATGAAAATTAGTATGGCCAACCAACCCAGAATCTTCCGAGTAATCCCAAGAGGCTTGTTATCAACAGTTTCGGGATGATATACCCCTAAAACACGACCTATTAGAAAACCAAATGCCAAGAATCCTGAATAACCAGAGATTTGAGGTGCATATTTTGAGAACGCCAATTGAATAAAAATGACTGCAAGTGCGAGTATCAGACCATTCAATTTTTTATCAAATATCCTCGAAAAGCACAGATAATTAAAATACACAAAAAATAAGAATTGCAATAGAATGGTTCCTTGCTCTTCGGAGTAGGCCATCGTAAAATCTGTCAGTTTAAACATTCCAAGGCCTGAATAGGAAACCAATAACACCAAAAAAATAGGTGAAATAATGTCAAAGGCTTTTTTACCAATAAGTGCAAAAAGAATATGTCCGCCGTCTAATTGCCCTATTGGTAGCAGATTAAGTGCGGTAAATAGTAGTCCTAAAAAACCAGCTAAAATCAGCGGATAATGGGTAAGTTCAAATTTGTGTGGTAGCAAAGATGGGTTTGCCAGATTACTTTCTAAAAAATTATATATCAGACTTTTGCCTAAAGTTATTATCTCTCCATTGGTCTGATAAGTATCCAAGAATGCTCTATAATTACCTTGAAAGTTTTTGTATTCAGGATGAATCGTATAAATGTATTCGTCGGCTGGTAAATAGTAAAATCCACAAGCTAGAACAACTACGGCTACTACGAAACCAGCTAAAGGACCAGCTATTCCAATATCGAAATAATCGTTCCTTGAGTTTATTTTTTCTTTGATTTTTATGAACGCTCCAAATGTTCCGATAGAGGTTAAAACCACGAACCAACCTGGAATATAGTAGGGTAAAGTAACGTCAATTTTACGAATTTTGGCCATGAAATAATGTCCGAACTCATGGGTAGTAAGAAAACCTAAAAACGGAATAGAAAACCAAAGCCCTTGTTTAAATTCCGCCCAACCCATTATTTCGCTTTGAAAAAAGAAGGATCTACCATAAATCCACTCGGCCCCAGCGAGTGTGGTGGTAATGAGTGTAACCACAAAAAGAATGATATTGATATAAGGGCTTTTTAGCATTACTAAAGTATATGTTCTAAGATTTCAGTAAAACATTCAGGTGGATTAATTTTTATACATTGAATACCCAAGTCCGACGCGGCATCTGTATTGTCCTGATTATCGTCCAAAAATAAAATTTCTTGAGGTTTCAAGCCAATTTTATTGATAACAGCATCATAAATCTTATATTCGGGTTTCCACAAACCCATTTTGTATGACAAAAAAGTTTCGTTAAAAATTGTTTCGAAGTTCGTGATACCAAACTTGGTTCTGAAATATTGCCGACACTGCTCTATATGAATATTGTTGGTATTGCTGAGTAGATATATCGGATATTTCATTTTCAGAGATTCTAAAAAATCCAATCTCTTTTTAGGAACATCCAGCAGCAGAGCATTCCAAGCTTGGTCAATCTCCTGATCATTAAGTGGATAACTCAATATCTGTCGAATAACATCTCTGAATTCGTCGTCTGAATAAAACCCAGTTTCATATTTTTTGAAAACTTCGGCATCGGCAAAAAGTTGTTTAATTCTTGTCGGAGACTTAAAAGTCAGCTCCGAAAAAGCCAGAACTGTCTTCTCAACATCAATATTGATGATTACATTTCCAAAATCAAATACAACGGCTTTTATAGTAGATTTTGAACCCATATTATTCCACTACTACGCCCATTGAGCAAAATTTATCAATTCTTTCTGAAATTCTTTCTTGCGGAGTAAGTTTCTCAAGCTCAGTTATTTCCGATATAATGGTTTTCTTCAACGTTTCTGACATTTCGTCCCACTTAAGATGTGCTCCTCCCTGCGGTTCAGCTATTATTCCGTCTATCAAGCCATTTTGTTTCATATCCACCGCAGTAAGCTTAAGAGCCTCGGCCGCTTGCTCTTTAAACTCCCAAGTTCTCCAAAGAATAGTCGAGCAGTTTTCAGGCGAAATTACTGAGTACCAAGAGTTTTCGAGCATCAATACCTTGTCTCCAATAGCAATTCCCAATGCTCCTCCAGATGCTCCTTCACCTATTATTATACAAATAACCGGCACTCTCAAGGTCATCATTTCCTTAAGGTTTCTTGCAATGGCCTCCCCTTGGCCTCTTTCCTCGGCTTCAAGACCTGGAAAAGCCCCCGGAGTGTCTATCAAAGTAACTATTGGCAAACCAAATTTCTCAGCCAATTTCATCAATCTCAGTGCCTTTCTGTATCCTTCAGGATTTGGCATACCGAAATTACGGTGCTGCCTTTCCTTTGTTTTTCTTCCTTTTTGTTGACCAATAATCATCACGCTTAAGCCGTCTATATTGGCTATTCCACCAACCACAGCCGGATCGTCCCTGACTGTTCGGTCTCCATGCAACTCATGAAATTCGGTGCAAATTCTTTCTATGTAGTCTAAGGTATAAGGCCTGTCAGGGTGTCTTGAAAGCTGAACCCTCTGCCAACGTGTAAGGTTCTGAAACGTTTCAGCTCTCAAAGAATCAATGGCGGATGAGAGGTTTCTCACAGCATCACTTACATCTACATTGTTATCTTCCGCCAATTTTTTCATGTCTTCTAATTTGGCTTCAAGCTCGGCTATAGGTTTTTCAAATTCTAGTAAAGTTCTCATTTAAGTCTCTTTATAATTCAAATGATTGGTTTTGATTAGGCATTTCTACGTTTTCGTAACCTTTTGTTTCTAATATTTCCTTAAAATTAATCATGGCATCCATATCACCATGAACCAGAAAAAGCTTTTTTAATTTTGTTTTATCTTGGTTTTCTGCAAAGCTAATCAAATCGTTCAAATCTCCATGCCCACTAAACACATCTATTTTTTTTATGGCGGCATTTACTGCAAATTTCTTGTTTCTAATCTGCAAATCTTTCAAATCTCCTGACAGTAATCTCCCTCCCACCGAATCTTCGGTGGCATAGCCTACCATCAAAATAGTGGCATAAGGATTTTCGATGTTTTTCTCTACATGATACTCCACTCTTCCACCTTTTATCATGCCCGAAGACGAAATGATGATGCAAGATTCTGTATGCGTTGATGCAGCTTTACTTTCAATATCGGTTTCGAGATAATGAAGATTTTCGAAGTCAAATATTGAATCTGTTTCTTCGTAAAAATCTCTCGCATCCTTATTAAGTTGCTTTCTGAACTTTTCGTAAACCTTGGTGCTTACTCTAGCTAATGGGCTATCAGTAAATACCTTAATAGGCTTGATGTCGTAGTTTTGGTAAAGTCTATTGAGTGTGTAAAGCAAACATTGCGTACGGCCAACGCTAAAAGACGGAACAATCAAACGACCAGTAATATCTACACATGCTTCTTGAATAATATCTTTCAAAACTTGCTCAGGTTCGCCTGCATCTGAGTGGTTTCTGTTGCCGTAGGTTGATTCCATCACCAAATAATCTACTTCAGGAATTGTAACGGGATCTACTAAAAGCGGGAAGTTTTTTCGACCAATATCTCCTGAAAACCCAATTTTTTTGAAAACTCCATTTTCTAAAACCTCAATGACAATGTGGGCTGCACCGAGTAAATGTCCTGCTGGATAGAAGGTTACATAACCGTCGTCTTTAAACTTAAATCTGTTGCCAAAAGCTATGGGCACAAAGTTCTGAACGGCCTCATCGACTTGTTTTCTCAAATAAAGTCCCTGCGTTTCTATGCTTTTCCACTTTTTAGATTTCTTGTGGCTTTTTTCTATATTTTTTACGATTCTCGAGTTCAAATTTGCGGCATCGTGTAGCAACAACTCCGACAATTCCATGGTTGGGCTGGTACAAAGTACTTGTCCTTCAAAACCCGACTGGTAAAGATTTGGAATTTGACCAGAGTGATCAATATGGGCATGCGTCAGAAATACAATATTTAACAAGGAAGCATCAAAAGGAAAATTTCCATACTGAAAAACCTCTCTGTGATTCTGAGAGCCATCCAAAGTAGAACCACAATCAATAAGAATACGATAATCGTCCTCTAATTCTAAGAGAAACATACTACCTGTCACTTTTCTGGCTGCACCATAAAATGTAAGCCTCATTGATTACTGTTTTTTTAGAAAATTTATGTAAAAGGACTGCAAAGATAGTATATTGGAGTACTATTAAAGAAAATTTTAGAGATTCATGAAAATATTTTGCATAATAATCTTACAAATAAGCACTTATTCAAGTCAATTAAATACCATTATTTCGCAATATTTAGGAAATTCCTCAGCCGAAAATACAAATGTTTCTATAAGTATAAGAAAAATATCTGATGAAAAGGAGATATTTAGCTATCAGCCTAAAATGGCTTTGCCGCCAGCATCTACTTTAAAATTACTCACTACCGGAACGGCCCTTGATACTTTAGGGGAAGATTTCAGGTTTAAGACAATCGTAAAAACAAGAGGTCAAATAAATAATGGCATTCTCGATGGAAATATCATTATTGTGCCAAATGGAGACCCAAGTTTTGGCTCAAAAAGATTGGGTTTAAATTCGATTAATGAAATAGTGGAAACTTTGAAGTTAACAAAAATTAAGCAGATAAATGGAAGGATACTAATTGAAGAAAATAGAAAATACCAAATTCCAAATGATTGGCTGTTAGGAGATTTAGGAAATTACTATGGTGCATTCCCGAAAGATTTCAATTACAATGAAAACTTTTATACCGTTTATTTCAATGGAGGAGATAAAGTCGGTGATTCGGTCAGCATTAAAAAAGTTTCGCCAAGCTCAGTGACATGGAAAATAAAAAACGATGTTAGAACAGCTGAAAAAGGCACTGGTGACCAAGTCAATATACTCAACTTAGCTCCTTATAACGAGATAGTTATGAGCGGAACTGTGCCTTTGAAAAGCTCAAACTTCGAAGTTAAAGGTTCCATTCCAAATATAAATAATGTTTTTGTGGATTTGCTCATAGCAGAATGTTCAAAAAATGAGATTGAAGTTTCAAATGAAGTTCAGACTCTTGACAATCCTACAGACACATTGATTATTTTACACTCACCTAAACTATCAACAATAGCTGAACATTGCAATTTTAGAAGCATTAACTTTTTTGCCGATGGCCTGTCTAACTTTTTAGTTAGCAATCTCTCTGATTCGGCCCAAGACTACAATATTTTTTTGAAGAACTATTGGTCAAAAAAAGGTTTGAATCTAAATAATTTCAGCTTTTTGGATGGAAGCGGTTTATCTCCTATGAATACTTTTTCTCCTCAAACCATGACTTCTTTTTTGTCTAAAATGGCTTTAAGCAAAAGCTTTGACTCTTTTTTAGCCAGTATACCCAAAGTAGGAAAGTCGGGAACCGTGGCCACTTTAGATCCATCAGGAATAACAAGGGGAAGAATTTATGCTAAAAGTGGATCAATTTCTGGGACGAGGAACTATGCTGGATATTTTTTTAGTGAAAAAAATGATATTTATTCTTTTTGTATTTATTTGAATGGACTTAATGATGCCGTTCAATTACTTTCTCGTCAATTTTTGCAAAATTTATTGTTTAAAATGATTGATTTAAATCAATAATATTTTTATTTGCCAGTGTTTTATACGTGTTCCCAAAAAATATAAATTTAACGAAAATACTTCCTCAATGCATAATTGAGTAGTATTCTATGTGCTTTTTTAAAATTACGATTCACTCTCTCATATTTTTCACCAAAAAAAAGAAAAAAAATGGGAGTATCCATCTTTGACAAAATTTCTAAGGATTCCGGTCCATTAGGTGCCATTTCACATTTTGGTCACCATTATTTTAGCTATCCAATTCTTGAGGGAGAAATAGGCCCTTACATGACTTTTAACGGAAATAAAATTCTGAATTGGTCATTGAACAATTATCTTGGTTTGTCTAATCACCCAGCAGTAAGAAAAGCCGACTCAGACGCAATTGATCAGTTTGGACTTAGTTATCCGATGGGTTCAAGAATGATGAGTGCTAACTCACACTTTCATGAAAAATTCGAAAAAGACTTGGCAGAATTTTCTGGCTATGAAGATGCTTTTCTAATGAACTTTGGATACCAGGGCATCATGTCAGTAATAGAATCAGTGGTTGACCACCGAGATGTTATAGTGTTCGATGGAGATTGTCATGCTTGTTTGATTGATGGCATCAGACTACACAAAGCCAAAGGGGGGGCATATTATAGATACAATCACAATGATATGGCTAGCCTTGAATTAAATCTTAAAAGAGCAACAAAGCTTTCTTCTCAAAACGGTGGTGGTATTTTAGTAATAACCGAGGGCGTTTTTGGGATGACAGGTCAGATTGGCAAAATTGATGAAATAGTTAAGCTCAAGGAGAAATTTGATTTCAAACTATTGGTTGATGATGCTCATGGATTCGGCGTTCTAGGTGCTAATGGCAGAGGTACACCCGAGCATTTTGATTGTCAAAACGAAGTAGATTTGTATTTTGCCACTTTCACAAAAGCAATGTCTGCAATGGGAGCGTTTGTGGGAGCAAGTGCCGAGGTCGTCAAATATCTTCGTTATAATGTTAGATCACAGATTTATGCCAAGGCTTTGCCGATGGGGTATGTCTTAGGTGGCATAAAAAGACTAGAGGTGATCAGAGAAAATCCTCAATTTCGCGAAAAATTGTGGCAAATTGCTATGAGACTTCAAAATGGTTTGAAAGGAGAAGGCTTTAATTTAGAAACTACAAATAGCCATGTAACACCGGTTTATTTCAACAAAGATTTTACACAAAATGAAGTCGGCAACATGGTTATCGACTTGAGAGAAAATCTCAAGATATTTTGCTCTGTTGTTATTTATCCAGTTGTAAATAAAGGGGTTGTAATGTTAAGACTAATCCCAACTTCGATGCATTCTTTTGAAGACGTTGACTATACAATAGAGGCTTTCAAAAAAATCAGATCAAAACTTCAAAATGGTGAATACAATTTTGCAATACCTTTGAGAAGTGAAATATATTCAAACTAAAATATTTTATGCCAATTATTGAGTTAAAAAACGCTTCCTGCAATTATATATTGGAAGGTGAGGGTCAGGACACCATTGTATTTGCTCACGGTCTACTGTGGAGTCATTGGCTTTTTCATAACCAGATTTCTTTTTTGAAATCAAACTACCGAATACTAGCTTTTGATTTCAGAGGGCAGGGAAAATCTACTTCCAAAAACGGGAAATACGACATGGAGAGCCTTTACGAAGACACTGTCGAGATTATTGAAACTTTAATAGGCCAACCTGTCATTTTCGCTGGATTGTCTATGGGAGGATACGTTGGAATTGCATTGGGAGCTAAAAGGCCTGATTTAGTAAAAAAGCTTATTCTTATGGAAACAACAACAGACGCAGAGACGGTAGATAGCATTTCTAAATATAAAATGCTAAACAACTTAGTAAAAACCGTTGGTTACTGGCCTGTAGAAAAATCAATTATGTCTATTATGTTTGGCAAAAAATTCCTTGATGATAAGTCCAGGGTTAATCAATATGATGCTTTTTTAAAAAAACTTAAAGAAAACAACCGTTCCTTAATAGTGAAAGCCACTGAAGGTGTAATTTCAAGAAAATCAACAGAATATCATTTGACCGAAATTAGATGCAAGACATTGATAATTGTTGGTAGTCAAGATGTTCCATGTCCAGTGGAAAAATCGCAATATTTAGCAGATAATATAAAAAACTCTCAGCTTGTTATAATCGAAGGAGCTGGACATACTGGCACACTAGAAGAGCCTGAGAAATATAACCTTGCAATAAAGAATTTTATTGAAAATGATTGATACTTTTGGGTTGTTTTAGAAAAAAAATGATTCAAAATAAAGTAAAAACGTTCTTTCAATATATTTCGTATTCCAGCTTAAATGTGGTTGCGGCTACGATTGTTTGTTTTGTAGCTTTCTATAAGCTCCCAAACAATCAGCCTTTTAATGACTTTTTATCCCTTGCCCAGCTTGGTCTGACCTGCTGGGCAATTTATATTTTAGACAGACTACGCGACAACATCTCAACGTCAGAGATAATAACAGATAGGCATAAATTTCATTTTGACCATCAATTTATACTTCAAATTCTATTGATTTCATCGGTGGCAATAACCGCGATAATAGCTCTATTTCAACCCTTTATACTCAATGTTTATGGAATAATACTTTTGGTCGTAGTAGGTTTTTATGTGTACTTTATTTCGCCAAAGTATCCATTTTTGAAAGAACTTTTCATGCCAATTATCTACACTTCAGCGGTTGGAGGAGTTCCTTTTGTATTAAATTCAAGTATAAGTTTTAGCTCTTGGATTTTGGCACTAATGTTTTTTGGAATAGTAATTCAAAACGCATTTTCATTCTCTTATTTTGAATCAGAAGAAGACCAAAATTCAGAAAATATTTGCAGAAAAATTGGGCAAAAAAATACTCGAAGAGTAATTAATTACGTGACGAGTCTAAATATTTTTTTGGTTATTTTCTTTTTTGGAAACCAACTTCTTTACACAAACTTGCTAGCATTTATCTTTGCAGCCATTTCTATTCTTACTTCACTAGTTGTTGCAAATTCGTCCAAATTCAGAAATAATTATCGCTGGATAATTGATTCCTTACTTTTTCTTCCCTTGATTGTCTTTTAATTTTTGCATGCCTCTTCTATAAAGTGCAAATAAAATACCTCCTATGCCAAGCATCAACAAAAAATAAGTATCCGAAAAAGGCACGTCTTTGTAGATAAACTGATCTACCCAAATGACCAAAAAGCCAATACTTCCAAAAAATATCAAAACATCTACCAGTTTCATATCAGTCAATTAATTTTCCAATGATTTTCATTTTTTCAAAAACGGTTTCTGTGTGCGGTGCATCTTTAAGTTCAGCAGTCAAATCTTGACCTGCCCAATGTTCATAATGCTTACCATTTTTCCAAAGTCTCGAATTTGAAACATCATACACAAACCCATTGTACGCCACCCAAATTTCTGGTTTGTCAGTACCGTTTCTGAGCGACAAAGCCCTTTTTTTTATTTCTTTTAATTCCAAAAGCTGAAAATTTAATTTCAAAAGTAATACAATTGTCCTTTTAGCGTAGTTTCTTCAAGAAAAATGTGGCATTTTTTTTGCCTTATACAACGAATCAAGATATATTTACGTTTTATAAAGAAAACAATTTTAAAATGAACAAAAGGTTACTATTTTCAACTATAATCGCTTTTGGCGTTTTTGCTGTTTCTTCTTGCAAAACTAAAGTTGCCCCTGTTTCTGAAAGGATTGCGAAAATTTGGACGGCAAGTTCTGTAAAAGAAAATGGTACTGAGGTATATAAAACTGGCGGTACAACTAACACTAAGCCCGGGTATAGTACTTATAAACTAGACCTTTCTACACCTCCAAGTGTTACTATTAGAGAAATTGATGGCGGAACATACACAGGTACGTATTCAGTAACAGCCACCACATTGTCTATCAAAGGACTTACACCACAGCCAACCGGAACTGGTGGAAATTTAGATTTTACAATTACCTCACTATCTGATGACGGCATAAACTTGGTACTTACAGGTACCACCCCATATCCAAAAACTGGAAATACCACCAATACGTATACATTAATAACAAGTAATTAATTTCAGCTAAATATAGTCATTGAAGGTGTTTCGAAAGGGACACCTTTTTTTTGTATATAGCTTCTAAAAGCTTAATTTTGTTGAATGGAAAAAGAAACAATAGAAAGTCTGGGAGAATTTGGACTTATAGATAGAATAAAAAGCAAAGCGGTTATTTTCAATTCCAACACCTCTATGGGGATTGGTGATGATGCCGCTGTAATAGATAACGGCAAAACCTTTACACTTATCAGTACTGATTTATTGCTTGAAGGAGTTCATTTTGATTTAACCTACACACCACTTAAACATCTTGGTTATAAGGCTGTTGCAATAAATGTTTCGGATATTGCAGCCATGAATGGCACTCCAAAACAAATAACGGTATCTATTGCCATCAGCAATCGTTTTGATTTAGAGGCCATAGATGAGTTTTATGAGGGTGTAAATGCTGCCTGTGAGGCATATCATATAGATCTTGTGGGTGGAGATACTGCCTCAAGTCGCTCAGGATTAGTTATTTCTGTTACTGCAGTTGGAGAGGTAGACAAAGATAAAATTGTTTATCGGTCAGGTGCTGGCGAAAACGATATTGTATGCGTGACGGGTGATTTAGGAGCTGCTTATATGGGTTTACAAGTATTGGAGCGTGAAAAGCAAGAATTTCTTGGAAATCCTCAAATGCAACCAAAAATAGATGATAAAACTTATATTGTTGGTAGGCAACTGAAACCCGAAGGTAGAACAGATATTGTGCATGATTTAAACGAAATCGGTGTGGTTCCTACCTCCATGATCGATATCTCAGATGGTTTAGCTTCAGAAATCCTTCACCTTTCAAAACATTCTGAAGTTGGATTTACCGTATTTTTTGAAAACATTCCAATCGAAAACATCACCTTGGAAACCTGCACAGAATTTAATTTGAATCCCATAGCCAGTATCATAAGCGGTGGAGAAGATTATGAACTGTTAATGACTTTCAAGCAAGCTGACTTTGAAAAGATAAAATCGATTCCTGAAATTACGCCAATCGGATTTGTGACAAAAGAGAAAGAAAATTGGTTGGTTCTAAATTCTGGTGAAAAAACAAAAATAGTAGCCCAAGGATGGAAATAAAAAACTTCATCACATTGTTGAAGTTTGATATTTGATATAAATTCTCCAAATTATGATGAATATAATCTTAAAAGACTACTTTTTGTAAAAAGAATAAATCCGAAACAATTATATTTATCAGGAAAAAACTTTTACAAATTCTAAATTTTAGATTTTGTAGATTTACTTATCTATTTAATATTCAACTCTAGATGAAAAAACTATCAATTTTATTGGCTATTTCGCTATGTTCTTTTCTTTCTGACCAAAGAGAACCTCTTACTGCCGAAGAATATGCCAAACTCACAGAATCTCAAAAAAGGACTGTTGAACACGCCCTAGACGGCATAGATTTAAAAGACTCTGAATTAGAAATTAGTCTTTTTGCATCTGAACCCATGATGACGAATCCCACAAACATGGACATTGACGCCAAAGGTAGAGTTTGGATTTGTGAAGCTTATAACTACAGAAATGCCCTCAATCCTAGAAATCCATATAACCCCAAAGGCGACAGGATTTTGATTATGGAAGACACTGATATGGATGGCAAAGCCGACAAATCTAAAGTATTTTACCAAGGTGAAGACATCAATGCAGCCCTAGGAATAGCGGTTTTGGGAAATAAAGTCTATGTTTCCTGCAGTCCCAATGTTTTTGTTTTTACAGATGAAAACGGTGACGATATACCTGATAAAAAGGAAATTCTTTTTTCTGGAATTGGTGGACTACAACACGACCATGGTATGCATGCGTTTGTTTTTGGACCTGATGGTAAGCTTTACTTCAATTTTGGAAATTCAGGAAATACTTTAATTTCTAAAAATGGCAAATCGTATTTGGATGATAAAAACAAAGTGATCACTGGTGATGGAAAACCATACCGAGAAGGCATGGTCTTTAGAGCAAACGAAGACGGAACAGATTTGGAGCCATTGGCTTGGAATTTTAGAAACAATTATGAGCTTGCCTTAGACAGCTATGGAAAAATGTGGCAATCAGATAACGATGACGATGGAAATAGGAGTACGCGTATAAACTATGTGATGGATTATGGTAACTACGGCTTCAAAGACGAAATGACAGGTGCCGACTGGAGAGTGCGTAGAACCAATATTGAAGATTCTGTTTATCGCAAGCACTGGCATTTGAATGATCCTGGAGTAGTACCTAATTTGTTGCAGACTTATGCTGGATCACCAACCGGAATTATTTTTTATGAAGGTTCTCTCCTACCTGCCAAATATCGAAACCAAATAATACATTGTGATGCTGGGCCAAATATTGTGAGAGCCTATCCAACAGTTAAAAATGGAGCGGGTTTCTCGGCATCGGTCTTGGATATTTTGGATGGTTCAAAAAGAGATAAATGGTTTCGACCTTCAGACATCACAGTGGCTCCAGATGGTTCCATATTCGTGTCAGATTGGTACGACCCAGGTGTTGGAGGTCATGCAATGGGAGATTCACTGAGAGGCAGAATATATCGAATAGCACCAAAAGGAGTCAATTACAAAGTACCTGTGTATGATTATGCCAACGCTGCTGGAGCCACTCAAGCTCTTCAAAATCCAAATCAATCTGTTAAGTATTTAGCTTATCAGTCATTGAAAAATATGGGATCTAAGGCTGAAAATTCACTTAAAGAACTGGTGAATGGTGCAAATCCGGCTATGGCTGCAAGAGCTTATTGGCTTTTGGCTGACCAAAATAGCCTTTGGATTAACCACGCTGCCGAAAGTCAGAATGAAGACTTGAGAGTCTTGGCTGTCAGAATGGCTAGAAAGTATTTCAAAAATCCTTATGAGTTCTTAAAAGAAATGGCTGGCGATGCCTCTTTACAAGTTAAAAGAGAAGTAGCGGTGGCTTTAAGACATAAAAATTACTCGGATATTTGGGTAAAATTAGCTTCTGAATATAAAGGAAATGACCGCTGGTACTTAGAGGCTCTTGGAATTGCGGCCAACGAAGATTGGGACAAATCCTTGGAATTGCTTCAAGCTAAAGAAGGAAATGAGTGGTTGAGCAAACCGCACGTAAAAGAGCTTGTTTGGAGAAGCCGAGGGACCAAAACCATGGATTATTTGGCGGCGATTATACAAAATGAAACTTCTGAAGTAAATAAATGGAAATATTACAGAGCTTTCGACTTTCAGAAAGGAATAAACAAAAACGACGTCCTTTTCAAACTCATAAAGACAGTCAAAAATGATGCGGAAAAAGTGACCATTTTTAAACTGCTAGATCAAAATAGTATTCAAAACAATGCCAATTTTAAGGTTGAATTTCCAAAGCTTTTGGCCGGTATAAAAAATGATTTAGACTTTCTCGATTTGGTATCAAAATTCAATGTAAAATCACAATTTACCAGATTACACAATTTAACTTTGAATTCTGCTGATCGCCAAGTTTCTTCAGAAGCTGGCAATACAAGTGTAAAAATGCATGGTTCAAAAGGCCTTTTGTTAGAACTGAATAATCCGAAAAATGTAAAGAAAGCCATAGACAAGTATGGAAATGTTGACAATACCTTGATAGCCAACGAACTCGTTAAAATATATACCAATAAAAAGTATTCTGACGAAATAAGAACTTTGGCTCTTAATGAAATGGGCGGTTGGGAGTCAGAAGCTATTCTTTGGGAGCAATTTAAAGCAAAGAAAATCCCTGGAGAATATGTGGACATGGCCTTGAACATTCTAAAGCGAACCTGGCATGGAGATATCAGAAACGAAGTCAATAAAATAATAGCAACTGTTGGTGGTGAAACCATCAACATTGATAAGGTATTGAATGGAAAAGGAGACCAAACAGCTGGAAAAGAAGTATTTGCGGCCTATTGTGCTTCTTGCCATTTAGCCAAGGACTCAGGAATTGATTTTGGGCCGTCTTTGTCTCAAATCGGAAATAAATTAAGCAAACAAGGACTTCTCAATGCCATTGTCAATCCAAGCGAAGGAATTGGATTTGGTTATGAAACACAAGAAATCATCATGAAAAATGGCGACGTTTTGCAAGCAATAATCACATCAAAAACCGAAATTGATTTAATGGTAAAATATCCGGGTACATCAAATGTCACAATTTTAAAACTGAAGGATGTCTCAAAAATTGAACAAAAAAATGAGTCTTTGATGCCTAAGTTTGCTTTAAACGAATCAGAATTAAAAAATCTAATTTCTTACCTGGAAATACTAAAATGAAATATCAAATTACTATCGAATACTGCCCAAAATGTAACTGGATGATGCGTGCTGCATGGATTGCTCAAGAGCTTTTGGTTACTTTTGAAGAAGAAATAGAGCTGATGAGCTTGAAGCCTAGCCCTTCATCGGGTAGTTTTATAATTTGGATTGGCGATAAGGCTGTTTATGACAGAAAAACCTTTGGGGGATTTGCCGAACCCAAAGTTATCAAACAATTAATCAGAGATTTCATAGCTCCCGATAAAAAACTGGGGCATTCTGACCACAAATAAATAACCTTGGGTCAATTATTTGCCCAAGACAAAACTCTAGAAATTGAAAAACTATGTTTTCAATTTCTTTTTCTTAGCGGCAGGAAACAACACATTATTTAATATTAGACGATAACCAGCAGAATTTGGATGCAAATTCAAATCTGTTGGTTCTTCATTGACCATGTGTTGATAGTCCTCAGGATCATGACCTCCATAATATGTCCAAAAACCTTTTCCAGCGGTTCCGTGTATATATCTTGCTTCGTTAGAAAGCCTATTTTCGGCCAAAACCAAAACCTCTGATTTTACAAATTGCTTCTTAAATGCAGTAGTTTGACCCATAAAACCTTTTATAAGATTCTGGTGATTCTGCGTTAACATGGTCGGTACAGGGTCATACTTTGCAGAAAACTCAAACAAAGTAAAATAATCATTCGACTCATTTACTCCTCGCTCTGTCGGCTGATTGTCGATATCAGAAAACTCCACTTCATAAGGATCTGACTCTAAACTAAAATTCTTAAAAGCAAAAGTTCTATCAAAATTAAGTTTTGAATTTGCTTGAGGATCAGAACCATCGCCGTCATATACCGATTCTACAATATCAATACCCTGAGCCGCAAGTGCAACTTCATAAGTATCGGTGGCATTGCACATGGCAAACATATATCCCCCACCTAAAACAAACTCGCTTACTTTTTTTGCAACGGCTCCTTTCAATTCTGAAGCCTTTGAAAATCCAAATTTCTGAGCAATACTTTCAACCTCACGCTTTTGTTCTTGATACCAAGACGCACTTTTCATTCTGATAAACTTACCATATTGTCCAGTAAAATCTTCATGATGAAGATGCAACCAATCGTACTCAGGCAGTTTGCCACTCATTACTTCATCGTCATATACTTTATCAAAACTTATCTCGGCATAAGTTAAGGCCAAAGTGACTGCGTCATCCCAAGGCTGAGCACTTTTGGGGGTATAAACAGCAATTTTTGGTGCTTTTTGCAGCTTTACAGCATCCATGTTCACATCGGGATTTTTTACCAATCGTATTATATTAGCTGCATCTGCTTCAGAAATCACATCATAACTGATCCCTCTCACCACACATTCATTGATAAATGTTTGACTAACAGGAAACATGAAACTACCTCCTCTATAGTTCAACAGCCAATCTATTTCCGTTTCATAGTTTTTTAATACCCAAAACGCCAAACCATAGGCTTTTAAATGATTTTTCTGAGAATCATCCATAGGAATAAAGACCTGATTTGCAAAAATCCGACTGCTGAAAGTCAAAAAAATGATAAACGGCAAAATGGCTTTCTTCATTGGCTTGCTTAATTATTTACGAATATGGTAATTTGCATTAAAAACAAAAATACCTTACAATTATTGTTTTAGTATGTTTCAAATAAGGTTTTATTCAAAAATAATTCCAAAAGTTTTACCAAAAGAAAATGAATTTAAGAGAGAATATATCTGAAGGACTGAGGTCAATAAAGTCTAATTTGTTGAGAACTGTTTTGACGGCAGCCATAATTACATTTGGCATAATGTCTTTAGTAGGAATATTGACTGCCATAGAAGGCATGCAAGGCTCTGTAAACAAGAGCTTTGAGGGTTTAGGAGTAAATACATTTGACATAAAAGTCGAACAAAATAATGGGAGACGAAGAAGAGGTATAGTTAAAAAACAACCTAAGCCGATTTATTTCAGACAAGCTCTCGACTACAAAGAGAACTTCTCAAAAAAAACCAGAGCTGTCGTAAGTATTTATACAGTGGCTTCTCAAGGCGAAACCGTGAAGTATGAGACCGAAAAATCCAATCCGAATATTCTTGTTATCGGTGCTGATGAAAATTACCTTAATCTAAAGGGTTATAAAATACAATCAGGAAGAAACATTACCGAAAACGATAGATTCTATTCAAACAAAATGGTTTTGATAGGATTTGAAGTAGCTCAGAAGTTTTTTCCAGAAACGAGCCCAATTGGAAAAAACATAACTTTAATGGGTGAAAAATTTAATATTGGAGGTGTATTGGAAAAAAAAGGAAGTATTACTGGCGGTGATGACGACAGAGTAACCATCATTCCCTTGGAAGTTGCAAGGAACTTTGATCAAAACGGCAAATTTTCTTATGAAATAACCACCTCTGTACCTGATGCCATAGATTTAGATTATACTTTGGCAGAAGCCACCTCAGTAATGAGAATTGTGAGAGGTGACAAAGTATATGATGAAGACTCTTTCAAAATAGAACGTTCAGATGCTCTTTTGAACGACTTAAACGAAGTTACAGGATATTTACGAATTGGAGGATTTGGAATTTCTATCATAACACTCCTGGGAGCCTCTATAGCCCTCATGAACATCATGATGGTGTCGGTAACTGAAAGAACCCGTGAGATAGGCATCAGAAAAGCTCTTGGGGCTTCTCCCAAGAAGATTCGTCTTCAGTTTTTGATAGAAGCCATTGTGATATGTATCATAGGTGGGCTAGCTGGTGTGTTTTTAGGCATTGCCGCTGGCAACATTGTTTCATATTTTATGACTGGAGGCGGCAGCTTTGTTGTTCCATGGAACTGGATAACGCTCGGCCTCGTAGTTTGTATAGTTGTAGGTTTATTATCAGGATATTACCCTGCTTACAAAGCCTCCAAATTAGACCCAATTGAGTCTCTAAGGTATGAATAAAGCGATTTGAGAAGCATTCTTTGAAATATTTTTCACATTTTTTTTGAAAAATATTTGCGAAAAACTTGTACTCTTAAGAATCATACTCTACTTTTGCACTCCCAACACGAAGACACGCCCGGATGGCGGAATTGGTAGACGCGTTGGTCTCAAACACCAATGAGGTTACACTCGTGCCGGTTCGACTCCGGCTCCGGGTACAGAAGGCTCCTAAAGCAATTTAGGGGTCTTTTTTTTGTTTTCTCGACTTTCTGGTTTGTGCGTATTGAATTTCAACTAAGGAATTAGCCTTGTGCAAATAACTTTTTAAAAGAGATATTGAAGAAACGATCTTGTTAGAATTATATATCAAAAAAGATATTTAGGGATAATTTAGGATCAATCCAAAAAGTTGGGGGGAGGTTAAGCATATATTTTCTGTAATCTAAATAGGAAAAAACTTATGTCTCTTACTCCTCTGAATTGGCTTCTTAGTGCTTTTACTTTTGCGTTAAAAGACTCTGCTGAAGCATTTGTACTTCTATTGTCGAAATAATTTAGGATATATTCATAATTGTTCTGAATAGTTCTAGCGATGGTATTGAAGGTTTTCACCTCAAACTTTTCTACTGAATTATACCATAAGGCCAGTTTTTTAAAAGCTACTAATCTATTCTTTGACTGGTGGAAAATATTGGATAGTTCCATGCTGAGGTCGTATGCCTGCTTTAAGTCAGGATATAGTCTAAATAAAACCTCAGACCTATGTACTTGAGAAGCAGACCATTTACTTTCTCTTTGATGCAAAAGAAATCTACTTCTGATTAATAGTTGTTTTAAGGTATCACCGTTTTCTAAAACTTCTGGAACGTACCTCTTCTTCAGTTCTTTAGCATATTCTATTTCTTTATTTTCTTGATCTATTGCCGCCCAACGATGTTTGATTCTGATTTCTTGTACTGCATCACTGGCTAGCTTTTGGACATGAAACCTATCTGAAACCAGCTTAGCCTTAGGAAAGCTACGTTTAGCAATTCGCTCCATGGTTGGAGCAAGGTCCAATGTTATTTCCTTCACCTTTTTCCTCTTTGACTCTGGAATTTTGTGTAGAACCTCAATGACTGTATCACTGACAGTACCTTTGACCATCGCAATTAAAGCTCCTTTTTTGCCTTTTGCAGCCTTGTTGGTCAATATGGTATATAAATCACCATTTGAAAGACAGGTCTCATCCAGAGATAGATTTTCGCCAATATTTTCGGGATAAAGTATCCATTGTTGGGCATGTTCAAGCTGTTTCCAAGATGTATATCCACTCAGGTGGGCTGCATATTGTTCTTGCAAGCGTTTGCCGTCTAATTGAAACAATTCACCTATAACTTTGCAGCTAATTGGCGTATTATCCAAGAGCTCCTTTTAAAAAAGCCGCAAATTCCGATGTCATTCGCGTTCCTGAGGCTACTAAATTCCAGTTTCTATAGACTATTTTTCCACTATCATGATTGAGCCATTTACGTCGCTTGATTTTTAGAAAACAAGCCTTGCCACGAAGTGGGAAATCCCTAACTGTTTCTTCCTCA
>NZ_RJUE01000062.1 GCF_024343735.1 Lacihabitans sp. CCS-44
GAACTCTCACAGCGGTAGTGATGCACCCCCATATTGCCCGTGTGGCAATCGGTCAGTTTTTTGAAGATGTTGCGGCTGTACTGATTACTCACCATTCTGCTTGCCTTGTTAAACACCACCTGCTGGAGTTTTTGGGCTACCTCAGTCATTTTTCAGGCGGTCGAGCGGCGAGACCAACGTTGACCTTCGGGTAGTGGTCAGGTGCAGATAAACCATCGTGGTTTCGATTTTACTGTGACCCAAAAGACTTTTTATAGTGTGTAAATCCACCCCGTCGTCCAGTAGATGAGTTGCAAAACTATGCCGTAAAGTATGAGCCGTGTAGCTTTTTCCGCCCAATCCAGCGTTTTCCATGGCGGCATTTACTGTGGTTTGTAAACTGCGTGAATGTAGCGGCCGACCTTGCAGAAGCGGACTTTCAAACAGGAATTTCTTTGGCCTAAATGCCCAATAATACGACTCCATCACACCCAAAAGATGCTTTGGAAGCAGTGCATATCTATCTTTCTTCCCCTTACCTTGACGGATTTTTATGCGGTTTTCTGCACGCTCAATGTCTGAAAACTCCAGTTGCTGAAGCTCTCTGAGTCGTATGCCAGTACCATAAAGCAAACTCACCACCAGTTGCTGTTTGAGGTCTGTTGTTTGCTCAAACAACTGCTGAACCTCGCTCTTTGACATCACATTGGGCAGTTTCCATTCTTTGCGTGGAAAGAGCTTCGAAGGCAAAACGTAGGGTTTTCGGAGGATATTCCTGAAAAAATAACTCGCAGCATTGGCCACCATTTTACACTTAGCATGCCCAACCTTATGAACTTGTTTTATATAAATGATGTAATTGTTGATGTCAAGCTCGGTGAGTTCCTCGGCATTTTTGTCGCAATGAAACTGAAACAACAGACGAACCTCTTGAAGGTAGTTACGGATGGAGTCGTTGGCATAGCTACCAACCAACATCGATTTGTGAAGGCGGTCTAACCAATCCAACTGGTTATTGCTTAATACATTTTCTGATAAACTGTTTTTTTTGACATGATATTTTGATTATGTTTACTTATAGATAACCAAACAAAATGCCAGCTCTGATAGAAAGAAAAGGTATTGAATTCAAAAGAATAAACGCATGATTTTTAAGGCCTTAACGCTTGCGTTTCGCTCGAACAGGGGTTTTGCGTCCGCTCTTCGACATGTTCCGCAAGGCATGTCGAAGCTAGATAAAATAGGATTTCCAATCCAATTTTACTCATTTCATATTTATACTACATAAAATTTGGTATACGAATATAGCGTAAAAGACCAACATACGGTTTATTTTATTACCTCAACCGTTCATAAATGGTGATACGGTATTCCGACAGATATGACAGGATTATATAAACATAGTAATTGAAAGCTTAAAATATTGTCAAAAAGAAAAAGACTTAAAAATATATGCTTGGGTTATTATGCGGAAGGCCGCCCCGACCAACCACATTCATTTAATTATACAATAAGCAATTCCAGTAAAATCCTTATTATCAATTCACCGCTCGGATACTGGTGCCAAAAAAATCACAAAACCAGTTTAAATTAAGGTGAAGTTTACAATCCATGCATTATCCTAAAATTTCTCCCTTCGCTTATTTAAAATCGTTATTTTTGACATTATTATTCAACCAATACCCATTAAAACAAGATGAAATCACTATCATTTATTTTTATTTTTTTAGCTTTAAATACGGCTTATTGTCAATTACCTAGTAAAATAGGTCTTTTTGAAGAAAGATCTGATGTGGGCAACCCCGCCATAAAAGGTGAGGTATCTTATAATTTAGATACCCAGGAATACACCCTCTCAGGAGGTGGCATAAACATGTGGTACAAAACAGACCAGTATAATTTTCTCTGGAAAAAAATAAAAGGCGATTTTATCATTTCTGCTACTGTTAAGTTTTTGGGAGCCGGAACAGACCCGCATCGCAAAATCGGCATTATTGCCCGCAACAGTCTTAATCACAACTCAGCTTATGCCGACGCAGCGGTGCATGGCGATGTACTCACTTCGCTTCAATATCGCGAGGCCGAAGGTGCCGAAACCAATCAACTAGAGCTTTCGACTTACCACCCAAGCCATATCGAGTTTCAGCGTAAAGGCAATAAATTCTTTTTCTCGGCAGCCACCCAAGGCGAAAGTTTTAAAACGGTTTCAAAGGAAATTAATCTAAATGAAGAGGTGTTTGCAGGTCTGTTTATTTGCTCACACAATGAAAAAGTGGTTGAGAAAGCCGTTTTTTCGAATGTGCGTATCACTTTTCCTGCTGCCGATGACTTTAAACCTTACAGAGATTATCTGGGCAGTCAAATAGAAATATTGGATGTTAAAACGGGTTTACGAAAAATAATTCATTCCGTGCCGAACTCCATACAGGCTCCCAACTGGTCAAAAGACGGCAAATATCTCTATTACAACAACAGCGATGGTAAAATGTTCAGGTTTACACTAGCCACTGGAAAAGAAGAAATCTTAAACACAGGTAATGCCGTAGCCAATAACAACGATCACGTGCTGTCTTTCGATGGAAAAACGATGGGATTGAGCTCTTATTTAGGTGACCCACGGAGGTCAACTATTTACACTTTGCCTTTAGATGGTAAGGGCGAAGCCAAACAAATAACAGATCCAGCCTGGGGGCACTCGTGGTTTCACAGCTGGTCGCCTGACGGTAAACGAATGATATACATGGGCGATAGAAACAAGCAGCAGGATATTTGGGCAATAGATATAGCTACAAAAAAAGAAACACAATTGACCAACACTCCAACCCTAGACGACGGCCCAGAATATACCCCTGATGGCAAATACATCTATTTTAATTCGGCAAGAACAGGTACCATGAAAATTT
Organism: Lacihabitans sp. CCS-44; assembly: GCF_024343735.1. GTDB lineage: Bacteria > Bacteroidota > Bacteroidia > Cytophagales > Spirosomataceae > Leadbetterella. The sequence continues at coordinate 2,883 of NZ_RJUE01000062.1, forward strand.
ACCGAATGAAACCTGACGGCAGCAATCAAGAGCAGGTTACATTTGATGAATACAACGACTGGTTTCCGCATATTTCGCCTGATGGTAAGCAGCTTATATATATTGCGTTTCCGAAAGATATAGACCCCAATAGTCATCCATTCTATAAAAAAGTAACTTTGAAAATTATGCCATTAAGCGGCGGTATACCTCAAACGATTGCCTATTTCTATGGAGGTCAAGGCTCAATAAACACTCCCTCGTGGTCGCCTGACGGAAGGTATGTAGCTTTTATAAGCAATACAAAGCTTTAAAAAGAAACCATAACTTTTGAAACTTAAAAAACTTATCAATTGGCGTAGTGTTTCAGTTTTTTGGTATTTTTGAGAGATAGATATAGAATAGTTACGAATGGCCTTTTGGTGGTATTTAAGATTTATGTACCTTATTACAACACCTACAAGCCAGCAGACGATAATTGATGAACATAGGAATATTTACATATGGAACGAGAGGTGACCTACAGCCTTATATTGCTTTGGCACTTGGGCTTATGGACAAAGGACATCAGGTGGCAATTTCGGCAACGGAAGACTTTAAAGATTTTGTTGAGAGTTTTGGGGTAACATTTCAACCGCTCTCGGGAAATGCGGAAACGATGATGAATTCAAAAGAAGGCCGCGGCATTTTACAAACAGAAAACGCTATCAAATTGATGAAGTATTATTTTAAGGTACTTCACGACAACAGAGAGCCTTTGTGTAAAAGTTATTTTGAGGCTATTTCAAAAGTTGATTTCATCATCGCCAACGCTATGACAATTCCTATTGTAAGTGCAATAGCTGAAAAACAGAATAAGAAAGTAGCCTTAACTTATTTTATGCCACCAGTTGTTCCTACAGCAGCGTTTCCATTGGGAGACTTTGATTTTTTGAATTTTCCTTGGTACAACAAACTGACTTATAAAATTGCCCATAGTTTTTTTTGGAAATTTATAAAACAAGACACCAACGAATTCAGACAAGAACTTGGCTTGCCGGAACTGAAAGAGAATTTGATTACTTATCTTGACAGACAAAAAACATTGGATTTATACTGCTTAAGTCCGTCCTTAATACCACAACCCAAAGATTGGGAAAGTCATCATAAAATAACTGGGTTTATAAATATTGCCAAGCAGAGGAGAGATGAAAATGCTTTTGACAAAACACCAAAAGAACTTACAGATTGGCTTTTAAGTGGTCCGAAACCTATTTATATGGGTTTTGGAAGCAATGGGATTGGTAACACAGAAAAAATTGCAAAAATCCTGACAGAAGTCTTGGAAAATACCAAGGAGAGAATTTTGTTTTGTACCGGTTGGTCTATATTTGATAATTTACCAAAGCATAAAAATTTATTCGTTACAAAATATGTCAACCACGAAAGTATTTTACCTCAATGTAAATTAGGCGTTTTTCATGGAGGTGCAGGCACTTTGGCCACGATGTTGAGACACAATTTGCCAGTCATTATTGTTTCATTTTACACAGACCAGCCAAGTTGGGGCAAAATTATTGAACGCAAGAAACTAGGTATTCATATCCCGATAAAATCTATAAACGCAGCCAAATTAATTTCTTCAATAACAAAAATTCAAACAGAAGAAATACAAAATAATGTTTCTGCAGTTGGACAACTAATCAGAAACGAAAACGGACTTGATAATACAATTGACGAAATTGAAAAATACTTTAAACTTTAGCAAAAACAGGATAAAATGAAGAGTTTAAAATGCCAAATACCACAATTGAAGAGGGTGAAATTTAGCAATAATTAAGAATAATCTTTAAACACAAATAACAAAATAAGATATGACATTCGAAAAACTAGTCCCGAATATTTATTATGTCGATATAAATGACGGTTTGAGATTTTTTGTGGATTGTCTAGGTTTCTCCATTGGCCACGAGGAGATAAAATCTAAAGAGCCTTTTTGTGTATTGCAAAAAGACGGCTTACAAATATATCTATTTGAACATTCAAACCTCGCAAAAGAGCATAATCCTGAGTTCAGGATTGTGACCAAAAATATTGAAGAAATATATGAAAAGGTTTCTAAGTCTCATCCTGAATTTCTGCATCCCAACCTCAGCAAAGTTACTGTTCGTCCATGGACTGCAAAGGAATTCGCATTGAGAGACCACCAGGTTTGTGTAATCATTCAAGAGTGGTAGAATCATTTGCTTAGATAAATAGCTCACTATCTTAAGGATGTTTTTCTTCTACTTAGTGAATTACGGCCAGATTGCTATTGGAATCACCCGTAGAAAATTGATATCATTTCAAATTTCGAATCTTTAAACTCTCACATACCTTTTGACAGACATTCCGGCTCAAAGCAAACCATGAATTCCGGTTGCGGTCGTTGGTAGCTTTGATACGTACTATTTTCCAAATTATATTAAAACAACAAGTTTTTCAACAATGAAACCTTTGGAAGCAGAACGAACTGGACCTTTGCCAAACATACATAGATGATATAATTGTTTATTGCAGGAGACTAATGAAACAATAGTTTCTGATTTTAAATCTTCCATACATGAATAAAAAATAGCCCAATATTCGAAGTGGTTTGTCTTTCTCTGGGTATGTAAAACTTATTTAAAGGGGCCAATAAATCTAAAAATTGTTACGAGATTTACCCTCACCTACTTAACCTGGATACCCAAAAAAATGAGCCACAAAAAAAACTTCTAAAAATCCTCAAAGTAAAAAATAATAGTCTGATTTATTCTTGTTTTGATAGGCATAAAACCGGTATCTTAGTTCAATATTCTATTTGATTTTTTGTAAAAGATATAACTATTATAATATTTCCAGTATAAAATTCATGAGTGAGGTCTTACGGTATATCATTTTTTTGGTTGTAGTAACGGTAGCGATTATTCTTGTTTATTTAATTTTAAAAAAATCTTTCGCCAGAAATCGTACTATATACCTCAATAACCTTGAAGATTTATCGACTCACTATTATCGTTACCTATTGTACTTTTGGGGTGTTGGCATATTAATGCCTTTCAGTGAGCTGTATGTAGATTTATTTTCAATAAGGGCAGAAAGCGAACTAACCTTTAATCTTTTAATAGGTGCGATCTGCCTTGCAATAGCCTATCTAAGTGGCTATTATATCATTATAAGAAAAAACCTGTATAAGCTATTTTTATTGTTTTTTTCCATTTACAATTTAGTAATTCTTTTTAAAATTGCCACATACAAAGGGATTGATTATCTCACACTGACAGAGTTTACATTAATGAACATGATCTCGTATTATGTTTTTTACAAAATAAAATATTTTTATTTTTACATCGGTACCTGTTTTGCTGTATTATTAACGCTGGTTCTATCAAATACGCTTCCTCAAAAAGAATTTATCATTTATTTTAATAGTTCTTTCATTGCCTTTATCATAAATTTCGTCATTCATCATGTTGATTTAAATATCAAAGAAAATTTATTTTTTGCTTATAATTATTTCAATAAAGGTAATCAATTCATAATAGGAGTTGACCAAGATGGATTGGTATCCTTAGCGAGTAAAAATATTGATACTTTTTTTGGACTTAACTCTAATGACTTTATTGGAAAAAAATGGGATTCAGAAGTTAAAGACAAATTAGGGTTCGAAAAAAATGGCGATAATTCAACATTAAGTTTAAAACTATCAGGTGGTTCATTAAAAATAATCGAGTGGCAGGAAGATACTATAAATCATGACTTAGTAATAAAAATTGGTCGAGACATTACAGAGATTAAAAGATCTGAAACCCAAATTACCCTTTCCAATAATAGACTTTATAGCCTGATTTCTAATATGGGAGACTTGGTATTTGTGTTGAATTTAGACAGGGTTTTCACGGAATATTATCAAAGCGAAAATGATGAGGATTTGATTGTTTCTCCTTCGTTTTTCTTAGGAAAAAAAATAAACGAAATTGGATTCCCCGATGAAGCCTATCATACTATTAATAATGCCATTGAAGAAACTATACAGAAAAATAAAAAGTCATACGTCGAATATAATTTACCCTCAGAGATTGGTGCTTCATGGTTTGGTGTAATTGTATCACCACTATGCGATGAATCTGGCCAAATAAAAGAAGTTATTTGTATTGCTCGAAATATAACAACACGCAAAAAAGATGAGCTAGAACTCAAAAAGATAAAAGAAGTTCTTGAACAAACCAGCAGAGAGGCTCGGATGGGTGGATGGGAGTATGATTTGATAAAACAAAGAATATTTTCATCAAAAATTACAAAAGAAATTTTTGAAGTTTCTCCCGACCATGAATCCAATTTTGATCAAGTTATCAATTATTTTGAAGAGGGCGAGCCCCGAAATTTACTTTTAAAATCATTGGGCAATTGTATGAATGAAGGAATTTCATACGATTTAGAACTGCCAATTATCACAGCAAAAGGCAATAGGCTTTGGGTAAGAGCAAAAGGTGCTGCTGAATTTAGTAATGGTGTTTGCATTCGTATTTTTGGTTTTGTTCAAGATATAAATTTACAAGTTAAAGCAAAAATAGCCTCAGAAAAAAGCGAAGCACAGTTTAGATATATAAGTGAGAACATTTCCGATGTCGTTATTGTATTTGAGGGTAAAAAAGTTTCCTATCTCTCGCCTACCCATCAACAACAATTTGGATATTCCACTGAAGAAGCGATAGCCATTGCTCATAACAATATTTATGATTTCTTTCATCCAGATGACCATGACTATCTTGATAAAACTTATGCTGAAGCAATAAAAAATAGGACTCCAAAAATAACCTATGTTACTCGTTTCTTACACAAGAATGGATCTTACATTTGGCGAGAAGACTCTGTAAGGCTTATTTACGATGATAAAGGTTACAATACAATCAGACTTATAACTGCTAGAGATATTAGTGAACGGAAGAATCAGGAATTGGCAGATTCTTTACGTCAAGAGGCCGCATTTAAACAGAATAATATATTAATTACACTATCTAAATCTAGATTAAATGAAGGTGATTTTTGGAATGAGGGCTTATTTAAAATCACAGAAGCAGCAGCAGAAGGTATTAATGTGGGACGTGTAAGCTTTTGGCTATACAGTGAAAATAAAATTGAATGCAAAGATTTATATGTAAAAGAAAGTGATGCACACTCCTTATCAGAAAGCATTTTCGAAAAAGATTTTCCTAAATATTTTGAAGGGCTACGGGGAGAATTGGCCATTATAGCCAATGATGCAAATACACATCTATACACAAAAGAATTCTCTAATGCTTACTTGAAATCTACCAATGTTAAGTCTATGCTAGATTTGCCTATCAGTATTGGAGGGCAATTGGTCGGTGTGATTTGTTGGGAACATCAGCATGAAAACAAAAACTGGACAGACGAGGATATTTCATTTGCAAAATCCATCGCTGATTTTATTTCTTTGGAGATTGAAGCCGATAAAAGGTTTAAGGCAGAAAATGCCTTAAAAAGAACTAAAGAGGTTTTAGAACAAACAAGCCGAGTGGCAAAGGTAGGTGCTTGGGAAATCGATGTTCAGAATCAAAAAATGTTTTTTTCTGACATAAATAAATCAACCCTAGAGGCTCCAGCCGATTTTGATTTGAATTTGGATAGTGCTTTGGCATTTTTTAAAGAAGGCAAAGATAGAGATTTGGTTTTTGATTCTTTTACACTATGTTTTAAGAAAGGAATATCATTTGATATTGAGATAAGAATTATCACATTCAAAAATAATGAAAAATGGGTAAGGGCATTGGGCCAAGCAGAATATGAAAATGGTCGTTGTAAAAGACTTTATGGAACTTTTCAAGATATATCTGAACAAGTTAACCTTGTTCAGATAATTAAAGATAAAGAACAGCAATACCGTTCGCTACTTTCCAATATTTCTAGTGTAACATTTAGATGTGCTAATGACGCTAGCCGGACAATGATTTTTATTAGTGATGCCATCGAGCAATTATCTGGTTATCCAGCTGAAGATTTTATTTTAAATAAAAAACGAAGCTACATTGATCTAGTTTTCCCTGAGGATAGAAATTTTGTTGACTCCAATTCTAACAATAACACTGAAGAATACGAAATAGAATATAGAATTGTTAATAAATCTAATGAAATCGTATGGATTATTGAAAAAGGAAGAAGGTATTACGATGAAATCGAAAAAAGAATCTTGCTCGATGGAATCATTTCGAATATTACAGAACGTAAACTCACTGAAATTGCTCTTGTAAAGAGTTATGAGGAACTCAAAAACACCCAGTCTCAATTAATCTCCACACAGTTAGAACAGGAAAAATTCGTAAGTTTAGTTAAATATTCTGGGGCCATGATTGGCATGTCGGATTTTAGCGGCAAAATTATTTTCCTAAACGAGAAAGCCAAACATGCCTTGGGCTACGACAATCTCCATGGAAATTTAATTACTAGAGATTTCTTTACGGATAGTAGTAAATACCTACTTGATAATTTGATTTTACCGACAGTATTCGAAAAAGGTATTTGGCAAGGCGAACAAGAGCTTATTAACCTCAATAACGATGAAATTATTATTACCGATTCTACGATATTTATCATTAGAGACCCTCAAAATTCTAGCCCTGTCGCCATTGCAACCATCCAAATTGATATTACTGAAAGAAAAAAAGCCGAAGCCAAATTAATTGAGAATCAGAAAGAACTGCTATACAAAAGTGAATTACTGGCTGTGGTGGCTAGGTCTACTGAAAGACTTTTAATAAGTACAAATATAGAAGAAACACTGGCAGAAATATTCAACTTAATTGGAGACACCATTGGTGCGGATAGAATTTATTATTTTGAAAATGACATCTCTAAAAACACAACAAGTCAAAAAACCGAATGGGTTCGCGAAGGAATACTACCTGAAATTGACAATCCTAAATTACAAAATTTACTGTTAGAGAATTTCGGATTTTTCACTGAAATATTACTTCAAAATAAAGTATTCAAGAAAATCATTTCAGAAATAGAAGACCCAGAGGTGCTTGAGTTTTTAAGTAGCCAAGGAATTCTTTCTATCATTTTATTCCCCATCACTATTAAAGATAAATTTATTGGTTTCATTGGTTTTGATGATTGCACCAGTGAGCAAATATGGTCAGACGATAAAATAAATATTCTATTTTCTTTATCCACAAATGTTGCTAATGCTATTGAACGCATAAACAATGAGCTTATCATCAGAGAGAGTGAAGCTAATTTTAGGCAACTCAATGAAACCCTAGAGGACGTATTTTTACTTTTTGATATTGCTCAAAATAGATATATCTATGTAAGCCCATCTTGTAAAAAAGTGCTTGGGCCAGACCAATCCTATTTTTATAATCCAAACGGATTTATAAATGATTTAATTTTTGAGGAGGATCAACCCACTAAAGAACAAGTATTCGAACAAATATATTCAAACAATTCGTTTGAGCTAGAATTTAGAATTAAAACCCCTGATGCAAGTCAAAAATGGATTTTAATGAAATCCTTCGGCATTAGAAATGAAGAAAATGAGATCGTCAGAATTTCTGCCATCTGTACGGACATTACAGAAAGAAAGAAGATCCAAAGTGAAATTAAACAACTCTCTCTTGTTGCTGAAAAAATCACCAACGGTGTATTAATTGCTGATACCAAGGGGCGGGTTTTATGGGCCAATCAGAGTTTCTTGGATATGATGGAAATAGATTTGTCAAATTTATTAGGTAAAAGACCAACCGAATTATTTAATCCTAAGTTTAAAGATTCAAATATTGAATCTGAAATAATTAACGGGAATAATTTTAATGTTGAACTTGAGATTGAAACTTTCAAAAAAACAAAAAAATGGATAGAAATAGTAAATACATCCATAAAAGACGATAAAGACAATTTTGTACAACAAATTGAAGTAGTGATTGATATCACTGAAAGAAAAAAAGTAGAAAGTTTACTTATTGAAAGTGAAGAACGTTATCGTTTTATTGCTGAGAGTACTTCAGATGGAATATTCGTGATTGAAAATTCGCGAATAGTTTATACCTCTCCTTCATTTCAAAAAATGTTTGGATATACATTTGAGGAAAGTTACAAACAAAGTGAAGGTAATCTTACGGACTATGTCCACCCTGAAGATGTTGAAAATTTCAGGAAAAATTTCAAATATCATACAGGACTCAAACATGATAATTTTTTATTACAATATAGAACGCTACATAAAAATGGCAATTATATATGGCGTGAAGATACCATAACAGCTTTTTATGAGGGCAATAATGTTTTTAGATTTATTTGTGTAGTAAGAAATATCTCAGAACGCGTAAAAGTAGAACATGAATTAGTAGAAGAAAGAAGGTTATTGCGTGCGATAATTGATAATATACCTGTTAATGTTTACGTAAAAGATAATTCGTTTAAAAAGATCTTATCAAATAAAACCGATGTGCAATTTGCAGGATTTCAAGATGAAAAAAGTGTTCTTGGAAAAACAGATTTTGAGTTGTTCAATAGTGATACGGCCCAAAATTCATATGAACAAGATGTTCAAGTCATTAAATCTAAAGAATCCATTATTGGCTTAGAAACCCAATTGGTAAAAAATGACGGGAAAGAAACGTGGTTATTAGTTTCTAAAATCCCTCTTCTGAATGAAAAAGAAGAAGTTACAGGCCTGGTTGGAGTCAGTGTTGACATTACCGAACGTAGAAAATCTCAACAGTTATTATTGGAAAGTGAACGCACCCTCAGTAGTATTCTTAATTCATTAGATGAGGTGGTTTGGGCAATTAGTCTGCCAGATTACAAACTCGTATTAATAAGTAATTCTTTTGATAAGGTTTTCGGGAAATCCTCGAAAAGCTGGAAGCGTAAATTTTTGCTTTGGAAAGATGTTATTTTACCCGAAGATAAATGGAAGGGTGAGCTAATTGAAAAAGAGCTTAAAATTCATGGTCAATCCTATGGAGTATTTCGAATAAAAGATACAGATGGTCAAATTAAATGGCTCGAAAACACAGTAAAAATTGTTTGGAATGAGCAAGAGGAACCCGTTATGATAATGGGAACATCTACCGATATTACAGAGAAAAAAAATGCAGAAGATGCCCTAAGAACAGCCCAAGAGCTTGCAGATGAAGCCAACAGGTTAAAAGCTGAACTGGAGCTCCGGGCCTTACAAATGCAAATGAATCCTCATTTTATATTTAATGCTTTAAACTCTATTCAAAGCTATATTCTTAATCAAGATACGACTACCGCTAACCTTTATTTAACTAAGTTTTCACGTTTGATTCGTTTGTTTTTGGAGTCATCTAGAAGTAAGTTTATTCCTCTTTTCGAAGAAATAAATCTATTGACCCTTTATATAGAGTTAGAAAAATTAAGATTCGACAATAAGTTTGAATTTGAAATTCTATTTGAAGGCCGTGTTGATAAAAATATAGAAATCCCTACTATGATTTTACAACCTTTTATTGAAAACGCAATTAATCATGGTTTAAGATATAAACTACAAAAAGGCCTTCTGAGCATCAAATTCTATAAAGAAAAGAATTATTTGATTTGTACGATAGAAGATGACGGTGTGGGAAGGAAAAACTCTGAAATAATCAAAGACAAACCCATTGAAGGGTATAAATCCCAAGGTTTGAAAATAACCGCTGAACGGTTAATAACTTATAATAAAATCAATGATGCCAACATAGTATTTTCAGTCAGAGACAGAATTGAAAATCCAAACAGCCAAAATGATGAGGTTGGTACGATTATCGAAATAAGATTTCCAGAAATTTAAAGGATAAATAAAAAGCCTTTTAGTATCTTATTTTTAAGCTATTTGGGGTAAATAAATATGTGTAACTCCTACTCAGACAAAGTAGAGCTTATCTAAGGAAATATGGTTCATGAATTTTATTCGCCCCTGTATAGTCTTGGTTTTCTTCTAATTTTTCAGTGATCATTTCTGAAGTAAGGAAATTTCACAAAAAAGTATTCGACCTGCAAACCAAAACAATGCCCCGCAAAAATGTAAATGATATCTTTCTCATTTTTATTAGATAAGCATTTATCAGCCTATTATCAGGTAAGTATTTCGGAGTTCATTCTAGAGTCAAGCCTCATTTTCCCACCAGATATTCGATAGATATTTCCTCTGTATGGGTGAATGGCAGATTTCCGTTTCAGAAACCATTTCCTAAGGTGAATAAATTCTAAAATCAATTAGCCTAATAGAATACTTTCAACTCACATCCTCCGAACTATTTCTCCAGGTCATGATTCCCGCTATGAGTGCCGGAATGGCGAAAATCATGAAGTTAGCACCGATGGTTAAGCCCATACCTATTAATATGCCGCCGAGCTTGGGCCCAACTATCCCGCCAATTCGCCCTGCTCCCATTGCCCAGCCGATGCCTGTGGTCTTGAATTCTGTTGGATACATTCTTGCCGCAAAAGCGTAAAGTCCAACAAAACCGCCCTGAATACCGAATCCTAAAAAGGCAAATACCAATAAAATAATATCTGACCCTACGAAAAACCTAAAGCAAGCCATAAGAACGGCAGTCAATATGAGTATTATCCCAATGGTTTTCTTTAGTCCAAATTTGCTCGAAAAATAACCTTGGGTTACGATTCCGAAAAAGGCACCAATATTGAAAACAGTACCGGCATAAATGGCCAAGCTTAATGAAAGACCTGCATCTGAGGCCAATTTAGGTATCCAGCTCGTCATAAAATACAAAGCAGCAAAAGCCATAAAAAGTGCTATCCAAAGCTCTATGGAAGGTTTCTTGTATTTGCCATCTAGTAGTTTGCCCACTGGTATGGCCGACTTCGTTACGGATTTTTCGGGAAGCGTATCAATGGCATTGAAACCCATCTTTAGTAAAAGACCATTGATTTTGTCCAAGGCATTTTTGGGTTGGGCTTTAAGATAGAAATCTATGGATTCTGAAAGAAAGAAAACGATTAAAGGAATGGATAAGAGAGAGGCAATACCCGCATATCTAAACATCTGTTCCCAACCTTCCGCTGGTATAACTTTGGCCGCAAAAAGACCCGAAATAACAGCCCCCACTGGGTAGCCTGAAACCACAAAACTTACCCAAAAATCTCTGGATTTGTTGGGTGTAAACTCAGCTGTAAGAGCAGCAGTACTGGCCAACATACATCCTATGCCCAAACCGCTCAGAAATCTATAAACTAAAAGAGAATTTACGGTGGTAGCATAAGAAGTCAGATAAATACATGAGCCCATGAGCACCGCACTAATCAAAATTAAGTTTTTTCTACCGATCTTGTCGGCATATGGTGCTATAAAAAGTGTTCCTAAAGTCATACCCACCAAACCCGAGCTAAAGACCGTACCCAATATATCTGGCCCAATAGACCAGGCTTTGGCTATGGCTGGAGCAGTATACGAAATAACGAGTACATCCATACCGTCTAACATATTCATCAAAAAACAAATAATAATAGTGGCAAATTGAAGTTTTGAGATAGGATTAGAGTCAATCAAGGCTTTTGAAGAGAATTCCATTCTATAATATTACGGTAGGGTTGATTATTTTAAAACTTAAAATTAGTGTATTTATCCAAGAAAAACTTAGGTTAATTTCATTTTAATAAAACAATATGGAGAGATATGAACAAAAAAAGTGGTTGTTACACCACTTTGTTCATTAATATTCCGATTCCTTCTATTTCTAATTCTACAACATCCCCTGGTTCGAGGGGACGATGAACGCTGAAATTATTCTCAATCAAACTCCCCCAACCTACTGTGCCTGAGCCCAATATGTCTCCTGGCATAATATTTACGCCGTTTTCAGAGGCTCTTTCGAGCATTTGCCCAAATGTATGATGTACGGTTTTATAGTTTCCTTCGCAGATTGTCACACCGTTGATTCTTGAGGTCATTTTTAGATCGAATCTGGTATCTTGCTCAGTCGGAACTTTCAAAGGTGCTTCAAAATAACTCTCAGAAAAAGGCACTTCGTATTGTTCAAATTCATCCGCAGTAACAATACAAGGCCCGAAAGCATTGGCAAAATCTTTGCCTTTGTGTGGTCCAAGAGGAATTGTCATTTCTACTTTCTGGGTGGCTCTCGCCGTCCAGTCATTGAAAATTGTATAACCAAAAATGAAATCCTTGGCCTCTTCTTTCTTTATATCCGAACCTTTTTTGCCAATTATACAGGCTATTTCCAATTCGATATCCAACTTCGTTTCTTTAGCCGGTCTTTTGATTTCGTCATTCGGTCCAAATACATTGTGGTGATTGGTAAAATAAAAAATTGGCATTTCGTACCAAGCCTCCCCAACCGAATGTCCAAACGAACGCGAGGCGTTCAACATGTGCATCTCGAAACCAATGTAGTCTCTGATGCTCCGAGGATTGGGAAGTGGTGCCAACAATTTCACCTCTTTCAAAATATAATGTGACTGAACATCACCCAATGACTTGATAATTTGAAAGTAAGTCTCGTGATTATCTATAAATGTGAGCATATCGGTCGGCAGTTTTTCACTCGCCAAACGCATATCTACCACACTTTCGCCCTGTAACCAGCCAATACGGCTTTCTTGGTCTTTATTTAAGAATGTTATTAATTTCATAGCCCCTAAATCCCCAGTGGGGACTTTTTTGATTAAGTTTAATATTTCTAATTCGCAAAATTCTCATTGTATGAATTCCCCCTTTGGGGGCTAGGGGGCTTAAATTTCCGCCGTCAAAGCCATTCCTGTCTTGCCCATGAGCATACCCATGTTTGCTCCTTCTGGTAAGGGTTGGTCGTTATATTCGAGCAATTCCCACGAACCCAAAGTCTCAGACACATCCACCACCATTTTGCAACGCTCGTATCTGCGACTCATATATCTTTCGAAAACTTTGGAAACCTCTCCTTCCTTTTGTAATTCTTCTATCAGCACCACGGCATCTTCTATGGCCAATGCAGCTCCAGAACCCAGCTGAGGAATGGTAGTATGAGCAGCATCTCCCAAAACAACTACTCGGTTTTTGTACCATGGAGCTGGCATTTTGAGTGTTTCTAATACTCTATAATTCACCAATTTGGCATCAGTCACTTGAGAAATTAAGCCCTGAACCAATGGTATAGGATAGGCAGACATATAAGCTTTCAGCTTTTCAACCAGTTGATCTTCCGGAATATTTGGATGCTCTCCTTCGGCAGAATTAAGAAAAATATAACACATGTCTTCGGTCATAGGAATGACCCCCATTTTATGTTTTTTGTTAAAGAAAATGTAGCCCGTATCCAAATCTGCTGGACGCTTGAAAGCATAACGCCAAACCGAAAGGCCCACATAAGTGGTTTTGAAATCTCCAAAAATGAGTTTTCTAACTTTGGAATTAACACCATCAGCTGCAATTACAATATCATAACTTCCAGCGGTACCATCAGTGAAGGTTACATTTACTACATCAGGCTGATTATCAATAGTTTCTACAGACACGCCCATACGGTAATTTAAACCTACTTTCTGGGCCTCTTCAAACAAAACATCGTGTAATATTTTTCTAGAAATACCATTGTGACTTGGAAAACGGCCGATAGGTGGCGTTCCGGCCTCACCTATTTGAACCCCGTGCGGCAAGCATAACTTCACTTTGCCATAGGGCGAACCTCTTCTCATGGCCTCATCAGCTACTCCTATGGCATCCAAAGCACGTAAAGCGTTGGCTTGCTGAATAATACCCACGCCATAAACATTGAATTCTTTGTGTAGTTCTATGATATCTACCTCAAAACCTGCCTTTTTTAAACCAATAGCAGCCGACTGTCCGCCAATACCCGCTCCTACAACCAAGACTTTTTTTATATTGCCCATTTTATTTAAGATTAAAATTTAAAGAACACCAAAATCATAAAACATGATTAATAGATCGAATTACTAAATTACTTTAAACCTATGATTATCAACCACTTATCCATAATTTAAAATTCATAATTCATAATTCATAATTCATAATTCATAATTCATAATTCATAATTCATAATTCATAATTCATAATTGCATTTAATTGGTTTATGCTTTTATTTTTTCTGCAATCCAATCGTACATATCTAAGGTCGGCATAAAATCGTCTACTTGGCAATGTTGAGCACCGCTTTCACCTGACGGTACTATTTTCATCTTATGTTCACAAGTCAAATGCTTCTCTAGGTTAATGGCATGTTCCACAAAGTTCTGTTTATCGTCTCCACCATGCATAATAAATGTAGGCATCGAAATTTGCTCCGCAACACCATTTTCAAGGGTAAAACCCTTTAATTTCTCCAAAACCTCTTCATAGCTGTTGGCATCTAAGATGTGCATCACGATTTCGGCCAAAGGATGTTTTATGGTACGCCCAGCCCATACAGAATAGTAAGAATAAACCGCTCCGTAAATCATGCAAACCTTAAAACGAGGCTCAAATGCCGCACAACGAGCAGCCATATATCCGCCCATAGAAACACCTGCAATACCTATTTTGGTGGTATCGACTTCGTCTTTCAGATTTTCTACAACGTACTCATATACAGCAGTTCCTGCTACATTATAGTCATGGCGAGAATGGATATGATTTAATCTCAAAGCGGCTCCTTGCCCTGGGCCATCAACTGCCAAAAGTGCGATTCCTCTTTCGTTCAAATGATTTCCAATACCAAAATAGAGTTCTTCGGCAAGGCTATCGAGCCCTCCAAACATTACCATTACGGGTGGATTTTTCACTCCTGCTGGCTTGAACAAATAACCTGGCAAGAAAGAATTTTCGAATGGTACTTCTATTTGAAGCGGTTTTTCATCGAAATATTTAATAGCTCTAATGAAAGCTTCTCTAGCCTTTGTGTACGTTTCGAGTTTTCTATCATCTTGCAGATTCATAAAAAACTCAGCAGTACGCAGATAGTTAAATGCTCGTAAATAAGTGCGTCTTGCGGACACAAGAGCATTATTTTTCTCGAAATCTTCGGCCCATGCAAAAACTTGATTGCCTTTTTCG
Organism: Lacihabitans sp. CCS-44; assembly: GCF_024343735.1. Lineage (GTDB taxonomy): Bacteria > Bacteroidota > Bacteroidia > Cytophagales > Spirosomataceae > Leadbetterella. The sequence goes on from NZ_RJUE01000062.1 coordinate 17,899, forward strand.
AGCCATGCAATGTTGAAGCTCTCCCTATTTTCAGGATCTATTTTTTGAGCTACTTCTATAATTTCGGCAAACTCACCACCGCCATAATGGGCTTGGCTCAATGCTCTATTTACTTGATATGAGGGCATGTACTGCCCTGGATAAAAATGCCACATATAACTTTAATTATGAGATATGAATTATTAATTTTGAAAAAAAAACTCAGTTAGTTGATTTTGAGAAGAACTTTTCTGTACTCTAACAATATTCATATTAAATTTAAATTTTCTTTTTTTTCATAGTGATTATTATACTTTTCACAATTTTAAGAATTTCTACAGCTTCAGGATATATTGAATTAAACTCGAGTTCATTCAGATAATCACTTTCCTTTAATAACTCTAACCAATAAAGAGTTTCATCACATTCTTTTTGTGCAATTGCTAATTTATGAATAAAATCCGCCATTGACTCAGCATTATGTGCTTCACGTACATTAGCACCTATAGATGTGCCTGACTTCAGAAATTGCTTAGCCATTACATACTCCTTCTTGGATTCAACTAGATATTTATAAAGCTTGACTACTCTTACTGCAAATTGAAATGACTTGACTTTTATTATACTCTCTTTAACAGATTCCATGATTTTTGGAAATTATTATTTACTATCGGCTGGTCAAATCACAATAAGTGTCACTAACTTAGTACATTTTAAATACTTACCAGGTTTAAAATTCCATTTGGATATATATTCTTAAAATATCTGAACAACTCTGGGATACTAATTATCAGATATCTAGAAAGTTATAACAGTAAATTAAGATTTACTAATTCATATTTCATATCTATTTACACGTCCGCCGGCTTCACAGTTCCATCTTCCGATAGGCCCAGTTTTTTGCCTTTTCCCATTTCTGCAAATGGATTGGCCGAACCCCAAGCATCGTTTGGATTGTCCTTCAAATAATGAACATCCAAATGATCAGGTGCAAATACTAGCCTTGCACAGGCATAATATTCAAACAATACACCACTACCCGGATCAATAATATAGATGAAGAATCCTTCGTCGGCTTTATGGCGAGTTGGGGCTCCCATTACGCTCTTGTAACCTTTTTCAATGAAATAATCGAGGGCTATCAATACTTCTTCTCTGCTGTCTACATTCCAACAGATGTGATTCAACACACCTTCGTTTTCACCGATATTTGGGTCTGTAAATACAGCAATATCATGCGAAAGATTACCAATCGTATGCAAGCCTCCGATGGGTGGCATGTCATCTGAAATTCTGATCTCATCAGGGTTTTTAAGTCCCATGTTTTTCCAAAATTCCTTTTCGTTGGCGTATTTTCCTTTCGCAACCATGTAGGTCACGTGGTCGAAACGGCGTGGATTAGCTCCCAACTTACGGTTACTTGCGTAGCGGTCGGCATAAATACTACCTCTTTCGCCAGTTTCACGCAACCAAACTACCTCCCAAAATACTTCGTGGATATGACCGTCTGGTGATTGGAAACGATAGGCTTTTCCATGACCCAAATCTCCTTCTACCCAACCACGACCGGCTCCAATATTTTCTAAATAGGCCACGCATTCTTCCAAAGCCTCAGGGCTATCAGCACGCCACCCAATGTGGCCAAGACCCGATTGCTCACTTTGGGTAAGTTTTAAAGTATGGTGAAAATAATCGCCCCATGCTCTGAGGTAAACAGAATTTCCTTCACGCCCAGTTTCGTCCATTCCTACTACATCCCGAAAAAATTCTACAGACTTACTGAGGTCTTTGGTTAAAACCTCTATGTGAGCCATTTGGGAAAGGAAATGAGGATTCTTTGCCATAATATATCTTTTTTTGTAAAATGCTTTTATTTAATGGTACAAAACTAATAATAAAATTACAAGATAATTAATCGATTTTATTCAAATAGTATTCATTATCAATCCAAAAATATATATTTAAGGATAATATTTATACAAATATATTCTTACGGAAACTTTATTGAGCCTATGCAAAAGCACCACCATCAACAGCCATACAATGCCCAGTAATAAAACTTGATTGGTCGGAACAAAGCCAAAGTGCAACGTCAGCAACTTCGGAAGGTTGCCCCATACGTTTCATACGTTGGTGATTCTTGGCTTGTTCTAAAGCGGCTGGGTTTTCTGCCAAGTTTCTCCGTCCGTGCATAATCATTGGCGTTTCTATGGCAGTTGGACAAATGGCATTTATCCTGATATTTTTGGTGGCATATTCTATGGCAGCTGACTTCACCAAGCCATTCACACCGTGCTTTGAAGCTGCATAGGATGAATTATCTGGCTGACCAACCAATCCCGCAGCCGACGAAACACAAACGATATTGCCTCCACCTTGCTTCATCATTTGCTCCAATTGTAATTTTACGCAATAATAAGTGCCGACAAGGTTTATTTGGATCTGATTGAGCCAATCTTCCTCAGGATACTCATGAACTGGAAGAGAAAGTTTTCCTGCAATACCTGCACTGTTTACTGCACAATTAATTCTACCAAAGGTTTTTACTGTTGTTTCTATTAGATTGACTACCTCTTCTCTTTTACCAATGTTGCAGTTTAAAATAATAAATGATGATTGATGAATATTTAATGCTTGGGCAGTTTCTGTCATATCTCCAATATCTGCCAATACTACTTTTGCTCCCTCCTTGGCAAAAGCAATGGCTGTTGCTTGTCCAATTCCTGATGCTGCACCCGTTACGATGCAGACTTTATTTTCAAATCTTTTCATTTAAAAATTAATCATTTACAATTAATAGCTATTTTAATTGGCTTAACTCAATTCCACTTCCAATTGGCAAAAGCACAGAATCGAAGGCGTTTGTTTGTTTTAATGCGATTAAATATTTATCCGTTTCATTTTTGTGATGAGGTGGATGAATAATATTATCTGCAGCAACCCAAGCACCAATATTAAGTTTAGGAAAAAACAGTTCAAAACAAGGCGTATATAATTCTTTCCAAATATCAAGAAGCACAAAATCGAAAGTTTCGGTTGCATTTTTTATTGATTCAAGGGCATTCCCCACTCTAAATTCTACATAATCTGAAAGCTCCGCTTCCCCAATTTTATCTTTTGCATAATTAACTTTTTCTTGGCTTATTTCAAGCGTAATAACTTTCCCACCAGTTGCTTTTGCTGCTTCTGCCAGCCAAATTGTAGAGTAGCCATAAGCAGTTCCTATTTCGAGAATAGTCTTACTTTTAGCAGATTTTATCATATTATTCAAAAAGACTCCAATTTCAAATCCAATCGGAAGCAAAAAATCATCTTTTCGCCCAATTTTTTCTTCTTCTGGTAATTGATTGAATAACTGAACCTCGTCTTCCATCCTCTGGTGATAGTGATTCAGTACGGTCTTCATTTCAGATTCAAGCTTAAGCATTCAAAAAGTATTTAGATGTAAAATAAAATCAATTCCCATCACTAATGGTAGTTCCTCCATCCACAATGATATTTTGACCCGTGATAAATCCTCCGGCTTTCGAGGCTAACATCACTGCCACGCCTGCAATCTCCTCTACTTCTCCTACTCTTCGCAGCGGAGTTTGAGACAATCGCTTTGCCATAAATGTCTCATTTTTCATTAAAGATTCAGAAAAAGGAGTGTTAATCATTCCTGGCGAAATAGTGTTTACTCTGATATTATCTGGACCAAATTCTACAGCGAGGTTTCGAGCCATTTCTATTAAACCAGCTTTTGAAATGCCATAAAGTCCCAGATTTTTGTTTCCACGCACTCCGGCAATACTTGCCAAGTAGATAATTACACCATCTTTTTGGGCTTGCATTTTCGGAATTACGAGTTGCGAAATATGGATCGCAGCTTGAATATTTAAGCTCATGGTATTTTCGAAAGAATCTGAACTGATTTCCAAAAAACCTCCCACAGGAGCCATTCCAACACAATTTACCAGAATATCTATTTTTGAGTATTTAGAAAAACAAGCTTCTATCAATTGATCAATTTCGGCCTTTTGAGACATGTCGCAAGGAATTGCTTCAACCTCTACTCCCATATTTTGAAATTCTATTTGGGTGTTTTCAAGTTCTTGAATATCAAAACTAGAAATTATGACCTCTGCACCATGTTGTGCCAAAGCCATGGCAATAGCTTTTCCCATTCCCGAGCTTGAGCCTGTTACTAATGCCGTTTTATCTGTTAAATCAAATAGCCCCCCTGCCCCCGAAGGGGGAGCTTCTGATTTTGCGATGATTTTATTTATTTTTCCCATTTTGTACTGTTCCCCCTTTGGGGGTTAGGGGGCTACATCTTCTAAAGCTTTTCCATTTACTTCAAAAGGTCTTGCTTCAGTAAGTACAAATACGATCCGACAGATTTCTGTTTCACTTGGATTTCGCCATTTGTGTATGGTGCCACGTTGTACAATTATTCCACCTTCCCCCACGGTTTTCAGAACTTTATCTTCCAGTTCCAACTCAATATTTCCGCTCATAACGATGCCGTAATCTATACTCGAAGTTCGGTGCATGGGTGAGCTTGCCCCAGGCAACATATCTACTACTCTAATCACTGAGCCACCTTTGAGTGTTGTTCCAACATCTCTAAGACGACCGTCAGCATCGTCATTACAATCGGCTGGAACCGTAGCTGTTGTCCAAATGGTAGCCATGGCAGCATCTCCAGATGGAATCACCAGGGTTTCAAACTCTTCATCAGCAGAAAATATGGCTTTCCCCTCATCCGTATGGCCAGTTACGACTCTCCTTATAGAATTTACCATGGTTTACTTTTTAAACTTTAACACTCTTGCGTCTTTGATAACCCCTTTCCAGTTCATTCCGAAGCCAAAATCATACGAATTGCCTTCACTATCCTTATGGCATTTCAGGTCAAAAGGCACATCTTCAGCTTGTTTTTCAACTGTAACCATATCGGCTGGCATTTGCATAGGAAGCAAGGCCGATGGCTCCGATTTTCCTACCAAAGTCTCTATAATGGCTTGGTCTTGTACACCAAAACTCAATAATATGGCCGAGGCATGAGGTTCAATTTCAGAAAATACCATCGGATTAGACGTATTTATAGACACAACCACAGGTTTTCCTTTCATTTTGGCTTTGGTAGCCTCCACCAGTTTGGCGTCTGTGATATTTGGTGTTTTTGCTGTTTTATCTTTATAACTTCTATTGGTAAAGCTCTCTAAAGCATCGCCACCCGCAATACTCGTTGCCCGGGCTTCTGTAGCGGTGTAATCACTGTATTGCAGACTTATCGGAATATACCCGTTTCCTCCATTTTTAATATCTTCTTTGTCATAGCCAATACTCGCACTTGGGTTCTCTATAAAAACCAAAGCAAAATCAGCCTCATCTGCATTTTCTGTAACATTATAATACTTCTTTACGATATCCATATTTACAGGATAATCCTCAGATGCTGGGGTTTCCATACCCAAGAAATTGCGACTGGCTGGAACAAATCGTTTTGGTACATAAACTGTCTTTTTGACTGCAACCGGTAATACTTTTGATTGGTTTTTGAGCATTACTATAGCTTTCAACTGTGCCTCATAACCTATCTTCATGAATTCGGGTTTACCTACAGTATTCTTGGTTTCTTGACTATCCAGATAAGGATTCTCAAAAACACCTACTCTGAAAATATTCTTTAATAATCTTACAGCGGACTCTTCTAAACGGGACCTCATTTTGGATTCACCATGCTCTGCAACTCCCATATTATAAGCCTCTATTACTGGTTTTATGTCATTGTTGCCACCATACTGGTCCACGCCAGCCATTAGGGCTTTGTAATGCAACTCGTTTAGTGTGAGTTTTTCCAAACCCCAAGGCTTACCGTCTATAAATGAGTCCATTTGGCGGTGTAATGACACCACTCCCCAGTCAGTACAAACCACACCGTCGTATTTATATTTGGTACGGAGCAAATCCGTCAATAGATATTTGTTATAATTGTTGGCTACATTTTCATGATTCTTAGGGTCTTGATTCCAAGAAATGGTATAATATGGCATAATGGCCGAAGCCATTTTGGTCTGACCTTTTAGCTTAAACGCTCCTTGCGTAAACGGAATCAAATGAGCATTAAAATTATTACCAGGATATACACCAAATTTACCAATAGCGTAATGGGCATCACGGCCTGCTTCGCCAGTGCCACCTCCAGGCCAATGTTTCACCATTGCATTTACACTTTTGTTTCCCCAGATATTTGACTGAAAACCATCACAATAGGCCTGAGCCATAGCTGCAGAAAGACTTGGGCTTTCTCCAAAAGTACCGTTGAATCTTGCCCAGCGAGGCTCAGTGGCAATGTCGACCTGTGGTGACAGAGCCGTGGTGATGCCTAAAGCCCGATATTCCTTTGCGGCTACTTCGCCGAATTTCTGTATCAGGGCCGGGTCAAAACTCGCAGCCATACCCAGTGAGCTTGGCCACATGGAGATTTCACCACCTGAAGCGGCATCATATTCAGCTTTGGCTCTGGTGCCATGTCTCGGGTCGGTGCTGTTATTGGCAGGAATTCCAAACCCTACGCTTTCACAAAAAGCCTGTAGTTTATTGTTCCATTTTGCTGCGATCTCCGGTGTTTGAACGGTCGTAATGAGTACATGACGCAAGTTGTCATCTGCCAAAAACTTCTTTTGCTGATCCGTCAAATCACTAGGATCGGTCTCTCCAGCTTTGAAGGGCTTTCCACCATAAGTTCCTGAAAAATACCCACCTGGCCTAGCGGGAATTGACTGATGCGAAGAGTACAGCATTAGACCAGCTATTTCTTTGATACTCAATTTAGAAGCCAAGTCTTTGGCTCTTAGGTCGGCCGGAATTCTCCAATCCTCAAATTTATCTAGGCTACCATTTTTGTTCAAATCCTTGAAGGCCAAACCATTTACAGTGATTATTTTGACGCCCGAATTGGGTGAATAGCCCAATTTTTGACCGTTGGGATTTGAAACAATCTTGAAATCGCCTTTGTCAGTTTCTATCCATTTATTTTGTGCCGAAACCGCTCCAATTAGGAGAATTTGGCAAACTAGGAATATGCTTTTTTTCATAATATTTATGTTAAAGTTTCATTTCTTTTAATTCAGAATCGATTCGGAGTTTGCCTTCGGTGGCGGCCTGCACTTGTTCTTTTGTGATTCCCGGGGCTAATTCCAATAGATTAAACCCTTTGCCATCTGGAAGAACCTCTATTACACACAGTTCAGTAACTATTTTTTTGACGCACCGTAGACCAGTAATGGGCAGAGTACATTTTTCAAGTAGTTTTGATTTTCCATCTTTCGAAACGTGCTGCATAGCTACGATTATATTCTTGGCCGAAGCCACCAAATCCATGGCTCCGCCCATTCCTTTCACCATTTTACCTGGAATTTTCCAATTGGCAATATCTCCATTTTCAGACACTTCCATGGCTCCAAGAATTGTCAAATCAACATGCTCACCACGAATCATGGCGAAACTTTCCGCAGAATCAAAAAGTGCCGAACCTGCCTGCATGGTCACAGTTTGCTTTCCTGCATTTATCAAGTCGGCATCCACATTCTCTTCTTTGGGAAATGGCCCAATTCCGAGCAATCCGTTTTCAGATTGTAGCATTACATTTATTTCTTTGGGGATGTAATTGGCTACTAATGTTGGAATTCCTATGCCAAGGTTTGCGTAGGAGTTGTTTTTAATTTCTTGTGAAATACGTTTGGCAATGCCAAATTTGGTGAGGCCGATGCCTAACTCAAAAAATACTGCCCCCCCTGCCCCCGATGGGGGAGCTACTTTGATGGTGTTTTTTATACCTGAGATATTTTCTTTGTGCTTTTCGATTTCTTGCAGAATCTTTTCTAAAACACTTTCATATTGAGTAAAAACCTCATGATTTGAAAATCTAATAACTTTAAAACCTTGGCCTTCTAACCAATTCGTCCTTTCTAAATCTGATGACTGATTTTCAGGTAATTGATGAATTAAACCATCAATTTCGATAATTAAGCCAACTTTTAAACATACAAAATCTGTTATGTATTGACCAATAATATGTTGTCTTCTAAACTTAAAACCATCAAGCTTTTTTCCGCATAAACCTTCCCACATTATTTTTTCAGCATTAGTGGGATTATTTCTCATTTTTATCGAGTATTCCTTCAATAAGCCGTAAGTGAAAGGATCTGCTTTTTGCCAATAAGAGGAATTTCGTAAAAGCTTAGGGTTATCCTTGTCGGATTGTATGTCAGCTCCCCCATCGGGGGCGGGGGGGGCAGTTGTCCGCTGCTCAATCCTTTTTTGATAATTTTCTCCTTGAAAAATCATTTGAACATATATTCCAGGTACATGAATTTCGTTTGGATTTAATTCACCGGTCTCTACCAGTTCTTCGACTTCTGCAATACAGATTTTACCAGCGGCAGCCATCATTGGACTAAAGTTTCGAGCTGTGCCTTTGAATACTAAATTACCAGATTTGTCACCTTTCCAAGCTTTGATAATTGAAAAATCGGCTCTTAGCCAAGCTTCTTTCAAATATTTTTTACCGTCGAACTCTTCAACTTGTTTTCCTTGGGCCACTTCCGTACCTACTCCCGCTGGTGTAAAAAATGCTGGAATTCCGGCCCCACCAGCTCTGATTCTCTCGGCCAATGTACCTTGCGGAATCAACTCAACCTCTAACTCACCTGATAGCAACTGCCTCTCAAACTCCTTATTCTCACCTACATAAGATGAAATCATCTTTTTTACCTGTCTGTTTTGAAGCATCAAGCCTATTCCGAAGTCATCCACACCGGCATTGTTTGAAATACAAGTTAGATTTTTCACTCCTTTTTCTACCAAAGATTGAATACAGTTTTCAGGAATTCCGCAAAGTCCGAAGCCTCCCAACATTAAAATGGAGCCATCACCGATGTCAGCAATAGCCTCTTCGCTATTTTTTACAACTTTTGAAATCATAACTAAATTTTCACTTTACATTAAAATAACAACAAATGTAAACATCAAAACTAACGAAATAACAGTTTGGAGAAATCCATTTCTATTCATAATCAATCCATTATTCATTTTATCAATTTCTTGAAATATTATGCAGTTTATTTACAAAAAACAAAGCCAAAGTTGCTAAAAAACTAGCCACCCATAAAAACGCAGAAGGATCGATAGTGTCAGATAAATAACCCGCAATCCCTGGAATAAAAACTCCACCAACTATTTCACCAACAGCTGTAATCAATCCAATTGCTTTGGCTTTAAGATGCACTGGTACTGACTCAGACGGAATTACAGCTGCTACTAACGGAATAGTGCCCATAGTAAAATAGGCAAGAAACATTGCAGGAAGATGTAAAGCTGTAGCTGACAAAAAATATACCGCAAATGGGTACAAAATACCCAAAGATATGAAAATCATCAACACTTTCTTACGCCCAATTTTATCCGAAAGCCCTGGAACAATAATAGAAGAGACCAATCCAGAAACACCCAATAATCCCATTGTTTTACCCATGTCATCCGCTGACATACCTTGTGTGTTTACAAAATAATTAGAGATAAATGGCAATGTGGCAAACCACCATCCAAACACACAGCATGCAGCTCCAATGCCGTATTTTATGTTGTTGTACTTCAAAAGTTCTGAAATATTCAAAGATGATTTTTCTTCCGACGAAGCAGACGATGCTTTAGTACTCTCTGCCGTGGAAGCCTTTACAAACTTCCATGCCAACAGACCCAAAAGTAAGCCAGGAGCCCCAGCCACAAAAAAAGCATTTCTCCAGCCCATGTTTTCGGCTATTTGAACTAACAATACAGGTGCTAAAATAGAACCAAATAATGCGGAGCCAAATGCCTGAAGTATACCAGCATTTAGACCTAATCTGTTGGGAGAAGATTCTCTTTCTACAAAATTTTGTGCCAAAGGAATAACGGGGCCTTCTGCGAAACCCATCACCAAACGGGCCAAGAGTAAAGTGATGAACGAAGTAGCTAATCCAGACCCAAATGAACAAATTGAGAACACAAATACTGCAACGATAAATACAATTTTCTTCTTATTGTTTACCTCTGCCCAAGCGGTGGAGAAAAAACTAGAAAATGCCCAAGCTAGCGACAAAGCTCCAGCCAAAAGTCCGATTTGAGTATTGTTTAGATTCAAATCTTTGGCCACATAAGGCATCAAGAAATTAAGAGCAAGTCGGTCGAAAAACAAACAGCCAAAGGTGAGTGCCATGAGCATCACAATGCCATTTTCATAGGTAAAGAGTCCTTTTTTCATTTTTTATTTAGGGTTTAAGATATAAATATGACAGTTTTTATTATTTGTCAAATACATTATTTGTTTTTTATTTTACCTCTTTATGTTTTTGGGGAATATTAAGATATTTCAAAATACTCTCCACAGCTATACTGCCAGTATTAATGGCAAAACCCATAGACGTACCCGGAAAAATGAATGGATAACTATCGCCATAAATGCTGCAAGCATCTGTTCCTGCGGCATAAAGCCCTTTAATGGGCTTCCAATCTTGACCGATAACTTCGGCTTTTTCGTTGATTTTTATACCACCCGCACTGCCATAAGCACTCGGAAAATGCCTTCCTGCATACCATTTTCCACCAGTGAGCGACCTGAGGTATTTTCTTTCTTTGTTAAATTGTTCATCATAGCCATTTTTGCAATAAACATTATAACTTTCGATGGTTTCTTTTAAATTTTCTAAATCAATTCCTGTTTGCTCGGCAAGGTCTTCGAGGGTGTCGGCTACATAAAAATTACCTTTGCCCGATTTCAAATAAGCATCAATAATGGCTTGAGAATTTTCAAAATTTGTTTTCGGGAAAACACGATTTCGAGTATCAAAATCTTGCTCCATTTCTTTCAAAATACTTTCATCAAAAATCAAAAAGCCAGTTTTGTCTTTTTGAAGTGTGAGAGCATTTCCTGTGAAAGTTACGTTTGCCATAATGGCTTCATTCATAAATCTTTCGCCCAAATAATTGACAAATAAATGCGGCTGACGACAGGCTTCGTGCAATTGTGGTGGCACATTGAGCGGGTCGGGCATGCCATAGACCAACTCCATCGACATCTCTGTTTTTTGAGCACCTACTTCCCACGCCATTCTGATTCCATCGCCTGTAACTCCTTGAATTTTGAAAGGGTAAATATCTTTATCAACCTCAAATCCAGCGTATTCTTTTATCATTTCGGGGCTATTGCCAAATCCACCAGTTGCCACGATTAATGCTTTTGAACGAGCTTCTATTTTATTACCAACTTTATCGGTGGCTATTACGCCAATAATAGCATTATTTTCTTTAACTATTTGCTTTACGGCACATTCCAAATAGAATTTTACACGTAAATCTATTGCTTTTTGGGTCAGAATCTTCATCATAGTAGCAGCACCGCCTGGGCCAGGAGGGCCAACTTCGGGCTTCACCAAATGCCAAGTCGAATACGAACTTGTAAAATAAGTGGCAGGCTCTACAAATTCCACACCTAAGCTCTCCAACCAGTGAATGGTATCGCCTGATTTATTCAAAAAAGCACGCACCAATTTGGCATCCACTCGCCAGTGCGTATAATCCATGAATACCTTAAAGGCTTCATCTTTGGTTGGTTGTAGCAATCTCGCTCTTGTATGACGACTTTCGATGCCCAGCGGCCCCATGCCTTTGTTGGCAGTGCCACCTGTGATTGCATTTTTCTCAAAAACTATCACAGAAAGTCCACTTTGTGCAGCACTTACTGCAGCAGAAAGTCCTGCAGCACCTGCTGCGATGATGATAACATCGGACTCCATTTTTCCCATTTTATATACTTTTATTCTTAAAAAACAATTTCGAGTTTCTCAATTTCAGACCTTACTAATAACAACTTACAATCCTTTATTTGCCTTTATTATCTTTTGATACTCATAAAAACTTTGCTTTGGCGTGCGTTCTTGGGTTTCAAAATCGACATAAATCAAACCCAAACGCTTGGTATAGCCTGATACCCATTCAAAATTATCCCAACCAGACCAAACCATATATCCGTTCAGATTTGCCCCTTCCGATTTCGCTTTAAGCGACCATTCAATGTGGCGTTTGATATAGTCAGCACGCATGGGGTCGTTGATTTTGCCATTCACTTTTACGTCTTCTGATACATAACCAGTTCCGTTTTCGGTGATATAAACTTTCGGATTATTGTAATCAGTTTTCAAACGCATCAGCATTTTGTACAAATATTCTGGTCGTACAGGCCCAACATTTGATTTTATTTCGTCAGGATTATTGTCTAACCATTTCAACGACACGGCTGTATCTTCGCCTTTTACGATGGCAGGAGCATAAAAATTGATTCCTAAAAAATCTGGCTTATTTGAGGCAATCAAAGTCATTTCTTCGGCACTTGGCTTGAAAGTCGGATTGTATTTAGCCATCGAATCCAAAGCCATTTTTGGGTAGTGTCCTTTGTAAAGTGGGTCGAGAAATAAGCCGTTTATCAATATATCTTGAAATTCGGCAACCTTTTTATCGGCCTCACTCTTTTCATCCCATGGAGCTGCCGGATTTACGTTTAATACAATACCGATTTCTCCGTTCAGTTTCAGATCGTGATGCAGCTTAATTACACGTGCGTTTGTTACCATCTGAGCATGAGCTTTTTGCATTTGACTCATGTATTTTTCTTTGGTCAAATCATTTGGATTTCCGCCACTTAAAAGGTTTTCTACCAAGAAAAATTCAATATAAGGCTCATTGAAAGTAATGAAATGTTTCACTTTTCCACCATATCTCTTTAAAACTACGGAAGCATAATTATAGTACCAATTTGGCATTTCTGGATTTGCCCAACCGCCTTTTTTTAGCAAAAGTGCAGGATAATCGAAGTGATATAGTGTTACGAATGGCTCAATGCCTGCTGCCAATAAATCATCAATCAACACATCGTAATGTTTTAAAGCTACTTCATTGACCGCACCAGTTCCGTCGGGAATAATTCTGCTCCAATCGAGCGACATTCTGTAAGAATTTAGCCCCAATTCTTTCATTAAGGCAATATCTTTCAAATATTGGGTACGGTCATACATATTGATCGAAACGTTCCCAGTATGATTTTGTCCAATTACTTTTTCGGTGATGTGTACTGTATTGGTCAGAAAATCCCATTTAGATTCTCCTTTTCCATCGGTTTGATAAGCACCTTCAACTTGGTATGCACAGGTGGCTACACCCCAAAGGAAAGGTTCTTTTTTTTGGGCATTTGAAATATTTGCTATTAAAAAAAGCAAGAAAAAAGACTTTACTATTTTATTCATTTTTTGAATTTTAAAAAGGCCATTTGAGTTAATTATTTGTAAAGTAAAAAAAAACAATTAGTACATTCAAAGCAGAATCATTCTACTTTAAATGTACCATTGTCTTTGCATCTATGTTTTATTAAAACTTGTAACTTAATGTCAAGAAATATGCTCTTGGCATAATTGGCAATGTAGCATAAATAGCTTGTGGATTTGCTTCGAGCATGGCTTTTGTAAAACCTTGGGTATCCAATGAGGCAGGGAAACCACCTGGAGCAGCCCAACCCATGATTCCGTAAGTATTTAAGATATTATTTACAGAAACATTAGCTTGAATTTTTTTGCTAATTTTATACGAAGCGTTCAAGTCAAAAGCATTGAATGATGGCAATTGGAAGGCATTACCAACGTTTGCCCAACGCTTACCCATGTATTGCCAATTGATTGAGGCAGTCAATTTATCATTACTATATGTTGGCGTTACAGTAAACATATTGCCCACGTTATCATTTTTGCCCCCGTCATAAACCACTTTGGTGTCATCTGCTGGGCCATTTGTTTTGGCTAAATACACCGAAAACTCTTTGGCAACTGATGTTTGAATAGTACCCACTGCTCGCAAGCTGAAATTCTTAGTAATTACATAATTTCCTTCTAATTCCAAGCCTTTTGTCTCAAATTTCTGGTAAGCACGTGGCGGAGCATAATAGGTCAAATCTGCATTTTGGAAGATTTGGAAATTAGGTACATTGCTTGCCAAAGTATAGAATGGTGTGGCAAATAAACTAAGGTTTTTGCTTCTGTATTTCAAGCCAAATTCTGCCATTTTAATATCCTGAGCTTCAATAGAAATGCCCGAAGTCAATTGCTGATTGGCGATATCCATAAAATAACTCAAATCTGGCGATTTACGACCTTGTGAAAAACGACCATAAACTGCAAAACCATCATTTACTTTATAATTTACGCCGAATGAATAAGATAGTAAATCTTTAAACGATAGGCTTTTGTCGAAACCTTGAGCCGGATTTCTTGTAAATGTACGTCCATCATAAAGGGTAGAAGCATTACCATCAGCACCTGTTGGGCTGTCTGGTGTTACTCTTTTTGGAGTTGTAAATGATGAGTTAATATTGAATTTTTCCATACGAACACCCCAGTCAATATTCAATTTTTCGCTTATGTCCCAATTATGTCCCAAAAACAAGGCAGTTTGTTTAATAGTGCCTTCGTTATCATATAAACCACCACCACCAAAGTTGGTGATACCATTGGCGTTTGTCAAATCAAATTTTTGCCCACCTAAATTGGTATAACGAATGGCTACTGTCTGTGGTTTGTCTTCGATAGTGGCAAAGCTTTGTGCCGCAGGTATAATCGCCACACGAGTTACTTTTGTTTGTGCATAATAAAGACCACCCGTAAAGGTCATGTTTTTTAGTTTTTTGGTAATTGTCGCTTGGTCAATCACATCGTTCATACCATTGTTACCATAAGGATTTGGGTTATAAAAAACGGCATTTGGCATTACATCACCACCTGGCAGGCTTAATGTTCCAGCGATTACACGTGGAGGCCCCGCTGCAGTGGGAGGCAATTGTTGTACTGTACCATAGCTTGCACCCGTTGTTGGGTTATAAAACTCATACGTTCCCATACGGCCTACATTGCCACCTACGCCATAAAAAGTAAGTTGGTCAACTCGGAAAGGCGATACTACTGCTGTTGTTTGCGTAATGTTGTCTTTGTTTGATATTCTCAAATTGTTGTTAAACGTCCAACCAGTGCCAAAAGTTTGTTCCCAGTTTATACCAAATGATTTTTCGTTGAAAGACTGCACCTTTTTAGTGTCATAGTCAATATCCTCTGAATAACCAGTCAATGATTTTGGTATTGTAAATTGTTGCGACTGAATAATCGTAGAACTGCTATTTGTGAAGCTCCCCGCTGGTCTTGGATTGGCAAAATCTACCGAAGGAGTAAATTCAAATGGAGCAGTATTGTCATCAATTACTTTAGCATAAACTTTTACGGAGCCTGATTTGTAGTTTTTAACCACATTTGCTTTAACCTGACCACCGTAGCTCAATTTATATCCTGGATATTTAGCTCCGTCGGCATTTCTATAAAAGCCACCAACATTAAAAGTTAAGGTTTTGTCTTTTGAAAGTGGCCCACCTACATTAAAATCTGTACGATAATAAGGGTTTTTGCCGTTTCCTTCTAGGCCAACTCTTGCACGAACTTCGCCAGCAAGCGTTTGTCCACCTGTTTTTGAAACATAGTTAAAAATACCACCTGGGGCATTTGCTCCTAAGATTGAGGCCGTTCCTCCACGTACTACCTCAATACGATTCAAAGTTGCATCGGCTCTTAAAAATCCGTCAGGTTGTACTAAACCAGAAATACCAACAACAGGTAAGCCGTCTTCTTGCATTGAAACATAGAAAAAGCCTCCGTTGTAATTTAAACCACGGGTGTAAATCGAATTACCTACCTCGCCACGTGAAGTATTTACATAAACCCCAGGGATGTTTTTCAATAAATCGGCGGCAGAGTTTGGCACAAGGGCTTCAATTTGTTTGGCGTTTAAAGTAGAAATTGCCACCGAAGCATTCATTTTTGTGCGTTTATCAAAAACCCCCGTTACTACAACCTCGTCGAGAGAAGCCTGATCTTCTTCAAGGCTGATGTTCAAACTACCTGATTGTGGCACAGAAACACTGAGCTCTTTGGTACTATAACCCAAAAAAGAAATTGTCAGTGTATAGCTTCCATCTGCGACATTTTCCAGTAAAAAATCACCATTTGCATTTGTGGTTGTTCCTTTGGTTGTTCCTTTAATGCTTACAGTAGAGCCGATTAAAGGCTCATTTTTCGAATCCCTGACCTTACCCGAAATTTTGCCACTCTGTGCAAAAGTTACTGTAGCCACCATGGTCAGAATAAGTGCCGACAAAAATTTTGATAAAAAATAGTTCTTTCTCATACATCAATTAGGTTTGGTATTATTTTTCTAAATTGTAGTACAAATTTCAGATTCTTTCGGTGGCTTTGTGAATCAAAAAAACTCCAATAAGATTCAAAATCAATCAATATGATTTTTCTCATTTTTATTTGTACTAAGAAATCGTAATACTAATGGGTGTAATGAGCTTAAAACTACATACTTCAGATTGTATAAGAAGATTTCTGCATAAATTGAAGATAATAACCCTATTAATCAATATTCAAAAAAGGGATTTGTAGAGATTCAGTCTTATTGAAGGTAAAGTTTGTGTTTTGAAAAAATAAACCATTAAAAACTGAGAAAAAATCAATACAAAATCACAAGCCAAGCAAATTTAAATCCTATTATTTTTTACTATTTTGTATAAAAAAAAAGAACCTAAATCCTTAAGATTCTATGTGTTAAAAAAAAATCAGAGCCTCCATTTTGGAAAACTCTGATTCTCATAAAATGATAAAGAAAACTATTTCACATCAAAAACATAATCACCTGAAGATAAAGGAATCACTACGCTTTCCCCCTCAACTTTCACACCTTTCCAAGCTGTTATAGTTTTACCAGATTCTGTGATTTGTGCAAGACTTTTGGCTTGTAAATAAAGTGTAGCAGTGCTATTGGCCGGCACGGTGCATTTATAGCTCAGTTTGCCTTTCTCCGTTTTCCATTCGCTTTTTATTTTGCCATAAACCGAGTCATAATGACCTTTAGCAAATGTCATTACTTTGTCTGGGTCAGGCGTTGGTTTCAATATAAAATGTTTGAAAGCGGCTTTTTCAGGGCTTCTTTGAATACCCAACGAGTAATTGTACATCCACGAAGAAACAGCACCAAAGGAATAATGATTGAACGAATTCATAGAATTATTTCCTCCAAAACCGTTTTCAACCGTATAAGAATTTAATCGCTCCCAAATAGAAGTAGCTCCATTTACCACCGAATACAACCAAGATGGATAGCTTTTTTGTTGCAACAAACGGTAAGCATTGGCATGATTTCCATTTTCAGAAAGGGCATCGGCGATAGAAGCCGTTCCAATAAAACCTGTCATCAACGAATATTCAGGACGCTCAACGCCTTCGTCGTCTTTGTTTTTACGGGTCAAGGCCTCATTTAAATATTTTATGGCAAAAGGCTTATTCTCATCATTAAATAAACCCAAATCCAGTGGAATAGCATAAGAAGCTTGTGTATCTACCAGCTGGCCTTTGTCTGATTTTTCCTCCACATTTCTAGTATTTGGTGGCCCCATTCTTGCTGTTTTCACGCCTGACTTTATGGTTCTGTGCGTATTTTTGTCTACATAAACTTCATTAAAAACTCTTTTAACTTCCTCATAACGAGCCTTAAAAGCGGCTGCATCTTCTGGTTTATTTAAAATGGTAGCCACTTTATTCATGATTTCTAAATCATAAGCAAAGTAACTCATCCAAAATTCTGTGTTATCGTTCTTGTTGTTTTCTGGGCTCAACCAATCACCCAATGGTCCTTCGTTCAATATCTCTGTGGCTTTGTCTACTTTGGTATCCAAGAATGCAACATACTTTTTCATGGCATCATAATGCTCTTTTAAAAGCTGCACATCGCCATATTGTTGGTAAGTTTCCCAAGCCACTGTCAGGCCAGCACTACCCCAAAGTGTACCACCAAAACCTCCACCCATGGGAGCAACGTCTGTAAATCGACCACTTTCAGCTTGCACATCACGCATGGCCAACATGTGACGCCTTAAAAACATATCAGCATCGGTCAGATAAGTGGCTGATTTTGAGAAAACAGAAATATCACCACTCCAACCCATGCGTTCGTTACGTGCTGGTGTATCAGTCGGAATTGAAAGAAAATTGCTGCGAAGTGACCAAGTGATATTTTCCCAAAGTTTATTTACCAGAGGATTGGAAGTCTCATAACTCGATGACAAACCCAACACTGAACTTATCACCAAACCTTTTACATCAGCGATTGGAAGAGCGTTTTCTAAACCAGTTAGTTCTAAATAACGATATCCATGAAAAGTAAATCTAGGCTGAATGACTTCGTCTCCACCTTTCAGAATATAAATATCTTGTGTCAGTGCCGCTCTGATGTTTTCCATCATGACCATTCCGACATTTTCGCCATATTCTTTCAAACTAGGGTATTTTACTTCGGCAAAACGCATCGTTATTACCTGTCCTTTTTTGCCATTTTTAATTACAATTTGCGGAACACCCACCATATTTTGAGCCATGTCATACACAAATACTTTCGGACGAACTTCTTCTACCGAAACCGCAGGCATGGTTTTCACGATGGTGGCGTTGTTTCCCATTTGTCCGACCAACTTCAAATCATTATAGGAAAAAGTTGATTTTTGCCCACGACCATCCGTAAAAGTGCCTTGGTAGGCAGTTCCTTCCAACGGAACTTCAACTGTAGATTTCCACTTGCTGGCATCATAAGCAACTGTTGACCAATCTTTTATAGCAGCTTCTTTGTTGGCATCATACACTTCGCCTTGGAAATAACTTCCATAACGAACAGGGCCGTCATTTAAAAACTTCCACTCTTTCGGATTTGAGGTAATGATTTGCTCAGAACCATCCGTATATTTTATAACCAACTTGCTCAATAGTGATTGTCTATCCCCGAAATAATTCCAACTCTCGCCACTAAAAGTAATGTTGCCGCTCCACCAACCTTCACTCAGCCACGCACCTAACGCATTTTGACCACCTTGTTTCAATACGTCTTTTACGTCATAGGTTTGGTACATGTGGTTTTTATTGTACTGCGTCAAACCCGGATTAAAATAATCGTTGCTCACACGTTTGCCGTTCATAAAAACCTCATAAATTCCTCTGGCTGTTACATATAACCTCGCGGTTTTAATGGTTTTAGATTGCACAGCAAACGTAGTTCTAAGCATTGGAGCAGCATTTTTACTCGGATTAGCCAATATCAAAGCACCACCTTTTACCACATAGCTGTTGTTTTCAATGTTCAGTTTATTGGATTTGAAAATACCATTGTAATTATTTCCATTCAGTTTTTCGGTAAACAAAGTATTAGAAGGGAAACGGAAGTTTTTTAATTCTACCTCTGAAAAAATAGCCGATTGGTTTTCATTGGTTTGAAAACCGACATCAGCCAACATCGGAAAACTAATGAAATTATTTCCACTACCAACAGGATTAAGATTTAGGCCACGAGGAGCAAAAGGCGAAGGCGTTCCTTCCGTTTTCTCGGCGACTCTATTTTCAGGCTTATTTTCTCCAATAAAAAACTCATACAAGCCAAAATTACAAGTCACAAAAATCTTATGCTTGTCATACTTATTAGCCTCATTGATTAAGTTTTTTGGGATAGAAAGGCTTTTGAATGGTGTTTCATTGTTATCATTTTTTGTGTAGCCCGCCCTGTAAATATTGAGTTTTGCCAATCCATCGGTTGCTTCTGAAACATTCGTAATATCCAATTCTAAAGCAATATAACTCTCGTCTTTCTTGTTTTCTACACCTTGCATGTTCAGGTCTTTGTCCATCAATCGGGCGTCGTTGCCACCAAATACAAATGCAGCTTTGGTAGAATTTGAGGCTTTATCGAGCTGAATGGCGTATTGAAATTTGTAAACCGAAAGATAATGCGAATAAAAAACCAAGTCTTCATCGTCTCCGCCTATCCATTTGGCACCTGACCAAGCCGAAATATCAGGATTCATCAAACCGGTTTCAAACGAAGAGCTTTTGGTTGTCATAGATTTGGCATTGTCCCAAACAGTTACTTGCCAAGTGTATTTGGTGGTGGCTTTTAAGGCTGTACCAGCATATTCAATGCCATGCGAAAGGTCAGAATTTACTTTTTTAGTATCCCAAACAATTTTATTATCAGCATCCGTTACCACTATTTGGTAAGCTGTTTGGGCGTATCCTCTTTTGCTATCTGTGGCTTTCATTTGCCAAGAAAAATGAGGATTGGAGATATCGATTCCGAGAGGTGTTGTTTCATAATCTACTTTGAGATTATCAATCGTAAATCCTGCAAATACTTGACTTACAATGGACAAAAGAAATATGACTGTTATCCATTTTGCTTTTCGATTAAGCATGTTTTTATTTTTAAGGTTAAACATATTTTCTGCAAGATATGCTCCAAAAGCGTATTAGCTATTATGTACTTTCCTGCTATTTCTGATATTCGCTAAGAAAATCATACTTATTAATGGGACACGGATGACACGGATGTACCAACACAGATAAACACGGATTTTTGTTAAACCGAATAAAACTATTAATGCATGTCCTCCGTGTGCAATTTGACATTTTAATTCCTAAAAAAGCACCTACTCCATGGTTTCTACCGAGTAGCAAAACAACCATGTTATAACAAATTGAAAGAAAAACCCGTGTCATCCGTGTGCCAATAAACACTCCCTATTATTGCAATCCAAAAATCTTTACTTGTTTCATTGTCCATGGAATGGCTTCAGTTTCTTGATCGAGTCCTTCTTCCAGTTTTATTCTTAAAAATTTAACTTTCGGGGTAGACAAAGGCACTGTATTATCTCCCTCATTCCCCACGAGACCTTGGGCCGTTTGTTCCCAAGTATTTCCGTCCACTGATGCTTCCACGGTATATTTTCGAGGAAAAGTTTGGATTACTTGTGGCGGTGGTGGCGGGGTCGTTCCATTTCTTGGGCCAAATCTCCTGATGGCAGCAGAGTTAAACTGCAGCTCAGAAATATTCATCGCCTTTGGCAATTCTACTTGGTACCACATGCCTTTTTCTTGCTTTTTACCTGTTGACCACCCTTCATAAGTAAAAGCACTTTGCGGCGAAACATTCCCACCAATACGCGTTGAGGCTGTATGACTGGCCGTTATTTTTAATCCATCTGACACTTGAATTTCCTTAGGTGTATTTTTTATGAGTTGATCATATTTGTACAAAACGCTCTGATTGACCGTTTTTGCACGAATTTTCTCCACTTGTTTTGGAGTTACCAACGAGGCATCATTCGACAAGCCATTTCTGATGTACGAAACCACATCTGCCACCCAAACATCGTCGTGATCTTTCATTGGAGCCATCAGTCCTCCTGCGTAGCTTTTGCCTTCAATGTTGCCCTCCATGCCATGCAAAACTACTTTTATGGCGTATTCAGGATGAGCTTGTATCCGTTGTGACCCCGCCAAAGCTGGTGCCATCAGTTTTCCATTTCCACCCGGAGCACCCATTCCGTTGTTTCCATGACATTGTGAACACAACTCACTGTAAATCACCATTCCTCTGTCTATCGATTCTTTTTGGTCTTTGCTCAACTCCACTCCTCCAAACGGCCCATTATTTCTTGGTTTTGGTGGGGTAATAATTTGCTCACCAATAAGCTTCACGCCTACGGCTTTGTTACTGGCAATTGCCGATTTTATTCCGCTTTCTAAATCATCAATTTTCAAAACTTTGGCCGAAAGCATCGCTTGAACCACTACATCTGTATTGGCATCGTTCAAAGCGGCTTTATATTCTGCTTCAAGTTCTTTTGCCCCTGCTTTGTAAAGCGTTTCCCCAGTACGCAAGGCCTGAATTCTGATTCTTGGATTGGCATCTTTCAATAGCTTTTTGGCCAAATCTGTTTTCAAAGCACCCAAGCCTTCCAATGTCCAGATGGCATGAATTCTAGCCAATTCGTTTTTGCTCGATGTCGCCATCGTTTTTAAGGCAGGCACCACCGAAAGGTCTTTTTTCAAAACCAACAATTGTTGAGCAGCATCTCGTCTCCAACCGTTTGGATGTTCAAGATGTTTTACCAAAGCGGCAGCTGATTCGTTCAGCATTTTGGGTTGAGATTTGTCACGTTCTTTTCCGTCATAAGTGATACGCCAGATTCTACCCAAACCCACCACTTTGTCTAGCTGATATTGTTCAATTTTGGTACGCAGGTACGTTCCTTTTTGGGTCCATTGGCCTTCTTGTATGATTCCGTGGTACATATCTACAATATACATCGTGCCATCTGGAGCTGTAGCCATATCTACTGGTCGAAATAAGGGGTCAGTAGAACGCAAAAACTCTGATTTTTGGTCTTGGAAAACGTTGTGAAGTGTAGTAACTCCTTCTGTAACCACTGGATTGATTTGTCTTACAATTCTGGCCACAGGTTCACCATAAAAATACTGGCCTCTGAGGTTACTAGGCAATCTATCACCACGATACACATCATTTCCGGCTGAGCCAGTAACTCTGTTCAATGAACCATCTGGCTGACGGATTTCGTCCATACCACCTTGCATATCAGCTATTTTCACCGCTGCACCCCAAGGCACATCAAAGCCTTTGGCGAATTCGTTTGGCACTTCGAAATTGCCATAATGTATAGGAAACTGGAAATGTGAGGGTAATCCACTCGCCCCGCCTTGAAACCAAAGTTTGCCGTCGTCGTCATGCGTTACACCCCATTGAGCTCTGTTAAAACCTGTTTTTTCTCGGATAACACCGTTAGGCGTTTCTCTTACTCGAAAGGCATTTACGGTGCTATATAACCAATTGTCCATACCATAATACATAAATGCTTGTTGGTGTTCCACATTTCCTGAGCGGCCATATTTGGTTGTAAAAAGTTCTTTTTTGTCAGCCTTTCCGTCGCCATTGGTGTCGGTGTATTTATAAACATTATCTGCGTCAGATTCCATGGTGAGAATACAGTCTTTACCATAAGGCAACACAAAACGAGGAAATATCAGTTTGTCTAAAAACGTAGTTCCGGTTTCATAAACACCGTCGTTATTCTTATCCTCCCAACGAGAAATACGGCTAGTTGGCTCCAATTCGTTTTTAGAATCGGCATCAAGCATATACGAACGCAACTCCAGCACATACATTCTACCGTTGCCGTCAAATGCAATAGCTCCTGGTTGCTGAATGGCAGGTTCGGTCAGAATTGGTTCAATTTTATAACCCGGAGGTAACAAAAACTGCTTTTGTTCTTCTGCCACACTCAATGGCAAAACGGGCTGTTTGGGTTCCAAATCTATCCCTTTCCAATCGTCGCTGTTGGGATCAACCCCCTCCGGAAGTTTGACTTTAGGCAATGTGTCGGCTTTTATGCCAGCATCTAAAATGCCTTTAGAAGATTTAGAGAAAACAAACGAACTGAGTGCAACAGCCACCAAGGAAACCAGAAAAGCGATTTTAAGAGAAAACCCTTTACCAGACTTACGTAGAATTTCTTTCATGTTTTTATATTAAGGTTGAATCCAAAACTCAAATTAGTATAAATTTTTAGAAATATATTTACATTTAGATAAAAAGGTTATTCTGCTCGACAAGTGGAAGGATTGCTATGGTTTCTAGCCAAAATTCACTACCATATTGGACTCAAAATTCAAGAATCCCAAATTAATTATTATGGACTTGAAGTCCATAATTTAGTTTCGACTAAAGGTTCTACTGCATTCGTATAATTGAATTGCCACGAATAAAAAATCATACAAAAATGTTCATGCATTCGTGCAAAACATTTTCGGAAGCTAAAGCGATATGCACTAAGGTGCATGGTTTTAACTTTTTTTGAGACCAATAAACACATCCACAGAATAAAAAAATAAATAAACAAGGTACTATGTATTGCAATGTATTAGTTTATGCACTATATTTGCATTATCATTTAACAATTCAATAAAAAACTCATGAAAAATCTATTATTGACATTAGCTGGTCTTGCCTTGTTATCTTATGGTGTATTTCATTATGCTAACCGAAACGACATTAATCTAAAAGTATCTGAAAACGAATCTGAATTGAATATTTCAGCTGAATTTCCTGCAGAAAAAACTCCCCAAGTTAAAAACTACCTAAATAAAGAACTTAATCTCGACAATGAATTAGCTTCCAAAAACAACAAAATTGACGGTGATATATCTCTTGAGGATGGTACATTTTTCTATATGAAATTGGCGGAAGGAAGATTAAAAATCGAAATGGAACGTAAAAGAAATAGCCAAAATGCCTACAAGAAGCTCAAAAGGATGTTTGAAGGGCTGAAAGGTGTGTTGACTTCAAATTGAAAAATTCATCTGGCTCAATTTGAAATTTCGAGACCAAAAGGAGAAAAAAACTTTAAGAGATTAGATAACATGGCAAGGTTGTGTCCATCAATAAAATGTATTCTGTTGCTTAGATTTCAGTTTTTCAATGAATTACAACAAAATAAGATTCGATTTCTAGAAAATCAAATTCTCCGCAATCAAAAGCCGCTATCTTTCACAAACTTATCATAATCAGTTACTTCTATAATTTCTTTTATGGCTTTTCTTTTGTCTGTTGCTTTTTCATAATACTTTTTGCAGACTTGATAGCCCAAATAATATCCGACACTTCTAACCGGATAAAGTTTGGTGTTCTTATAAAAATAGTCTCCAATTTTGGACATATCTGTTAAGTTTTTATAATCTTGCCATAGCTTGTCTTCATTTTGTTGGCAATATTCAAACTGCTTGGTGTTAAAAGTCCCTGGCCCGATGGTTGCCTTGAAACCAAAAACCAAATCAGCGATAAATGCTGCTCCTCCTTCTCCTAAAAGCGGGATATACTTTGGGGTTCCTTTAAAAGTTTTGAAAAATTCGCTGTTGCCTTTAAATTGACTCAAATGTACCAGTTCGTGGGCAATGAGTTCGTCAATTCTACTAATATCGAATGATGTGGCTTTCATGTAATCCATTAAACCTCTTGAATGAACAACTTCTGTGGTATCGGCAAAACTATTACATGTAAATAACTCTAAACCAACGTATTGACCGCTTTCAAAAGACTTACCTCCGTCATCCATGATACCTATGCAAATTACGTTTGGTTTAATTTTGGCTTCAGGATAGATTTTCAATAACTTATCGTAGACATTATTTACTTTTTTAGTCATCTTTTTGGACTTAAATATTTCTGACTGCTTTAAAACAGAAGCATAATATTTGGGATAAAGTCGAAGTTTGTTGAGGTATTCACCCTCGATTTTGAAGTTATTTTGTGCTTCTTTCTGTCTGACATACTCCTTAAATGTCTCTGTACCCTTGGCCAAAACTATACTCCTAATCAGGTTTAAAGAATCCTCAGCAGACTTGGCTCTTGGCAATTGAGCGTACATTTCTCCAAAGTTCTCTAAATCTGTCGTGATAAGATTTTGAGCATGGGTAATTCTTGGAAATACTAAAAAGAGAATAAAAGAAATAGTCAGTTTGGTCATTTTGGTAGAAATTTATTATTCTTAAAAAATGATTTATTTGTTGAAAATTTTGAATAATGGCATTTGAAAGTTCTTTTAAAGCTTGGTCTAATCCTCATTAATTTGAGTGTAAACGCTAGCAAGAATGCCATAAGGAGTTATAAAACTCAAATTTAAAGTTTCAGGGTAAGCAAACTTAGGACGAAGTGCCTCAAAATGTATAAAATTTGCAGCACAGTAATTTAACATCTCTATTTTAATTTTATTCATTGTTGAAAATCTTAAGCTTTTTTTATCTGCCTTACTCAAAACACGGTTTGAATTTATCTCCTGCAAAACAGACGAATAATATCTGTACGCAAAAACAAAAAAGTTGTGTAGTGTCGTGTTGTTATTACCATAATTTAGGAAACTCTCCAATGCATTTATGTTTACTCCTGGATTAATTATAAAATCCCAAAAAGTTTCCAAAACTTTTTTGTCCAATGTAAAACTATCAATATTTATCTTGAATTCGTCTGATTCTAATTTGATGAATTCATTTATTTTATCAATTTGTATTTGAGCATTAACATTCAATTGATCTTCCACTTGCTTATGCTGAATTTCTAATTGCTTATTTTGGAGACCAATAGTTTGTACAACAAAAAGTATCCCTAATAAACTTAAGACAGGCCCTATTACCCCACCAAAGAAGTCACCCACATGAGCTGTTGTTTCAGTGTCCATTTCAGTGAATGAGAACGAATGTCCAGAACTGAAAAATGAAATAAGGAATATAATTATTATCGCAAAAATTAGAACTAAGGTAGTTTTTATGAATTTGCTATAGTTCATAATAATATTCGAAGTAAAATTGTCAATAATTTAAAAGTATTAAAGCATTCTCCTGGCCTCACCTATTCCCCTTAGCCCGATTATGCGTTTTGCATAGCATCTGGCAATTTTTAATGTCAGTTGCACCGCCTTTGCTCCAAGCGGTCACATGGTCAGCGTCCATATCTACCTGTTTCCAGATTTTGGTTTTGTTGGCATCGTGACCCATCGAACAGAGTGGACAGTTGGAGGTTTTGGCTTGTTCAGCTTCTTTGGTTTGCGAGGCATAAACATTGCGTTTTACAACCTCATCAAATACCCTGATATCAATTAGTTTGGTATCGGTCATTCCACCTAAAATATACTCAAAAATCCCTCTTCGATTCTTAACATAAGGGTCGCCATAAAGTTTTTTGAGTTCTTCCGAAACTTTCTGCGGATTGTAGGGTTGCTTATGATAAGTTTCGTACAAACGACCCCATTCTATTCCACGCATTTCTGATTCTACGTCTTTAAATACCGCCGATACCCAGTCAATAACCGTATTGAAGTAGGTTTTTAGCTCGGTAATATTTGTATCAAAACGGTGGTTACTCATGTAGTTGTCAATACGGCCTTTACTAACCCAGTCTAAGGCACATTCAAGAAACTCTTGACGATTAGCACTGCCCGAAATATATGCACTCCATTTCTGAATATTGGCATTTTGACTATTGCTAAATTCTTCTTTGCCGAGTGTAACAAATGGCCCAGAATAAATGGCATTGAGCAATTCCTGATTGTTGAGGGGTATGCCAGCAATATTTATGGTCTTAAACCATTCTTTTATTTCAGACTCCTCACCTTCGCACTCATATATGACCAGCTTGGTATTGAGTATTTTAGCTCGTTTATCTTCGGCTATTCCACTGAAATACTGCTCCATACCGTTTTCGTCTTTCACCGCAAAACGTCCCGTGACATATCGACCAAAACTTGTGATACGTTGCTGCCCATCTAATACTTCGAGCTTATCGTCATTTATTTTATTGAAATATATTAAGCCTAGTGGGTAGCCTTTGAGAAGTGATTCTATGACAGCAACATCTCGACGGCCATCAGCGTAGATGTAGTTTCGTTGGTATTCCGGTTGGATGGTCAGTTTGCCACTTAGGCCAAACAAACCCTTGCCTTCCAGCTCGTTGTAAACAAATCCTTCACAAATGTCTTTGATAGTAATGTCGGTGCGTAGAGTTGTTTTCATGTTAACTTTTCTTGTGTTTGATTAAAAGCCTTGCATATGTTGATATCAAGACATTATCTACTTTTATTGCGGCACGACGATTTAAATCTCCATAGTTTGATGCATTTTCCAAAGTGTATAATTTGGTTCTTAGTCCAGAAACATTTTCTCGATCTGTAATTCCCAAAATTTCAAATTGTTCTGGGGAGTACTTATCCAAAAAACTAATTGGAACTCCCATAACACCATCATAATCAGAAGGAATGGCATCAGTAAAAGGAACTTCAATTGCATTATAATTATCGTAAATATCATAAGAATCTTTTCCCTTTAATTCTTTATGTTTACTATATTTCAGATTTTCTTCTACACTCATTAGTGCCAATGCTTTATGACGCTTTCCATGGTCAATATTTGTAAACCAACAAACATTTCTAAATTTAACCAAACCTGTTTCTGCATTATAAACTCCTTCTGCATATTCTTTTGCAAAGGGAGTAGCAAAAAAAGCATTTCCAGCATTAAAACCGTTTCCTAACCACGCTTTGTTATCTTTAATCAAAGGAAAGACTTCTTTATAAGTAATGGCATTCATATTTCCAATAATTACAAACTGTTTACTGGCTTCTATAATCCAAGCTAAAAAATCTCTGAACAATGAAAAAGGTGGATTGGTAATGATTATATCGGCTTCGTCACGAAGTTTCTTAATTTCGGGGCTTTTAAAATCGCCATCACCTTGCAGATAAGTCCATTCAAGGTCATTCACATCTATTTTACCATCGCCCGACTTATCGCCAGTCAGCGTAAATATTTTGCCATTTTTCACGGATTTAACTTCGTCAAACTGCGGTGCGTTTTTCTCAAAAAGCGAAATCTGTGTTCCTTCCTTAAATTTCTTACTTTCTTGGGCGTAGCTTGTGCTAATGAGCTTTTTGAGACCAAGCCTCTCGAAATTTTGGGCAAAGAACTTCGTGAAGTTACTCCATTCCGGGTCGTCGCAAGGCATCAGAATAGTTTTGCCTCGAAAAACATCAGGATTGAAATCCAAATAAGCGTTAATTTCCTTTTCTATGTCTTGGTATTGCGTGTAGAACTCATCGTTCTTTGCATTTTTAGCATTTGTGAGGTTACTGTTGGCCATTTAGGTTTATACGCTTATATTGAAATATGATAATGACAAATATACAATAAAATTTAATTTACCTATACCCATAAAACTCCACCCGCTGAATGGCGAATTGGTTGGTACCAATGTTGATATGGCGGCCTTGGTGGGTTTGATCGCCGTTGAGGTGACGTTTAACAGTCCATTGCTTGTCTATAAAATTGCCCTCATCTACTTTTAATATACCAATATTAAGATCTTTATTTTCGGTTGATTTTGTGGTTATTACTACCCCAGAACCAGCTATATAAAATTCATTTTCAGCCGTTTGGATAATGATTGCACTGGCTAAAGGCCAAGTTTCGGTTCTAGCTCCGGGAGTCCAACTCAGTGTGTAGTCATGTTTGACGATAAACTCGTATTTGCCTAGTCTAACTATGGTCTCTTGATCACTTTTGCTAAGCATAGCTCCTTTTATTTTGCCCAAACCTTGATGACTGGTAATGAGCGGCGTAAGTTCTTTTATCAAACCATACATTTTGCCCAATGGTTCTTCCTCAGGCTTCTGGGTAGACTCTATCGAGAAAGGTGAAAAGCCCAAACCTTCATAATGTCCGATGGTATAAAGTGCTTTGGCTGCCACGGAGTTGTCAAAAACATGTTCTGGAACGAAAAGCACGTCGCCTTGTCGGGTGTAAAGGTCGCACCAATGCTTAAAATCAGGATTATAAAAGTCTGGTGATAAGAAATCTATGGCTTTTCCTGCTGATTTCCAAACGTCCATGAGGTGTGGAAGCGGCCCCGCACTCGGATAATTTCCGGGTTCACGACCAGCTTTATTAAGGGCAGCATTGACAAACATTGGCAAATCATAAATCTTTTTGCCCGCTTCGGTGATTTTATCCGTAAAATCAGCGTAAAAATAGGCCATAAAAATCTCGTCGGTGTGTAGTCCTTTGCCAAATATTTCCTCCCAATTTCCAGTAGTTTTATAGCCATTCTTTTTCCAAATTTCATAAAACTCAGGCACCAATTGGTCTTTGTGATTTTGCATATATTGGAGAAGTTCAGCTGGCACTGGTTGGTAAAAAGCGTCGTTGGCCAAAGTTTGGTAATCTCGTGCTGATGGCAACATCCCGATTTCGTTTTCGACTTGCATCAAGATTACGGTGCGGTCTTTACTGTCAAAATCTTTAATAAACCGCATAAGATTTTCGAAAGCATTTTTATCGGCTTGTAACACATTTTCGCTAAAAGAACTCAGAATTTCCTGGCTACGGCCTGTGTTATCTTTCACCCTTGGGTATTTTCCTTGATTGAGTTTTACCCAAGCCGGTGCGTGACTACTCATACTGTTTTTCCAAGAACCAAACCACAGAAAAACCAATTTCATTTCGTTTTGGCGAGCCTCCAGAATCAAGTCTTGATACAATTTAAAATCAAACTTGCCTTCTTTTGGCTCTATCAATTCCCAATAAACAGGCACCAAAACGGTGCTCAAGTTCATAGTTTTGAGTTTTGACCATACGGTTTTCATGTTTTCGGCAGTGGTGGCAGTGGAATTACCCAATTCTCCTCCTAAAATTATAAATGGCTTGTCATCAACGATTAGCTGGGTAGTCGTGCCTTTTTTTGCCAGCCTAGGCAAACTTTGTTGAGCAAATAAATGGAAATTTAAGCAAAAAAATAAAGTCAAAAAAATGGGCAACAAGCGACTTTTCATCAGGCTGAGGTTGAGTTAAAATGGATTCCAAATATAGGGTATTATTGGAAATTAAAATAATGAAAGTGGTGGTTGGATAATCTAAGCTTGGTAGAAATTTGAAAATGCAAAGTGATAGAAGTCGAAATATTTTTGGCCGAACAGAACTTCATTTAACTAAATCAAAAGTTGGACACTAAGAAATAGAAATTTTGGAATCTAAGGAATGATTACGGAGTTAAAAAAAAAGCCTCGAATGGGAAGAATAAATATTCTTACATTCGAGGCATAAATAGGAAAATTACTTTTAAGACTGTGGCTGCTCCACAGAAAATGGCTGATTATAATAACGTTTTCCAGTAGTCTTAAATAAGGCATTGGCCACAGCCCCAAATACCGGAGGAAACGGTGGTTCACCCAGTCCCGTTGGATCAATTTCATTTTCTACGAAATGAACATCAATTTTTTGAGGAGCTTCGTTGTGGCGAATCATGCGATAATTATGGAAATTATTTTGCTCGGCAGCACCATCTTTGTGGGTTAATGCACCGTAAAAAGACTGTCCAATACCATCCACAACAGCACCTTCCACCATATTTCGGGCAGCGTCGGGATTGATAACCACGCCGCAATCGACTGCACTCGTTACGTGCTCCACATACGGTTCGCCATTTTTAATGACCATATCCACTACATGACCGGCATAAGACGCATGACAGAAATATGCGGCTACACCACGTTTTTTACCCGCATTTTCGGGTTTTCCCCAACCTGATTTTTCTTTCAATAATTCTAAAACACCTATATACCTATCGGCATCGTAATCGTTGTTTTTACCAACAGGATTTGCTTTGGCTCTTTTTAGCAAATCAAGACGCAACTGAATAGGGTCTTTGCCCATGGCTTCGGCCACTTCATCTAAAAACGATTGCTCAGCAGCGGCGTTGAAATTAGAACGTGGAGCCCTAAAAGCTCCTATGGTGATGTTGGAAGGAATCTCCCACGAATCAGCCAAATAGTTGTCTAAAGCACCTGCTGGAAAACGATTGGCATGAATTGGACTCTCGGGTATTCCACCGCCAGTTACATGAAAACCTATTAAATTTTTATTGGCATCTAAAGCGGCACGGTAAGTAGCCGTGTACATCGGGCGATAGATTCCGTAAGTCATATCGTCTTCACGGGTATACACCAATTTTACGGGGGCTTTTACTTTTTGTGAAATGCGGGCTGCCTCATACACATATTGTGCATAAGCTCTTCTGCCAAAACCACCACCCATGCGGGTCATTTGAATTTCAATTTTATCGGCAGGTAAGTTTAAAATTTTGGAAAGAGTAGGTTCCATCCAGCCTGGAGCTTGGATAGGCCCGGCCACCAATGCTTTATCGGCCTGAACATGAGCAAAGAAATTCATCGGCTCCATGGTATTGTGGGCCAAAAACGGAGCATTATAAGTTCTTTCTATAACCTGAGCGGCATTCTTGAAAGCGGCTTCGGGATCACCATCTTTTCGCAATTGTGTAGCTGGCTTTTTGGCAAATTCTGCCATCATTTCAAACTGCTTGCTCGTCGTTTCTAAGCGACCAGGAATAGTCACTTCTCTTTTGCCTCCCCTACCCATCATGGTTTCTTTTACGTCTCCGGCAGGCTCCCATTGAACGCTGAGTTTCTTACGGGCGTTCATCACTTCCCAAGTTGAATTACCCACCACGACCAGCAATTCGTTGAAAGTACGTGTATCAAAACCGCCTTGTTCAAAGCCCTCATCGTAAAGTTTAAAACTGTAAACGTCTTTAATTCCAGGCATTTTCAATGCTTGAGCGGCATTAAAGGATTTCAATTTCATACCAAATGCTGGCGGATGCTGAATCATTGCAATTAGCATTCCATCCACACGGTAGTCTAAACCGAAAAGTGGTTTCCCAGTTACTATTTTTGTACCCTCAGCGTTCTTTTTTGATTTACTTATAATCGTAAAATCCTTTACCGCTTTGGTTTTGGCATCTTTCGGAACAGCAATGGTGGCTGCCTTGCTGGCCATTTGTCCATACTTGGCAGACTTGCCACTTTTATGCGATAAAACACCTGCTTTGGTAGATATTTCTGAAGCTGGAACAGCCCAAGTTTGAGCAGCAGCTTCTATCAGCATTTGTCTTGCTGAAGCCCCAGCAGCTCTTAGTGGTTTCCAGTACATTCTCACAGAGTTACTTCCTCCTGTAAATTGTGCACCAAATTTCACGTTGTCATGGGTTCCCATTTCCACCACTACATTTTTCCAATCGCAGTCCAATTCTTCTGCCACCATCATGGGTAGCGAAGTCATTACATTTTGACCAAATTCGGGATTAGGACAGAATATTTTGATTACATTTTCAGGCGTAATTTTGATGTATCCTGTCAGTTCACTCCAGGTTTCGGCTAGATTCAATTCCGAAAGCTTTTCTGCAGCTTTTGCCTCAGAAAACCAGCTAAAACTAAGCATTAAACCTCCTCCAGTCAGGGCAGACGACTTTAGGAAAGAGCGGCGACTCAGCCCCCCAGCCCCCGATGGGGGAGCTTGTGTGCTGTCATTATTTATATTTTCCATAATAAAAGTTCTTTGTTATTTTTGTTTGCATAATTTCGAATAACCACCAGAGTTCCCCCATCGGGGGTTAGGGGGCTTTAGTTTTTTGCGGCTGTTTTAATGGCTTCTTTGATTCTTAAATAGGTACCACAACGACATATATTACCGCTCATTGCGGCATCGATATCCTCATCCGTGGGGTTTGGATTACTTTTAAGCAAAGCAGCAGCAGACATTATTTGCCCACCCTGACAATAGCCACATTGAGCTACATCATGCTCAAGCCAAGCTTTTTGAACTGGATGAGCAGCGTTTTCAGACAGACCCTCTATGGTAGTTATGGCCATTTTGCCTACAGCCGAAACAGGCATACTACAGGACCGAACCGCATTTCCATCCAAATGCACAGTACAGGCACCACACATGGCCATTCCACAGCCAAACTTAGTTCCGGGCATATTGAGATGATCACGTAATACCCACAAAATTGGAGTAGACGGATCAACATCTACGGCACGGGTTTTTCCATTAATTTTTAGATTATATTTTGCCATTTGAGCTAAAGATTTTTTGCATTATTTAGAACATATAAAGATAGTACTAAAAATACATGGGTGAGTTATATATTTCAAACAAGAACTTACGAAAATCAAACACTTTAAATATTTTCTCCAAATGGCTGGTTATAAAGCCTTTTGCCTGTAGCCTTATAAAGTGCATTTGCCAAAGCTGCATATACAGGTGGATAGGCTGGTTCGCCCATACCAGTTGGATCCTCAGAACTTTCTACAAAATGAATTTCGATTGCTTTGGGAGCTTCGTTATGACGAATCATTCGGTAATTGTGAAAATTATTGGATTCTGGAACACCTTTGGTAAAACTCATTTTGGCAAACATCGAAGCACCTACAGCATCTACAATTCCACCTTCGGCCATGTTTTTGGCAGCGATTGGATTTACCACAATGCCACAATCTATCGCACACCAAACTTTATTTATTTGTGGCGAGCCGTCTTTTATTTCTAAATCTAAAACATGGGCGGCATAAGAATCGTGACAGAAATAGGCTGAGAAACCAAGCTTTTTGCTACCTTTGGTGTTTTCCCAATTAGACTTTTCTTTTACCAATTCCAACACTTTTGCAAACCTATCTGGCTGATAATCATTGTTTTTTCCGACAGGATTTTCTTTGGCTCGTTTTAATAACTCTAAACGAAAAGCGATAGGGTCTTTGCCTGCTGATTCTGCCACTTCGTCAAGAAATGATTGCTCCACTGCAGCCATAAAATTGGAATGTGGAGCTCGGTATGAACCCACCGTAATGTTAGTGTCAATGGTAAAATCTTCTGCTAAATAATTATCAATAGTTCCAGCTGGAAATCGATTGGGCGATAACGGAGACTGCGGCATTCCTCCAGCTTTTACATGAAAACCAATAAGATTATTGTTGGCATCCAATGCCGCACGGTATTTTGCTGAATAAGATGGGCGACAAATTCCTGCCGTCATATCGTCTTCTCTGGTATAAATGAGTTTAACGGGGGCTTTTACTTTTTGTGAAATTAAGGCGGCCTCAATCATCCAATGGGCATACGATCGGCGACCGAAACCTCCGCCTAAACGAGTCATTTTTATGTCAATTTTCTCCAAAGGCATGCTCAAACGAGCGGATAGGGCTTGTTCAGTAAATTCTGGCTTTTGAAGCGGCCCTAAAAGTTCGGCTTTTTCTTCGGTTACATGTGCAAAAAAGTTCATCGGCTCCATGCAATTGTGAACCAAAAAGGGTGCATTGTAAGTGCGTTCAATCACCTTTGCGGCATTTTTAAAAGCAGCTTCTACGTCACCATCTTTTCTTCGAACATTGCCAGGTTTTGCCATCATTTCGGCAAATTTTGCGGTATGGTCGGCTGAATTTTCTAATCCCGATGGTATATTTTGGGTCATTTTCCGACTATTTATATTTCTTTTTTCAGCGAGGGTTTCAGCTTCTTGCCAATCAATTTTCAGGGCTTTTTTGGCTTGCATTACTTCCCAAGTGCTGTTGCCTACCACGGCTACTACTTCATTAAATTGGTTGGTATCAAAAAAAGTTTTTTCGTAATCGTCGTTAAATATTTTTATGGGAAAAACCGCTTTTATGCCCTTCATTTTCAAAGCATTAGCAGCATTTACCGCCTTGAATTTCAAACCCATTGCCGGCGGATGAACAATCATGGCGATTAACATTCCATCTGTTCGGGTGTCGATGCCGAAAAGTGGTTTGCCAGTTACTATTTTCTCTAAATCGACATTTCGTTTGCTCTTTCCGATGATTTTAAAATCTTTGACCTCTTTCAATTTTACGTCTTTCGGAACAGGAATTTGAGCAGCAGCTGTAGCCATTTCGCCATAATTGGCTGATTTTCCAGACTTTTTATGGTATAAAACACCCGATTCGGTGCTAATTTCTTCCAAAGGCACATTCCAAGTTTTGGCTGCGGCCAATCTCAACATTTCACGAGCCGTGGCACCCGCAACACGAAGCGGTTTCCAGCCTTGATGGATTGCTTGGCTACCACCGATAAACTGTCGGGTGAAATGTTTGGTATCTAAATCGGCTTGTTCGATTACAATTTTCGAAAAATCAACATCCAATTCCTCCGCCACAATCATGGGCATGGAGGTTTTTACACCTTGCCCACCTTCAGGATTCGGAGACATGATTTTAATGATGTTATCAGCCGTAATTTTAACAAAGCCGTTTAATTCGTTAAAATCCAAAGGCAAATTCGCAACTACTTTTTTGCCAACAGCCTCATAATTAGACAAGAAACTAATGCCTAGCATAAAGCCACCACCAGATAAGGCTGAGGCTTTTAGGAATGAACGACGGTTTTGGTTGCTCATAAATTATTATTGGTTGAACTTTACTCTTAAACTCAAATTGGTTGAATATTAAACAAATTTTATTTTAACCAGTTTAAGATTTTAGAAAATATATTCCTCAAGTAAATATAAGCCTATTGACAAAAAAATCATTGTTATTTATTAAAATTTTTATCTAGAATATACTTTCAAATTCCTCTTGTCTGTATTTTACTCCTATATTTTACTGCCTTCTCAATTACGTCTAATCTTGCCTTACGTGGGTCAGGTTTCGCTACTATTTTGCCATCCATTTCTATGTCTAGCATATCGTAATTCTGATTGTTATAAACCGGCCATTTTGGTAAACCTTCAGTATTGGGATTACCTGTTTTGGCGAAATTTGCCCAATAGGCACACATCACATTTGCAAGTTCTTTCTCTACAGCAGTTGGTTCACCTTGTTGACCCCAACGAGCATTTAATGTATTGAATGCAAATGAAATATCTGAACCATGACCCGCACCATATGGCGAACGTTGCTGAGCAGCAACTGGTACATATCCAAACTGAAATATATAGGCAGGCGAGCCATTGGCTAAGGTAGCCCTTGCCGCCATTCGAGCTGGTTCTGCCCAAACCCAATCTGAATTAAATTTGGCGATGACTTCCTCAAATTTTTTATCGCCATCTGGGTCATATGCGGCCTTGGCTTCAGCTCCTAAATCACCAAATAAAACAAATAAATCGTCTTTTGACCTAGTGTTATTTACAAATTCTCTTCCGTTCTCAGCACTGCAATTTCCTAAAATCATTGGTATTTTGGGTTGTTTTCCAGTCAAATAAGCAGTTTCTGCGGTTTGTGTAACTAATTTTCCATCAAAAATTGGCCCTGAATAAATTCTTGGTCCATTCTCACCATTGGTTTCACGGCCTCCGTCTATAATACTATCAGCTGGTAAAGCACGCAGTTTTGCCAGAGCCTCTGCGTCGATGCCTTCAATACCTTTGGCAGTAGCAAAGTTTTTACCAATGGTTTCTGCTGATACTTTGTAAAATGTGTCAGCATCTTCTTTATTAATCGGTCTGCCAGTTAGCACGCCATCTCTTCCACCCCCCGAATGACTAATTACCTTATGAAAAAGCCCTTTTGTAGATGGTATAGTCAGCAGTGAATGCACCGAAACACCCCCTGCTGAAAAACCAAAAATAGTAACGTTTTTAGGGTCTCCGCCAAACTCTGAAATATTTTTCTGTACCCATTGCAAGGCAGCGATTTGATCCATGTAGGCGTAATTACCTTTAAATTCATCAGCATGCTCTTTGCTCAAGGCAGGGTGTGCAAAAAATCCCATACGACCTAATCTGTAATTGACATTGACCAATATTACCCCATTTTTGTTTAAGGAATGTCCATAATTTTGAGGACTGGAAGCACTTCCAGCCACAAACCCTCCACCGTATATCCACACCATTACCGGTAGTTTGGAGTTTTTTGTAGCACTTGCTGGTTTCCAAACATTTAGAAATAGACAATCTTCTGACGAGTTTGGGTTCATCTTTGGAGCGTTAGGTCCAAAACCACTTTGAGCACAATCTTTACAAGGTTTGGTGGCATCAAGTTCACCTTCCCAGTTTTTTACAGGTTGCGGTGGTCTCCAACGAAATTCTCCTACTGGTGGAGCAGCAAAAGGAATACCCTTGAACACAGAAGACTCCCCATCATTAAGGCCTCGAACAATACCATTTTGGGTAATAACTTTCGGGTTGTTGGTTTCTGTTTGTGCTTGAGCAGAAAAACTAATTGAAAAAGTAAACAATAATACTAATTTCTTCATTCTTATAATTTTAATAATTCGATATTTTTTATAATTTTAATTTGGGCCTTCACTTTTTCTTGAAATGTCCTTATCAGCAATTATGAAGTGAATTTATGACGATTACACACAAAAAATGATGATTAATTGACTTTTTAGACGAACAGCATTGTAGTTCCACCAACGACCCTCAGTCTAGACCTTTTTCTTTTAACCATTTATTTAAAAGATTTGCAATCTCCATATTATTCAAGTCAGAAAATGGGAAATGTGTATTTCCTTTAATGCCAATCTCGGGTAAATGAATAACTTCTACATCTCCACCATATTTGTTTACAGTATCTCGCCATTTTCTTGCCATTTCCAATCTAGCCCTCCAGCCATCTGCCCCCGGATTTGGGTCTAATTTTTCGGGGATAAAATCTCCATAATAAATGATGATGGGTATTTTAGTCAGTTTCATAAAATCAGTCATGGGAATACCAATAGCTCCAACTGGCCCCGATGAACTTGCGAT
This sequence comes from Lacihabitans sp. CCS-44, assembly GCF_024343735.1. GTDB lineage: Bacteria > Bacteroidota > Bacteroidia > Cytophagales > Spirosomataceae > Leadbetterella. The sequence goes on from NZ_RJUE01000062.1 coordinate 55,981, forward strand.
TGGATCAGGAACTTCTCCAGCTGGAAACAAGAAGCCGCTTCCCGGCTCATAAGAGGCAATAGCTCTAATTTTGTCGTTTTTTACGGCAGTAGCCCAACCAAATCCTCCTGAATGCGAATGGGTTACCAAAACCCCATTTCCAATTTTATCAAAAAGTTTTGAAGTAGCGTTGGTAATAACTTCAGTATCAAAGCCTCCAATATTGGGCACCATTTGACGAAAATACTGATTTAAGGTTTCTTCATCTTTGGCAAACTGAACGCCTGAGAAATAATCAAATCCAATACCGACTCTGAATGTTCCGAACCACATTTGCTCGTCAGGGGTAGGATTAATAGTGGCTGGAACAGTACTTCTACCAGCATTTCCTCGACGAGGTTGGTCAATCAAGTACACGCTGAAATTTCGTTTCAGAAATATATTATTAAAACCCTCCCTTCCGTCTGGTGTTGTCATCCATGTTTTAGAAAATTGCCCGATACCATGCCAAAAAACCAAGGGCAATTTTCTGGCTTTAACAGGAATCTGATACGTAATATAGGCATGGTCGCCATGGAATGTTTGACCTTCTGGAGTTCTCTTTAATGGGTCAAATGTGCCCTCATTTTTTATCACTGAACCTCCAACTGCAAAACTGCCTTGGTCTATCAGAATAAGGGGCTTAACTTTAGTTTTGCTTTGTCCATTTGTATTTAGTGAAACAAGAATGTAGAAAGCCATTAAAAACAAGCTACAAAATGATTGATTCTTAATTTTGAAAGACATATTATTTCTATAATTTAAATTGTTCAATACAACTCATAAAACCCTGTTTATAAATCCTTCCGATAGGAATTTCTTGGGATTTTACTCTCACCGTATCATTACTGTAGGTCAGTATTTTATCTATGGAGATAATGAACGATTTATGAATTCTTACAAACCTGGATTCCGGCAGTTTGGCCTCCATGTAACCTAGCCGTTCGTACACCACCAACATAGATTCGTTTGTGTACACTTTTATATAATCTTTTAGACCTTCGATGTACAAAATATCACTTAGGAAAACCTTTTTTTGCTCTTTGCCGACCTTTAAGAAAATATAAGCTTCTTCTAAAGTTGTACTGATAGGAGTGCTATTCTGTTTGTATTCCTGCAATTGCAGAAACTTAGAAATGGTCTTCATAAAACGCTCCTCACTTATAGGTTTTACGAGATAATCTAAAGCTTCCAAATCGAAAGCATCCGCCGCAAACTCCCTGTAAGCAGTGGTAAAAACTACTTTAGGTTTGATTTCAAGAGATTTTAAAAGTGCTAGACCAGTCATTTGCGGCATTTGAATATCCAGAAAAATGAGATCTACGCAATTGTTTTTCAAAAAATCCAAACCATCAATGGCATTATTAAACGAGCCCAAAACTTCAAAATCCACTACAGACCCCAAGTAGGTCTTTATCAAAGCCCTAGCTGGCAGTTCATCGTCTATTATCAAACATTTGGTCATTTGACAATTGGGATTTTAAGCACTACCAAAAAACTACTTTCCTCTTCAAAAATCTTAAAATCAAAGGCATTGGGATAGATAAGTTCAAGTCTTCTTTTGACGTTTTCAAGTCCCAACCCTCCATTTTGCATTTTTGCGTGCGTTTGATTTCTTTCCAGATTATTTTCTATTTTAAAAACAACCTCTTTTTTGTTGGCGGTGATGTCTATACGTACCCAAGCCGTATGAATGGCATTTTGTACCCCATGTTTAAAGCAATTTTCGACAAGCGGCAGCAATAGCATAGGTGGAATATTCACATGTTCTATGCTATCAAAAACATTCAAGGAAAAATCTAATTTATCTCCAATTCTAATTTTTTGCAAGCCCACATAGTTTTTAAGATAATCCAATTCTTGTTGCAATGGTACCAAATCTCTTTTCGAATCATATAGGCTGTACTCTATAAAATTTGACAGTTTCATTATCTGTTGGGCAGTTTCAGGGCTTGTTTTAAATGCTCCCGAATAGATATTGTTTAGCATATTGAATATAAAATGAGGCTGAACTTGCGACTTGAGTAATTCCAGTTCGGCAGCGATTTTTTCTTTACTCAATTCTTGCAATAATTGCTGCTGCCGATACCAACTTTTCATGAAAACAAATAAACCATATAGCGAAACCATCAAGTATAGATTCACAAATTCAATAAGTAATTTGGGTAGAAAAATATATGGGTCCTTTATTACTCGGGGATAATAGTTGGGATATAAATAAAAGTAGCTCACAGTACGAATAAGCATTACGAATACGATGGCTACCAGAATTTGACTTACCCAAAAAGCTGTTTTTTGGGTTTTGAAATTGAATTTACCAACTATAAAATGGACACTTAATAAAGAAACTACTATATAAACCGGCACTATGAGGCAGGACCGCACGAAATAAAATAAATATTGGTCTATTAGAGCTCCTCTTCCCAGCCATTCGTAAAGGAAATAGAGTGTCCAAAAAATGATACTGAAACCGAGTGTATTTAATCTTTCTTTCAAAATTGTATTTCTTAATATTAATATTCAGCCGTACCATACAAAGGTATCCAATCCATTTCTCGAAAATACTTCAGAAAACTTTTATTAGACGAACTGTATTCATTTCCCCACGAACTGCATATTTTCTTCAAAATCAAACTATTTGAAGCATTCATAAAACCTGGTTTGCTTAACTACAAAGGTCATTGATTTTAGTTAGCATTTTGGTATAAAAATTACTGCTTATCCTACCATTTTTACTGAATAACAAAATAATTTAACCGACTTTAATTTCCTTAAAAATTTACTTAATCTTCCAAATTATTGGACTGAAATGAATTGCAGTACTCTATTATTTAATTCTTGAACCTAGGAATTACAGAATCTTCAAAAAACGACTATTAAATAATCTACAATACCAAAGGAAATAATTCACTGCTGACAGAAAAGAGCAATCGGAGTAGTCGTTGGTGGGGAAATTCTGCATTTGGTCTAAAATACCTAACACTGAACCATATTTGTAGAATCCCAAGAATATATTTACAAACATTAAAAAAATAGTGACTTTAAAAAATTCAAAAAAATCAATCTTATGAAACCAATTGTAATGAAAATCAGCCATTTGCTTGTGTTGGCTTTGTTTATTATCACACTTTTTAGTTTATCAGCACAATCCCAAACCTCATCGCAATCAATAGCAAGCGGACGACGATTGTATAATACAAATTGTGCAAATTGCCATGGAAATGCAGCTCAGGGAGCTGTAAAAGCAGGTTTTGATATTTCGATAATTACCGAACGTGGCGGAAAACAACCGCCTAATCTTACTGATTCAACTTGGGATCATGGATCTAAAGACTCAGAAATTTTTACCACAATCAAAGAAGGGATTACAGCGAATATGATGCCTTCATACAAGGGAATTCTCAAAGATAACGAAATCAGAAATGTGATTTCTTATGTCCGTTCTCTCGCATCTTCGACACCTCCAAGCAATAATACCCCTGATAAAGTAAACTCGGAAGTTCCTGCAAATAATCAACGCAAGCTTGAATTGGTAGATTATCTCGAATTACCTATAACTGGTGATATGTCGGGCGATAGAGTTTCTGGGGTTTTGGCACGTGGGAGTATTATGCTTGAAGTGCCAGCAGGTAATCGCTTTTTTCTTAATGACCTAACAGGTGCACTTTATATTTTAAATAAGCAAACTAAACAACTCACCCCTTATCTAAATTTTGATGGGTCAGGGACCAAAACGGGATTGTTCCCTAAGTTCACGGCGGCAATGGGCTATGCTGCGGGTTTTGTCAACTTCGTATTTGACCCTGAATATTCAAAAAATGGCGTTTTCTATACATTGCACATGGAAAATATTGCCACTGCTGATGAAATCATAAGCCCAAAAACAGGTGTGGTAGCTGGACTAAATTTAACAGGCTACACCACTACTCCGGCAATAGGAAAACCAACTGTAGCTGGCGATACTCGGTTTGCTCGTGAATTTATTATCATAGAATGGAAAGATACCCAGATTAATAACACAACATTTGAGGGTACAGCACGTGAGGTATTCCGACTTCAAGTTCCGGGTCTATTTCACCCACTTAACGAAATGACGTTCAATCCAAACGCAAAACCGGGCGACCCTGATTGGCGAGTAATGTACCTTGGTGTTGGCGATGCAGGTACGGGTGAACGACCTGGACCAAGGCGGTTATATGCTCAAAGGTTAGACACCTACCAAGGTAAGATTCTCCGCATTATACCTATGTTGAGTGAGCAAGTAGGAAGAAGTACTATTAGTGAAACTGGTCAATATAGGATTCCCAACGACAATCCGTTTTTATCTGTTGAGGGAGCAAAAAAGGAAATCTGGGCATACGGTCTTCGTAACCCTCATCGTTTAACGTGGTATAAAAACCCCTTAAAACCAAAAGAAAGTGTATTGCTCGCTTTCAATATAGGTCTTGTAAGTTGGGAAACTGTAATGATTATTAAAAAAGGAGCCAATTACGGATATCCGCTTCGTGAGGGTGCTCAGAGTATGTCGGAGAGCAATATTATGGGTTCGCTACCAGCAGATGACCTTATTCCCGTGATGGTTACAGATTCGATCACCAAAGGCAAAATGAAACCTGATTATGCAGTTATAGCATATCCTCATGCAGCAGGAGGTGGCGATGCCATTGCAAACGGTTTCGTATATCAAGGAAAAAATATTCCATCATTAAAAGGAACATTTGTATTTGCCGATGTAACCACAGGCCGAATCTGGTATTCTTACTTAAAAGACATTTTGGCAGCTGATGATGGCAACCCACTCACCATGGCACCTATTCATGAATTAAACACAAATCTTCGTCCAATGGTTGAAGAAACCTATAAAAAGCGAGGCGGAAGAGCCGAAGGCTTACCGGGAAGAGGAGCTGTTGCTGGTGCCGGTCGTATCGACTTACGCTTGGCTGAAGACAAAGATGGTGAATTGTATGCAATCACAAAAGGAGATGGCATGATACGTAAATTCATAAGTGTTAAGTAGTTACAGTTTTTACGGAAAAGCATTTAATACTTCCTAACAATCCGCAGCGAATTAATCCAATAGGATGTTAATTTCGCTGCGGTTTTTTATGTAATTTAATTTATAAAAACCTGGAATTCTGATATTTAAGTAAAAGCAAAAAGTTTAACTATTTCTTAATCTGATGTGTATCTCTTACGCTGCTAAATGAAAGTGCGAGCATTTTCCAGTCTTTCTTTTGTTTTTGATAAACCTCAATAACCGTAAATTCCACTTTGGCATCGTTACCTCTCACTACCGATTCCATTGTGATTCGATTTCAAACGATGGCGGTTTTGCCGTGCATTTCTATGGCTGTGTCATGAATGGTAGCTTTTTTGTACCAAATACTGCCTGTTTTTATAATTTCTAATTCCTCAGCTTTTTTCCAGGTGCCGCTCATGTGAAGAAACTTAGATTTGTCGTCAAAGCGTTTGTCCAATTTCTCAATGAGCCATCCATTGCCATTTGTCTTTAGAAAGTTGAAGAACGGTTGTTTCGTCTTTTGATTGAGCAAATGAAATAGTAGTACCTAAAAGAAAGAATGTGATAATTAATTGTTTTGTTCTCAATGTTTACTGTTTAAATCGATATAAGATTTTGAAAAATAGTTAACTCTATTTGTTAAATAGTACTTTTAATCGTACAATTTAAAATACTATTGTTATTATGATAGCTGCAAATGAATTGAAAGTTAGAGGTTTGAAAGCCATAGATGAGCAAATGAAAGAATTTGACGAAGTGGGCATTACTGTTCGTGGTAAGTTAAAATATGTTGTAGTAAAAGTTGAAAAATTTGACGAATGGCGTGAATATGAACTCAATAACGCCTTGGAACAAGCAAAAAAAGACATAAAAGACGGGCGATATGTAATTGAAACTGCCGAACAACATATAAATAGACTTTGGAATGATTAAAATTCTTACCACAAAAACCTACGAAAAGCAACTTCAGAAATTTAAAAAACAGCATCCCGATTTAAAAAATCAATATGCAAAAACGATAGAATTACTTGAACAAAACCCATATCATCCGTCACTTCGTCTTCATAAATTACAGGGAAATTTACAAGAATATTATTCGGTAAGACTCAACATGAAATATCGAATACTGCTGGATTTTATCATTCAAGACGACCAAATAATATTACTTAATATCGGTAGCTACGATAATTTATACAGGTAAATTACTTCTTAATCTGATGTGTATCTCTCACGCTACTAAAAGATAATGCGAGCATTTTCCAATCTTTCTTCTGCTTTTGATAAACTTCCGTAACCGTAAATTCTACTTTGGCGTCGTTACCTCTTACTACCGATTCTAAGGTGATACGATTCCAAACAATAACTGTATTGCCCGAAACTTCAACCGCCGAATCGTGAATGGTAGCTTTTTTGTACCAAATGCTGCCTGTTTTTATAATTTCTAATTCCTCAGCTTTTTTCCAAGTACCGCTCATGTGAAGAAACTTAGATTTGTCGTCAAAGAGTTTGTCCAATTTCTCAATTTCTTTATCAGCCATCCATTGCCATTTGTCTTTGGAAAGTTGAAGGACTTCTTGCTCTGTTTTTGACTGAGAAAATGAAAATTGAAAAGCTGCTAATGCGATAGCAAAAGTTAAAAATACTGATTTCATTTTTTATTCTGTTTTTGTTAAAAAAATATTTAATCCTCTTGCCCCTATTTGAAAACTAAGTAAAAATGCTCATTTCAAGAATAGTTTCTGAGTGCAATTATTGGTTTTTGTTTTGTAAATTTAAATAGTCTCAAATTGGAATCCATAAGAATATTATCTTTTTAGACCAACGGCTTTTGTTAACCACAAACAACATTGCTCTTGAATTTTAGCATTGGTTTTTAATCTAATTTTATTTTTTCGAGCCAATCGTAAATCATCTGTTTCACTTCTTTTCCTCTTTCCGATTCGAGTGTCAAATGAGTCCCCTCGGGTTCTTTTCCACCAAAAACAGTAAAGGCTTCTTTTACTGTTGCCTTGGGGCATATTTCTTTGATTTTTTCAATGGTACTACCCAAGCCATAACCTCCATTGGTATTGAAAGGCACCAAGGTTTTACCTTCAAAATTGTATTGGTGCAAAAATGATTGCATCGGAGGCGGCAGGCTCATTGCCCAAGTCGGAAAACCAATGAAAATGAAATCATATTGACTCCAGTTTTCGATTCTGGTTTTTAAAGGAGGAAGAAAACCAGTTCTGAGTTCATTACTTACTTGCTCCACAGTAGCTCTGTAGTTTTCCGGATACGCTTTCTCTAACTCTAAAGCAACGATTTTACCTCCTACTTTTTGATGAATCATTTCGGCCACCACTTTTGTGCAATTGGTTCGGGATAAATATACGATGAGTATATTTTTTCCTTTGCCATTTTCTCCAGCTGTTTGTGGCTGAGCTTGAGAGCAGCAAGTTTGTAGAAATAAGAACAATACAGCGATACTCCGATTCAGTTTCATGGTTGCTTTTAAAATATTCAGTTGGGTCCCATAAGCTTTGAAAATGAGAGAGAGCCCATTTTCCATTCATTACCTACCTTTACATAAACTTCAGTAACCATGAAAGGATTTACCACTTCATTGGTACCAACTACTGCTGTTAGTGTAATTCTGTTGAGTAAAATGACTGTATTTTCGATAATTATGGGTGTGAAAACTTCATGAACATCAGCTTTTTTGTAATGTATAAAGCCTGATTTTATGATTTCTAGCTCACGTTCTTTACCCCAAGAACCGCCCATGTGTACAAACATTGACTGATTATCGAATAGTTTGGCCAATTTATCGACGTCTTTATCAGCCATCCATTGCCATTTGTTTTTCGAAAGTGTTTTGATTTCTTCTGCTGTATTCTGGGCAAATGTGTTCATAGAAAATAGAATAATTGTAATGATTCCTAAAATTGATTTTTTCATGTTTTTTTTATTTTAAAAGATATTTTATAATTTTCTCTCCCCCAACCATTTCACCATGTTAGGATCTCGATGATCGAAGAAAGCACTTGTTTTGGTATCTAAAGTTTTGATGGTTTCCATTTCTTCATTACTCAGTTCAAAATCGAAAATGTTGAAGTTTTCCTCCATGCGTTCTTTTCTGACTGACTTCGGAATGGCCACCACGCCTCTTTGTGTGAGCCAACGTAATACCACCTGAGCAATACTTTTATTGTGTTTTTTGCCAATATTGCCTAGCAATTCATTTGAGAATAAATCATTTTTACCTTCTGCAAAAGGCCCCCATGACTCAATCTGCACATGGTTTTGTTCCAAAAATACCTGAGCTTCCATTTGTTGATGGAATGGGTGCGTTTCGATTTGATTTATTGCCGGAACTATTTCATTGTGAACTATTAAATCAATGAGTCTGTCCGGGTGAAAATTACTTACGCCAATTGCCCTGATTTTTCCTTCTTTGTAAAGATCTTCCATAGCCCGCCACGTGCCATACACATCACCGAAGGGTTGGTGCATGAGGTACAAGTCAAGATAATCTAACTGAAGTTTTTTTATAGAATCTTCGAAAGCTTTTTTTGTACCTTCATAGCCATTGCTTTGTATCCATACTTTGGTGGTAATGAATAAATCTTCCCTATCAACCCCAGAGTTTTTTATGGCTTTTCCCACCGCTTCTTCATTGAAATAGCTTGCCGCCGTATCAATCAATCTATAGCCAACACCAATTGCATCTATCACGCTTCTTTCACACTCTGCCAAATCAGGTACCTGGAAAACTCCAAAACCCAGGATGGGCATTTCTACACCGTTGTTTAATTTTATTTTTTGCATATTTTTAATTCGATATGAAATGGAACACGGATGACACAGATTTCTGCGAAAACACGGATTTACACGGATTTTAATTTTTTACAAAAAAAACTTTCCAAATTCTTAATTCCTAATTCCTAATTCTCTTATATTCCTCTTGACTGAATTTTATCTCGGTTTTTCATCGCTTTCTCTATTACATCAAAACGGGCTTTACGTTGGTCGGGCTTTGCTACTACTTTGCCGTCCAATTCTACATCCAAAATGTCTTGATTTTGATTGTTGTACATTGGCCAGTTGGGCAGGTTGGCTCCGTTAGGATTACCTGTTTTGGCAAAGTTGGTCCAATAGCCGCACATGATGCGTGCCAGCTCGCTTTCCGTAGGTGTAATGGTAGGTGCAGCACCGCCTGGCCCACCCCAATGAGCACCTAAAGTATTGAATACAAAAGAAATATCAGAACCATGACCTGCCCCGTAAGGTGACCTCTGCTGACTTGATGTAGGCACATAACCAAACTGAAACACATATGCAGGAGCACCTTTGGCAAGGAATGTTCGGGCTGTCATACGTGCAGGCTCACCCCAAACCCAATCCGTATTAAACTTGGCAATAACCTCTTCGAATTTCTTGGTACCTTCGGGATCAAAAGCCGCTTTGGCTTCAGCTTCTAATGTTCCAAAACTGGCAAACAGTTCCTCCTTGGTTTTGGCATTGCTTACAAATGCTCCGCCGATTTCAGCACTACAATTGCCTATCATCAAGGGGATTTTGGGCTGACGAGCAGACATATAGGCAGTTTCTGCTGTTTCTACCACCAATTTACCGTCAAAAATTGGCCCTGAGTGCGTACGTGGGCCATTGGGACCATCGGTTTCTTGACCACCATCTACTATTTTTTCAACAGGCAAAACACGTAATGCGGCCAATGTTGCGGCATCTGTTCCGGTGATTCCCTGTTTTTTGGCAAAATTCATACCGATTGTTTCGGCCGAAACAGCATATAAAACATCTGCGTTTTCTTTGTTGATGGGTCTACCTGTAAGTACGCCATCACGACCACCACTTGAATGACCTATGGCTTTATGAAAAAGCCCTTTTGCTGAAGGAATAGTGATAAGAGAATGTACCGAGACACCTCCAGCCGAGAAGCCAAAAATGGTTACATTTTTTGGGTCGCCACCAAAGGCAGCAATGTTTTTTTGTACCCATTTCAAAGCAGCTATTTGGTCCATAAAGCCATAATTGCCTTTATATTCATTGGGCAGCTCACTGCTCAAAGCTGGATGGGCAAAATACCCTAAGCGACCTACTCGATAATTAATATTGACCAAAATTACACCATTTTTATTCATTTCGATACCGTAGTTTTGAGGACTTGAGGCACTACCACCCGTAAAACCCCCACCATAAATCCAAACCATCACGGGTAGCTTGGCTTTGGCAGCGGCATTGGCAGGTTTCCAAACGTTTAGGTAAAGGCAGTCTTCAGATGAGCCTTCTGCTATTGTGCCTGGTTTTGCTCCCCAGCCAGCTTGGGCTGGATTGGCTGCATATTTGCCAGCATCACGAACACCACTCCATTTTTTCACTGGCTGTGGTGCTTTCCAACGAAACTCACCCACCGGAGGTGCGGCAAATGGTATCCCTTTAAATACCTCAGATGGACCCTCTACTACACCTTGTACTAGGCCGCTGGCTGTTTTTACAGTAGACCCTGTGCTTGATTGCTGTGCATTAAGTGACCCAATGGAAAGAAACGCTAACAGTACGACTATTTTTTTCATGATTGAATAAGTTTTTTGTAAAGAATTTTACGATACAAAGGTCATGGCTTTTTGTAAGTCAAATGGTATATAAATTCCTGCTTTTTCTACCATTTTTACTGATGGAGTTTTAGAAATGTAAATTAGTATTTTTAATATCTTAATTTTGAATGGATTTCAAACTGAAGAATCATGGAAAAAGTAATAAACATAGATAGCGTAAACGATTTTAACGCAGCCAACAACCACAAAACCCTGCATCCCTTGGTGTCTGTTATTGATTATTCACGGGCCGAACCGAGAGATTGGGGCGAGGTGGACACCATTAGGTTTAATTACGGATTATACTCTGTGATACTGAAAGATGTGGTTTGTGGAGATATACGCTACGGTCGGCATCATTATGATTATCAGGCTGGTACTTTGATATTTTATGCACCGGGGCAGTTTGTGAGTCTCGACAATCCCAAAGTGGTTTATCAACCGAAGGGTCATGGAATGATTTTTCATCCCGACTTTTTGATTGGCACTCATCTGGCCAAATCCATACATCAATACAAGTTTTTTAGCTACCAAACCAATGAAGCCCTGCACCTTTCAGAAGATGAAAGAGATTTGATTTTAGACATTTTGACTAAAATTGAATTTGAGTTAAAACAACCTGTAGATAAACATAGCAAAAAGCTCATTGCTAGCAATATTGAGTTGTTTTTGGATTACTGTCAGCGTTTTTATGATCGTCAGTTTATTACCCGGGATGTAGCCCACAGTGGTATTTTGGAGCGATTTGAAGAAAACCTCAATGCTTATTTTCATTCAGATAAACCCCAAACCATTGGGTTGCCTTCTGTAGCTTATTTTGCTGATGAGCTTAATCTTTCGTCCAACTATTTTGGAGATTTGGTCAAAAAAGAAACCGGGCAATCGGCCAAAGACTATATTCTTTTCAAAACGATCAGCATAGCCAAAGAAAAGGTATTTGAAAATGATAAGACGGTTAATGAAATCGCCTACGAGCTTGGCTTCAAATATCCACAGCATTTCACAAGGCTTTTCAAGCAAAAAGTAGGAATGAGTCCGATGGAGTTTAGGGGGGTGAATTGAGAAAATTATACTATCTGCTTTTTCCGATGCTCCACGCCCCATTTGTGCATCGCTACTATCACTTCGCTCAGGGTTTTGCTATAATCTGTAAGGGCATATTCAACCGTAATGGGCTTGGTGTCACAAACCGTTCGGCTAACCAAACCGTGCATTTCTAATTCCTGCAATTCTTTTGATAAAATACGGGGCGAAATACCTACCTCTCTGGAAAGCTCCCGAAATCTTCGCTTGCCATTTCGCAAGACCGAAATCAAAACGAGTTTCCATTTACCCCCAACCACATCTAAGGTGTCTTGAATAGCCAATTGGGCTTTTTCACAGGAATTATGATTGTTTTGCATATAGTATTCTTTTTGTAATCGGTATCCTTTGTGTAACAGATAACAAAAGTATATCACATGAATTATATTTTTGCATAAAATTTTAAAATATTCTTATGAACAATAAAACAAAAAACATCATTGGTTGGGTATTAGCAGGTTTACTATCTTTTGTATTTGTAGGAAGCGGTATCATGAAAATCATGGGTGGTAATGCCGAAATGGCAAAAGGCTTAGGTGGAGAAACAAATATGTTGGCACTCGGAATTTTAGAATTGGTAATGGTGATTCTATTTCTGATTCCAAAAACGGGCGTTGTTGGTGCTTTGTTGATGATTGCTTATATCGGTGGTGCAATGGCAGTGCATTTGACTACGGGTCAGTCTATTATATTTCTTGTAGTAATTCAGATAGTTATATGGTTGATAAGTGCCTTTCGCTTCCCTGAATTGACACAGCGACTATTTAGCAATGAAAAATAAACAAATTTCCATAAATACAATCCTGTATCTTTTTATAGGTATTTGGCTAACGTCCGTTATTGGTTTTCATACCAAATATTCATCAAAATTTCCTGATTTTGAAGGTGTTACGCCGCTCATACACTTTCATGGCACGGTAATGATGCTTTGGTATGTGCTATTGTTTGCTCAGGTATTATTGATAAAATTCAATAAAAACTCTTGGCATAAAACACTTGGACTTTTTGGTTTTATATTGGCTCCGTTGGTTGTATATTCTACACTTTTGGTTACCCGAATGCAATATTACCGTGAGTTACCTATACAAGGTGAGGCTGGTATTTTGGGGCATTTCACTATTGAAATTCCCTTGATGATATTCTTTACTACTTTTTTTGTTTTGGCAATGGTCAATAGAAAGAATCCTTATGCCCATACAAGGTATATTATTGCTACGGCTTTGACATTTATTGGACCAGGTTTGGGTAGAGCGATTATTTTTATGTCTGGCTTACACCCACTTTTGGGGCTTGCCTCAATGCTTCTGACGCCGACAATTGTTGCGGCTATATTTTGGTATAGCGACTATAAAAATAAACGAAACATAAAGCCATTTAGAACAATAACGCTGTTGCTTGCTTGTCAAATCGTATGTTTTGCCATACAGAAAACCATAATTTGGCAAAGTTTTGCAAAGGGGTTTGTGGAACTATTATTTTAACGTATTATAATTAACTGAAAATGAAACTTTTAGACAAAACAAAAATAGGCAGTTTTGAATTAAAAAACAGCATGGTAATGGCAGCTATGACCAGAAGCCGTGCTGATATATCTGGAATAGTGGGCAATGCGACAGTAACCTATTACACCCAAAGAGCAAGTGCAGGATTGATATTGTCTGAGGCCATAAATATCTCAGAGCAAGCAATAGGAAGTCCCTTTACTCCTGGGCTTTATACAAATGCACAAATAGAGGCTTGGAAAAAAGTCACAACAGCGGTGCACAAGGCTGGTGGAATAATTTTTGCTCAATTATGGCACACAGGCCGTGTGGGGCATTCTGTTGATAGAAATGGAGATTTACCTGTAGCACCTTCGGCAATCGCTATTAGTGGAATGCAGCATTTTACCTCCCAAGGTCCAAAGGACTACGAAACACCAAGAGCATTAACAAACGCTGAAGTCAAACAAATCATTAAAGATTATGGACAAGCTGCAAAAAATGCAATAGAAGCAGGTTTTGATGGCGTCGAATTACACGCAGCCAACGGTTATTTACCAAATCAGTTTTTAGCAGAAAGTGCTAATCAACGCACAGATGAATATGGTGGAAGCATTGAAAATAATAGCCGTTTTATTCTGGAAATTATGCAAGAACTTATTTCTGCCGTAGGTGGGCATAAAGTAGGCATAAAAATATCACCCTTGCAACCTTATGCGGACATTGTATTAAATGACCCAACGGTTACATTTAAATATTTGATTCAAGAACTTAATAAAATGGAATTTGCTTTTGTGGAATTAATGAAAAAAAGTCCGATGTTTCCGGCCATTCCGACTTATCCTACTGAGGATGAAATCGAGTTGTTTGGCTCACTAATAAAGCAACCATTAATAGCTGGAACGGCCTACAATAAAGAAAGTGCCGAAGAAGAATTAAAGAAAGGAATAGCAAAAGCCATAGCCTTTGGAAGCTCATTTTTAGCCAATCCAGACTTACCTAAAAGATTTGAGCTGGATGCTCCACTAAATCAACCCGACAGGATGACGATGTTTGGTGGTGACGAAAAAGGATATATTGATTATCCATTTTTATTGAATTAGGTTTTTATGCCACGAATGCACAAATCATTCGTGGCATGTTTTTATCAGCATGTCTTTAATTGCCTTGAAATTAATTTCTGACTATTATTTCTTTTCAAATATTCTTCCATAAATGCCATTTGATACGACATATATTTTCCATTCATTTCGATATCAAATACGACCTTTCCAACTAAAATAGCGGTATTGCCAAAGTCATTCACCTTACAGATGGAAAAGTTTTTGAGACTACCCAGTCCATCAGCCAAATCGCCTTTGAGCTGGGCTTTAAATACCCTCAAAATTTCACAAGGCTTTTTAAGCAAAAAACGGGGGTGAGTCCGAATGCGTATCGGGGGTTGAATTAGCATTATTAACTTAGCTTTCTAAAGGCAGTCGGTGTACGTCCTGTAAACTTCTTAAACTGTTTGCAAAAATGGCTTTCATCTATAAATCCAAACTCGTCAGCAATTTCTCCCACAGTCATTTGACTATACAAAAGCCGAATCTCAATGAGTTTCATTTTATATTTGGTGATGTATTGCTTGAGCGACTCCCCAGTGTGTCTTTTAAAAAAAATACTCACGTAGTCGGGTGAATAGTTGAAAACATCTGCTAAATGCTCGATGCTAAGCTTCGAAGGCTCGTAAATATGTTGCTTGACATAGACCAAAATTGCCTCTACAGAATCTTTCAAAACAACACTTTGAGCCGATTGAACGGAAAGATTTCGAGCCAAAATGGTCATCATACTCTGCATAATGGCCGTACGGATGATATCGAAATATTTTGATTCTTTGTTTTCATACTCCACTTCTAAAATAGATAACAAGCTGAATAACTGCACCTTATCTTGCCTATCACTCACCACAGCTCCCCTACTTTGCGAAGAAGTAAACAATACAGCATTCAATACTTGTTGCCAAAGATTGTTTTTGTCGGCCATTTGCTCCTTGAGAATGGAATCATTGAAACGAATAAAACAAAACTCCGTGGGTGCATTTATTTCAAAACTATGATAATCCTCTGGCCCAAGCAGAAAGACATCTCCATGCGAATATTCAAACGTGTTGCCATTAATATTGTGCCTGCCATTTCCCTGCAACACAAAAATGATTTCAAAATACGTGTGATTGTGTACCGCATGCGTCCAGGCAGTGGCCTCAAAATGGTAAATATTAAACGGAGAATGTAGTAAGTATCTTTTCATAAAATGATTGGCAATCGATTATGACCAAATTATGATGGATTTTTACAACTAACAAGAAAAACATGTTTTATAATTTTGCAGCAACAAGAAATTATTCCTTCTAAATGCTGATTATTATGAAAAGATTACTTTTTTCTTTACTCATAGTTACGTGTACATTTTCTTTCATTTCAATGCAAAGGGATGACGATTGGGAGATTCTTTTGGACAAAGACTTGAGTAAATGGGAGAATTATTTAAGCTATAGACACAAAGACAATTATAATGGAAAAATACCAAAAGACAATTTAGGAAAAGATATACAACCAATAGGTTACAACAAAGATTCCACAAGGGTTTTTTCTGTTATAAATGATTCTAAAAGTCCAGTTTTACATGTTAGTGGAGAGATTTATGGCTGTTTATTTACTAAAAAGTCTTATGAAAATTACCACTTAAAACTCCAAGTAAAATGGGGAACTCAAAAGTATGAACCAAGAAAAAACAAATTGAAAGATTCCGGCATTCTTTACCATTCTGTTGGCGAGGCTGGAGCAGAATATTGGCGATCATGGATGCTTTCGCAGGAATTTCAAATAATGGAAGGCCACATGGGCGATTTCTGGTGTCAGGCCAACTCTGCCATTGATATTCGTTCGTTTCCTGCTGAAGGTGTTATGAATAGAGTGGCTGATGAAAAACAACCTTATCGCACATTCAAAGGAGGTGGCGATTATTACTGCATGCGTTCGGGAAATTTTGAAAGCCCTGCCAACGAATGGGCAAATCTGGAACTTATCTGTTTCGAAGGTAAAAGCCTACATATCGTAAACGGCCATGTAGTGATGATACTTAAAAACTCACGCTTTACGTTGCCTGATGGAAAAGAAATACCACTAACGAGTGGCAAAATTCAACTTCAAAGTGAAGCAGCAGAGGTTTTTTATCGCAATATTTATATAAAACCTATCACAGCCATGCCCAAAGCTTATGAGAAATTATTTTAAAAAAATATTATTAAAACTATAAAAACAAACAAATGGAAAATACAACAAGAAGAAAATTTCTAAAAACAAATGCACTTGCACCACTGGCATTTACCAATATGGTAGTTTCAGAAAAACCTCCCAAAAAAGACTTTTTCGTTCATCATGTTTATTTTTGGTTGAAAAACCCAGCTTCTGAAGCAGACAGAGAAAAACTGATAGAAGGTCTGGATATTTTATCGAAAGTTTCAGAAATCAAAATGGCACATATCGGTACACCTGCAAGTACAAATAGAAGCGTAATAGAGCGTGGTTATGCGGTTTCGTGGCTTTTGTTTTTTAACAATATCGAAGATGAGGAAATTTACCAAAAACACCCAGTTCATCTAAAATTCATAGCAGATTACTCATATCTTTGGGAAAAAGTCATTGTCTATGATTCAGTTGGAGCCAAGAGAAAAGGTTGATTCTTGACTTTCAAGAAATATATTTTCAATATCGAGAATCCGATTTTGTTTGTAAAAGCACGCGATAAACTGTGTGCTTTTACAAATTTTAATGTTTGAATCTAACCATCACAACCTCCCCACTTCTCTCCAAACATTCAATTCATCCTTAAATCTGTCATTAATTACATCTAATTTAGTATCAATTCTCATCGTTGGCCTGTCTTTAAGATTATAGGCTTTCCATTCGGGAGCATCTTTTGCAAATGGCTTGCCTGTTTTGGCAAAATTGGTCCACAATTCTGCAAAATTATGTGATGCAGTTACTCTTTCAGGTTTGTTACCGCCAAAAAAACTTGGTTTATCAGCTGATTCATTAAAGAATTTAAAACTAATATCCATAGCATGCGGCGTTCCCATTTCAAAATCAGTACCTGGAATTTTAACTTCAGATTTGTACCCAAAATTGTACAGATAAACGGGAGCTCCTGATTGTTTTGTTTTTTTCTCTGCAATGTCAATAGAGCCTAGGCCCATCATATTGATTGACGAAATAGCTATGTAAATATCTGCTGGAGAAGCATTTGGTCGAGCTTTACGATAGGTATCAATTATTTTTTTTGTGTTTTCACCGTAAGTAGACTCAAATCTTTTGTGCAAGCTTTCGAAATCATACTTGGCAAATTCAGTTTCTTTTCTTTCCCAAGCAAAAAAAGCCCATTCATCTTCATTCCAGCCAACCAAAAGCGGTTTGTTTTTAGAAATCTCTGGTGCTGTTGGGTCGAAAGGATGATATGGCAAAGCCTTTCCATCCACTACTGGCCCAAAACCACCGTAATTTCTCCTCATAAAACCTTGATTTTTGTTTTTCTCAACAAACGGCGGCACAAAGGGAAGTTTTCCTTGCATTTCTAACAATTTGCTCGTTGGTACATCCAAAATCTTTCTCCAATCTTTTGGTTCGATATTTAGCTCTTTCAAAAGCATCAAAGTTGTTTCAGCTGCCACTTCTTTAGGTGTCATTCGTACTCCTGGCCCGCTTTCAATGGATGCTTTGTTAAAATAAGGTGTTGCCGAAGGCATTGCATACAAACAAGACGTTTTTGCTCCACCACCTGACTCTCCCCAAATCATTACATTATTTGGGTCGCCACCAAAGTTCGCAATGTTTTTATTCACCCATTTTAGCCCCTCCACGATGTCCAACATACCGTTGTTGCCCGAACCTTCGTAGTCGGCTCCGCCCAATTCGTCTAAATACAAAAAGCCCAGTAAACCTAAGCGATGGTTGGTTTCTACCACAACGACATCAAAATGACGAGCGAGATTTGCACCATCTTGGCTGGCAGACCCACCTGAGCCAATCACAAAACCACCACCGTGGCTGTAAAACATCACCGGGCGTTTTTTACTGTCGTTGGCTGGAGTCCACACATTCAAAAACAGACAGTCTTCGGATGGTTCGGGCTCGTTTCTTCGAGGATTCTGGATAGCCGGAGCTCCCAAAGTCAGTGTCTCTTTTACTTCTACCCATGCTTCAAGCGGAGCAGGCCGACGGAATCTTCTTTCGCCTGATGTTTTGCCCGCATAAGGAATGCCTTTGAAGATATTTACGCCATTATCTCTATATCCTTTTATTTTGCCAAAATTTGTATCAGAAGTAACAAATTCTTCAAACTGTGAGTTTGAGAAAGCATAATTTGCAACCGATAATCCGGCTACCGACAGGGCAGTTTTATTTAAAAATTCTCTTCTTTTCATAGGTAAAATAATGATGAGTTATGAACGATGAGTTATGAATTTTGAAATTGAATGATTTATCATTTATCATTCATAACTCATCATTAAATTTAGATGTTAAATTGATTTATTCCTTCTTTCAAAGCAATCTTTTTGCCTTTCCAAACTAAATTTCCCGTGATGCTTTTTGGCAATTCGACTTGAATCTTCCATTTCCCATTTTCGAGTTTATAGCTCGCCGAAATACTTCCTTTTGGGTGTGGCATAGTTCCACTTATATCTGTCATTTGACCTAAATGTGGCTCAATTTTCACTTTTGAAAAAGCCAAACCATCGCTATCAATACCCAAAATGGTACGATAAAACTCAATATTTGGACTCGAACCCCATGCGTGGCAATCTGAGCGGGTTTTGTCGACATCTGAGGTTTCAGCCCAAGTTGTAAGGCCTTGTTGAATGTTTTCTCGCCATTTGTCGAGCCATTTCAAATAATCATTGCCTTTTCCAGCTTTTATTAGTGCTTGATGCAAATAATATTTGAAATAAATAGAGGCAGGAGCGAGCTTATTATTGGTTATTAGTTGATTAGAAATTTCGTCAGCCTCCACATTTGTCACAATTCCCGTCAGAATGGCCAATGAATTGGTATGTTGCGAAAATTCATCTTTTTCCTCTCTATCGGCAAATAATTTCTTGGTGGTATCCCAATATTTTGCTCGAATGGTCTTTTTCAATACCTCGGCAGCTTGTAGATATTGATTGGCAAAGGCATGGTTTCCCAGTTTTGTTTCCAAATCTGCCGCCACTTGATACGCCCAAAGTAATTGAAAATCAAGCACTGCGGAGGTTCCGTTGGCACTCATTGGGCCGGCTCCTGCTCTCCACTCTTTTTGATTGTCAACCCAGTCTGTAAACATCCACTGAGGTGTATTTTTAAGGCGACCATCGGCTTGCTGGTAACTTTTAAAATAATCCAGAATCTGACGTGTACCGCCAATTTTACTCTTTACAAACTCAGTATCAGCACCATATCGGGCATAATCTTGTAACATGCCTATATACCAAAGCGAGAACGTTGGAATATACTGGGGCGTGTAAGAAGGGTGACGGCTGAAAGTTACTCCCTCTGGAGTTCGAGAAAAGTCCATGAGGTTGATGGCATTTTTAACCAAACGGTCGTCACCACTGTTATAAAGCGAAACTAAGGCTTGGATTCGACCATCGCCGATGTATTGCAGCTGCTCGTAATATGGACAATCCATATAGGTTTCATAAGCACAGAGTCGAGCGGTTCTCCATCCTATCTCCAACATTTTGTCCATTTCTTGCCTTCCTGTATTGAGCTGAGCGTTCATTTGGAACGGATAACCCGTAAAAGTGCCATAAATGTCATTTATTGTTAGGGGTTCGTTTTGAGTAGAAATTGTCAACTGCAAATAACGATAAGTGCGGTAAGTGAGGCTTGTGAATTTCTGATTTTGACTCCCATCAGAAATCAAACTATCGGCTCGACCTATAAAGGTTTTCTCTGCGGTTTCGTTTCTATTGCCTTTTCCTCCAGCTTTTGCAAAAAGTGCTTCAGCATATCTTAAACTAATATTTGCTGATTTACCACTACTAAACGCTATGTTTGGATAAGCATTGGTTAGATAACTTTGGTCTAAAATAATGTTCACTTTAGCATTTGCCGGTATTACTAAGTCCGTTTTTTTTGCAGGAAAATCATTAGATATACTCGAAATGCCTTCAACACTAACTACTTTCATCAATCGTTCGTCTTTAAGTTCCATTTGTGGAATTATAGATGGTACCAACATCCAGCCACTCATCGTGCCAAAAGCTCCGAGTACATTTTTGGGAACTGCACCGCCCGCTGGTCTGGCTTTTTGCCAATTTTTATCGTCAAAGTCTGCTGATTGCCAGTTTTTTGGACTCAAACCCATGTTCCTTATTTCGCCAGCCCCTGCCACATAATATCCTCTGGTTCTGAAAACCAATGGGGCAAAACTGTTGTCCTTTTCGCATAACCAGGTATTGTTGGTATTAATATCCTTTTGAGCCGAGGTGTTACCTTGGAGAACAAAACCTGTTTTAAAAGTAATCTGAGCCTCGGGTTTAAATTCTCCTTCGTTCCATACTTGAGCAGCCACTATGTTTTTTCCAGCTATTAAATACGATGCTATGTCAACCGTTTCGTAGTTCCAGTGGGCAATATCTCCGCGAGCAGGACCCATCGAAACGAGTTTTTCATTCACATAAAGTTTATAACGATTATCTCCAGAAACATGAATTATGTAGTTTGTGGGCTTTGTGGGTAAATCAAAACTTTTGCGGAACAAATATACTCCATAGCCGTCAGGAGAGGCATTCGGGACTGATATCCATTGGGCATGCCAGCGTTTGTTAATAACGTCCGGTTCTCCTGTCGGAGGACCAAATTGGGCTTTTACAAGAAAAGAAAATAACACCAAAATGGATACTGCAATTGTAAACTTTGTTCTCATAAAATTCTATTTAAGGTTGAATTGATATTTTTGACATCTCGATAGAGATTTTCCTATACTTTTAATCAAAATAATGCAATTTTATTTCATTAACTATACTTTACTCTACTGGTTTAAAGACCATTGACTTCGCTATGCAGTAAAATCTCTGGCCTTACCAAATATTATTTTTAAAAAAGAATAGCATTAACAAACCGAGATAAATTGATTACAATGCTTTAGGATTCTGTCTATTTAAGCTCAGCCTTCAAAAAAGCCATCACTTTTGTTCTGATTTCTTCCACATCATACATTTTACCAAAATGCGGGGCATCATTCACTATAGTCAGCTCGTTTTTTACTCCATAATGATTTAACCATGAGCTCAATAGCTTAGAATGTCTATTTGAAACCAAATTATCCTTTTCTCCATGAAAAATTAAAAAAGGCGGGTCGTTTTTATCAATATAAGTAATTGGACTGGCGGCTTTTGCCAAATCTGGGCGATCTACTGGAGTTCCACCTATCAGAATACTCTCGGGAGATTTTGGGTCTTCACTTCCTGCAAACAGCGTCAAATCCGTGGGGCCGTAAAAATCTACCACTGCTTTGTATTTGAATGGCCTATAAGAGTTCGGTAAGTATAAATTATCGACTTTATTGTTTTGCGAAGTACCCATCAACGAAGCCAAATGACCACCTGCCGAAAACCCCATGAGTGCGAAACGGTTCTTCTCGATATTGTATTTATGGGCATTATCGTAGAGAAATGATGCCGCTTTGTTGCAGTCTTGCAAAATGCCTGGAAAAACTGCATTTTGGGCAAATCGGTAATCGATAGATGCGACAGCAATGCCGCTGTTGAGCATGGCATTGATGGTTTCGGTCATATAACCCATGTCAGCATATTTATCATTGCCAATCCAGCCACCTCCGTGAATAAAAACAACCAGTGGAACGCCGCCAGACGGAATCTTTTCATTTGTATTAGCTGGTAAATAAATATCTAATAAATGCTTTTTTAGTGTATCATTGTTGTAGGGAATATTGCCATGGATGATAGTTCCTTCTGGCATTCTGCCTTGAATGACGCTTGGAGATGGCGGTTGAGCCAATAGAATCGAAGAAGCAAAAAGTAATAAAAAAAGTAAAGCTTGTCTTTCCATTTTTGAATAAATTAAGGTTGTTTTTTTGTTTTAAACGAGAAAGTGTTGATTTCACCTTCTCGTTTATTTATATCTCTATATGTTCTTTTTAAAACTTAAAACTCACGGTCAAGAAATAGGCTCTTGGTGGTAAACTTAATGTAGAATACACTGCATTCGGATTTGCCTCAAGCCTTGCTTTTGTAAAACCTTGACGATCTAAGGCCGCCGGAAAGCCACCAGGTGCTGACCAACCCATAATTCCATCTTGATTAAACAGGTTATTGATATTGGCTTGCAATTGCAATTTTGTGTTAATATTATATCCCAGATTCAAGTTGCTTTGGTTAAATGCGGGCAATGAAAATGCATTGGGAACATTGGCAGCACGCTTACCCATATAGGAGAAATCTAAGGAAGAATAAAACTTGCCTTTGTTATAGCTTGGCGATAATCTAAGGATTGTTCTAGCATTGTTATCTGTTTCGTTTCCTGAGAAATCTTGAATTACATCGTCGGCTCTACCATTAGCTCCAGTAATCCATGTTTGAAATTTGGTAGCAGTAGATTGCTGAAAGGTTGCTACTGCACGCAAACTAAATTCTTCAGTGAAATTATGATTTGCCTCAAGTTCAACACCCATGGTCGTAATTTTATTGTATAAAACAGGTAAAGCATAGATAGAACTCAAATCAGAGGTTTCCTGACCAACACTTTGCTGCGGAACATTGCTCAAAATACTAAAAAATGGTGTAACAAATAAATTAGTGCTACCTGACTTTAATTTGTAACCTACTTCAACTTGCTGTATTTTTTGAGCAATAGGGTTCAAATTCGCTTCACCGAAGGCTGTGTTAATATTTAAAAACATATCCAAATCTGGAGCTTTGCTACCTTGCGAGAATCTTGCATATACGGCCTGGTTGTCAGAATATTTATAGTTCAAACCACCTGAAAACGAGAATGTACTCACTTTCTGATTATTGTATTTGTAAGTAGCAGTGATTTTTCCAGCTGAATTGTCATAGTGTGTCAAAGGATTTCCATCTACACCATTAGCAGAGCCAACGTTAGTGCCTATTTGGTTTGAACCTCTATATACCACATTCTCATAACGTACTCCCCAATCAAAATTCAGTTTTGGATTAATGGCCCAGTTATGACCAAAGAACAGAGCCGTTTGGTTTTGCATGGCCTCTTGTAGTGTAAAAGCACCACTTCTTCCGGAACCACCAACTACGCCGTCAGGATTTGTAACTTGGACAGTTTTACCATCAAAACCAGCGAGAGAAATAGAAGCAAGCGTGGGGTATGGAGCTGTCATTTGTGTGTAAGCTTCCCCTGGGCCACCTTGTGTAGTGATGCGATCTAAATTAGAATTGGCATAAAACAAACCTGCCGTAAAACTCATGTTGTCAAGTTTCTTTGAAATCGTAAATTGGTCAATAAACTCTTTCATGTCGTTTTCCATATAAAACAATGGATTGAAATACAATGAGTTTTTCTGAATACTTGCTCCTGGGAAATTGCTGCCATTGTCTATAAAATTAAACCCTGCAAAGTTTCCATTGACAATATTTGGAGCCTGTGTTATGGAACCAATCTGAGTACCAGTAGATAAATCTTTAAATGTGTAAGTTCCAAATTTCCCTAATAAACCGGGAATCGCATAAAAAACTAAACCGTCTGTGGCAAAAGGATAGGCTACAGCCGTGGTGTTCCATGTGGCGTGTTTACTTGAGTACTTAGCTTTGTTGTCAATGGTCAACCCTTGCCCAATAGTTTGTTCCCAATTCAAACCAATAGAATTATCAACCGAATGTATTTTGTCGCGAGAATCATAGTGTTTTTTAACACCAGAGTCGTTGATTGTAAAATCAGCTTCTACAGCGGGTATCAACACAGAATGGGTTTGCTCAACCCCAGCCGGCAATTTCGGATCTGTAAAACCAATGGTAGGCAAAAACTCGAACCATGCATTTTTATCATTTAGTGTTTTAAGAAATAATTTAACACTACCACTTTTGTATATTTTGGCAACATTAGCCTTGACTTGTCCACCATTATTCATTGGGTAGCCTGGGTATCTTGCCCCATCTGATTGACGATAAAAACCTCCAATATTATAAGTGATGGTTTTATCTTTGCTTAGTGGCCCACCAAAATTTACATCGGTTCTGTAAAATGGATTTTTACCATTTCCTTCCAAACCTACTTTTGCTCGAACTTCGGCAGCAAAAGTTTGTCCGCCTGTTTTTGATACGTAATTAAAAATCCCTCCCGGAGCATTATTGCCTAAAATCGAGGCAGTTCCGCCTCTTACTGCTTCCAATTTACCCAAAGTGGCATCAGGACGCAAAAAATAATCGGGGCCATAATTGCCATAAGTGGCATTCGTAACTGGCAAACCATCTTCTTGCATTGATACATAATAATAGCCCGAAGCACCATCATTCGACCCCACCGAAACCCCACGAGAATAAACCGTATTACGGATTTCACCCAAAGAAGAATTTACAAAAACTCCAGGAATGTTTTTCAGCAAATCTGCTGCACTCCCTACGGCAATCCTTTCTATTTGTTTGGCGTTCAAAGTAGATATTGCTACAGAAGATTCCATACGAGTGCGTTTATCAAACACACCTGTTACAACTACTTCATCTAAGTAAGCGGCATCTTCTAATAAAGTTATGTTAAGTATGGTTTCGTTTCCCACAATAATAGACTTGGTGGTGTAGCCTACAAATGAAAACACCAATACATCGGCTTCATTTGGCACATCCATGCTAAACCTACCATTTAGGTCTGTAACAGTACCTCGGGTGGTGCCTTTCAACAAAACACTTACACCAGGTAAAGCCTCTTTTTTTTCGTTGGTAACTGCACCTGTTATTGTTTTTAAAATTACTGTAGAGGCATTTAGCGTTTGGCTGTCTACTTTTTTTGATTGAATTGTTTTTAAATCAATTTCTTTTTGCTTCAAGATGATTTGATTCCCATTTAATTGAAAATCAATATTCAAGGGTGTCAAAAGCCTTTCTAAAGATTCACCAATGGATTGATTATTAGAATCGAAACTTACTTTTTGACGAGAATTAATAACTTGTGGACTATAGAAAAACTTTACATTGCCAATTTTCTCAAATTGATTTAAAAGCGTTTTGAGTTTTTCATCCGTGACTTTTATACTTATTTTCCTATTAAATACTTCCTGTGCATCGGCATTGTTAGCAAAACTTATGCTTGCAAGGCCGATTGCCATAATAAACTGTACTAACGATATTTTCATGCATCGCAAGATTAATTGATAATTTTTTTTCATACTTTTGAATGTTTTGTTTGATTTTTTAAGGATTTCGGACACAACGGCACCAACTACTTTCAAGCAGTTTAGTGTTTCAAAGCCAAAGGTTCTGACCAACTTTTGGCTTTTTTAATTTCTTTTTTTACATCATAGGCAGGTTTATACTGTTTAGGGTTATTATAGGTTGGTCATTAGCATCCTCTAGCGTTTATTATTATTTTGCCTTCTACAATTTCATAAGACCCTCCTATGGTTTTGGTTAAAATGTCAAGTTTTTGAAACAAGCTTTCGTTTTCAAACGAACCAGTTACCTGGCAATTTTTCAATAGAACTTCATCAAACTCAATCTCAATTCCGTAGGCTTCTTCTATCATCTGAAGAACCTCGACAAAAGAATCTTCATCAAACACAAATTTTGTAAGTTTTTTGTTGTCTATTATTGACGGCAACTTTATGATATTCTTATTGTATTTGTCTGATTGTCTATCAAAAATCGCTTGTTGATTAGGTAGCAAAATAACCCCAGTAAGTTCATTTTTGGCATTTATTTTATTCTTATAAACGCTCACTTTCCCTTCTTCGACAGTAACTTCTACTTGCTCACTGTTTTCGTAAGCATTCACTACGAATCTTGTACCTAATACTTTGGTTGTTACTTCATTAGCAAAAACCAAAAACTGTCGAGAAGCGTCTTTAGCTACATCAAATGTAGCCTTGCCCGATAAAATCACTACTCTTTTATTACTATCAAAATTAGCAGGATATGACAATTTGCTTTTCGGAGCCAGCTTCACTGCAGAACCGTCGGGCAAATGAATAAGCATGTCAATATTTAAGGTATTTTTTGTTTCAATTATTTGGTCGGTGATATGTGTAAGGTTAGTTTGATATATAGATTTTCTTTGAGCCAAATAAATAGCTACACTCATGAGAATTACGGCAGCAGCACCTAGCCAAATTTTTAGGTTTGGGCTTACAAAAACATCAAACTTCGGTTTGTTAGTTTCACTAATCTTTTGAAATATAAAGGTTTTGGCCTCCTCGGATAAATTCTGGGTCTCGTAGTTTTTCATACCCAAAACCAGTGTGTTCAATATTTCAACAGCTTTTAGATAATCTTTATTTAGTAAGTCCAAATTTGATTCTTTCCAAAAAACTTCTGATTCATGTGTTGGTTTTAAATGTTGCCCAACGAACTTATCATCCATCAAAAAGTCAGAAACAGTAAACATGGTGTAGTCTTGCATAATGGCTTAGCTTGCTTTTTTATGTAAAGACACAGCCGAACAGCAGATATACTCACTAAAATCAAAAAAAATATAAAAATATTTATAGATTCTACAAAAATAAAGTCTTGCGAAGTTTTTCAACGGCTCTCAGGACAAGATTTTGGGCTGATTGCCTATTAATGCTCATCACATTGGCTACTTCTGAAAACTCTAAATTTTCTATAAACCTAAGCCTCAGAGCTTCTTGCTGGCGAGGAGGAAGTTGGTTGATTAATCTATGTATAAGTTCCTCTTTTGATATGGAATCAAATTGGTCCATGTCGAGTTCCTGAGTAACTGCCTCATCCCAGAGCTCGTCAAAGTTATCATCATTTAAGTGTGTAAATTTACTTTCTCGTCTTAAAATCTGATTTTGCATCCTATTTTTCAAGGCTCGGAACAAATAAGATTTTACATTGACTGGGGTAGAAATAGTAGTTCTTTTTGCCCAAATTTCTGTAAATACATCGTGAATACAATCAAAAACAAAATACTCCGAAAGAGATGCCAGACTCATTCCAAAACGGTACATGGCACTTACATTTTCGCTATAAATTAGGGCATAAGCATCTACATCGCCTTTCTTAAAAGCCTCCCATTGTAGAAGATCATTTGATGGTTGCAGAGTCAATTAAATTAAATAAATATTATTTTAGGACAAAATAATACAAATTTCACCGATTAACCTTCATGTACTTTCATGGCTGAATACATCTATCGGTATTTAAACTTTTTTGAATATTCAATAAATACATTTAAACATCACAAGTAATTGATAGCTATTCAAGAAATTCTAAAGTCAATTTTGATCTCAATTTATTTATTAATTGAATCTAAGTTCACTACAATAATTTCAATTTTCTAATCAGGGTTCATTTTTTTCGGTTGTCGAATTAATGTTTTTCTAATTCTAAACTGACTTTTACATTATCTCTACCCAAGGCAGACACAAGTCCAGTTACATCATCAATTTTTCCGATTTTAGAATAGCTGTATGAAGTAGAAAAACTTTTATAAAACAATACCAAGGTACTTGAACCATACATCATTAAATCACCCGATTGGACACTTGCAGGCTCAGAGGCATTGGTCGGCACACTTTTGGGCAATTGGGCATACTTTTCGTTGTTGTTTAACTCTTCCATATTAAGCTTCAAAGGCAAAAGTGTTAAAAAAGCTTTGGCTGTTGTGTTATCCAAAATGGTGGCTGTGAAAGTCTTTTCCCTTACAATAATTTTCAATTTATTTCCCGTTATTGGGTTTGTATTTTCAGTCATATTCTCTGTTGCAAGTTTATTTTCAGACTTGTAGGATACATTCACAACAAGTAATAATTGAAGTAAAAACAAAATGGATATCGTTAGTTTCATCAAACCTAGGTTCATTTAATTTTTCTTGTAAATTTTCTTAAAATTATAATTTAGCGTAACATTCCACATAAAATCCTTATTGCCAGGAATATTCGATTTAAAGGTTTGGTTAATGGTTGATTGTAAACTAAAAGGTAGTTTTTTATGAAAAAAGGCTCCAGTAACTGTTAAATAATCACCTCTGTAACCATCCGTGTATAAAAAATAGACTGAAGGAAAAAGATTGGCATACAGATTTTTACCTAAACAAATATGAGTAATGTTTGTGTTCAAAAACAGCACTTGGGTCAGTTGAGGACCATGCTTTTGAAGTCCGTTTCCTTGTAAATACATGGCACTTACACCAATTTTTTTGGTGAATTGATAACTCGGCACCGCCTCAAAAGCCAAAAAACGAAGCATTTCGGTAATTTCCTTGATTTTTCCATCTTCTATATCTGATCGGCGAATGAGTGTAAATGCAGGGTGAGCACCAATTCGCAAACCAAACTTTTTGTTATCTACCAATCGATACCTAAGCCACCAAATCAGGCCGCCCTTTTCAGCATTAGGCACCAAGCGTAAATCAGGCTCAAAACTCAATTTCTTTTTTCTAAAGGATAAATTGGCCACAAAGGCAGGATGATTCAATGAGAACGATGGAATTATCGAAAAACCATTGTTGGTAAATCCAACATTCCCAGAAAAAACCATTGGAGTTTGCGTGCTGTCCATAGACTGAGCAAAGCTTAAATTTTGGCAAGAAAATATTAAAGAAAACAGTACTAATAACCTCATTTTCAGATATGAATAATTTTGATTTACAAAATTATCTAGGTTTTAATACTATTCTCTTATACATTTTACGGTTTGACTTACCAATTTCACTTTTATGGTCGGATATATTATTCCATTCTTTTAGATTTACCTAAAATTCAGAAAATATGGTCATTTACGATAGCATAAAAACCTATAACGAAACATTCAATCATCCTACTTTGCATCCACTCGTTAGTTTGTTGGATCTGAGCAAAGGTAATCCTCTAAAGCGAGGCAAATTCCGTATGGATTTTTATGCAATTATTATCAAAGACAGCAAATGCGGAGATTTGAGGTATGGTCTGAAACATTATGATTATGACGAAGGTTCTATTGTATTTTTTGGACCTGGACAAGTGGGAGCTTCGGAGCCGGATGGCGAATGGCATCAACCTTATGGACTGGCTTTGGTTTTTCATCCAGACCTCATAAAAGGCACTTCGCTGGCCAAACATATTCACGAATACTCGTTTTTTAGCTACGATTCTTCCGAAGCTTTGCATGTATCAGAAAAAGAAAGAACCCTGATAGATATTTGTTTTGGTAATATCGAAACGGAAATAAAGCAAAACATCGACAAGCACAGTAAAAAAATCTTGGTAGCCAACATTGAATTACTTCTGAAATATTGTTCCCGTTTTTATGACAGGCAGTTTATCACCAGAGAAATGGCTAATCACCAGGTCATTGAGAAATTTAAAAACCTGCTGACGGATTATATCCTAAGTGATAAACTCCAAAATGTCGGTTTGCCAACAGTAACTTATTTTGCAGAGGAACTACATCTTTCGCCCAACTATTTGGGAGATTTACTAAAAAAAGAAACAGGAAAAACACCCCTAGAACTTATCCATTTGAAAATCTTAGACATCGCCAAAGATAAAGTTTCAGACAGCACCAAGTCCATCAGCGAAATTGCTTATGAACTGGGCTTCAAGTATCCGCAACATTTCACAAGACTTTTTAAGCAAAAAGTTGGGGTAAGCCCAAATGAATTTAGAGGTTTGAATTGATAGAAACCGTACTATTGAATATTCCCGCCAACACTCAATTTACTTGGAACACTTTTGGGAATTGACCTATCAAAATTTGAATCGTTCAAAGTTTTAATAAATGCAACAATAGCTTCTTTTTGACCAGGAGGGCCCATGCTGTTTATAAAAAAATCTAACTCTGAGGCTGGGACATTTGGATTTTGAGATTTTTCATCCGCAATCAGTCTATAAAAATCGACTACCTCTTCTAATGTCTTAAATACACCACTGTGCATATATGGGCCAGTATTTTTGATATTTCTCAAACTTGGAGTCCTAAACGCATATTTCCCATTCTCCCCTGCGTCGGAAGTTTTTGATTTGGGATTGTCAGGCACCGAAATTGTATGCAGTTTATAATCTGAGAACATATTACCGCTATGACATTTGTCGCATCCATCTGAGCGAAAAGCATTCATACCTCTAATCTCCAAGTCGGTCATAGCATCAAAATCTCCCTTTTGAAACCTATCATATTGAGAATTCATAGCTGTAAGAGAACGCTCAAAAGCCGCAATTGCTTTGCCTAAATTATTAGCAGAAACAGGTTCTTGCCCTCCAAAAACCGTAGTAAATAACGTATTATATTCTGGTATGTTTTTAAGCCTATTTATCACACTATCAATGGCTACCGCTTCCGAATATGCATTTCCCCGCATTTCGACATCCGATTTGATTGGCAATAAAGCTTGTGTTTCGAGGCTTTTAACCCTTGAATCCCAAAACATTGGAGCATTTGTTGAATCAAATTTTCCGTTGATATCTGCACCTATAAATGCCGAATTAATTACTGTCATACATTTTCTTTTTGTAAATGAGAATGCGGTAGATACAAATTGCCTCTTCGGCCCAAGGCCTTTGCCGTTTACGCCAATTGACAAATCTAGGCCGTCAGTATAACCAAAATCGGGATGATGACAGGTAGCACAAGCTACTGTTTTATCACCTGACAAAATGGGGTCATAAAACAATAACCTACCCAAATACTGAATATTTATGACTGTATTTTGCGAGGTATCGGGTTTAATGACGACATCTGGGTTCGCAAGAATTTCTTTTTCTTTACACGAAAAAAACACAGATATGGAAAAACATAAAAAGGAAAAAATAAAGAATAAATTTCTCATTTTTAGAAAAAAGCAAATCGCGATTCATTTATTATTTTCAAATATAATACAATCAAAGTAAAAATTGAATTTCAAACGAAGTGAAAGTACTTGCATTTCATTTTGTAACAGAAAATTATCTTATGTCTGTACCGTTAATGCAAAAGTCGGAAAATATAAATTTAAAAAAGCCCATGTACTAAGCCGAAGTTTATTGGAAGATTACACTAAATTCAGTAAGAAGGCGATACAAAACAAAAACAAGGCAAATCTATACGAAATGCCTTGTTTTAAAGAAAGAAAGAAATTCTTAGGGCTTCAATCTCAAATTTACAGGATCCCACTTTATGATTTTTTTCTGTAGATAACTCTCATTACATGCTAACGCAGGAGCGGCAGCTCTAAACCCAAATTCGGCATCTTCGGTTACTTGTTTTCCTGTTCGAACAGCGTCAAAGAAATTGGTAATGTGGTCTAAATGGTCGTCATAGCCAGCAGGGGCATTAAAATTTATGTCGGCCTTGGTTGGTCTTTTTCTTTGCTCGGCTGTCCATTTGGCATCATATTCTTTTTGCATTTCGGCTTGCATACTTTTAGAAAATGTAAAATGCGAATCGTATCCTCCAAAACCTGGTGCCTCAGGCATAAGGCTATGTTTTAGGGTAATATTATTGCCTTTTACCTGAATAACACCTTCAGAGCCAACCAATTGGATAATTTCCTGTCCGCCAGTTCCGCTTATAAAATTCACCTGTAGCGTCATTAGAAAAGCCGCATGTTCTTTAGAATCAGGATATTGCAATACGCCAGACATTACATCGGGCAGGTTTCGGCCGTCTTTCCAATAGCTAAACTGGCCCGTACTGAAAATACTTTCAGGGCCTTTTGAATTGGTCATAAAATGTGAGCCGCTTAAAAGGTGAATAAACAAGTCGCCAGCCACACCAGTGCCTACCTCTTTAAAAGCTCGCCACCAAAAGAATTTCTTTGCATCAAAGTTCATTTTGTTTGTAACTTCTATGAATTTGTCCCAATTTGTAGTGGTAGCATCGGCATCTTTCGGAATGGTGTATTCCCACGCACCAATAGACGACTGACGGTCATAAACGGCATTCACCATGTTCAGCTTGCCAATTTCACCCGCAGCCAATAATTCTTTCGCTTTGGCATACCCAATACTACTCACTCTTTGGCTACCCACTTGAAATACTTTGCCCGATTTTTTTGCCGCCGCCATTACAGGTTGACCTTCGGCAATTTTGTAAACCATAGGTTTTTCACAATACACATGCTTTCCTGCAGCTAGGGCGTCCATCGCAATACGTGCGTGCCAAACATCATGTGTGCATATAAACACCGCATCAATGTCTTTTTTGTTAAGAATCTCTTTGTAATTGGTAGTTGTAAAAAGGTCTTTTCCATGTAGTTCTTTGGCGTTTTCTAAGCGACCAGTATATAAATCACAAATGCCAGCTAACTCTACACCTGGCACTTTTAGTGCGGTAGCCAAATCAAAATGACCTTGTACGCCGTATCCAATTATACCAATTCGTACTTTGTCGTTCGCCGTTATTTTTCTGTCGTATTGCAAAATACGTTCTTCGGCCTTGGCTTGGTGTGCAAGTGACACCAAAGGCGTGGTGGCGGCAATTAGACTTGTTGCCCCTATTTTTTGCAAAAATTTCCTTCGAGAATTAGAATTACTATTTTCCATTATATTTTTTAATTAAAATTTTTAGAATTAATTGATTATTTCACTGAATAGCTCACAAAGGCCAATTTCTTGCTATCAGCACTCCAAGACGGCACATTTATGGTGCCTTGACCACCGTAAAACACCGGTGTAATATCTTTAATTTCCTTTGTTTGTAGGTTCATAAGTCTCAGTTTCACTTGTTTGCCAAACAAATGAGCTTGCTTTTCATCAGACATATAGGCTATATAAGCAATCCATTTACCATCGGGCGAAGGATGTGCAAACCAATTGGAGTTTTCGTCAAAAGTGAGTTGCTCAGGCTTGGTACCGTCGGCATTCATTCTCCAAATTTGCATGTGTCCAGTGCGGTAGGAATTAAAATAAATATGCTTTCCATCAGGAGAATAATCTGGTCCATCGTCGAGGCCTTCGGTTGTGGTCAACCTTTTTTCAGCTCCACCTTCTACCCCAATGGTGTAAATATCGTAATTGCCATTTCGCTCTCCACAGTAAGCCAATGTTTTGCCATCGGCACTCCATCCATGCCAAAACGACATCACTTCTGAGGTTACTCTGCGAGGTTCGCCGCCACCAATAGGCATTACATATATGGCTGATTTATAGCGTTTTGAAGAGGGGTCAGTATTGTCTACATTGCTCATGGCCAGCCATTTTTTATCTGGCGAAATACCGTGGTCGTTGTTATTAAATATGGCTTTGCCGGTATTCAATTCGGTTAGTTTTTTAGTGGCCAAATCTAACGTATATAAGCGACCTTTGTGATTCAAAATCAAGTAGTTATCTGGATGCCAGTTGGGTGCTTCATAGTGTTTATTAATAGCCAATACTGTCTCAATTCTACCTGTAATAATATCTACCGTTTGAATATAGCTCGTGGTATCGGTTTTGGGTTTTTCAGGATTATAAAATTGTGCTGAACGCCCCACCAATTTCCATTGGCCAGCTATTTTTTCTAATAACTGAATCTCCCGAGAAAGCGTTTCTTTGCCTTCTTTGTTTATCGAAACCTCATCGTGAGCTACCCAAGCGGTATTGCCGCCAATACTCATGTCATGATTTGAGTGAATCGAAAAACCGCCGCCACCCATAATATTGGCAGGGGGATTTTGCATAAATGAAGCAGGAATAGCTCTACTCCCACCATCAGCAGATGAATTGAAAATTCTACCATTGGGTCTCGCGGCCCAACATTCGGTAAAAGCCTTTACATCGCCTTTACGCCAGCTGAGGCCTTCTTTTTCTAATAGCTGAATTATAGCAATAGAGTCTGGCTTGGACTGTGCTTTTGTCTGCACAAAAGTCATTGAAAACAAGAATAATAACAGGATTTTTTGCATAATTAATTATGTTTTAAGGTTAAAAAGATTTGGCAAATATAATAAAATACTTTTATTATCTATTTTTTAGATAATAAATTTTCTTTTTTCTAGATAATAAAAAATTCTTTAATTTTTTCTCTAAAATGTTATGCTTAAATTTGCGGGCGAATCATTAAAGATTCATTTAAAAATAGGGAATGAAAAAACTAGAAACTGAAAAATATATTTCAAACCTGTCTATCGACTGTGTGATTTTTGGCTATGAAAACAAAGAATTGAAAGTTTTGATAGCACAGAATAAAATCAATATTGATTTTTGGAATTTACCAGGTGGATACATTCTAAAAACTGAAAGTATTGAAAATGCTGCCAGTCGAATTTTAAAGGAAAGAACAGGTCTCGAAAATATTTACTTGGAGCAGTTTAGAGTATTCGGGCACGAAAACCGAATCATCAAAAGTAAATTTCGAGAATTATTATTGCCACATTTCACTGAAAAATATAATGAAAAAGATGCCGAATGGATAACTGACCGCTTTGTTTGTATTGGTTTCTACGCATTGGTTGAAATAAGCAAAGTAAATCCACAAATAGGTGAATATGATGCACTTTTGGAATGGCGAAGCATCAAAGAAATTCCTGAAATGATGCACGACCATAACGAAATTCTTACTTATGCTCATGAAGCACTTCGCCAAGACCTAGACCAAAAGCTGATTGGTTTCAACCTTCTGCCGGAAACATTTACCATGAAAGAGGTTCAAGAATTGTACGAAGCCGTGTATGATAAGCCCTTTGCAACCAATAACTTTCCAAAAAAAATATTGGATTTGAATGTGCTAGAACGCCTTGAAAAAAAATTTACTGGTGCTAGAAATAAAGCTCCTTATTTATATCGGTTCATAAGGTTTTAATGCGAATTAAATTCTGCCTATTCTGAATTTCAAAAAGCAAAATGACGATGACATTATTAAATGGAATCGAACAAGTATAATTTCCTTAATTCTTTAATTTTCATCGCAATTCTTTTGGTGTTCATCTCATTTTTGGACACCTGACAATTCGGAATCGTAACTTTGCCTTTATAAAATTAAAATCAAGAAAATGAGGCCTCTCCTGCTGTTATTATTTGTAACCTTTTATGTGACTGCTCAGGAAAAAGTAAACACACCAACAACACCAGTAAAACCCACTCCTATTGAGTTCTTGTTTGGTCATAAGCGTATTCAAGGGCAAACGATTATCATTAAGAATTTTGCAAAAAGCAAATTTGGGATTTTCTCATTGACAACTTTAGCGGGCGACTACAAAAATATGGACAAGACCAATAACGAACTTTTCTCTAATATTCAGCTCAATTATGATGTTTATAAAGGGCTAAAAGTTACGTCAGGAGCCACTTTTAGTTCTGCCAAAGGTTTTGCACCGATTGCTGGTTTAGAGTATGTTTTCGTCAATAAAAATTTTACTCTTGTAATAAATCCGACCATAAACCTTACAAAAGAATCTTCCTTTGCTAATTTTGCACAAGTAGAGTTTGCTCCCAAAACAACCAAACTAAGCCCTTATGCGAGATTTCAGGGTTTATATGTCAAGAGTTTTGAGGAAAACAAACATGAAAGAAGTTCGGCTGTGCTCAGGTTGGGTATTTCCAAAAAAGGGTTCTCAACAGGACTAGGCTTTAACAAAGACTTTTACGGACCAACAAAAATATCAAAGTCAAATTTCGGAGTATTTTTTCAGTATAAATTTATTTAACAATTAATCTATTTTTAAAAAATGGCAAAACCAAACCAACTCAATCAAACCATGCGGACTTATCATCGCTATTTAGGCTTTTTCTTGGCCGGAATAATGGCAGTGTATTCAATCAGCGGTATCATTATGGTGTTCAGAAATACCGATTTTCTGAAAAACACAGTAAAAATTGAAAAAACTGTTGAACCCAACTTAAAAGGTGACCAACTCAGCCCGATTCTGAAAATGAAGGTGAATGTTGAAAAAGAAGAAAACGGAATTATTTTCTTTAAAGGCGGCCAGTATAATGCTCAAACCGGTGAGCTGAAAGCAGAAAAAAAAGAACTGCCGTTTATTCTTGGCAAAATGGAACATTTGCACAAAGCTACCACAAACGACCCCCTATTTTATTTGAATTTGTTTT
This sequence comes from Lacihabitans sp. CCS-44, assembly GCF_024343735.1. Lineage (GTDB taxonomy): Bacteria > Bacteroidota > Bacteroidia > Cytophagales > Spirosomataceae > Leadbetterella. The sequence goes on from NZ_RJUE01000062.1 coordinate 92,328, forward strand.
TTGGTTTGTCTTTGTTCTTTTTTGTAATATCATCATTCTGGATGTTTTTACCAGGAACAAAAATCTTCAAAAAAGGACTTTATTTTACCGTAGCGGGCATCATTCTGACCTTAATTATGCTTTTTGTATAATTTTCAGAAATGGATTACGCAAAAAATAACAAAACTTGGCTTAGCCAATACAAAGTACCGCTCACTCATATTTTCTTGTGGGCGGTATTTTTTCTATTACCACTAATTTTTTCTATTTCTGACTATTCCCAGTCAGAAAAGAAACACCTAAATCCCGACGAGTTTTTTGTTCTAAACATTATCAGTAAGCTCTTCATAATCGGCTTTTTTTATTTAAACACGCAATTACTCGTCCCAAAGTTTCTGTACAAAAAGAAGTACCTTGTCTTCTTAGCTTGCCAAGCTATGGTTTTTGGTCTGTTGCTTATGCTCGATTTTGTTCTTTTTGAGCTGCTAAACATCCTGCATCCGTTCCGTTTTATCAACTCGGCTTATCACAACATCAGCCTCTTTATTTTCACTTCACTGGTAAGTATCGTATTCAAAATGGTTTGGGACAAAGCCAAAACAGACGAAAAACAAAAAGAGAATTTAAAAACCGAACTGTCATTTCTACGCTCACAAATAAGCCCGCATTTCTTGTTTAATGTGCTGAATAATATTGTGGCTATGGTGAGGCTCAAGCACGATGCCCTGGAGGATACTGTTGTAAAACTTTCATCGTTGCTGCAATATATGCTTTATGAAACAGACGAAGAAAAAGTGACGATTCAGAGCGAAATGGAATATCTGAAGAGTTATATCGAACTCCAAAGCCAGCGTTTTGGAAGTAAAATAAAAATCACTACCTCTTTTGATATAGAAAATAGCCATTTACATATCGAACCCATGCTTTTGATACCATTTGTAGAAAACGCCTTTAAGCATGGCTACGGAATGGTCGAAAGTCCTGCCATTGATATTATGGTCAAGCTTGAGAATGAAATCTTAGTAGTTGGAATTAAGAATAAATACAGCAAAGAAGATCAACAGAAAGACAAAACCTCGGGAATTGGCCTCGCGAATGTCAAACGAAGATTGGAGCTGCTTTATCCCAAAAAACACACTTTGGAGATTGAACCAATGGATGAATGGTACACTGTAAATCTTAACCTAAACCTTAATAACCAGTGAATTGCATAGCCATTGACGACGAACCTCTTGCACTGAGCTTGCTCGAAAGCAACATCAGCAAGGTGCCGTTTCTTAACTTAAAAGCCACTTGCGGCGATGCTTTTGAGGCCTTAAAAGTGATTTCGACAGAAAAAATAGATTTGATATTTGTAGATATTCAAATGCCTGGCCTCAGCGGATTACAGCTTATTAAAAGCTTGGAAAATCCTCCCATGGTTATTTTGGTGACTGCCTACAAACAGTATGCATTGGATGGCCACGACCTTGCGGTGGTAGATTATCTCGTAAAACCTGTTGCTTTGGAGAGATTCATCAAAGCATGTACGAGAGCCAAAGAATTGTATGACTTAAAAACTGCAAAAAGCACTCAATCTCTTGAAAACAAAGCCCTCCACTTTTTTGTAAATGCAGATTACAGCCAGATTAAGGTAGTGTTTGCAGACATACTTTGGTTGGAGGGGTTGGGCGATTACGTGAAATTTCATTTAAAAAGCACCTCCAAACCATTGGTAGTACGTACTACCTTTAAAAATTTGGAATCAGAACTGCCTCAAGATCAGTTTATCAGGATTCATAAATCCTTAATGGTTTCAACATCTCAAATTACGGCCATTCGCAAAAACAGCGTTTTTTTGGGCGAAATGGAGTTTTCCATTGGCGAAACTTATCGAAAAAATTTAGAAACGGCGTTTTGATTGTTTAGTCTTTGTCATATTTACTTCTCATCGAGCATCAATTTCATCATAATATCAGTTTGTTCATCGTCACCAAGTTTGAATATGTGTTTGTCAAATTCCACAAAACCATTTTTCTTATAAAAACTGATTGCTCTAGGGTTTTCTTCCCAAACGCCCAACCAAACATAGTTGGCTTTTTTCTGTTTAGCGATATCTATTGCCTGATTATAAAGCACTTGTCCCACACTTTTGCCATGAAAATCTTTCAAAACATAAATCCGTTCGATCTCTAAGGCACTTTCATCTTTCAACTCAGTTTGCGAGGCTCCAAAGTTCAATTTTAAATACCCGATAACTACATTTTTTTGAGTTGCAAAATAAAACTCCGCGTTTGGGTCATTCAATTCTTTCGACAGTTTCTCTTCAGAAAAGCCCTCTTCCAGATAGTTTTGCATGTTTTCTTCGGTATTTCCAGCTGAAAAAGTTTCAGAAAAAGTTTGTCTTCCAATCTCTTGTAATTGCTTTAAATCTGCAGTTTGTACCTTTTTTATTTCAATGCTTGTCATGTAAAAGCTTTTTTAGTAAAATCAAATCACTCTTTAATTGGACCTTTGAATCCAAAATATTTCTGTAAATTAAGCAATTTCCAGTTGTCTTCTTAGTTGATAATCGTCAAAAAGTTGACCTACCGTATAATCCCATAATTGGAAAGTCATTCAGTTCGCTATTTAGCCTAATTGGAATAATGAGTCCAACATTGGGTTGTTTTTTATTTTTCCAGCTAAAGTCTAAATCAATTCTATTATTACCTTTCCAAGCACCAAAAGATTTGTAATAACCAGTTAAGGATTCTTTGCCAAATCCAGGTTGAAAATACACATTTCCGATACGCATTTTAGCATAAAAATATGTGTAGTTCTGAAAAATTAATACAAATCCAACCATACCGTTAACCTTGTTGCCAACACCAATGTCAAAATCATTTTTTTTCAAGAAATTTAACTCCGTTTGTAATCCTACCGAACCCTCTAAGAAATAATCAAGTCCGGCATTAAATCCAGCATAGAATCTGTTCGGTTTTTGACCTTTTAAAGGCAATAATTTCGAATCTTCTTTATTTTGTACTTTTTTTTCTTTTTTGTAAAGTTGACTCTCTAGAAATTCATCTAGTGTCTTACCGCTGAAAACATCATAGTTTTTCTTTACTTCATCGACTCTTAGACGAAATTTAGGAATTGAATCTTTTAACATTTGAAAGTCCAAATCATTTAAATGATAAATTTCTGCTAAATATCCGGACATTTTCAATTCTCTTATTTTGTCTATATCTTTTATTCTGGGGTGAACACCACTCCTGTTATCGTATACTACCTTTAATACATTACCACCAGCGTTACGAGCAGCATTAATCGCATTTTTTTTCCAATCCCATGCATAGGATGGATCTGTATTATAATTTTCCATAAATTTTCTTCGCTCCGGAACAAATACAACTTTAGATTTGAGACTGTCTTGGTTAAGTGAATATCTAAAGTACTGTTCCAAATAAATCACCTCCTGTGCAGCTACCAATTTTGAAATGAATAAAATTGTGAAAATTAATAATATTCTCATGAATATATTTTAGATTTAGATTAGAATGTATTGGATTTAAGAATAAATGAACGTTAAAGAATTTGTTCAGTTGTTTCTTTCTATACTCTTAAAAAATTTTCATATTTTTTTAAAAATATTTCATTAATCCCTTACAAAAGTCGTACCGAATATTCAACCAAATCTCTATTCAAAGAAATTCAGATTTATCATTTTTATATTAGTAAGATTTAGTTGAAACATATTCCATCTCTTTATTTCAACTCTGTTGTTATAGTTTTTTAGTAAAATCAAATCCTTCTTTAATTGGACGTTTGTATCCAAAATATTTCTGTAAATTATATGTAATTTCGATTTTCAAACAATAAATCGTTTCAAAATTAGCCAATGCAATCACTTTTTAAGGAATTTGAGGAAATATTGCCACTTTCCGAAGAGGAATCGGAATTGATTGAAAGCAAAATCATACTTTCCACAATAAAACGAAAAGGCTTTCTTTTGAAAGAAGGAAGTGTTTGTAGGCATTATACTTTTGTAAAAAAGGGATGCTTTAAGATGTATGGCATTGATGACAAAGGTTTTAGTCACAATATTCAGTTTGCAGCTGAGGGTGATTGGATTGCTGACATTGGTAGTTTTTATACACAAATTGCAAGTAAGTTATACATTGAAGCCATTGAAGATTCTGAAATTTACCAAATAAACCAACCCAACTTATATGAACTTTTTATTGAGGTTCATAAAGTAAATAGAATGTTTAAAGTTATCTCAGAAAATAACTTTGTAGAGATTCAAAACCGTGTTTTACAAAACTTCAGTTCCACTGCTGAGCAACGTTACCTTAGTTTTTTAGAACAATATCCACAACTTAGCAATAGGCTTCCTAATACACAAATAGCTTCCTATCTGGGTATTACACCAGAGTTTTTGAGTAAAATACGGAAAAGATTGAAAGGGTAATGATTTTTATTTAGATTTGTAAAGCAATAAAATGTAATATGAAAGAGGTGAAATTCCGTAAAGGAACCATGTTGAAACGACCCATTGAAATGTCTAAGGAAGAATTATTAAATTGGCAAAAGCAAGGTGAAAAAGAAGCGAGAGAATTCTTATTTTCTATAAAACAGCCGCTTGTTTATTATAATTCTGAGGGATTTCTTGTCGCAGAAAAGTTTGACGGTTCAGTGGAGAAAATAAAATGAACATTTATATTATTGCTGGCCCTCCAGGCATTGGCAAAAGCACTAGTGGGTACCGATTTATACCCGAAAACGTCCCAATTATCGATCAGGATTTGGCTGCAAATCATTACAAGAAAGAAGGTTTTGGCGATTATCAAAACCTAGCTACTTTAAAAAGCAACCAGCAGATTAAAGATTTTTTATTTTCCAACCATGATTTTGCACTTGAACTAAATCTAGGATTTCCTTCCCACTACGAATACTTAAAATCGATTGCTAAATTTAATCCACAAAATAAAGTTCATTTAATCTTGTTTTATACCGAAAATATTGAATTTTGTTTAATTAGGGCTGAAACAAGGTTTAAAAATGGTGGACACTTAGTTAAACCTGAGATTGTATCTGAAATGTTTAAGGAAACTATTCCGCTTCTGAAAGCCAATTTAACAATTTTCACCACTTTCCGATTTGTTAATATTTCGAATACTGAAATTGAGGAAGTTAGCCCAAATAAAATCCCAAATTACTTAAAAGAGGAAGATTTGGCAAAGTTAATTTCTTAACATCTTTCTCAAACTTACATTTCTTAACCTAGTTTAAGGGTAGAACCAAAACACTAGACCTAATTTTGCATCATTATTTTAACATTTAATTTTGCAAAACATGAAAAAGATTTTAGTAGCCCTATTAATGCTGGTAGGAGCAACAACTGCAACAAATGCTCAAAGTTCAATTGACGAAACAATCAAAGAATGGGAAAGAGCCAAAGCCTACACCAAAGAATATTTAGACGCCATGCCGGCCGACAAATATACTCTGAAACCTACGCCGGAAATGCGTTCGTTTGCTCAGCAAATGTTGCATTTTACAGATGCTAATTATGGGTTTATCTCAGCAGCGACAGGCATTGCAAGTCCAATTGGACAAGGCGAATCTGAAAAAAGCACGGATGTTTCGAAAGAAAATGTTACCAAATTAGTTCTGGCGGGCTACGATTTTGCCATCAACAGCATCAAAACTTTGAACCAGACTCAATTGGCCGAGAATGTTAAACTCTTTGGCAGATTCGAAATGACCAAGGGAACGGCGATAGCCAAAGCATTCGAACACCAAACCCATCACCGTGGTCAAACAACGGTTTATATACGTTTGGCTGGTGCAACACCCCCTCAGGAAAAATTGTTTTAATAGATTTAGTCAATACAGCCACGAATTCAGGAATGGATAATATATCTAATTATGGATTCGTGGCTTTTATAATTTTAAAAATGAAAAAATACATTTCAATAGCATTCTTAAGCTTTCTTAGTATTGAAAGTTTCGGACAAAATCTAAAGTTCGGTAAACAAACCTTTGAATTGCATAATGTTACGGGCTCTATAATTGAGTTTCAAGGTAAAAAAGTCTTGAAAATTGAGCGTGATTTAAAAGCCCTACCATTTGATGAAAAAAACTTGGAAACCACCGTTGATGATCGCCACTATGCTCGGCTTTTGGGAATAGATGATTTTGAAAACGGAACTATCGAAATAAAAATGTATAGTCAAATCCAAAATCCATCGCCATATGCTCCAGCGGCTGGTTTTATAGGTTTGTATTATAGAATTGCAGCAGATGATTCAGCTTGGGAATCAATTTATTTACGCCCAAAAGTAGGAAGAATCAATAACCAAATGGCAAGAAACCATGCTGTACAATATTTTGCCTATCCTGATTACAAATTTCAAACTTTGAGAGACAAATTCCCTGCAGGGTCATACGAAGGTTCCGCTCCCGTGATGCTGAATGAGTGGATTACGATGCGTTTAGAAATAAATGGAGAAACAGCAGAAATGTTCATCAACGATTTGAAATATTCTTCATTTATCGTCAATAAAATGTTGGGTAAAAACAAGAAAGGCTACATTGGCTTGTATGTAGATATTGCTACAACAGGTTATTTTAAAGATTTGAAAGTAACGAAACGTGCTTTAAAAGTTAAGAAAGAAGGAGGAAAAGTAGGTGATATTTGAAAGGTTTTGTTCGACAAAATGAGTAGCTAAATTCTGATTTAGCTACTCATTTTCATTAATAGCCTTTCCAATTATTTCACGAGAATCATTCGCTGAAATCGGCCTTACTACACGTTCTGTAACTTTCCAGCCTTCAATAGTTCGCACAAGTGTATATTTGTTAATTGTAACCTGATAAATTGAAAAGCCTGGCGAAACGCCCTTACCAGCAAGTTTTACATGAGAAGCAGCCGAATCAGGCATTACAATCAGTAGGTAGCCCGTGGCAACAGCACTATCACCAGTGAGTTTGATATGAGGAAGCATTGCTAAATGTGTCATTCCTGCTTTAATGGCTTCTTTTTGCTCTGGAGCATTTATAATTTTCAAGATTTGTTCACGCCCTTTATCTTGTTTTGTTCCTCGGTCAAAAGTGGCGTCTTCGGTAAACATTTTTTTCCAATACGCTTCCGATGCAACATCAGAACTAAAAGCAGACCCTGCCAAAAGATTTAAAATTTCGAGACGGTCTTCTGCGGCTTTGATACGGTCTATTAATAGTTTTTGTTGAAAATTATTTCGAGAACAAGCCATCAATCCGATGATAATAAAAATTGTAAATACAAATTTAAATTTCATCCTAAGGTATTTATCAAATTTATAAAACATAACTCATCGCTCATAATTCATATTTCATCATTCAATTAGTGAATATGTATGCCCCCATTTACATCAATCGTAGCACCCGTTACAAAACCAGACAAATCAGATGCTAAAAACAGGCAAGCACCTGCCAATTCGGAGGTTTTACCGACACGTTTAAGGGGTATTCCCGCAATTACGTTATCCAATTGTTCGGCAGAAAGTCCGTCCAGCATGGGTGTTTCTATCATGGCTGGGCAAATAACATTGGCTCGGATATTCATCGGTGCAAATTCTCGGGCAATAGATTTTGTTAAACTTATTACGCCACCTTTTGAGGCTGCATAATGTGAGCCTCCCACCAATCCGCCACCACGTTGACCTGCCAAAGAAGCCAAATTGACAATAACTCCTGCTTGTTTTTCTACAAACACTTTCAGCACAGATTTACAAATATTGAAAGTGCCTTTTAGGTTTACATCCATTATTAAATCATAATCTGCCTCAGAAATAGATAGCATTCCTTCTGATTTTACAATGCCTGCACAGTTTACCAAGCAATCAATCGTGCCGAAATGTGAAATAACTTTTTGAATAGCATCATCGCAAGAATCTGTACTTCTTACATCACATTGAAGACAAACAATTTCTGTTTTTTTGCCGATTTGTGTTTCAATTTGATTAATTAAATCATTGGCAATCTGCTCGTTCATTGCCAAATCCAAAATAATTAATTTCGCCCCATGTGCAGCAAAAAGTTCTGCTGTTCCATATCCGATACTTCTGATTGATGCCGCACCTGTTATGACACAAACTTTGTTTTCGAGTTGAAGATGTGGATATTTATTGTTTTTCATAAATTTTGGCAGCTTTTTCGGTCGTAAATGTTTCTATTTCATTTTTATTGAATCCTAAATCTTTCAGAATCTCCTCGGTATCCCAACCATTCGGAACTGAGGCAAAACGTGCAGAAGGATATTGCCCATCAACTTGAATAGTTGAGCGAATCACTGCCGTTTTTCCTTCTGTGGGGTGATTTTCAAAATTAATCAGTTCGACGGCTTTCAAATGCAGGTCATTTGTCAATGTTTCGAGGGTATGGCAAGGCATAGCTGGTAAATCAACTTCTCTAAAAACCTTGAGCCATTCATCAGTAGTTTTGTTTTCCAAAGCTGCTCCACGAATCTCAAACCATTCCGATACGTATTTTGCCCTGCTTGCGACTGTCATAAATCGCTCATCTTCAATTAGTTCTTCCCTATTTGTTACTTTCAAAAAAGCTTTTACTTGTGTGTCGGTATTGATTGTAAATGAAATAAAACCATCCTTTGCTTTAACAGGCTGATTATGAGGACTAAGCAGGCGAAGGTCACCCGCTGGACCAACGGAAGGCTCAAAACTTTGTTGTGCCAAATGTTCTTGCAATACAAAAGATGCCATGGTTTCAAACATCGGAATCTCCAAACTGGCACCGATTCCCGTATTTTGTTTTTGCATCAAAGCTGCCATAACTGCCCCTGCCGTGATTTCGCCAACCACGTGATCGCATATCAACATTGGCACATAAGAAGGTTTCCCATCACGAGCCAAGGCAAGCCCAGCCATACCCGAAGCACCTTGCAAAACGCTATCGTAAGTGGGTAGTCCCGAATAGGGGCCATCTGTGCCATAGCCAGTTATGAGGCAATATATTTTTTCGGGATATTTAGTTCTTATGGTCACTGAATCTAAGCCCAAACGCTCCAAAGCATCGGGTCGCATATTGGCAACAATCACATCGGCCCAAGCTATTAATTTTTGAATAATTTCTTTTCCGCCTTCTTTTTTAAGGTCGAGACAAATGTTCTTTTTGCCTCGATTGAGATGCAAATACGCTCCCGAATGTTGCCCCGTTGGAGACATTCCACCCAAACCACGCATCAAATCGCCCGCAGGATTTTCAACTTTAATAATATCAGCACCGTATTGTCCCAATCGCCATGTGGCCACTGGGCCGACCACAACGGAGGTGAGGTCGAGTATTTTTATATTTTTTAAAGGCTCAAACATATTCAATTAGGAATTATTTAATTAGGAATTAGGAATGAATAATTAGTAATCTTAGAATTAGGGAAGTTCGATTATGAGTCATATTACCTAGAAATTTTCATTAGGGAAATAGTCAATTTCAGGAAACTAATGACTGCAATAATTCTTTTTGATTCCTAATTCCTAATTATTCAGTCCTAATTCCATTACTACTGCTAATTCATTTTTATTATCAAAAACTTTCAACTCTCTTTCTTCAAAACTGATTGTTAAAGGTCGATTGCTATACAATGGAACCAGATGTTTTACTTTAATTTCAGATAAGTTCAATTTCAATTCATTTCGAACAAATTCCGTCATTAATAAAGTTGCTAAACCGCCATTTACAACCAAATCGGGCAATCCTTCAATATTCTGAGCGTAATTTCTATCTAAATGAATTTTATGAGAATTAAATCCCAAAGCAGAATATTGGAATAAGAGTGTTTCGTCAGGAATAATTGAATAATTAGGAATTAGGAATGACAAGATAGGAATACTTGGCTCAGGTGGAGTAAAACTCCCAATTCCTAATTCCTCATTCGTAATTGGCTTCAAAATATACGTTTGTGTTTCCACAATAGCTGGCTTTTCTTCTGAAAGGGGTCGTAACTCGTGTTGAATTGTAACGATCGCCATTCGCCCATTTGCGGTAGTTTTTTCTCTAATCTCTTTTATAAAACTGTTTTTTTCTACAACTGAACCAATCAGAATATCACCGTTATATGCAACCGTTCTGCCGCCCAAAAGTAGTCTTGGTAAGCCAAGGTCAGGAATTGACACACCCAAACCGGGAAATCCGTCCGCTCGTAATTCAGATTTTCGAGTCTGTCCACCCAACATAAAAAAGTGCCACCCTTTCGGAAGAATATCACCTTCTGAAAATGTTTGAGTATCTAAATCCAACATAGCAGCCACACGACGTGCCATGGTCAGACTGCATATTTCGTTTGATTTTATGGGTGTTTCTATTTCGTATTCAGGCATATATGAATGTGATTACTGATATAATTTCTAACAAAAGTATAATTATATTTTTATATATGAAAATATACTTTCATATTTGCAATATCATTTTTACTATTTCAATATATGAAACTTAAATACCATCATACCAATTTTTGCACAGAGGATGTGCCAAGATTATCAAATTTTTATAAAACAGTATTTGACTTGAAACAAATCCAAGATGAGGAACATGGATTTACAAGTACAGATACTGTAAATCGCTACGAAGGACAAGTCGAATTCTTAACAGACGGAGAAGTTGAATTTCATATTGCCATTAAAGACCACAATACGGGATTTCGCCAAAACATGCCAATTAATCCCATGCAAAGAGGACATTACTGTTTTAGAACGGATGACATTGAAGGTTTTAAAAAGAAATTAGATACTTTAGATATTCCTTACGCAGACTATGGTAAATGGGCTCTGAAAGGTTGGTATCAGATATTTTTTCATGATCCAGACGGAAATATTATTGAGGTGCACCAGATAGGAATGTAAGAAGCGATGAACGATGAGTTATGAATGATGAGTATTTTTGTTTAACAAATAAATAAGTTCAAACAAATTAGCTTTAAAGATTCACTTTATTGCTTTTTCATTTATTGTAAATATGAAAGATAAGGAAGAAATTGCGTATTCAGCACCTGCCCTCGAAAAGGGACTTGATATTTTAGAATTACTTAGTAGGTCAGAGAATGGTTTGACCCAGCAAGAAATAGCTGCTCAATTGGACAGGAAATTAGGTGAAATTTATAGAATGCTTAATTGCTTGGTGGAGCGTAATTATGTGGCTAATGTTGGCAATACCTATACAATTACCTCAAAGTTATTTCAATTATCGCATTTTCACCCGCCTACCTATCGCTTATTGACGGAGGCTTTACCTATTATGGAAGGCTTATCAAGACAAATTTCTTTTCCTTGCGATTTGAGGGTTTATAACAATGGTTCGCTAACAGTAATTGCGTCCATTCAGCCACCCAATGGTCTTGGATTTATGACAAGAGTGGGTTCTGAAATTGAAGTTGCTCCTTCGGCATCTGGTTTGGTTTTATTGGCTTTTCAAGATTCAATTATTAAAGAAATTAGAATCAAAGAGAGCCTTCCAAATAAATCAGAAGCTGAAATTGTGGCTTTCCGTAATAGCTTAAAAGAAGTTGTTGAAAAAGGTTTTGCTTCAATCAAAAGTAAACAATTTGCTGGGCTTCACGCCATTTCGTTTCCCATTCTGGACATGAATGGAAATGCCGTAGCTGCCATAACAGTTCCAATGTTAGCTCGAATTGATGGAACAAATCAATTTACAGAACAACAAGTTGAAGAAGTGTTAAGAGAAAGTGTTTCAAATCTGAGTAGTAAAATTGCAAAAGTTTAAATAAAAATACCCTATTTAAAAATCAACATTGTACCTACTATGAACAATTTATACAAATTATTACTTGTAAGTTCTGCTATTTTAGGGCTTTTAGCAATAGGAATGTTGATTTTTGGTGGTGGTTTATTGGCAATGGGGCCTTTTGTTCTCGGCTCTCTTGTATGTTTGGCAATTGGAGGGAAAAGTGTTCCAATCCTTAATCAAATGTCATTTACTATTTGGGTATTGGCAGCGGTTTCAGTTGGTCTCTTTTATCCTCAATATTTTCAAAAAATAGGTGATTTTAAATTTACTGGCTTTATCGTTCCATTGATTCAGATAATCATGTTTACGATGGGTACTGAGATGAGCCTGAAAGATTTTGAAGGAGTTATTAAAACCCCAAAGGCTGTGTTGATTGGTTTGGTAAGTCACTTTACAATAATGCCCTTGGTGGGCGTTACTTTGGCAAAAACCTTCGGATTTCCGCCCGAAATAGCTGCTGGTGTAATATTGATGGGTTCTGTACCAAGCGGAGTAACTTCAAATGTTTTAGCATTTATCGCCAAAGCAAATATGCCTTTGTCGGTTACAATTGCTGCGATTTCTACGCTTGTAGCACCGTTTATGACTCCATTATTGATGAAATTATTGGCTGGTCAATACGTGGCAATTGATTTGCAGGCAATGATGCTTCATGTAGCCGAAATCATCATTTTACCTATAATATTGGGTTTAATTGTCAATAAATTCCTTAGAAAAGGGGTAAAATGGTTACAAAACTTATTACCAAAAATTTCAATGTTGGGTGTCCTGATGATGATGATTGTTATTGTTTCATCGGGTAGAGATTCTTTATTACAAATCGGTCCATTGCTATTTTTATCGGGAATCATTCACCATACAATTGGCTATTTATTAGGCTATTGGAGCGGAAGATTTATGGGTTTGGATGAAGCTTCTTGCCGTACAATTTCGTTGGAAGTAGGTATGCAAAATGGCGGACTTGCTTCTGGAATTGCCTTACAAATGGGTAAAATAGCAACCGTTGGTTTGGCATCCGTCATTGCAGTGCCTTGGATGACTATTTCCGGGTCGATGTTATCTAATTGGTGGAGGGAGAAGGAATAATTATGAAATATGAGATATTAATTATGAGATTAGATAATATAAATTTTGAATTAGATAATATGAAGGAGAATAAAAGTATAGTTAAAATGAAATCGTTTGATTTTGCTATCAGAATTATCAATTTATATAAGTATCTGTCAGAGAAAAAGAAAGAATATGTAATTTCAAAACAACTTTTGAGAAGTGGAACTTCAGTAGGAGCAAATGTTCGTGAAGCACATAATGGAGAATCAGAAGCTGATTTTATACACAAGATGGCTATTGCCCAAAAAGATGCGATGAATCTTTATATTGGCTAGAACTACTTTTAGAAACAAATTATTTAAATGAAAGTGAGTTTAAATCTCTTCATGAAAATGCAATAGAATTGCTTAAAATAATAAAAAGTATAATACTAACCATGAAGCAAAAAAGGGCAAAATGATTGTTTTCTATTTCATAATTCATATTTCATATTTCATATTTAAATAACATGAAAATAGCCGTCATCGGAGCAGGTAACATGGGGCATCAAATTGCGATTTGTGCCGCTCTATCTGGCTTTCAAGTAAGTTGTATGGATACCAATCCTGACATTCTGAATAAAGCCATTGCTTTTGCTAATAATTATTTAAAAGAAAGGGTAATTAAAGGGAAATTAAGCGAAAAGGCTGCTAATCAAGCTCGTACAAATCTTGCTTTTGTTTCTGATTTAGAAGAAGCGGCAAAAGATGCCGACCTTGTAATTGAGGCAATTATTGAGAAACTTGACATAAAACGCAAACTTTTTGCCGATTTAGATAAAATTTGTCTAGCTCATACTATTTTGACGACCAATAGTTCTTACATCGTAAGTTCCAAAATTGCCGATGCCACTAACAGACCAGATAAAGTTTGCAATATGCACTTTTTCAACCCTGCCTTGGTAATGAAATGTGTGGAGGTTGTAAAAGGCCCGCACGTATCAGACGAAACTGTAGAGGCGGTGATGGCAGTTGCAAAAAAAATGAGCAAAACACCAGTTTTATTACACAAAGAAATCTACGGTTTTTTAGTGAATCGCCTTTTGCAAGCTACTAGAAAAGAAGCCCTCAATTTACTCGATATGGGCGTGGCTTCTTTTGAAGATATTGATACTGCCGCCAAAAATGGGCTGGGCTATCCAATGGGGCCGTTTGAATTGTTAGACCTTACAGGAATAGACTTAGCCTATCATGTAGGTACTGAAAAATACAAAGAAACTGCCGACCTAACTGATTTGCCTTCACCGACTATTGTAGAAAAATTTGAGAAAGGTGAGTTTGGAAAGAAAGTTGGAAAGGGATTTTATGAATACTTTAATGAGTGATGAGAGATGAGTTATGAATTATGAGTTATGAATGATGAGTTATGAATTTTAAAAACAAGCATTAAACAATAAACACCTTTAAAAACAGAATATTATGATATCAAGAATATTAATTACATCCGTTTTTGTGCTTTTTATGTTAACTATTCAGGCACAAAAACCTTTAATCAGAGCATTTCAACCACCCACTGTGGTCAATAAAATACCTTATGGCAACAATCCTAAAGTCGGGAAATATGCACAAACAAAAGATGCCAAAATCTATTACGAGGTTTATGGAAAAGGCCAACCCGTGGTGCTTTTACATGGAGGCTTGTTTGGTTCAACTGTTGAGTTCGCCGATTTTATAGACAAATTGAAAACCAATTTTCAAGTAATTGCCATTTCAACTCGTGGGCACGGAAAGTCTGAGTTAGGAACTGAATCAATGACCTTGGATCAACGTGCCAGCGATGCTTTGGCGGTTATTGATGCTATAACCAAAGAAAAAGTAACGATCATTGGATTCAGTGATGGTGGATATGCTGCTTACCATTTTGCCAAATTGTTCCCGGAGCGAGTAAATAAAATGGTAGTTATTGGTGCCGGAGAATTGACCCCTGGTAACCGTGAGTTTAATTTTACTGCGGAAATGGCTTTAAAAATGGATAAAGCATTTATAGAACAACAACAAAAATTAATGCCAGAACCCGCCAGACTGAGCGAAATGTTTTCAGAGTTATGTGCCTATTACAATACGCTCTCAATTAGCAAAGAATTGTTGAGTACCATCAAATGTCCAGTGCTGGTAATGGCCGGTGATAAAGATGGTGGTAACCCTGTTGAAAGAGTAGTAAGTGCAGCCAGATTTATTCCCAATCATCAAATTTGTATCATTCCAAATACAGGACATGGCTGTCATAATGATAATTTTGAAGCAACCTGGGCCAGTATTGCTCCTTTTCTTAAAAATTAATCTATGAGAAATCTTATTCTTTTATCCGTAAGTATCTGTTTATCAGCAAGTCTTTTTGCTCAAAATATAAAAATGAGTAAAGAGAATCTTGAAACCAATCAAGTGTATTTGTCTTTCGTAAAAATGGAAGGGGAAGAGGTTGTAAAAGTAGAAGCCGATACGGCAATCAAAGGAACTGACGAAGCAACTATTGTGAAGATAAAAGATTTTGACTTTAAAAATGGCACAATTGAAGTCAAAGTTTTGAGTCGATTAATGAAGAATGCTCCTGCATTTGCACGTGGTTTTATTGGGCTTGCTTTCAGAATTGGGGAGAAAAACGAAAAATTTGAAAGTATTTATATTCGCCCCACCAATGGCCGCACCGACGACCAAATTCGTAGAAACCACAGTATTCAATATTTTGCATTCCCCGATTTCCGTTTTGATAAATTACGCAAAACTGACCCCGAAAAATACGAATCTTATGCTGATATGGGGCTAAATGAATGGATAACCATGAGAATAGAAGTAGAAGGACAAAAAGCCAAGCTCTTTGTAAACAATGCTAAACAACCTTCTTTGATTGTGAATGATTTAAAACTGGGTGGAAATAGTTCAGGAAGTATTGGACTTTGGGTAGGCAATTGGACTGAGGGTTATTTTAAGGATTTGAAGATTATTAGAAAATAGATTGATAAATGATAAAAATAGCAGATATACCAAAAAAAGAAGTAATAAGAGGCTTTGATGCTCAATTTGTGCATACCGAACACACGACTCTTGGCTTTTGGGAAATTAAAGAAGGAGCAGTTTTGCCCATGCATAGCCATTTTCATGAACAAATTACCCAGGTTTTAGAAGGTAAGTTTGAATTGACTATTGGGGAGGAAACAAAAATTTGCAAAATTGGAGAATTAGCAGTCATACCTCCAAATGTAATTCATGGTGGACGGGCCTTAACCGATTGTAAGATTTTTGATATTTTCAGTCCTGTAAGAGAAGACTATAAAATTTAGTCTTAAAAAGTATTGAAGTCTTGTTGCCCCCAGTTGAATACTTTAAAGAGTACTAAACAATAAAGATGAAAAAAATTTGAGAACCTTTTCCAATGGACTAGCCCATCACCACCCATCAAACTTTATATCCTTCATACCGAAACCATGGCTTTGATTACTTTGCTTTCAGGGTCGAGCCAGTGATTGAATACCACTGGTAAGTCCTCAAAGTCAGCCCTATGGCTTATCCAGGGCTTGATATCTATCTTTCCGTTTTCCATCAGTTCAATGATGTTGGTAAAATCTTGTGGCAAGCTATTTCTAGACGCAAAAAGCGTAATTTCTCTACGATGAAAAAGCGGATCGTCAAAAATAACATCTCCAATAAACAAGCCTACAAATACCAGCTTTCCTCCAAATGCAACAAAGTTAAATGCATTTTTCATGGAGTTTGGACTTCCTGTTGCGTCGAAAACAACGGTAGGAAGAAGCCCCCTAAATTCCCCGGTGGGAGACCTTTCTAATTGTTTCCGCAGGCTTTCTACCGAGAAACCTTGTGAACCGTCGAGAAGGATATCGGCTTTTAATTGCACTTTGGCAAATTCCAATCGCTCGGCATTGATGTCCAAGACTGCCACCGTAGCTCCAGTAAGTTTAGCAAACTGAATAACTGACAAACCGATAGGGCCAGCACCAATAACTAGTACAATATCTTCGGAACTTACTCCAGCACGCTGAACAGCATGGGCCCCAATACTCAATGGCTCCACTACAGCCAATTGTTCAAAACTCAAACTTTTAGAAGCATGTAATTTCTGATAAGGCACCTTTAAATACTCGCACATGCCGCCATCGGTATGTACACCCAAAACCTGTAGATTCTCACAGCAATTGCCTTTGCCATTTTTGCAAGATTGGCAATTTCCGCAGTTCATGTATGGTTCCACAGTAACTTTATCTCCCACTTTTATTCGGTCATTTTCTTGTCCCACAGCTACAACCTCCGCACCCAACTCATGCCCAAGCACACGTGGATAACTAAAAAAAGGCTGTTTCCCTCTAAAAGCATGGTAATCTGTACCACAAATGCCTATGTTCTTTATTTTTATCAAAGCCTCATGAGGCTCTAAACTTGTTGGCTGGTCTTGTTGCTGAAACTTAAAAACTTGCGGTTCTTCTAATCTGAGGGTTTTCATATTTATAAATCGATTTCTTTTTCCTTTCAAAAACAAAGCTAATGTTAAAGGACGAAATAAAACAGCAGAGAGATATTTAAAGTGGAATTTTCTAAAGGTAATTTGTTTTAAAAGCGGCTTTTTCCATAGATTCACCACTAAATTATTTCTTTCTATTTAGCAGTGCTAAGTACTAAGACTTAATAGACAAGTAATTCGGTTTTCATATCAATAATACTATAAACAGATTTTTAGCGTCCAGTAAAAGAGAAATGGATAAGCGAACTTCCTTTCAAAGTTGCGAAGGTCGATTGTTGATGTATCGTAGTTACAAATCTTAGAAGAGAAGAAAATTGTTTCGAGGAATTGAAAAAAGTGTAAATTTGTATATAAAAAAAACAGAAATGGCATCATTACAACCTTCAACCAAACTCAATGCGGTTCAAATGCACTTGCTCAAAATGTTTTCTCGTCCTATGAGCGACCAAGATTTGACTGAAATAAAGGTTTTATTGTCTGACTACTACGCTAAAAAAGTAGATGAAGAGTCTGATAAAATCTGGGAAGAAAAGAACATGAACCAGCAAACCATTGAAGATCTTTTAAGCTCTCATTTACACACTCCTTACAAATGAGAGTTTTGATAGATACCAATATTTTATTGGCCATTGTACCTAAACGCTCTTCAGAAAGATGGCTGTATGAAATGTTACGAACAAGTGAATTAACTTTGATTTTATCAAACTAAATCATCAAGGAATATGAAGAGAAATTGGCGTGGTTTTATTCCACTTATTTTGCTGAAATTGTTTTAGACGAGTTACTGAATCTTCACCAAACCGAACAAGTAGAAGCCTTCTATAAATGGCAATTAATCGAAGAAGATAAAGACGATAACAAATTTGTGGATGCCGCAGTGGCTTCAAATGCCGACTATATTATTACGAATGATAAGCATTTCAAAGTTTTAAGAAATATTCCTTTCCCCAAAGTTCAGACTTTAAGCCTACAAGAATTCAAAGATTTATTGGTTTAAATTAATAATGAAAACTTCAACTAGAAGAATTTGCAAGAGCGGTTTATTTTCGGTCGCTTTTCGCAGTAGAAACCACCACCATATCCTTAAACATTTTCAAATTGGTAGCAGCAAACTTGACGGGTAAACCTTTGCTAGAGGAACTCCAAGAATCCCTGGAATTAACTTTTGTATAGACGCCATCCCATTGACCTGCAAACAATTTATCATCTTTTCTTACAACATTAAAAGTGTATAAATTATGAGGGAGTCCCGCTTGGCAGCTTTGCCAAGTTATGCCATCCAATGACGAAATCAACAAGGCATTGTAAGTCATGGCATAAAGGGTGGTCTCGTCAGAAGCAATATTATGAACAGAATGCTTGGGCAAAATCAAAGACCATTCCTTGGTGTTTTTATCAGATTTATATACTCCTTGGTTGGTTGCCAAGTATAAATCTCCCTTATACTCCGTCACCCCATTTACCTGTAAACCAACCTTCCCATAGACCAAATCCCACTTTTGCTGGGTATTATCATAGCTATACAATCCATCGTTGGTTGTCACATAAAGCACTTCGTTTATTTCCTCAAACCGTCTGATGGTATTATCGGTTATTCCCAAGTTTTTCAAATCCCAAGTTTTGCCCATGTCATCAGAATAATATACGCCGCCGAATTGGGTTCCGACAAAAATACCGTTTTTATAAAAAAACAAAGCACCTACATTGTCTTTAATCATCTGGTGGCTGGCTGGTAGTTTGTACCATTCATTTATTTTTTCATCAAATACATAAACGCCATATTCCTTAGTCGCTATTCCTAGCAAACTCTCCGAAACTGCAATGCCACCTAGCCCAATACTTACACTATCGGGTAAGCCTGCACTTGCATTTTCCCAATCTAAACCGTTGTTTTTAGAGAAATAAATCAATCTAGGATTTACAGACTCGGTCTTTACTGAAAAGCTTTTGATTTGTCCACAAGAACCAAATGCAATGCTTAATAACAACACCAGAACACTTTTAAACATTGTTATTTAGTTTTTTGATTATACAATAATAAATAATCATTATCGAACTACCTTTTGGTTTTTAGAATTAAAACCCAACTTCGCCCCTCTCAGTATCTTTGGCATTTTGCTATTAATTAATAATACAGACCAACAGGGATAAGCTCTAGCATTTAACTACTTTTCCCTTTATTTCCTCCAAAAATCAAAACCAAATTGATGATGCCGATAACAAAAAAACTCAAAATCAATGGAAAAACACTATCGGTCATAAAGAAACTAACCACAGATCCCAATGTAGAACCAATGAAAAAGAAAAATGTACCATAAACCGAAGAAGCAACTCCAGCTATGTCACCCATCGGTTCCAGAGCCAATGCACTGCTGTTGGGCTCTATGGCGATATTGATGGCCATCAGGAGAGCAATGCCCACAAAAAACACCAAAAGATGTGGTGGCTCCCCAAAGACAATTGTGATAATAAACAAAACGCTGGCCACGGTGGCATAGGCCACCAACAGCCATTTTATACTTCTCCTCGCTCCTATTCTAGTAGTGAAGTAGGAATTGAAAAATGTACACAGCGACATCAAGAGTCCTATGCCCGCAAAAACCCAAGCAAAGAGTTCAGGTTTGCCGTAGATCCCCCCTACTATATGCTCCGATGTAGCCACCCAAGTACTCAATGCTGAAAATAATAAAGTCGTAATGGTGGTATATCTCAGAAATGGGCGGTTGCTTAAAACCGATTTTAAAGAAAAGGCTACGCTAGACCAATTAAGAGCCGTTCGTTTTTCTACAGGATGGGTCTCTTCCATTCTAAACGACCAAATAAATATGGCTAAGCCGAAGATTACTGGCGTAAGAAATACCATTTGCCAAGACGAAACCGAAAGTATGGCCAAACCTAAGAAAGGTGCTATGACTGGCGTAAACAAGAAAATCGTAAAAATGAGCGACATCGTGCGGGCCATCTGGTCGCCTACAAAGCGGTCTCTTACCCCTGCAATGGTAGTCATAAATACGGCAGAGGCTCCTACTCCAGCAAAAAAACGTGCTGCAAGCATAATTTCAAAAGTCGGTGCAAAAGCAGCCACTAACCCACCAACTATATAAAGCGGAAAACCTATACGATAGATGGCCAAGCGGCCAAACCGATCCGACAATATTCCAAAAAATAGTTGGGCTATTTGACCCATAAAAAAGAAGACTATAACTTGGGCTGTGGCTGTGGATTCAGGCTTAAAACCGAAGTGTTGCCTTAAACTTGCAAATGCGGGCAGCATAATATCTATACCCAAGGCCGTCAACATCATGGTGCATGCGGATAGGGTAATAAACTCCCCCGACTTCATCTTTATATTCATTTATTTTTCGTGGTTCTTTCAGTTTATAATTGGGCAAAGCGAGTATTCAGATTTGCCACTTATATTTCATTTCACAATACTAAATTATTCTGAGCAACTATAGCTCCCGGTAAATTATCCTCATCTAGCATATCTCTCATGTCTATTTCTATCGTCCGACTTATCTGCGTAATGGGCACATCGTTGGCACTGCCTTCAAATGGATTGACGGCACTCTCGCCTATTTCCTCCAAAACATAAAACACCCAAGCCACTATGCCGCAAACAGGTATATTAAACCATATCGTGAAGTTTTCCAATACTGTACCCTCTCCTATTTTGTCAAATTCTTTGAGCAAACCAAACGGCAACAAAACTACAAACACAAACATCAGATAAGTAGCCACCGAGGCAAAATTTCTCGGATAAGGAAAGTTCTTGATTCTTTCCGCTCGGCCTTGATTGTCCGTAAATTTGGCTAGACAGTTTTGCAGTTGTGTCCATTCGTAATCATTTATGGTACCTTCTTTTTTAAGCTTTGCCAGTGTTTCTGACTGCAAAGCCGTTAGTTGTGTAGCTCTATTTTTTTTCAACAAAATATATTTTAGTTCTTCAGTGCTTAGGTAGTTTTTCAACTCCTCCTCTACATGGCTTTGCCATTCTGGCACCTGATAGTTATTGTTCTGAAACTCCACATTCGTTACTCTTTTCATATTTTCCCAGCTTCGAGGCTCTCTGAGCTGAAACCGAAGGGCCGTAAGCCAAGCAAAATGCCTATTAAATATGGTTTTGACCAAGTCAGACTCTTTGCCGCCCAGTGCATCTCTCAGCGTATAGCCAAAACTCCTGCTGTCGTTGATTATTCCACCATAAATCTGCCTTGCCTCCCAAATACGCCCATAACTGGCATTGTTTTTAAAACCCACAATGAACGACAATGCCGTACCAAGTGTGGCAATGGGCTGCCAAGGAATAGAAATAAATGTAAACCCCTGTGCATACAAAGTGGTAGGTACGATTGCCACCAATACCAACCAAAATGTTCCTCGGTAGGTCCACCTAAAAAACTCTAGAGGTCTATAGCGTTTTCCTGTATGCATCTATGATTTGTTATTTTGGGAGGTAAATTTACTAATCAATATCCCGACCAAGACCACCATATAAAACTGCCCGATGATACCAATCAAAGATATCAACAGCTTGGTATAGTGCATATTGGGCAATATATCACCAAAACCTATGCTGGTAATAGTTACTGTAGAGAGATACACGAAGTCGACATATACTGCGGTGGGATGACTCAAGTCCAGGCCTTTGTAGGCCAGCGGTTGAAAATAAAAAACAGTTTGCTGTACAAATGTGGCCATCTCTATGAGCAGAAAATACCCACACCCCGAGGCCATGATGGCGTCTTTGTTTACGTAGCTGGGTTTTATTAAAAACCTCAATACTTCATAAAAAACGTAGCCAAAAAACAAAGTGTACGATATACTCAGGAATATCAACACCTCTTTAGAAAACCCTATGAAATAAGAAAGCAAGGGTGTGCTGCAAATGGCAAATACCAACAGACGTAAAATCAAAAGCCGCTGCCGTTTTTGCTCCAAATAAACCCCGAAAGAAGTAACACCCAAAATGACCATATTTATAGGCCAAAAGATATTGCGATACACCTCCAAGCTGCTCAATACCATGGCCATAAAAAGATGTTGAAACAAGCCGAAGAGCAAAAGCTCAAATTTATAATCCTTAAAAAATTGCCTAACGGTCATAGGGTGTCATTCATTTTTAGTAGCTCGGCAATCTACAGAGCCATGCTATTTGTAAATATAAATAAAAACCGGCAGCCTCTCCAAAAAAAACATGAAACATCGGCCATCTATATCACTCTTTGCAGAAAGTTCGCCTTACCCCGCAAGTACAAGTACCTGATAAACAATAAACAGCGAAATATCACCAGATTATTTTCATACATCAACCGCAAAGTTAAAAACTCAACAGAAAATCTCCTTTCCGTTAGATTTTTGCTTTTCTATTACTTTAATTTTGGTAAAACTAATATTTCAGCCATGAAAAAAACATTTATCACCTTCATAATTAGTCTTCTGTTTATTCAAGCTTTTGCTCAAAACGCAAAAGTGATAGACTCACCGACTGGTACAGTAATAAGCAACGCCGGAGGAACTGACATTCCTTATTCCGCTTCTATTTTAGATATTAGGAGTTCAAACAAAGGCGTATTACTACCTCGCATGAGCACGGTCAGTAGAGATGCCATCGGCTCACCACAGGCGGGCTTACTTTTATTTAATTCTACCACCAATCAATTTGATTTTCATAATGGCACCTCCTGGCAACAATTATACTTAGGAAATCAATGGGGAATTAATGGCCCTACACTACATCATAACGGCTCTGTGGGTGTCGGGATTACCTCTATGCTCAATTCTAGTACATTTCTCACCGTAAGAGGAAACTTAGGAGGTACAAATTATGAGGGTATGTATATCGATGCCAGTTCTTCTACAGGAAAACCCTTTTATGGTTACGCTACGGGTGGTCTTTCGAAAGCATTTCATTACTTCGACGGAAGCAATAACAAATGGCATTTATATAACTCTGGAGATAGGTTAACAGTTACTTCAAATGGTGAAGTAGGCATAGGTATTGTAAGTCCCGGTTACAAACTTGAAGTAAACGGAGATGCACAAATCAATACAAATTTATGGGTAAATGGCACTTTCGATGTTGATGGCACGAGTGATTTTGCATCAAGTGTGAATATGCAGAATAACCTCACTATTGGTAATAACCTCACTGTCAGCAGCAACATTTTGGTGAATGGAAACAAAGGAATTGTTAGAAGTTCAAGTGGCACGCAACAGAAAGTTGTACGAACAACTGGTGGTTTTGGCGTAACCAACCTATCAGTAGGGGGTTTTGTAGATAGCGGTAACTTAAATTATGAAAACTTTGGAGGGATACCAACTGTCACCGTGGGACAAGTTAATAATGCCACAGCTACGGGTGAATGGTATAAGATATTAATTATTCCAATAAATGTTACAGCTACTGAATGTCAATTACGAATTGTTAATTTAGCAAGCGATACTGTTACATTTACTGGTACCTGGAATTTCTTGATTGTTGGACCTGAGTAACTGAAATTCCCAAAAAAAGACCTACTTTTAATTTAAAGACTCAGCCTTATATTTCGTAGCTTTCTTTGCGTAACTTCATGAAAGTTATTCCACGAAGTTTCCACAAAAAACACAAAGATAAATACGTCCCGCTTTGTGAAACTTCGTGCCTTCTTTGTGTGCCTTTGGGTTATAACTTTAACAGTAACACACTTAGAGACCCATCGGTCGCAATTTCATTAGATTACCATCTGAATTTCATTGTGCTCACAGTCCTGTCAACCAGTAACCAGTAACCCACTTCGGCTACGCTCAGTGTCCAGTCAACCAGTAACCAGTAACCAGTAACTCACTTCGGCTCCAATCCACCAGTAACCAGTCAACCAGTAACCACTAACCCACTTCGGCTCCAGTCAACCAATAACCAGTCAACCAATAACCAGTAACCCACTTCGGCTACCTCAGTGTCCAGTCAACCAGTAACCCACTTCGGCTCCAATCCACCAGTAACCAGTCAACCAATAACCAGTAACCCACTTCGGCTACGCTCAGTGTCCAATCCACCAGTAACCAGTCAACCAATAACCAGTAACCCACTTCGGCTCCACCAGTAACCAGTCAACCAATAACCAGTAACCCACTTCGGCTACGCTCAGTGTCCAGTCAACCAATAACTACCCCACATACTTCCTCCAATTGTGCATCTCCTTAAAACCCAAAACCTCCCTAATTTTTCGGTTAGAGAATAAAGCCTCGTGTTCGTCTAGTTCTCGGCTTAGGGCTACGTTCGGGAAAAACCTTTCCAACAACTCCTTATTGGTCAGTACAGCACCGTTGTGGTCATTGCCAGCATTGAAAACCTGATAGCCCAAGCCGTCTTTCTTTAGGCATAAATCCACAATCTGCCCCAAATCACGGGCATCGATATAACAAAACGCATTTCGGCGACGCACTTCGGGTTTTTTGAAATAATACGGAAACAGTTCAGCGTACTCGTGCGGCTCTATAACATTGCCGATACGCAGGGCATATATATCAAAGCCCGAGCGAAGTTGAAAACTCTGGGCCGTTTTTTCGTTTACTACTTTAGACAAGCCATAGCTGTCCATGGGGTCTACGTCATAATCTTCTTCTAGGGGCAATACTTTGGGGTCGGTAACTCCATCTGCAAAACAAATACCGTAGGTGGTCTCCGACGAAGCGATGATAATCTTCTTGATGCCGAGTTTTACAGCGGCCTCTATCACGTTGTACGTACCGATGGTATTTATCCTAAAAGTCTCGTTATCAGGCTTGATAAGGATACGTGGCACCGCAGCAAAATGCACCACGGCATCAAACTTGGGTATGCCTTGGCCTCCCTCCAACTCGTGCAGACCAGTGTACGAGCTCATGGCATTAAACATCTGCCCCGAGTCGGTGATATCGGCTATCAGATTATCTACACCTGGATAATGCAATGGCGTAAGATCGACATTGAGCACTTGGTGCCCTTGCTCCAACAAATACGGTATAACATGCTTTCCTGCCTTTCCCGAACCTCCTGTAAATAGTATTCGCATTTTTATAGGTTTGATTTTTTATCTGATTTCATTTTATATTACTGGAGTCCGACTAAAATTATTTTTAACCGAAAAACATATCCTCAATGACCATTTGTGAATGTTTTTATGCTCTATAAAAAAACACCCCAATTTAACCAATTTCGCCTTGCCGGCAGGGCCTTCATTTTTTTCTCGGACAACTGTAATTTTAAACTTAAGTTAGCTGTTGTTTTTCAAATTCATTCACCATCCATTATCTGTTTCTACGTACATGCATCAATACAGATTAATTTACCTTTAAAACTCAAGATAAGAATAGTTATCAGAGAAACTACCCTTATGACTTCTGCACAAAGATAGGTTGTGTCGAGTAAAAAGGAAACCCAACTTTTAGGAAATACTTCGGCTTCCAAGGTACTTGTCCTATTACTTTATTCTCTTAAATTTAATCAGGCTTTGTTTTCTAATATTTTTTATTTTAGATTTGAAATACAAAACCTTAATGCCATGAAAATAAAACTAATAATTACTCTTGGGCTTCTTATGGCCCAATGGTCGGCCAAGGCTCAGAGTATCACGCTCAATCCTTCAGATTCCAAAAACATTTTAACCATTGAAGCTTCCGGCCAAGCCCTAAAGCTGCCCGTGCTCAACGAGTCCCAAAGAAATCTTATAGCCGCACCCGTGATGGGCATGCAAGTATATTGTAGCAACTGCCTTGCTGGAACAGGTGCATATTCTTACAATGGTTATTCATGGGTACCCATGTTTGTGTTTGACTCCTCCGATTTGCCCAGCTATACGGTAGGGCAGTTGGCCCATGGTGGCAGAGTGATTTTTGTAGACGATACTGGCCGGCATGGATTAGTGGTGGCACCAGTAGACCAGACGATTGGCATAAAGTGGTTCAATGTCAACTTTCATATCACAGGTGCCACCAGAGTGGGCATTTATGGTGGCATTGAAAACACCACCGACATCGTTCGTATTGAAGGAAATGGCTCTTATGCCGCCAAAATTGCCCAGTCTTACACTGGTGGGGGCTTTGGCGACTGGTATCTGCCTTCACTAGAAGAGCTCAAGTTAATTTACAATCAAAAAAACACAATTGGTGGTTTTGCTGATGCCAACTATTGGACTTCAACAGAAATAGAAGGTTCACCAACAAACAACCCTTCCATTACGGCTTATGTAAAAGACTTTACGGCAGGAGCTGAGTCAGCACTTGGCAAACAATCGGACGCAAGAGTTAGAGCCATTAGAAAATTTTAAAAAACTATTACCATGAAAAAATATTTAGCAATTCTTCTCTTCATTTCATTTAATATATACGGACAAGCTAGCCGCACCTGGGTTTCTGGTGTCGGCGACGACGCCAATCCTTGTAGCCGAACTGCTCCCTGCAAGACCTTTGCTGGAGCTATCTCTAAGACAGCCCCAGCTGGAGAAATCTCTGTATTAGATCCCGGAGGATTTGGGGCAGTTACCATAACAAAGTCCATTACCATCAGTGGCGATGGCACATTGGCCGGAATTCTTGCCGCAGGCACCAATGGTGTAATCATAAATGTAGCTGCTACAGATAAAGTCGTTTTAAGAAATTTATCTATCGAAGGATTTAAAACTGGCCTCAATGGCATTCGTTTCTTAGCTGGAGGAGAACTTGTGGTGGAAAACTGTACCATCAACAACTTTAAAGAAAACGGCATATCTGCTGACATGACTACCGGAAATGCCAAAATATTGATCTCAAATACCTCGATTTTAGGTTTTTTATACCCCTCCTCCATAGGCCTCAAATTACTTCAGAATAACTCGACTGCAAACCTCAGAGTTTCGGTAGTTGGCTCCAGAATCCAATCGCTCGATTCTGCCATTGTGGCCCATGAAAACACAAATTTGTCCGTTATGAATTCTGTGGTGTCTTCAAACCTAACTGGCATTAAGGGTAAGGGTAGTGCCAAAGTATTATTGCAAAACTCTCAAATATTTAACAACGGCACTGCTTTGATTTCTCTAGGCAATTCAGAACTCAGCCTTTCTGGCTCAGCCATGACCAACAATACCATAGGAGCATCAGGTGACAAACTCATTCTTTCGTTTGGCAACAACACCATCCTAAACAACCCAACCTCCGCTCCTTTGGGTGTGATGCGGCTGGATTAGGTGGGAGGACTTTGAGAATAAAATTGACAACCAATTTCTTCATTTCGGTCTGAAGATAGATGGACGTTGCTTCTTAGTCTGAAGACTAAGAAGATCGGTTTAATATCAATTCAGAAACACAAACATTATTTAAAAACTAAAATAAGCTTAGTTGGTTTTCAATTTTGGGGTGAAAAGTACCAATTATCATAAAGGGATTCTTGCTTACATAATGATTCGTTTTAGTTGTTCCTAGAAACAAATACAAATCTTTGGTCTTTGCAAAGTCATCAAAGTACTTCTTCTTTACATCTGCTATAGCCTTACTTTCAATACCTTCATGCCTCGCCAAACAATTCCAATATAATTGTCCAATTTCCCAATCTTCTATCATCATCTTACTCTTCCTGCCCTTAACATCTATCAAAACATAAGAGAATTTATAAGGTAGTTTTCTTACAACTTTAAATGGGTCTTCGGGCTGTTTAAACAAACCTAACTGCATTCTTTCAGCTTCAATGGACGCAAGTTTTCCTTTGTCCCATTCTCTTTCAACCTCTTCAATAGTAAAATCAAGAATTTCTTTTGGTTTAAAAACGGCCAAAGAAGTACAAATAGTTTTGTCATGGGCTTCTTCAATTAACAAGCTTAAATCATCATAGATTTTTCCAAGGACAAACTCTTTTCTGGCTGCCCAGTTATGAACTGGCTCTAAATGTCCAACAATATTTATTGGACTCTCATGACTATTGGGTCTGTAGCTTTCTGGTCTAAAATCGCTCCTATTATTAACCAAGTCAAGTTCAATCCAGTCATATTTACTGTATTGTTGGTCATAATCCTTTTTTCTAAATTGAACAGGATAGATCCTAACCATCCTTCCATCTTCAAGGAATCCTGCTGTGCAAACTAATTCGTCGTATTTAGATGAGAGCGAGGGATATGTTTTAACAGTTATGAGGACTTTAGTTTTTGCCATTTAAATCAAATATGTTTTAACTCATATTCAAAACCTGGTAAGGCGGTTATTGCTTCTGCTAATGGTTTGCGGTGGCATTGACAAATATTTGCCTCAAAACAGGTAAGTGCTATGCGTTGGTGTTTTTTTAATAAATTCAATATTTCTAATTGTGTTTTTTGTGTTTTTGTAAGATTTTTTAATTTGTAATCTTCAAACAATACATCATAATCAGATTGCGTATTTAATTCCTGCCTTTGGTCAGATTGTATTCCAACTTCTGGATAATGAAGATAAGCTATGCCAAGATTTTCGCAAAAACGTTTTAATTGACTTTTACTAAATCCGTATTTCATACTCAAGGGATTGTTTCTAACATCTACCAACAGTTTCACATCGTTCCTAACGAGCCTATTAAGATACTCTTCCAGTGAAATTCCTTCATAACCAATTGTAAACAATACATTTTTGCTTTCAAAAGTACGAAGAGCCTTCACTTTGGCAAATTCATTTTCCGAAAGTATCTCTTGGGCCTTTATGCTTTTAGTAGCCCAATAAGGGAAATTCAAATAAGTATGCTTCATAAGGCCAAACGAACTCATTCCACCATACAGCTTCTTTATTTCTAGCACTTTTTGCTGGTCTATAGCTTTTAGTTGTTCGAAATAAGTTGTTTTCTCCGCTACAAAGAAGTGACTTTCGGTTTCAGTTAATAAACCTTTAGTGACCATAGTAACCAAGTCTGCACTAGCCGAAAACGAATAACAACCAAACTTGTAAGGCACAAAATCATATACACATTCTTTGCCCTGCGACTGACTAAACAAAAAGAGTATTTTCTGAAGTCTGATTTTTTCCAGATTCCCTTCAAACAACTCCAAAAAGGCTAATATTACTTTTCTTCTGTAGAACATGACACAAAGGTAAGATTTTAATAATTTACTTTACCAGTCTCCCTTCTTTTTGTAATATTCCATGCCCTTGAAAGCAGCAGTTTGTGCCTCTCTTAAAGTTTCAAACTCTTTTTTGCCAAATGATTCATCGATTTTTACAGTAAACTTCCCAGTATTTTTATTTTTAAAGATTGTGATATTGTGTTCTTCGATATTCAAATATGTATTCCCCTTTGCACTAGACTTCGATTTACGGCTGTACCAAGTTTTAAGTCTTGAAGCTCGACTTCTTAACTCTTTTTTTTATTAGCAGGTAGTGCCAAAGTATTATTGCAAAACTCTCAAATATTTAACAACGGCACTGCTTTGATTTCTCTAGGCAATTCAGAACTCAGCCTTTCAGGCTCAGCCATGACCAACAACACCATAGGAGCATCAGGTGACAAACTCATTCTTTCGTTTGGCAACAACACCATCCTAAACAACCCAACCTCCGCTCCTTTGGGTGTGGTGCGGCTGGATTAGAGTGGGAGGACTTTGAGAATAAAATTGACGGCCAATTTCTTCATTTCGGTCTGTAGACCGATGGACTTTGCTTCTTAGTCTGAAGACTAAGAAGAGCAGGAGAATTGGAAATGGTATGTTACTGATTCTCTAACAATATGCCGCAAAAATAGCAATGTGCCTATTTTGAAATTACCAAATGACAGAATCAGTCTAAGACTGATGGGCACCGCTTCTTAGTCTGAAGACTAAGAAGAGCAAGTTCTTTCTTGGCCTTCAGACTAAGTAGGGAAATACAGGTAGCCACTAGGTTTTGGAATTTGCTTATGCTTCTCTTTTGGAATTCGTCCTGAATTTATTCCCAGTGATTAAACCAAAGTAATACTGTTCATTTAAAAACGACAGAATATCCTTACATTGCTTTTTATCATTAGGTAATATTAATTTTCTGTCAACCAATTGAATTTTCAAATTAAATTTATTTGCAGAAGACTTAATCTTCTTTGGGCTGGCATTTGTTAATATGTTACTATTTTGGATTAATGTAATTTGCTTTTTAATAATAGTGTCGGCATTTTCTTTGAGCCAGTTAGCGTCAACAGTTAATGTGCCATTTGTTGCAAACTGGTCTATTACTTCATCGCTGGCAGCTTCAAAAAATGAAATTAAACTAAATATTTTGTTTGCGTTTGCATAAGATTTAAAATAAAACCTGTTGTTTATGTATATAGCGTTCACCATATTGTCAACTATTAAAGCATTGTTTGTGAATTTGTCGAAAGTATCCTTATCCCAAAATATTACATTTTTATTCTGCAACAACTTTCTCTTGTCAAAATTTTGAAAATAATAGACTTCATCTTCAACCCAAAACAAGGCTTTTATATCATCTGTTGCTAAATTCAATACTTTTAAGCCGATTGGATTTGTACTTGACTCAGCTACATTTTCAGGTAATTCAAATTCTACATATAGTATTTCCTCATCTTGAATATTGAAGTTTCCATCAAACAATATTTCTTCAACATCCTCATTTAAAAATGCGTTACCATTATTAATAAATACGTTTCTTATATCAGCAGTAATTGTTTGTAGTAAGTCAATTTTTCTAACTGTGTCATCTTTTAACATTGCGAAAAAATTGCATGTTACATTCTTCATATTCTAAATTATTTATTGGATGAATCTAATAGCACAAAATCAGTAAGTTGAGAATATGCCTTTATTTCATTGGGGTTCTTTAGTTTATCTTTTGAAATCATTAAATATGTTACTTCCCTTTTGGTTGCAATTTCATAATAGCTGTAACCAAATAGCTTCATGAGTGGATTGTGAAAATAAGTTCCCTTGTTAATGTAAACTATAATGCAAAGAGCTAAACACCAGCCTGCTAAATAAACCACATCTTTTTTATAAATTTCAATACAAGGAAGGAAATAGGTGAAAATCAAAGCATTCATATTAAGGTCAGAACTTTTGATTGACTTAACTTCAATGCTATTTCGTGTTAATTTAGTTGTAGCCAAATGAAGAATAAACCAAGAGATTAAAACAAGAAATACAAAGATGAAAACCAAATTCAATTTATTGAAAAAATCACTAAGTTTAAAATCAGAAAAATTTATAAATCCAATAGTTCCGCCAGCATTGTATATGCTATATAAACTAACTAACCACCAAATCAAAATGACTGGAGAGTACGCAGTTATTGCAAATGTTAGTTTTATTAGCTTTGAAAACATGATAATAATTATTGGATTTTTTTTACTCTCAAGTATATTTAACTTTTACTAATCTGCCATCGGTTTTATCCTACTTTCAATAAAAGATATTTCTCCATCATTTAAGTTATACTTTTTATATAATTGCTGGTCAATTTCATGAATGGGCACGATCCAATCAATGTCGGAATTAGAAGTAAAGTCTTGCATTGGTACCCATTGATAGGTAGATTTCGTAGCGTCTTGAGTAATTTTTCTCAATGAAACAAAAAACCTAAAAAACTTAGTTTTCAAGTATGTTTCTAAATTAAAAGCTTTCTCCTTTGAATCTGTATAAAAGAATAGGAAAGATTGGGTACAAACAGAAGGATTCTCTACTACTAAAGGCCTTCCTAGTACTATGTCTGGAATTTTCTTTCCTCCATCTGAACCCGCTTTTGGTATTAATACTTTATAAGTATCAATTAAGTTAATGCTCTTGGATACATCCTCCCTACTAATCCAACCTATTTTCCTTTTTGTTTTTGTGATATAATGTAAAGGAATAAAACCTTGAACTTCGACTTTACTGAAGGCATTAAAGTTGGATGTCCAACCAAATTCCTTATCAACAGATAATATTAAAGTAATTGATGTTTCATTTTTATCTAATATCTTATTTAAAATAATTACTGACAAACTATCTCTTACAAGTATATCAAAATTATCAAGATCTCGATGTACTGGTCCAAAAACATTATTACCTCTAATTGTCATTACTTTACATTTATCATCATGTTCCCTATCCCAGAGTAAATAACAAATCCCCCCTTTTACCTCTACTCCCGGAAAGACCTCATTTGAATCAGGAAAATCAAATAGTTTAGAAATCCTCCTATCTTCTAGCATAGATTGTCTAAAATCATTTAAACCAAGCCCACCCGACATCCATCTTGATGGAATAATTAAACTTACAAAGTCTGGACGAAGTGATTTAGAAATGTCCACGAACTTATTGTAAATTGGCAAACTTCTATTACCGCCATCAGCAGTAAGTTGATAAGGAGGGTTACCAACTATTGCATTAAATTTCATATTATTATCATTATTTGCTTTCCAAAATGTATTTCCTTGTTTTATTTTCGTGATAAAATTCTCTTGCTTATTCGTAATTTGGTTTATTAAATCTTCAAAATATCTGGTATTAACTTTTGTGCTTCTAAATCCTACCAATGTACGTTTTGTGATACTTTTTGCCATTGGGGTCTTGCAGAGAACGAAAACATTCTCCGCTAAAGTTCTATCCCAAAGTTCTTGCTGTTTGGCAATTGTTAAAGTTTCAGGTGATTGGTTTGGATATTTCTCTTTAACTCGATTTTTAAAAATACTGTAAGCTACATAGAGAGGATAAAGACCAGATTTGGAATTAATCTCTAAAATACGTGAATCTGTTGAAAATACATCTAGTGTCACATCAGTATGCTCAACGAAGACCGGCTCTGATATTGTTTTTTCTCGACTTTCATCTAAAAATACATAACCGCCCAGGCAATCACCCAAGTGCATATTTACCACACGCCAAGGTGTTAAAACAGTTTCTTTATCAGGGTTTCTAAAGGTGCCAAATATTGAAGTGATTCTTTCAATTCGCTCTTCAACAGTGAGTGCATCAGCAGCTCTGGCTAAAGCCCTAACTCTTTTCCCGGCCGCCCTAAACACATCGGGCTCATAATATTTTCTGAATTTTAGAAATGTTGCTTTAGTAACTCCTTTAGGCATAAATTCTTCCCAAGAC
Organism: Lacihabitans sp. CCS-44; assembly: GCF_024343735.1. Taxonomy (GTDB): domain Bacteria; phylum Bacteroidota; class Bacteroidia; order Cytophagales; family Spirosomataceae; genus Leadbetterella. The sequence continues at coordinate 125,645 of NZ_RJUE01000062.1, forward strand.
TTATTATCTATTAATGAGGTGAAATTATCTATTGAAATTTCTTTATCCTCATTACTTACATCAGCACCATAAATTAATAAAGGCATACGAATAGAAATACCCCTTAAAATTGAAATTGCACTGTCACGGTTTTTCTTTTTGTCAAATTTCTCTTTTATCAGTCTTTTTTCTTCCTCAGTTAATTCATGGGTGTCTTTTTTCTTAGTTTTTTCTAATTTCTCATATTCCTCATCGGTAAAGCCTTGCTTATTGATATCAATGTCGCCGCTTTTAGGCATGGCTTTAGTACTACCAATAATTTTTTTTAATCCATCAAACTCCTCTAATTCGACAGACTCCAATTTCATCAAAATGTCGTTATTGTATAAATAGCCATCTTCAAAGCCGTTCCTAACTACTCGTTCTACATAAACTTTTTTGAGTTGTTCCAACATACCATTGACATCATACGTCCTCATTTGAGAACCATGAATGGCTATTATTGGGCAGAAGTTCAGAAATTCACCCATTATCTTTCTATCTTCTCCAGTAGTTTTACCGACTTTGGCCGAAACCTTGGCCGTTTCGGCTATTACTTTTAGCGTACGATCGGGTGCAAAATCAAATACAAAACATTCTTCTTTTACTTTTCCGTTTATGGTTGCGGGAGTTTGAACGCGGAAAATAGTTTGCATATAAGTAGATGCCGAGGTATTGTGAGAACCAGAGAGCATAAAAACTGCTGTCCAGGCTTTCACTGAAACCCCTGTCGTCAATCTTCCACAAGACAAAGTTATTGAATAGGTTTCATGAGGTTTATCACCTATGGCTTTTTCAACCTTTTTCAGAGCTTCGTCTGTAGCCACTTCTTCATCACCATTACCAGCTACATTAACGATTTCAAATTGCCCAAATACAGGGTGAGATTTGAGTAATTTACTCAATGCTTTAGCTTCTTTTACGCCAGGAACCATCCAAAGGGAATGTCTGAAGTTGTCTCGATAACCACCATAAGAATATGGATAGTTGCTTTCTGGATCTTCCTTGCAAATAAGGTTCAAAAATGAGAGAACGTCCTTTTCATGTAAAAAACTGCCAACCTCATTAACTCTAAAAAATTCACGGAAATTAAATGCAATTTCTTCATCTAAAAAACCTTTTAATAATTGACCTAGGTCGTAAGTGAAAATATTGAGTTTAGGAAGTGATGAATAAGGGTTTGGATCACCTAAGTGGATATTATTCCATTCCAACTTAGCTTTTTGCTCCATTACATAATCCCAAGTATAAATTTCATCTTCTTGATACTTATCAATAAGGTTAAAAGGTGTACCTGAAAGATAAAGAACCTTTGTATTACCCTTTTTTAGCTCTTTCAGTACATTTTCACCCAACTCCGTTTGAGTGCCTTCGTGTGCCTCATCAATTATAATAAAATCCCAAAGAGTTTGAAAGATTTCATCATTTTTATTAAAATTACCTCCAACCTTTTCAGAGCCTCTAAGGTCTTGCATAGATGCAAAGTATATGTATTTTACATCTATGGTTTTACATTGTTTCTCTAAAGTAACAAACTGATTTCCCTGATTTTTTGAACCATAAGCATATTGAGGTGAGTCATAGAATATTTTTCCAAAGTCTTCAAACCAGCCTTTATCTACCACTGGTCTATGTGTTAAGATTAGGGTTCTTGTAAATAAATTCTCCTTAACAACTTGAAGAGCTGAAAGGGTTTTTCCGAATCGCATTTTAGCAAACCAAAGCATTTCATTACCTTTTTTGAACTGCTTTGTAGTTTTTTCAATTGCTTCTTTTTGCTCGGGCCTGAATTCAACAGGATTCTGAGTATCACTTACCTGACTTGCATGTAAAGAATCTTTACCTTCTTTTACAGCCTTTATGGCTTTTTTGACAGTTTCTAAGTCTGTTTCAAACCATTCGTTGGCTTTGTTTTTTGTATCGAAAGTTTTTCTTCGTATTCCCGAACGAATCAAGACGTTATGAACTTCAGCATCAGAAAAGGCATTTAGAATTCCTTTGTATGAATAAATGGCAACTTCAGTATACAATAAATCATAGGCAATACCAGCCGTTTGGGTATATTGGTCTATACGTTTTTTTGCGGCTTTGTTAAGTATTGAACTGTTTGGCTCCAATCCCCAAATATTCTCATTATCTGAAGTAGCTTCTCCGATTTTTAAACAACCTTTGTGAGCAGCATCATTGATGCGAAAAATATAAATTAACTTTAGTTTGAGTGCGGATGTAAATTTCATGCTTTTTTACTTTTAATTAAATCAACAAATCTGATTTTTCTACCATTTCTTCCAGTCTCAAAATCCTTATTTGACCAATCTTTTATTAATGAATATATGCCGTTATGCTTATCAATTTTGCTAATTTTACAACCTTCACATTCTTTTGATTCGAGGGTACCGAAAATATCTAAAACATTGGTTTCATTTATGCCACATGAGTTAGGAATAACAGCCTTAAGACCATCCATTTGCCAAACATTCCATGATATAATATAGGCTATGAAATCAATAGATTTTAATAATGGCTCTTTATTGAATTTGTAAATATAGTTTTCAATAAAAGTAATTAGCATAGCCTCTCGAGCCAGTAGAAGGCTATCGCCTTGCCACTCAAAAGCATAAGTATTTTTATAAGCTGTTTGTGCTGCTTCCAACCACTCACCAGAGTCATCTACGTTTTCGTTGATAACTCTAAGTTTTCTGTCAAGCAAACCAATACGATTTTCAATTGGAATAAAATCACCGGTTGTACTATCATATCTACTTGTAATGTATGGTGCTTCACCACAAGCCATTTCCAAACGTGTATCTTTAATATAGTTTTTATAGGTTTTTCCTTCAGGAAAAGTTATTTTCTCAACATTTGTCGTCCATCTAAACTTTTCGGAATCAATTAATTCAATATTAAAAACCCCTTCTCTACCAAACCAAGCGTTATCAATCAAATTATTTTGTGCATTACAAATCCAAGAAGGAGTAAAGACTTCTGCCATTTCTTTAGATCTAGCTTGTTGCAATATCTTATCCTTATGGACCCTTGGCATTATAATGTTGCCATTCTCACCAGTTATTAGTTCAGGTAAAATTTCGGAATTAAAATTATACTGACTACCAAGGTGATTGTAATTGTCAGTAGCCCAGAATATATTCTTTTGGGTTGTATGGTCTCGAAGTAGGTTTGGGAGAACATCAGGATATTGTTCTAGTATTTCATTTTCTAATATGTCAATCCCTATTTGCATACTTTCTTGAGTGTAGTTCTCTAACAATTGCTTTGAAAAATTAGATATTGATTTTTATTTAAATATTCATGTGTTCTATACAAAACTAAGCCAAATGCAACTGTATTCAAAGCTTTAGATTTATAATTTTGGTATTAATCCTAAAGTTCATTTTGGCATCTCGGCTGATTGTATGCCTTTAAAATTAATTAGCAATAAAATCACACCTAATTTCTCCTAAGCTCTCAATTTTCAATAAAAAATATCTACAAAAAATAGGCTTTGATTAGGCGAAGGCACTTTTGTGCTTAATTTTGGATTCAGTTCTAAACAACTTATAAATGAAACGCGAAAAAGCACTCAATCTCATACGACTTTTAGACCTCCTCTCGCTCCGCTCAAAAACCAAGGGGCAACTGGCTAGGATACTCGGTGTACAGGTAAAACAGATCAATCGTTACTACCAAGACCTCGAAAATTTTGGTCTGCATTTAGACGAAGACATTGATGGCCATCAGTTTATATTTGGTGCTGACCAAATAAGAAAGGGCATACTCGAAGACAACGAAAAAGAATGGATATGCAGCATTGTACAGCTGCACGACCCTGAACACCCTTTTACACAAAGTATCAAACAAAAGCTGGGCCGCAAGGACATACCGTTTCCGCTACCCGAACAAATAAACGATGCCAAACTGGGTAGCAACTACGACAAGATTTGCTTTGCGATAGCCCATAATTTGCAGATAGAACTCGTCAATTATCACTCGCCCATGTCTGCAAATCCAAAAGCACTGAGGCTGGTAGAACCTATAGAATTTAATGGCGAACACCGCCAACTGCAAGCCTACGAGGTATCGTCGAGAAAGGTGAAGAGTTTTAAAATAGACCGCATAGAGCTGATAAACCTAAAGGAAACCTATTGCCACAAAAATGGTAAGCGAAAACGCTATACTGACCCCTTCGGCATAAGCAGTGACAAAAAGCAGACTGTAGAAATCCAGCTGAGCCAATATGCCAGAGAGCTCATAGCCGAAAACCACCCACTTACTAAGCCCTATCTGATAGTAAAAAATGAGGTTTGGTATTATTACGGCCCCATCTGCGGCAGCACGGGGATTGGAAGATTTATATTGGGTTTGCCTGGCCATATAGAGGTTATTGAGGGAGCGGAATTGCTCACCTACCTACAAAAAAAGGTGTCAGAATATAGTTTTGCGACAACAAACACGCATAACATTAAGCCAGCACCCCTAAAAAAGCTTTCCGCCTAGTAAAGCCTCTCTCCATGCGTCAAAGGCCGTACAATTGCAACCATGCCAATGGTTTGCTGCATTAAAAATTATCTCACAGGGGGGTAATTTGACATTGAAATCGCCGAATTTAACATCAAACTACCCCCACATGGTGTTCAACATTGGCGAATCTGACATCAGATTGGGGTAATATGAGCTTGAATTCGTAGAATCTGACATCAGAGGAGGGTAGTATGGCTTCTAAGTCCTCGAATATGACATCATATCCCACGAATCAGAGATCAGATTCCACGAATTTGATATCAAAATCCACGAATTTGATGTTACGCTATAGCGTATGTTTTTTGCGACGCCGTACCTCGTTAATTTTGGCGAAATTTTACTGCTACAAATTGCCTTCCTGCGAATCAAATCATGAATAAAGAAAGCCATTTTTGAATAAAATAGATATGTCCAAAAACCGCCCCTTTAAGGGGAGAGTTGTTGTGTAGTTTTGTAATGTTCAAAAGCTGTCAACCCATTTATCAAAAACCTTAATCCTTAAACGAAAGAAAGCTATCTAATAACTCTACCGCAGCAATGCAAGTAGATAAAGTAGCCAGTCTGACATTTAACGGATAAACGGAAATGTATAAATGGGTTTTATTTTTTGAGCTGACGGTCAACAGGATAAGAAAGAGGGTAAAAACACCAAAAAGTAAAAAAAATATGAGACCAAAAGCCGGAGAAGCAGTGTATGTACATTTTGATTTTTTTATATACTACTTAAATAACAAAGACAATGTCAAAACCTAGGATTAACATTCCTTCAAATGTTCAAGAGGTAATCGAAATGGCGGAGATTATCAACAATAGACACGTGGCTGACGGGGAGACGTCGCCATTGAATGCCCTGCAAGACCATAAACTTGCAGATATAGGTCCTTTGCTAACTGCATGTTTGCAACAACACCTCAAGGCAGAGGAACTGCGTAGGCAAATGGAGCTGGCCTACCGTGAGCGTGATGCCATGGTGAAGCCTATTTCCGAAACCATCAAAGCATGCCGAGACTTGCTTTTGGGAGTATTCAGGGCCAATCCCAAAAAGTTGGGAGAATGGGGCTTTAAGGTTTCTGATAGCCCGTCGAAGGCTATTTCTCGCCTAAAAACTAGCAGCAAAACCGAAGCTGCAGTATAAGCGAGCAGAATTTATGTATGGACAAAATCACCGAACCGCAGTGGAAACGCTGCGGTATTTTTTTTGGGAGTGGTTATTGGCATTCTGAATCTTCATTTAACTACTCGCTTAGTGCCTTTTCGCTTCATTACTTTTGTCCATTCAACCTCATTGCCTTTCTCCCTCATTGCCTTTGTGCCTCATTTCCTTTATGCCTTTGTGCCTTAATCTACAACACCAAAAACTCCACCCTCCTATTCTTTTTCTTGTTGGCTTCAGAGTCGTTGGGTGCTATCGGTTCCATGGGACCACGGCCAGTTACAGACAGTCGGTTAGAGGCAATTCCTTTCTTTATCAAGTAATCCATAACAGACTCACACCGTCCTTTTGATAGTTTTACGTTTTCAAAAAGGTCCCCGACGTTGTCGGTGTGTCCTCTCACTTCTATTTTTAGCTCTGGGTTATCCTTCAAGACTGTTACCAGTTCGTCTAATTGCACAAACGACTCTGTTCTTAAAACAGGACTACTTTGGTCAAAATAGATGTTTTCGAGTGTTATTTTTTTACCTTTACTTATCTCCCCAAAAGTTTTTGTATTGATTACAGCGGCCGGCTTAGACTCTACCGCTGCCACCTCGGCTTTTTTCTGAACCAAGAATATATTCTTTTCAAAATCACGCTCCTTTATCCATTCAAGGGCATTTATTTTTTGCACAATGGGTTCGTAAGAGGCGTTATTCATGGTAAAAACATAGCTTTTCTTGGGCGACATGTAAACCAGATTTTTGCCATTCATGAATTTCTGAACCTCAGCTTTATTGGTGGCCTCCACCACAGTGTAGTCAAGCCTTGGAATGGGCTTATTGGTCTTTTTGTCATAAAACCTAAACTCAAACTCGTAGTTGAGCTGTTGGGCTTTCAAATCCTGCCTCACTTTCAATATCAAACTATCCACAAAGGCCAGCTTGTAGTTTTCGGGTTCGATGTTGGTACCACTGAGATTGATATCAAAGACGGTTTCGGCTGGTCCTTTTATAAACGCCGGAGCCGCACCTATGGCCTTGGTGTTTGATTTGATGTCTGGAAAAAGCTCTTCGTCTGTGAATCGGTCATAAACATACAGTTTCAACTCATGTTCTTTAACCTTGATTTCAATCGGTTTAAATGTGACTTTGGTATTAAGTTTCACTTCTTCTATCACCTGTTCGTCGCCTTGATAATTTGGTGCGGCCATCAGAACCGTATATCTACCTTTTGTTGGCAATATATATTCTGCGGCACCTTTGCTGTCTGCTTTTACTGTGGCCAATTGTTTTTTGTTGGCATCTAAAATGGTAAAGTTTGCGAGGGCAATGGGCGTATTTTTCTCCAAATCTAAGGCCACAAGCTGAAGTTTATAGATTTCTTTACCAAGTTTCAATTCTAACACAAAGTTCTTAGAACCCTCCTTTGGAAGTTCGATTTTAACGGTTTGTTCGGCCGAAGTATAATTTGGAGCAGAGCCTTTAACCACCCAAGTATCGTTCTCGGTCAAAGGAAGCTTTATGATACCTGCTTTTATGTCGAAAATGGTGGAGTCTTTTTTGTTTTTGCTATAAACCGTAATCTTGCCATCGAGCGGCTGATTGGTATAAAAGTCTTTCAAATAAACAGTCAGGCCTGAATCTGCCCATCTCTTTTTCTCAGCCAAACGTTCGTCTTCCAATCGTTTCTTTTCCAAAGCCAATTTCTGGGCTTTTTCTAATTCCAAAGCTTCTTGTTTGAGTTTTTCGGCAGCCAAACGTTCGTCTTCCAATCGCTTCTTTTCCAAAGCCAATTTCTGGGCTTTTTCTAATTCCAAGGCTTCTTGTTTGAGTTTTTCGGCAGCCAAACGTTCGTCTTCCAATCGTTTCTTTTCCAAAGCCAGTTTCTGTGCTTTTTCTAATTCCAATTGTTCTTGTTTAAGTTTTTCAGCAGCTAAGCGTTCGTCTTCCAATCGCTTCTTTTCTGAAGCCAATTTCTGGGCTTTTTCTAAATCCAATTGCTCTTGTTTAAGTTTTTCAGCAGCCAAACGTTCGTCTTCCAATCTTTTCTTTTCTAAAGCCAATTTCTGGGCTTTTTCTAATTCCAATTGTTCTTGTTTAAGTTTTTCGGCCGCCAAACGTTCATCTTCGATTCGCTTCTTCTCTAAAGCCAGCTTTTGTGTTTTTTCTAATTCCAGTTGTTCTTGTTTGAATTTTTCAGCAGCCAAAAGTTCGTCCTCAATTCGCTTCTTTTCCAAAGCCAATTTCTGAGACTTCTCTAATTCCAAAGCTTCTTGTTTCAGTTTTTCGGCAGCCAAAAGTTCGTCTTCCAATCGTTTCTTTTCTAATGCCAATTTCTGAGTTTTTTCTAATTCCAATTGTTCTTGTTTGAGTTTTTCGGCGGCCAATCGTTCATCCTCTATTCGCTTCTTTTCCAAAGCTAACTTCTGGGCTTTTTCTAATTCCAATTGCTCCAGTTTGAGTTTTTCAGCGGCTAAACGTTCGTCTTCCAATTGTTTCTTTTCTAAAGCCAATTTCTGAGACTTCTCTAATTCCAATTGCTCCAGTTTGAGTTTTTCGGCAGCCAAACGTTCGTCTTCCAATCGTTTCTTTTCCAAAGCCAATTTCTGAGCCTTCTCTAATTCTAAAGCTTCTTGTTTGAGTTTTTCGGCGGCCAATAGTTCATCCTCTATTCGCTTCTTTTCCAAAGCTAACTTCTGGGCTTTTTCTAATTCCAATTGCTCCAGTTTGAGTTTTTCGGCAGCCAAACGTTCGTCTTCCAATTGTTTCTTTTCTAAAGCCAATTTCTGAGACTTCTCTAATTCCAATTGCTCCAGTTTGAGTTTTTCGGCAGCCAAACGTTCGTCTTCCAATCGTTTCTTTTCCAAAGCCAATTTCTGAGCCTTCTCTAATTCTAAAGCTTCTTGTTTGAGTTTTTCGGCGGCCAATAGTTCATCCTCTATTCGCTTCTTTTCCAAAGCTAACTTCTGGGCTTTTTCTAATTCCAATTGCTCCAGTTTGAGTTTTTCAGCGGCTAAACGTTCGTCTTCCAATTGTTTCTTTTCTAAAGCCAATTTCTGAGACTTCTCTAATTCCAATTGCTCCAGTTTGAGTTTTTCGGCAGCCAAACGTTCGTCTTCCAATCGTTTCTTTTCCAAAGCCAATTTCTGAGCCTTCTCTAATTCTAAAGCTTCTTGTTTGAGTTTTTCGGCGGCCAATAGTTCATCCTCTATTCGCTTCTTTTCCAAAGCTAACTTCTGGGCTTTTTCTAATTCCAATTGCTCCAGTTTGAGTTTTTCAGCGGCTAAACGTTCGTCTTCCAATTGTTTCTTTTCTAAAGCCAATTTCTGAGACTTCTCTAATTCCAATTGCTCCAGTTTGAGTTTTTCGGCAGCCAAACGTTCGTCTTCCAATCGTTTCTTTTCCAAAGCCAATTTCTGAGCCTTCTCTAATTCTAAAGCTTCTTGTTTGAGTTTTTCGGCGGCCAATAGTTCATCCTCTATTCGCTTCTTTTCCAAAGCTAACTTCTGGGCTTTTTCTAATTCCAATTGCTCCAGTTTGAGTTTTTCAGCGGCTAAACGTTCGTCTTCCAATTGTTTCTTTTCTAAAGCCAATTTCTGAGACTTCTCTAATTCCAATTGCTCCAGTTTGAGTTTTTCGGCAGCCAAACGTTCGTCTTCCAATCGTTTCTTTTCCAAAGCCAATTTCTGAGCCTTCTCTAATTCTAAAGCTTCTTGTTTGAGTTTTTCGGCGGCCAATAGTTCATCCTCTATTCGCTTCTTTTCCAAAGCTAACTTCTGGGCTTTTTCTAATTCCAATTGCTCCAGTTTGAGTTTTTCAGCGGCTAAACGTTCGTCTTCCAATTGTTTCTTTTCTAAAGCCAATTTCTGAGACTTCTCTAATTCCAATTGCTCCAGTTTGAGTTTTTCGGCAGCCAAACGTTCGTCTTCCAATCGTTTCTTTTCCAAAGCCAATTTCTGAGCCTTCTCTAATTCTAAAGCTTCTTGTTTGAGTTTTTCGGCGGCCAATAGTTCATCCTCTATTCGCTTCTTTTCCAAAGCTAACTTCTGGGCTTTTTCTAATTCCAATTGCTCCAGTTTGAGTTTTTC
>NZ_RJUE01000063.1 GCF_024343735.1 Lacihabitans sp. CCS-44
GTTATTGACAGAGGATTGCAGTCAACACAAACTATGAGCGAGTTTTCTTCTAAGAAAATTGAGTTCGTAGCCAGAGCCAAAGAAAATCGCAAATACGAAGAGCTTTCGTCATTAATAAACTCGAATACCGATTGTGACTTAGGGTCATTAACCTTATTAAAAGATAGTAAGGTCTACCTTTATACAGGAAAACCTATACAAAATAAAAAAGGAAATCTTCATTATAGAGAGGAAATTGTACAGACTCCTTTAAGGTTAATTATGACCGAAAGTAAAAACAATCGAGAGTATAAAATGGCATTTATCACCAATAACTTCGACTTGACGGCAAAGGAAATTACCGATATTTATAAAAAACGTTGGGACATAGAAGTGTTTTTTCGTTTTATAAAACAAGAGCTTAATGTAAGTCATCTGGTTTCACTAAATGAAAATGGAATAAAAGTAATGCTTTACATGACTTTAATAGCAGCAATGCTGATACTTGTATATAAGCATGCCAACAACCTTAGTTATAAAACCGCAAAAAGAAGGTTTAAAATGGAGGTCAGAAACTTGCTGATAAGAGAAATCGTAATCTTATCTGGTGGAAATCCTAATATACACTTTAAAACATAAAAATGGCCGGAATTTCTTCCGACCATGACTAGCATCCGCTCCTTTTTTTATGTAAAAATATTTTCGTATTTATGTTATCTCTTTTTTTACAATCTCTGCATCAATTTCTTGACAGCCAATGGTTTCCATTGAGCAAAATCACCAGCAAGAATATGTTTTCTAGCTTCACCCACCAACCAAAGATAAAATCTAAGATTATGTACACTGGCTATTTGAGCAGCCAACATTTCTTGGCATTTGTTGAGGTGTTTTAGGTACGCTTTTGAATAAAAAGTACTTACATATCCACCTAATTCTTGATCTATTGGACTAAAGTCATCTTCCCACTTTTTATTTCTGATGTTGATAATTCCTTGTGTGGTGAACAACATGCCGTTTCGAGCATTTCTGGTTGGCATTACGCAGTCAAACATGTCGGTTCCGAGAGCTATTCCCTCCAATATATTCTCAGGAGTACCTACGCCCATCAAATATCTAGGTTTTGACTCCGGCAAAATGCCGTTCACAATTTCAAGCATTTCGTACATATCTTCGGCAGGTTCTCCAACAGATAAGCCGCCAATGGCGTTTCCTAGCTGATTTTGCGAAGCAATAAACTCTGCAGATTGTATCCTTAAATCTTTGTAAACGCTACCTTGAACAATAGGGAAAAGTGCTTGGCTGTGGCCGTATTTGGGTTCGGTTTCGTTGATTCTTTTAACACACCTTTCCAGCCAGCGGTGCGTCAAGTGCATAGATTTTCTTGCGTACTCGTGGTCGCATGGGTAGGGTGGACATTCGTCAAAAGCCATAATGATGTCCGCACCTATTACCCTTTGAATGTCCATCACGTATTCGGGCGTAAACAAATGCTTGGAGCCGTCAATGTGCGAATTGAAATAAACGCCTTCTTCGGTTATTTTTCTAATTTCTTTTAAGCTAAATACTTGATAGCCACCTGAGTCTGTCAGTATGGGCTTGTGCCAGCCGTTGAATTTGTGTAAGCCACCTACTTTTTCAAGAATATCGAGGCCTGGTCGGAGATATAGATGATAGGTATTTCCCAATATTATTTGAGCCTCTACTTCTTCTAATAATTCTTTGGTATGCACACCCTTTACGGTTCCAGCTGTGCCAACGGGCATAAAAATGGGTGTCAATATTTCGCCATGATCCGTAGTTATTTTACCTGCTCTGGCCTTGGTTTGGCTGTCTGTTTTTTGAAGTTCAAATTTCATGTTGCAAATTTCAGGCTTTATGTGCTGATTAACAAACCTTTTTTCAAATTGGAGTTTTGTGATGGTGTCCTTTTAAATTGGCTATATTTGAAAGATTCTAAAAAAGGAATACTATTTTTGCAGAAGTTTTAATTAAACCCCGTAAACATTGGAGTTTGTTTTCCCTATAATATTCTTTATTGCATTGGCTGTGCAGCTCGTGTATGTTCTTTTTGTATTCACCAAACTCGTTGGTCACAATGACTTTGAGACGGTTGCCGATATGCCACCAGTAACTATCATAGTGGCGGCTTCTAACGAACTTCAAAATCTACAAGAATTATTGCCAATTTTAGATAATCAAGATTACCCTAATTTTGAAATCTTGGTGGCTGATGATAGATCAAGTGACGGCACGTATGACTATTTACTAACCAACGAGGGAAACATCAAAAGGCTTCAATTTTTGAGAATTTTAGATCTTCCACAACATTTCACAGCCAAAAAATATGCTGTAACTATGGCTATAAAGAAGGCAACAAATGATGTTTTGCTCTTTACTGATGCCGACTGCAGGCCTGAAAGTGACCAATGGTTAAAAACTATGGTAGCTCAAATGGACGCTGATAAAGACATTGTTTTGGGTTTTTCTAAGTATAAATTTATGCCTGGAGCTTTGAATGCTCTTATCAGGTACGAAACTTTTCAGACGGCTGTTCAATACTTTTCTTTTGCTTTGACAAAGGTTCCTTACATGGGTGTAGGTCGAAATTTGATGTATAAAAAGTCGCTTTTTTGGAAAAATAATGGGTTTACAAGGCATTATGGACTTTTGAGCGGAGACGATGATTTGTTTATAAATGATGCTGCAACAAAAGATAATGTAGCGATTTGTATCAGCGAAAATGCAGCTACAAACTCTATTCCGAAAGAAACTTGGGAGGAATGGTTTGTGCAAAAACGCAGGCACTTATCAGTTGGGAAACGTTACAAATTTAAAGATAAGCTTAATCTCGGACTTTTGTGGATGAGCGAATTGATATCCTGGTTTTTCTTTTTACCTGTATTTTTCATTAAACCTGATTGGTTTGAAGCTCCAGAATGGTCCAGAATTTCGAATGATTTTCTGAAGCAATATGGCTTGGCTCACTGGTATCCATTCAATGATTGGATGAGGTTGATACTTTTTGTTTTCTGTATTTGGCTCGTTATCAAGTGGATAGTTTTGGCAAAGGCCAACAAAAAACTTAGCAATACCATAAAGTCTTGGAAAATCCCTTACTTCGATTTTCTGTATGCGGTTTATCTTTTTGTGTTTGGAATTATTACTTTATTCTCGAATCCCAAGAAGATTAAGTGGAGGTGAAATTTCCAATAAGATTTATTAAAAGCACCTTTGATTTTAGGCTTACCTAGGTACCGTAAAATACATTATTGTAGCAATAAAGGAGAATACGAGATTTGGTAACCACACTGCAAGCAAGGCTGGCATGTCACCGGTTTCGGCAATACCTTTAGACATGATATAAAAAAGTATATAGACAAAGGCCAAAACGAAGCCGATTGCTATTTGAAGTCCTACGCCACCTCGGGTTTTTCGGGCTGAAACAATAAGACCCATCAAAGAAAGAATAATTACGGCAAAAGGTGTTGCAAATCGTTGATAATATTCTATTTGGAAAATTTCGACGCCCTCGGCTCCTCGGCTATTTACCAAGGCTATTTGTTTTCGGAGCTGAGGAATAGTCATGGTTTCGTGGATATTGTTGGCGTTTTCAAAGTCTGTTGGAAACATGTTAATGGCTGTATCTAAAGGCACTGAACCGCTTGCTATTTTAAGTTGGTCTTTTAGAATGCCTATTTTACGAATTTTATAATCGTAGAGTTGCCATTTTTTTATTGAATCTATATAAACCGCTCGTCTGGAGGTAAGCTTTTCTATCAATTGATTGTTTTCAACTTTTTCCAAAGTAAAATCGTAGGCCGTTTTGCTGGTATTGTCATAAGACGAAAGATAGGCATAAATGTTTTTGTCCACCGCCATGTGTATGTCACGGTCGGCAAAGTAGTATTTGTCCTCAATATACTTGTTCTCAAAAGCTATACGAGTTTTGTTTGCCTTCGGCAATACCCAACCTACCATAAAGAATGAAAAAATAGCCACTATACTAGAGCCTAAAATATAAGGATACATTAATCGTCTGAAGCTAGTACCGGTACTTAGTATAGCCACTAATTCAGTATGTGAAGCGAGTTTGGCTGTAAAAAATACTGTTGAAATAAATATCATTAACGGGCTGATGTAATTGGCCCAATATGGAGCAAGGTTGGCGTAGTATTGCAAAAAAATGGCTTTTGTGGGAGCATTATGCTCTATGAAATTGTCGTTCTTTTCCACAAAATCAATTACCACTATGACCAAGACTATGATAAATACAGCAAACACATAAGTGCTTAAAAATTTCTTTATCAAATACTTGTCTAAGATTTTCATATATTTATTTTAACCGCTAGGTCGCAAAGACGCAAACATTCTTCCATAAATCATAAAGTTTAATTCGTGAAAAGATATTTGCGTAATTTCAATATTTCGAGTCAAAATTAGCAGAAAAATACTTAGGATTGGGATTTTAAGGATTTTTAAGATGGTTAATGGGAAATTGGTACAAGTAAATTTATATAGTTAGCCGCAGAATTGTAATTCTTTGCGACTTTCCGCCTTTGCGGTGCATCTAATTGCTGCTGCTATTCCATTTAGGGTTTTCAAGTACCATTTTTTAACCTTAATTTTGAAGAAAATATAACAAATACAATTATGATTTCGGTAAACGAATATTTTGGAGGAAATGTAAAATCATTGGGTTACGCTACAGAAAATGGCAAATCAACGGTAGGCGTAATGAACGAAGGAGAGTACGAATTTAGCACGGGATCGGCAGAAACTATGACCGTGATTCAAGGCAAAATGGAAGTAAAAATCCACGGCGAGGAAGACATCAATGTGTATGAAGATGGCGAATCGTTTGATGTTCCTGCAAATTCTAAGTTTTGGGCGAATGTACCTTTTCAAACAAGCTATTTGTGTGAGTATGAGTAAAATACAATTGAAAAAATTGGGTTTTGGAGGCTACTGATTTTTTATCAGTAGTTTTTTTTGTTTAAAAAAGTAATATTCAAATTCATAGAAAAAATTTAATTATTTTAAGAAAATATCTGTAATTTTTCTTGGATTTCTCAAAACTTTAGTTTACATTTTGTCATAATTATCCTGATGTAGATTTTTTTGATTTTTCGGTGTTTTGAATTTTTAACATTTTAAACTTCAATATCATGAAACTGCCTATCAAATTTCTAGCATTAATTCCTCTCGCCTGTTTTTCTTGTACCAAAGTCGCCCAAACCAATTTTGACGAAAACGCTGAAAAAGCCAGTATCATGAAAGTGATTGAGGCCGAAACAGATTGTTTTTTTAAAAGAGACTATGACTGTTGGCAAAATCAGTTTACGCATACCGATTATTCCTACCAAGCTTGGAGCAACGCCGACGGCACATTTGATGCCAGCGTGGGATGGAATACCATTGAAAAAAACCTTGGGAAATACATTAAAGAAAATCCTCAAGAAAAAGAAGAAGCTGGTTCAAGTCATCCAAAGGTGGTTAGGAAAAATATAAAAGTTAAGTTCTACGGAAACGAAGCAGCACACCTCACATGGGATCAGTATAACAGTGACCGTACCAATTCGTATTTTCTTCAGTCCAAAGAGGTTAGGCTGATGGAAAAAATTAATAATGAATGGAAAATAGTAAATGTTTCGGCTTTTTGGAATTACAAAAATAAAATTGCTGAGAGTGCCATTTAAATAAAACATCCAAGGTTTTGTTTGAAAACCTTGGATGTTTTTAGGTTCATGTTTTTTTAAAAATTATTTTACTCTTTCGCCGTGTTTGATGACCATTTTTACATCTTGTAAAAGCGAAATATGCCTGAGTACATCACCTCTGACGGTAATAATATCGGCGTATTTACCAGCACTTATGCTGCCATAATCTTTATCTACTTTCATGGCTACTGCTGGCCAATAAGTTGCGGCTTTTATGGCGTACATAGGGTCTATACCCATTTTGTTAACCCACACATCCAACTCATTCCAAGTGCTTTGACTGTGAAATTTCATCGGAATTCCACTGTCCGTACCTATCACCATCACTACGCCCGTATCTTTCAACTGGTTCATTTTTTTAGTCAATGTAGGCTTTCTGATTGGAGTTAGTTGAAAATACGGCATTTGTCCTGGGTATTTTAAAGAGCCTTTAATATCCTCAATAATGTCTTTTGGCAAGCCTAAGTGCCACGATGGGTCGTCCAACTTTTCGGGGTTGTCTCTCACATACTCGTAGTTATAAAGTCCTTCAACTGTCGGTGTCCAAAAAAGTGGCCCCATGCTCATTTTGGCAGTTCGCTCTTTTATCGCGGCTATAATGTCCTCTGGATATTCTGGGGCAGAAGAAAGCCCAGTATGCTCAAAACAATCCACACCGATTTCAAGTCCAACGCGTATTTCGTTGGGTCTATGGCTGTGAGCTATCACGGGCAATCCATATTTATGGGCCTCATTTACAATGGTTTGTGCCTCTCCTTTTGTCATTTCATCGTGGTCAATGAGTTTTATTACATCCACGCCTGCGTCTGCCAATTTTTTGACTTTGGCTTTAGCGTCTTCTTCTCCATAAATTCCCCAACGGAATTCCTCGGTTTTGGGATAAGGGCGGTGTTGCAAAAACGGCCCCGAAACATAAATAGTCGGACCAGGTATTTTGCCTTGGTTTATTTTGTTTCGGACATTGATACTCGCCTCAAGCGGTGCTCCTAAGTCTCTAGCACTCGTAACGCCAGCCATAAGTAGCTGATGAGCAGACGCCGGCATAATGATAGACTCGAATTTTTTGATGTAGGTACTGTCCCAATGGGTATAATTGCTGTGGCCGTTAATCATCAAATGCACGTGCATGTCCCATAAGCCGGGCATTACGCTCATGCCTTCGGTTGAGATGATTTCAGCATCTTTTGGTATGGCCAATTCGCCGATTCGGCCAACTGCTTTTACTCTTTTGCCTTCAATGAGCACTACTGAGTTTTGAATGGGTGGCCCACCAAAACCATCCAGCAAAGTACCGCCAACTAAGGCTTTGATTTTTTGGGAGTAACTCACTTGAGTTAATAATAAGGAAAAAATAAAGAATAGGGCTTTGTAAAGTTTGTTCATAAGTTTTAGATAAAATTTTAAATCAATTTAGTTTATTTATAATCATAAAATGAATCTAAATAGACTAACTGATTAATTTAGGCTATTTAAACCTAGAATTCTCAAAAAAACTTCACCACCAATTCTATCAATCTTTCTTTCAAACTGTTGTAGGGTGGCATCAAGAGCTCTAAGGTACTGGGTAAATGTTGGCGATAAACCCCGCGGGCATTGGTGAATTCTTGAAAACCAAAAATACCGTGTGCTTTGCCTATTCCAGAGTTGTTAGAGCCACCAAAAGGCAAGTTGGGATTGAAATAGTGCAGGTCGTTGTTGTTTATGCACGAGTTGCCAGCTCGGGTATTGTTCATGATTTTTTCAATATTTTTCTCACTTTTACTATAGATATAAAGTGCCAATGGTTTTTCGCCCAAGTTGACTTTGTCGATGGCTTCGTCAAGATTTTTGTAAGAAATTATAGGCAAAACAGGTCCAAAAATTTCATTTTGCATCAATGCGGAGTCTGCCGGAACTTCGGAGACTATAGTTGGCTCAATAAAACTCTTTGCGGTGTCGGATTTTCCTCCAAAAACAACTTTTGCACCCTTCGAAACTGAGTCTTGAATGTAATCATTTACTCTTTCAGCGTGTTTTTGGTTGACGATATGTCCGTAAGATTCAGAGCTTTGTGCATCAGAACCATAAAAAACAGCCAAAGTTTTTTTCATGGCTTCTATCAATTCGTCTTTTTTGGATTCATGAACCAACACATAGTCGGGTGCGATACAAATCTGCCCACTGTTATGGAATTTTCCCCAAACAATTCGTTTGGCTGCTGTACTTATTGAGGCTGTTTCATCTACAATGGTGGGTGATTTTCCGCCCAACTCCAAAGTAACTGAAGCTAGATTTTTTGCTGCGGCTTTCATTACAATTTTACCAATTGAGGGTGCCCCAGTAAAGAAAATATGGTTAAATGGCAATTCTAACAATGCCGATGAAGTTTCTATGCCACCTTCTATCAAGGCTATTTCGTTTTCGTTGAAAACGCTTTTTATCAATTTGGCCAAAACCGCTGAGGTATGTGGCGTAAATTCTGAAGGTTTCAAAATTGCTGTATTTCCACCAGCAATGGCCGACACCAAAGGACTTAAAAGCAAGTTAACAGGGAAATTCCACGGAGCTATGATCAGACAAACACCTTTGGGTTCGTATTTGATATAAGAAGTGGAACCGAAAAAAGCCAAAGGTGTATCGGCTGCTTGTTTGGCAGTCCATTTTCCAAGGTGACTGATGGCGTGCTTTATTTCGCTTGTAACTGGAAATATCTCCGAAAGGTCAACATCGGCTTTCGGTTTCTTAAAATCAGCCATCATGGCGTCTCTTAATTCTTGCCTGAAAGTGTTTTCTAAAGCATTTAAAAGTGCCTTAAGTTTTGACTTTCGCTCTTTTAGAGGGGCGTTGGCAATAGCAAATTGATTAGCTTTTTGAGCCTGAAATATTCTATTTATTTGGTCGATATTTACCTCTTCGGATACAATATTCATGGTTTTGGTTTTTATTCGGTTGATTGTGAGTCGAATATAATGAAAAAAAATTTATACACTTAAAGAAATACAATTTCATTCTCGATAAAATAGAAATGTTTCCTTGAAAATGTTGTTTGTCAGTTATTTAAGAAATTATTTTATGATTTTTCAAATAAATTAAAGTAAAAGCCAAAGTAGTTCGTCTTCATAAAAATACTATTACAAAAATTAATGAGCGAAGAAGCCAGTACGATTAAATCCACCATTCAAGCTTTTGGAAAAAAGCTGTTTGGGTTTATTCGTGGAAAGGTCCGTTCAAATGAAGACGCCGAGGACATTCTACAGGACGTTTGGTATCAACTTTCGAGTTTTGGAAATTTAGAAGACATTGAAAACGTGAGTGCCTGGCTTTATCAAGTGGCTAGAAATAAAGTAACAGACAAGTATAGAAAGAAAACTACAGACTCACTCGAAGATTATGCTTTTGAAGATTCTGATGGTGATTTGATGTTTAAAGAAATACTGCTTTTAGACGATAGCAACAACCCCGATTTGGCTCTATTTAAAGAGACTTTTTGGGGTGAACTCGAAAGAGCTTTACAAGAACTTCCTGAAAATCAGCGGGAAGTTTTTGTATTAAACGAAATGGAAGATTTAACTTTACAGCAAATATCAGACCTCAAAGGCGAAAATCTGAAAACGATTATTAGTCGAAAAGGTTACGCTGTAAAACACCTGAGAAATAGATTGAATTATTTATACGAAGAATTAAATTATTAAAACAATGAAAAAGGGGCTTTTCTTTATTCCAGTGGTCATAGCAGGTTTTTTGGCTTTTGGTTGGGTAATTATGCAGCTTTGGAACTGGCTTATTCCAGATATTTTTCATTGGTCAAAAATCACTTATTTACAAGCTATGGGACTTTTTGTTTTGAGTAGGATTTTGTTTGGTGGTTTTAATTTTAAAAGGTCAGAATACCGAAAACCCCCGTTTGGAAAATCAAAATTCAAGGAAAAATTCATGAACATGAGTGATGAAGAAAAGCAAGCTTTTAAGGAACAATGGAAGGAAAGGTGCGGGAAATGATAAGTATTAGATTTTGATTTTTTTAAAAGTCTTTCATGAGTGAAAGACTTTTTTTTGTTTATAACATATTCATTTATAGATATTTGTGGTTTATTTCAAAAATAAATAGAAAACTTTAAAGTAAAATCTCCACTTACTCGTCTTCACTTATATAAACAATAAATTAAAAATGTTAAAGTCAATTTTGTTTGGAGTATTTATGGGAGCTACCTTATTTTTTGCTCCGTTTGTTATGCTGTTCTTTTTAGTCTTCTTTCTTCTTATGGGCATAGGTTTTAGAAGAAGAATGCGATATGCCCAAGCCCAATATCGCACCGTTCGCAATGATGTTTATGCTATGTCTGGATTTGAAAATGTTGTTTTCAAAAACAGAAATCAAAATAGCCAAATCATCAACATTGATTAATTTTTAAATGTACAAATTATGAAGAGAAGACCAAGATTTTTTGTAAGCATTATAGCAGCTATACTCACTTTCGGTGCATTGACAGCTCATTTTGGCTGGAGACACCACAATAAGCATTTCGGGGCTGATGCAAAGCATTGCAAGCAGGGACACGACAATCAAAAAAGTATTAACCAAAAAAACAATTAAAAATATGTGTAGTGACAAAGCTCATTATCATCATGCATTTCATAAAATGCAAAACTTTGGCGGAGGTTTCCGTCGCCCAAAATACAACGTTCCAATAAATATTTCAGAAAATGAAACTGATTATTTGGTACAAGTTTATGCCACTGGATTTAGCAAAGAAAATATTTCTATAGCCGTAAAAGAGGATGTTTTACACATTACGGGTCTGCAAGAAATAGAAAACCCACCAAAATTTATCCAGCAGGAATTTCCTGTAAAAACTTTTGAAAGATTGGTGGCGTTGAACAGGAAAGTGGGTGTTGAAAATATAACTGCTGTGTACGAAGACGGCATTCTGTCGGTCATATTACCAAAATCAAAAGAAGCTCTTCAAAAGGAAATGAATATTGAAGTAAAGTAATAGCTCATTAATTATACGAAAAGGCAGCTTCTTTGAGGCTGCCTTTTTTGATGAAATTCAGTAGGTTTATTACTGTTCAAAACAGACATTGACTTATTCCAGCCTGTATATTTCCATAATCTCTGAAAGAATCTTCGGGAAATCGATTTTTAGGTCTATCAATTTGCCCGAATGAATATCAAAAACCCACCCGTGAACAGTAATGCCTCTCTCTTTGTGAGCTTCTTGCACGGCAGCGAGCTTTATGACATTGATGCATTGCTCTTGAACATTTAATTCAACCAATTTATCGTATCGGGCCGATTCGTCAGCTATTGCGTTGAGAACATCTTTATGAGTTCTATACACATCTCTGATATTTCTCAGCCACGGATTCAGAATGCCCATATCTATGGGTTGCATGGCGGCCTTTACACCACCGCAAGCATAATGCCCACACACGATGATATGTTTAACTTTCAAGTGCTTCACTGCGTAATTGATTACACTCATCACGTTCAGGTCGATGCTGACCACCATATTAGCGATGTTTCTATGAATAAACACTTCGCCTGGCTGCACGCCCATCAAATCTTCGGCAGTTACTCGGCTATCTGAGCAGCCAATATACAGAAAGTCAGGGCTTTGTCCTTTTACTAAGTTTTTGAAATAATCTGGATTTTTCTCTAGTTTATCCGCTACCCAAGTTTCGTTATTTTTGAAAATTTGCTCGAATTTGTCCATGAAATTTTAAGGAAATGAGTTTTTTTGTTTTTATAAAATGTCTTGTGAAATTAATGTTTTGTTATGGAAACGTTATTTATTGTCACTCAAAATCATGTTTGCGGCCTTTTCAGCAATCATGTAAACAGGGGCATTGGTATTGCCCGAAACCAAAGTCGGCATGATGGAAGCATCCACCACTCGGAGGTTTTCAATGCCATGAACTTTCAGCGAACTATCTACCACCGCCATTTCGTCATTTCCCATTTTACAAGTACCAACGGGGTGATAAACGGTCTCGACTTGTTTCTGAATATGATCCCAAATGGCCTCATCCGTCTTACCCAATGGCGGTGTTATTAGCTTGTCAATATGCTTTGAAAATGCATTAGCCGCTAGTACTTCCAAAGCTTTTTTTCCACCTTCAATCAATACTTTTCGGTCGACTTCATGTTCCAAAAAATTGGGCTGAATTAAAGGTGAATCCTTGGCATTTTTACTTCTTAAAGCTACAAATCCTCTACTTTTTGGTCGTAAGAGGGTTGGAAGGATACTTATTCCGTCAATGGTTGGGAAGGTTTTGATGTCATACACATCACAAGAATAATCGTCGCCAAGATGCAGTGAAGCAAAATGAAACTGATAATCAACACG
Organism: Lacihabitans sp. CCS-44; assembly: GCF_024343735.1. Taxonomy (GTDB): domain Bacteria; phylum Bacteroidota; class Bacteroidia; order Cytophagales; family Spirosomataceae; genus Leadbetterella. The sequence continues at coordinate 12,026 of NZ_RJUE01000063.1, forward strand.
TTCTGGACTCAAAGAAGTGCTTCCAAATGCAATGGCTTCTAATGGGCCAATAGTAAAAATACCTTTTTTGAAAAGTAAATATTGCACCAAATCTTTGAGTTGATTCAGGGGTTTTAAGTGATGGTTTTGGCCTTCCTGGGTGGTTGTAAGTGCACTAATGGCATAGAACAAATGGTCTTGCAAGTTTTTCCCAACGCCCGGAAGATGCTTTTTGCATTCAATTCCATGGGTTTTCAGCTCATCTTTATCACCAATGCCCGAAAGCATCAATATTTGTGGAGAAATAAAGGAGCCAGTAGAAAGAATTACCTCTTTGGAAGCTTTGTAAATACCAGTTGATTTGTTGGTTACTTCTACTCCGACGGCTTTGTCTTTTTCTATCAAAACTCGCTCTATGCATGTATTGGTCAGAATAGTAAGGTTTTTTCGGTGTTTGATGGGATTCAAAAAAGCATCAACAGCACTGTGTCTTTTGCTGTTTTTGATATTGAATTGAAACCGGCCCGTTCCTTCTTGTTGCTCGCCGTTATAATCTTTATTATCAGAAAAACCACTTTCTATACAAGATTCAATGAAAGCTTGGGAAAAAGGAGTTTTGAAATTCTTGGAAAATTCTACATTCAACTCACCTTCATTTCCATGAAAATCATTCTGAATATCTTGGTTGTTTTCTGATTTTTTAAAAAATGGCAAAATGTCATCATAAGCCCATCCATTGTTGCCTAGTTTAGCCCAATCGTTGTAGTCTTCTTTATTCCCTCTCACATAAGCCATGGCATTGGTGGAGCTACAGCCACCCATAACTTTTCCTCGAGGCAAGTAAATTCTTCGATTCAAAATATGCTCTTGTGGCTCGGTGTAATAGCCCCAATCGACTTCAGTTCTATGCAGTTTGGCATATCCTGCGGGTATATGAATCTCCATTTTGGAGTCTTTCCCGCCAGCTTCTATAAGCAAAACCGAGTTTTCAGGATTTTCCGACAAGCGATTGGCCAAAACACAACCAGCACTGCCAGCTCCAACTATGATATAATCAAAAGTCATTTATATAAGGGTTTCTGAAATAAATATAGGAGTTTTTGGGGAAATAGAAAGGGTTTAAGAGGTAATATTAAGTTTTTTGTAGCGAAAAAATTAAGATTTCATCATCTCTGATAACAAATAGGATTCAAGGCTGTATCAATCACCTCTCCAACTTTCGCCCCTGGACACCAAACTTCCCAATCTTTCTTTTGATTGTCGTTCTCTGGGTCTTTCAAAACCATGTTTTTATCCATATAAATTACCGTCATAACTTTCCTCATTTGGTCAGTTTGGTTGGCTCCAGCCCTATGAAAAACCCAACCCGAATGGAAACTCACCTCTCCTAAGTCAAAGGGTTCTATAACGTGTTCAAAATCAGTTACTCGTAGTTTTTGGGCAATCAATGTTTCACTGTCATCGCTTATGGCTAGTTCTCGGCCTTCTACTATGGCATGGCTCCCCGCACTGAATTCCAGCGGACCCATTTCTAGCGGAATGACTTGCAGTGGTATCCAAGCCGTGATGGTCTTGTCGGTGGCCAATGGCCAATAGTACTGGTCTGCATGCCAAGGAGTTATACCGCCGCCGCCTTCTTTAAATAAAGCTTGGTCGTGATAAATTCTGGCTCCTTCTGCTTGCATGAGATTTGCAGCAATTTTGCCAAGTCTACTGCCTAAAACAAATTCTTTTATGCTCTCGTCTTCTCTCCAAAGATTAAAAATCTGTAAAAAAGCCTTACCATAAGTATCTCTCGAATCCAGTGGTTTGTCTTGATTGTTGAGTTCGTTTACTTTTTGGGTGATTTTTTCACCATAATAGGCCAAAGTTTCTGAATCGAATACATTTTTGAGTTTAATATATCTGTTTTTTTGATAGAAATCTATTTGTTCTTGACTAAGTTCGTAGGGTTGATCGATATTCATTTTTTAGGCAATTTTAAAGTGCTGTTGGCGGAATTTTAAATTTACTTTGAAAACTTCTGCCACCTATTTTATAAATTTATGCAGTTTGAATTGTTTTTCTTTCAAAAACCTAACAATTTTTAAACATTGCAGGTTGTGGTAATACTTTTTTTGTTCCGATATTTCTGAAAAATTCAATCTAGATAACAAATGGACTCTCGTAGAGATTTTATAAAAAAGGCTTCTATGCTTGCTGCAGGAATGGCTTTACCAACTTCTATTCTTAAAGCCATGGCCATCAATCCAGCCGAAGGAAGTACGTTTTGGGATGCCGAACATGTTGTGATTTTGATGCAAGAAAATCGGTCTTTCGATCACAGTTTTGGTACGCTGAAAGGTGTGAGAGGTTTCAATGACCCTCGTGCGATTAGACTTCCCAACAACAATAAGGTATTTTTACAAACCAACCCAAAGGGAGAGACATTTGCACCTTTTCGTTTGGATTTGAAAGAAACCAATGCTACTTGGATGAGTTCTTTGCCACATTCTTGGGAGAATCAAGTAGATGCCCGGAACGATGGAAAATATGATCAATGGTTGCAAGCCAAACCCTCTGGCCATGAAGAATACAAAGAAATGCCGCTGACATTGGGTTATTATGACCGACAAGATATTCCGTTTTATTATGCTTTGGCCGATGCTTTTACGGTTTGCGATCAGAATTTTTGTTCTTCTTTAACAGGTACAACGCCCAATAGATTATACATGTGGTCGGGCACAATTAGAGAAAAAGCGAGCTTTGAATCGAAGGCTAATGTGAAAAACGAAGATGTGGATTATGGTCGTTGGGCGTATTGGAAGTCTTTTCCCGAACGGTTGGAGGAAGCTGGAATTTCTTGGAGGATATACCAAAACGAAATCAGTCTGAGGTCTGGATTAGAAGGGGAAAGCGATGCTTGGCTGGCCAACTTTACTGACAATTCCATTGAATGGTTTGACCAATATAAAGTGAAGTTTGCACCGGAGTATCATGCTTATTTACACAAAGTAAAGGATATAATTCCAGTGAAAATTGAAGAATTGAAGGTGAAAATCACTTCACTCTCTGGTCAGGAACTGGAAAAAGCAAAACGAGAATTGGCAAATCTTCAGTCTTTTTTAGAGATTCTGAAAGTGGATATTGTAGAATACACACCTGAGAATTTTGAAAAACTGAGTGCTTTTCAGAGAAATCTGCATAAAAAAGCCTTTACAAATAATAGAGCTGACGCAGATTACAGAGAACTTATAACGGTAGAATATAATGATAACGGTACTAAAAGGAGCTTGGAAGTACCTAAGGGCGATGTTTTGTATCAATTCAGAAAAGATGTAAGCGAAGATAAATTGCCGGCGGTTTCGTGGTTAGTAGCACCCGAGAATTTTTCAGATCATCCTGGAGCACCTTGGTATGGAGCTTGGTATGTGTCCGAGGTGATGGAGATTTTGACCAAAAATCCTGAGATTTGGAAGAAAACGATTTTCATTTTGGCCTATGACGAAAACGATGGGTATTTTGATCATATTCCCCCTTTTGTGCCGCCGCATCATTTAAAACCCAATAAAGGCAAGGTTTCGTCTGGAATAGATACTTCAGTGGAGCATGTAAATATTGAACACGAGAAACAACGAAGATATAAAAATCCAGAAAAAGATGCCCGTGAGAGTCCGATTGGTTTGGGATTCAGGGTTCCTTTGGTCATTGCTTCGCCTTGGAGTAGGGGTGGACAGGTTTGTTCTGAAATTTTTGACCATACCTCTATGATACAGTTTTTGGAAAAATTTGTTTCTAAGAAATTCAATAAGAATGTAAAAGAAGAAAATATAAGCGACTGGAGAAGAACTGTTTGTGGAGATTTAACTTCGGTTTTTAAGCCTTATAATGGTGAGAAAATAGATACTTTGGAGTTTGTGAAAAAAGAGCTGTTTATTGAAACCATACATGCGGCTAAGTTTAAAAAATTGCCCAATAACTATAAAGCTCTGACAGCAGAGGAGGTGATTGAAGCCAATAAGTCCCCTGAAAAATCGGCTTGGATGCCAAAACAGGAAAAGGGAATAAAGCGAGCATGTGCCTTGCCTTACGAACTTTATGTGGAGGGCAAAGAAAGAGACGATAGGTTTGAGATTACTTTCAAAGTAGGCAAACAGATGTTTGGTGAGGAAGCTGTTGGTTGTCCATTTGTGGTGTATTACAGAGAAAATGGCGAAATGAAAACTCGCAATTATGCATTGAAGGCTGGCGACACCATAACAGATACTTGGATGCTAGACAGCGAAAAGTTTAAGTTTGAAGTCTATGGCCCGAACGGTTTTTATAGGGCTTTTAAAGTCAATGTAGAAACCAATAGCTTCGATGCTAAACTTTGGTATCAAGAAGGGAAGGATAGGAAGTTTAATGGAAATATTGACTTGCAAATCAAAAACATCAGTGGGAAAACCATTCAGGTAGAAGTGGTTGACTTGGCCTATAAAACTGGAATAAAGATGATCACGCTTTCTAAAAACGAATACAAAAAGGTATCTCTGGATTTGACCAATAGCCATTCTTGGTATGATTTTTTGATCAGAAGCAAGGGCAGTAAAGAGGCAGGTTGGCATTATGCCGGCCATGTAGAAACTGGAAAAGAGAGCTTTACCGATCCACAAATGGGTGGAATCGTATAAATATTTATATTTTAGGTAGAAAGTTATAATCCGTTTTGCGTTTTTAAAGTTTAAAGAATAAAACCTTTGCATCATAGCGGCTTTGCGGTATAAAAATAAAGATTATGAAAATTCAATATTTAGGTCACTCGTGTTTTATTGTAGAATTTGGCGGCAAACGCCTGATTTTTGATCCCTTTATTTCAGGAAATCCGATTGCCAGAAATGTGGCATTGGCTGAAATCCAAGTTGATTATGTTTTACTTACGCACGGGCATGGCGACCATGTGGCTGATGCTGAGGTTATTGCGAAACAATGTAATGCTTCCATAATTTCTAATTATGAAATAGCTGAATGGTATCAGAAAAAAGGATTAATTGCCCACGGAATGAACATTGGAGGTAAGTTTACCTTTGATTTTGGAACACTTAAACTTGTAACGGCCATTCATTCTAGCGTACTGCCTGATGGAACTTATGGAGGCAATCCATTCGGTTTTGTAATTTGGAACGATGAAAACTGTTTTTATCATGCTGGGGATACAGCACTGACATTGGATATGCAGTTGATTCCTAAAATTTGTCCTCCATTAGACTTTGCTATTCTGCCAGTCGGAGATTATTTCACGATGGGTTACGAGGATGCCATCATTGCGGCCGATTTTATTGAATGTTCAAAGATATTCGGATGTCATTTTGATTCATTCCCACCTATTAAAATAGATCATCATGTGGCTAAAACTGCATTTGCTGAAGCAAATAAAGAGCTGATACTTTTGGGAGTGGGTGAGAAGATGGTGGTTTGAAATTAATTTTCCCCGCAAAAAAGCCACCCCAATTGAGGTGGCTTTCGTTATAAAATATACCAATTTCAAAATCATTTAGGATCCAAGGCCAAGTCTATTCTGGCTATCAAATCTTGTAAATGATATTTGCTTAGTTTGTCAGTCATTCTGGCTGAGGCTGCTTTCATTTCGTTTTTCAAGTCAATCAATTGTCCTCTGGCTATCGAAGGTAAGTCTGTTTGAGCTAAGTTCACAACTCTGGTATTGAAGCCGTAAGTTACTCCAACAGGTATTGATCTTACCATTGCGTTTCCTGGTTTTAAAAGTGCGGTTACCTTATCTACAAACACTTTCTGAATGTTTCTTCTGTAGATATCTATGCTCGTTTTGGTTTTTAGTTCAGAAAAAATACCACTTTTCAGGTCGGTCATCATTTCGTCTAAGGTGTAATTTCCTGCCCCTGCAGCTCCGCTTTCCATCAATCTAACTGCACGGTCACCCATCAATAAGCTAGAAAGAGTAGCATCTTGCATACCTTTTATAGCTTCAACGCCATTTTCAGGTTTGATTTTCGACAAAATGTTTTGATCCATCATCCACAGTGGAGTAGTAAACAATTGCATGTTCAAAAACGCCACAGCGTCTTTTTGGATAGCTTTTGGTACTATTTCAAACTGGTTTCCTTCCATGTCGTAAGTTTTAGGAGTGTCATAGATTCCACCTACGTTTTTGGTAACGTGACCCATATATCTACGAAACTGACCTACCAAATTCATATACATTTCTTCTAATTCTTGGTAACTTTCACCATTTTCTTTGCTGTATTCCATTAGGTTAGGCAAAATACGCTTCAAGTTTTTGATACCATATTCCGATGCTCTCATGGCATTGTCGCCGATATCTTCTGTCTGATAACGAGGGTCATATGGGCTGATTTCTGTTCCAAACCAAAGGCGACGATTTTTGTAAGCCTCTTTGGTCATGTTGTTCAAGATTTTCTTTTCTTCGTCTTCGTCTTTTGCATCTGCAAAATAGCTGTAACCCCATTTAATGGCCCATTTGTCGTAGTCACCAATACGAGGGAAGAAATGCTTCACGCCGTCTTCTGGTTGAGCTACGTAGTTAAATCTCGCATAGTCCATTATAGAAGAAGTATGTCCACTTTTCTCTTGGAAAGCTGGGTCTCTGAGTTTTTCTACTGGCGTAGCAGACGAAGCACCCATGTTGTGACGTAAGCCCAAAGTATGTCCAACTTCGTGTGATGACACAAAACGAATCAATTCACCCATTAAATGGTCGTCAAATTTTTTCATTCTGGCTGCTGGGTCGGCAGCGGCGGTTTGTATCAAATACCAGTTTCTCAAAAGGCTCATGATATTGTGGTACCAGCCGATATGACTTTCTAGAATCTCACCTGAGCGTGGGTCATGCACGTTTGGCCCGTAAGCATTCTGAATGTCGGCAGCAAAATATCTAACAACCGAAAAACGAGCATCTTCTAAACTCATGGTCGTGTCGTTTTCTGGCCAATATTCACCTCTGATGGCGTTTTTCCAACCTGCCGCTTCATAGGCTGGTTGCCAGTCGTCAATACCCGCTTTTATGTATTTTCTCCATTTTTCAGGCGTTGCTGGGTCTATGAAGTAAACAATTGGCTTTTTGGGCTCTATTAGCTCACCTCTTTTTTGTTTTTCGGCATCTTCTTTAGACTTCGGCTCTAATTTCCATCTTACTGCAAACACATCTTCATCTGCTTTGTGCGATTCTTCTTCAAAAACCCCAAAACTATTTGCAAAATAACCTACACGAGCATCAAATATCCTTTTACGCATTGGTACTTTAGGGAGCAAAATCATGGAAGTGTTAAACTCCATGGTGATTACACCAGCGTCTAGTGCAGCTGGCAAATTGGTGCCTATTTGAGGAATTGGGGTTAGCGATATACGCGGTGGCGTAGTCGAGAACGTCTTTACTGTTCTGATTTCGGTATTTATGGGATAAGTTCTTATCTTCTGAATAAACGATCTGTCTTTTTGGAAAGCTACAATATTCAAAAATTGTTTGTCGATAGAACCCAGCGAAAAAGTCTGAATGTCAGAATCGAAAGTGCTTGTTACATCTATTACGTACCCCAAAGCAACTTTCCCGGCAGAATCTTTCTTGATGGCTTTGATTTCAAAATTACCAATAATAGGATCCGCACTAGAGTTTTTTACGGCTTGGGCCATAGGTTTTGAGCTGTCTGGCGACATAATCACTTTAGTAATCGACCTCAAAAGCAAGTTGTTGTTGATGCCTTTTTCCCATTTTACCACTTGGCGATTTACCTCTTCTCCACCAAAAATTCCACCACCCGCAGGTGTTTTAGAGAATCTGGTGATAGACATAATTTCTCTTTCAAGTAGCGAATCTGGAATTTCAAAAAGGTATTTGTCGTCCATTTTGTGCACGGTCATCATACCTTTTTGAGTAACCGCCGTGCTGTCGACAACTTCTTTGTAAGGTTTTGGGCCTTTTTTTGGAGTTTCAGGTTTTTTAGGTGCATCAGGTTTTTTAGGTACCTCGGCCACTACGGGTTTTGCTTCTTCAGCTTTCTTTTTCTTTTGAGCATTGGCTCCAAAACCTATGCTCACCATCAGAGCCACAAGCAATGTAAAGACCTTTTTTGTCATAATTTTAGAGTTTGTTTTAATAATTAATAGTTTGTAAAATTCGTAAGGTGTTGCATGGAATTATACCAAAGGTAAAAAAATATTGCAATTACTGAATTGAAAAATGGTATTGTTGGACGAAAAGCTTGATTGAATGGTTAAGAATGTCTAGAACAACGACTCTTGTAGTGGATAAATTAAGACATAAACTGTAGATAGATTTTATTTTCAGTAGCCTCGTTGTACTTTTGATAGATTATTGAAAATATTCATTTTAATGCCCGACTATAAGAATATTAAACACTTTGAAGGCCTCAATGCACTCCGCTTTATTGCGGCCTTTTTTGTGGTAATCCATCATGCGGAGGCGGTCAGAAAGAAAAATGGGCTTTTTAATCTAGATTGGTTGAGCTTTTTCAAAAACGGAGGCAATGCAGTGACCTTTTTCTTTGTTCTGAGTGGCTTCTTGATTACCTATCTTTTGTTAAAAGAAGATAAAAAAACTGGAAAAACAAGCATAAAGGCCTTCTACATTAAACGGACCTTACGAATCTGGCCTTTATATTTTTTGATGTTTATTGTGGGTGCTTTAGTATTACCAGTTGTATTTAAGTTCCTACATATCAGTTATGAAATGCCCTACACTTTCTCTCAGGTTTGGTATTATTTCATTTTCTTCTTTCCTGGCTTAGTCACTTTTTATTTTGGACATCATATCTTAGAGCCACTGTGGTCTATCGGTGTAGAAGAGGTTTTTTATTTGATTTGGGCACCACTTTTCAAAGTTTTCAAAAAGCACATTTTACAGTTGCTGCTGGGAGTCATACTGACGAAAATGGTCATTGATTTAGCGTCGATTTATATCTGCAAGAATGAGCTTTTTAGATATATTTCCAGCATTCTGAGCTTTGACGCCATGGCTATTGGAGGTTTGGGAGCTTATTTTGTTTTTAACAGGAAAACAGACTTCCTAAATCTTTTCATATACAAAAAGACGATTCAAATCCTAATTTATGGCTTATTGGCGGTCTTTTTGATTTATAATGTCAATTTTCAAAATCAGCTTTGGAAAACCTTTTTCAGCACGCCAGTTTTTTCTAAACTTTTTCTAGATTTCCTTTTTCTTTATGTAATCATTGGAGTTTCGCTTATTCCTCACAATTTGTTTAGATTTGAGAATAAGTATTTATCCTATTTGGGTGAAATCTCCTACGGAATTTACATGTACCACATGTTTGTTATTTATGCTATTGTATTAGTTTTAAAGCCATTTTTGGGTCAAATGGCACCTTTCTTCTCTACTATTGCTTTTTATAGCATCTTGTTTTTATCGGTGGTTTTGGTGGCTTATTTATCAAAAAAATACTTTGAAGATTACTTTTTGAAATTAAAGGCAAAGTTGGAAAATAGCTAAAACGTTTTGATTGTTAAATAAGATATTCCTTTTTATTCAAACAATACCAAATTCCATTCACCGACAAAAAACGCTCATTTATCGGTAAAAGTTTGAACACTCACCGAATACCTGTTTTCTTTAGGTAGGATTTGGGACTACTTTTGAAGAAAAAAAATACAAATTATGAACATGAACAATAAAAATGCGGTCTTCTTCTGGTCTATACTTTTGGTAGCGATTGGGGGGCTTTTTTTACTTAGAAACTTTGGGTTGTTTAATTTCAGTTTCCCAGTTAAAATCTTTAGTTGGAGATTGATTCCACTCATTATTGGTATCAATGCCTTTTTGAAAGGGAAAAACATGGAAGGTATTATTGCTACTACCATAGCAGTTGTTTTCTTTATTCCAGACTTTCTGACTTCTGCTGAGCGTCAAACTTACTTTAAACTTTGGCCAATGCTGTTGGTGGGCTTAGGTGGTCTGATACTTTACAAATATTTCAATCCAAAGTTTGATTTGCCCAAGGTACAATTGAAAGCTGATGGCACTGAGTTTGAATATATAAATGAGTCGAACATTATGGGTGGAACCAACAAAAAGGTGTTTTCAAAAAACTTCGAAGGCGGACAGATAAATTGTGTGATGGGGGGGGCTCAGTTAGATCTCACAGAGGCCAATTTGGCTGAAAAAGCCACACTAAATGTTTTTTTGCTGATGGGCGGCTTGCAACTCAGAGTACCCAAAGAATGGAATGTACAGATAGACGTTTTACCTATCATGGGTGGTGTAGATGACCAAATCACTAAGTTTCCAGAGTCGGTGGTCAATAAAGAGAAGAAGTTATATTTAACTGGCAACGTGGTGATGGGTGGTATAGAAATTAAAAGGTATTAATTTCTGTTGTCGTTTGTTATTCAATGTGTTATAGTGTTATTTTTATCCCTAAAATAAATTTTAATAATGGAAAACAAAAAAACTTTCATAAAATACTTGGTTATTGTATTGGTAATAATCGGTGGCCTGGGTGTGTTAGGTAAACTTCAAGACCGCGTATCGAGCGAAGAAAATTCGGAAGATGGAAAAAGCAGAAATGATTTTTTTGAAGTGAATAATATGATGGGTGGCAGTAAAAAAGAATACAACTTTACAGAAATGAAAGGCGGAATCATCAATTGTGTAATGGGAGGTGCTGAAATAGATTTGACAAAAGCAAACCTAAAAAAAGGAGCTTCTATTGATGTGTTTTTGATGATGGGTGGAGCCAAAATTACTGTACCTAAAGACTGGAACATAGTTTTAGATACTAATAACATCATGGGTGACTCAAAAGACCACAACGCTGAAGATGCTGTGGAAGATGAATCAAAAACACTAAAGATTAAAGGCACAGTCATTATGGGTGGTTTGGAAGTAATAAGATACTAAGTCTATGCAAAACCCTATATTGAGCGGTAGAAAGAGGATTCTGAGGTATTTTTCTGTTTGGATATTTTTGGGTATTTCGTTCTTCTTGGTGATGGCTTATTTTGTGCCAGCAGAGAAAGACTATCTAGCGGCAGATATCATCATGCAGAATTTTATCATGGCATGTTTGATGATAGGCATGTGGTATCCTATCAATTTTATGTCATGGGAAAGTCAAAAGCTGTCTTACCTTGTCTTTAATCACCTGCTCTTGTTTTTGGTTTTTGCGTTTTCTTGGATTTCGCTTACGCACCTTTTTTTGAGAATTATATTTTCAGGCAATCGCATCGAAGACTACATAGCGGGCTCGGTAGCATTCAAAATTCCCTTTTGCTTTTTCGCCTACATCGTATTTGTGATTTCTATTTATTTGCTTAGATATTATAACTCATACATAGAAAAAAAGGAAATCGAAAGCCGCCTGAGCGAGTCTATTCAGGAAGCTGAATTGACACTTTTGCGAAACCAAATGAATCCCCATTTTATATTTAATAGCCTCAATAGCATCAGTTCACTGACCATCATTGACCCCGACAAAGCTCATGATATGGTGATAAAACTTTCGGATTTTTTGAGATATACGGTGGGTTATGGGCAAATGCAAAAAGTGCCGTTAAAGAAAGAATTGGAGATGTGTGAGGCGTATTTGGACATAGAAAAAATCCGGTTTGGCGAAAAAATAAATGTTGAAATGCAGGTGGCTGAAGAAGCTCTTGATGTAGAGGTGCCTAGTATGCTATTGCAAACACTTTTTGAAAACGCTATAAAACATGGCATTTATAATTCGCTCAATCCCGAGAGGATTCTTTTCAAAGCCGAAGTGAATGAAAATAGGCTGGAATTAGTCATAGAAAATACGTTTGATAAAGATGGAGGCAAAAAAGTAGGTACCAAAACAGGTCTAAAAAATATAAAAGAAAGGCTGAGGTTGATGTATAAGAATCTTGCAATTTTTGAAAACCAAGTGGTCGACAATAAGTTTGTGGTTTGGATAAGTATTCCTATGAATTAGTAATTGTAGTACTCAAAATAGATAAAGCCTTGCGACATAGCGGCTTTGCGGTTCTTAAAAAAGCTTAGAAATGAAAATCAAAACATTATTAATAGACGACGAAGCCTTGGCTCGTACTTTGGTGCAAAATTTCATAAAAGTCGACCCTGATTTTGAGGTTGTCGGAGAAGCTGGAGATGGTTTTGAAGCCATGAAAAAAATCACCGAATTGCAGCCCGATTTGATATTTTTGGACATACAAATGCCCAAGCTTACGGGTTTGGAATTGCTCGAACTTTTGCCTAATCCGCCCATTGTGGTTTTTTCTACGGCTTATGACCAATACGCCATAGAAGCTTTTGAAAAGAATGCTGTGGATTATCTGCTAAAGCCTTTTTCAAGAGATAGGTTTCAGAAGGCTTTACAAAAAGTAAAGGAAAAAATTGAAGCCAAAGTAGATACCAAGGAAGAAATCAAAAATCTCTTAGCCACTCCACCACATCCCGATAAGGCTTTGGACAGAATCGTCATAAAAGATGGAGCAAAAATAGAAATGATTCCATTCCAAGATGTCACACATTTAGAAACTTATGGCGACTATGTGTGGATATACACAGAAAAAGCTAAGTTTTTGAAACAAAAAACTATGAAAGAATTTGAAGAGCTTTTGCCAAATTCGTTTTTAAGAGTTCACCGCTCGTTTTTAGTTAATGTGTCATTTATTCAAAAACTCGAATTGTACGAGAAGAACTCGTACCAACTTCTATTAAAAAGCGGAGCAAGAGTGAGCGTAAGCAAAAGCGGGTATAAAGAATTGAAAGAGACATTGGGGTGGTGATATTGAGGTTGAACCACAAAGGCGGGAGGACGCAAAGGTTATAATCTCTTTCCAAACCAATGAAGAGAAATATCTAAGTTTGAAGAGACTTTGAATTTCTTAATGAAATAGTCTTTTTTGCCTTTGTCCTTTTTAGTTTCAGGAAGGCACTAAATTCTTTTTCATCTTTCTCACTCAAAGACTCGTTGACAAATACAAAGTCCTTATCGTCCATTTTTTTGAAATCTATCATGGCTTAAAGTTTTTGAAATATTTGTAAATTAAAATTAGTGCTTCTTTTGTATCTATAAACATTCGATTACCCCCAAAAAGTTTCGCTCCAAGGGTTTGTTCATAGTGTTTAATCAATTTACTTTTGGCAATAAATGAAACCACGCCATCATATTTTAGTTCAAATGACATTTTACAAGCAAAAGCCACAAGGTTACCTGCCACACCCAAATAAATTTTACTCTTTCCTTTATTAAACTTAGAACTTTCTATCAAATGCATAAAAACGTGGTCTTGTTTGTCTTCAATACTTAAAAGGCCTTGAATGACATCATTGTTGTTTACAGTTGTCAGTTTATAAACCTCCTTGGTGGTATCTTTTAATTCTTTATGCCAATCGAAAATCCAATCTGATTTCTTAATTTGCTTAGAGTTTTCAATTGTCAATCTTCTAATTTCTGTATCAAAAACTTCGTTAGTAACGGCGTTTTCAATTGAATTAGTAAGTTTGTCAACAACGAAATCAAGTCCTTTATTTTGTAGATTTTTCACATTACGAAGATACAAAATATTTAGGACTTCTGCAATGCTTAGGTAGAATTGTTTAAGTTGACAAATGGATAGGAAGAATGGATAATGTAGAACTGCAAAAGATTATTTTACAGGCACAGATTTAGGTATAGTATTTGTTTATTTTTGAGTGACACTAACCGCTTAATAGTTTGATAGATGAATTATTTGAAAGAAGCAAACGAAAATTTAAGGGAAATTCTGACCAAATTTCGTGAAAATAAGAATGACAAATATATCAGTGAGCACATTCTTGCCGCTGAAATAGCACTTTCATTCTCGGATTTATTCTTGATTAATGGAAGGAAAATTAGCAATCAGGAAAAAGAATGGTTCAAAGCGGGAATTTATTTAGACTATATTTTAGGTGGAAGTCCTTGGGAAGAAATTATTGTTAGATACAATAAAGTGTGTTTGGAATTGCAAAGTCTTGGACAAATTTGATGTAGTTTTAAATTAATCATATTGTTGAAAAACTAACATAGTTTTGAGAAAAACTCCATGAAACTCCCATACTAGAACTGTAAGTGAAACTCTCTATTAAAATAAAACTATGTTTTCTATCAACCTATGTGTTTAAATCAAAAAACTCACCCCAAAACCTCCACCGCTCCCAGAACATTTTCAGATAGGTTTTTGAGCCATTTGAGCTGTTCGATAATTACTTTGGCTTCTTGCAGTTTGCTCCGCATTTCGGTGGACATGGTCAGTATGCCTGACTCAATTTCGAGGTTGCGTTTCAGGTTGAGTTCAGCATATTTTTTATCCAGAAACTCAAAAGCCTCAAAACATTTGTCTGGGTTTTTAGTCACGCTTTTACCTTTCAGAATCGCTATTGCATTTTGTAGGTTTACACAGATGTAATCCATGATAGTTTCAAAACTCTCGGAGGTATTGGTAGTCTTATGACTTTGAATATAAGCCGAATAGGCCGCAATTCCTGACAAGAAACTGTGATTGAGTAATACTGCCGCATAGATATTGCTCACCTGGTTTTTTTTGGATTTTGGCTCTTCTTGCAGTCTTTGAAATGCTCCGTTAAGATTTCCATTTTTGATAAAAGCATCTTTACGAATCAATCGGTAAGCGGTGTCTGCCGCTTGTTTGGTTCTGTACAGATTATTTACCGCTTTCAGGTAGTTGAGATTGGCTATCAAAGCCTTCTTTATGGCGTCTTTTATGTTTTCTTTCTCCCAAACTGGCCAAATGAAATACATAGCAAATAGTGAAATCAAAACGCCAACGAAAGTGTAAAGCCCTCTGTTGAGAATGATTTCAATGGAATCGTTTTCGTTTAAAACATAAAGCAGTAAAATACTGATGGTAATGCCGGCTGAGGCAATTTTATAGTTTTTGTTGATAAATGAGAAGCCTACCAATAAGGAAACTGCGGCCACAGAGCCATAAATCAAGCTGTTTTGAAAGAAATAAACCAAAGCCAGCGTAAAAATCATCCCCAAAATGGTGCCCGCCATACGGCTTTTGGCCCGACTTTTAGTGAGGCCGTAATTGGGTCTTAGAATTACCATGGTCGTCACGATAATCCAGTTGGCGTAGTCGGGATTAAGAAACTGGCCGATTAAAAAACTCAATAGAAACGCAGTTGTTAGCCTTATAGAATGCCTAAAAATAACCGACTCGGTATTGAGGTTTATCTTTATGGTGTTCCAAGAGTAGTTTTGGGTAGTTATAAACTGACTATTTCTACGAGGTACCAATTGCGACTCTTGCAAAAGGTTGTTGTAAATATTGTCAATCAGTTTTAGCTTTTCGATTTCTCGCTGTTCATGATCAAGAAGATTTCTCATCATCAAAGCTCCTTCGCGTGCTTTTGGGAGTTTTACGGCATCTACATATACTTTGATGCTATTTTCGGCCTCAATCAAGGCTTCGTCTAGATTTGGTTCTAAACTAAAAGTACTGTTAGATCTAAGAGCTTCGCCGAGTTTTATAAGATGCTCTGATACCAATTCCGAAGTTTTTTGATAGGGTAGTAGCAGGTTTGTAAACTTTCCAAGTTCTTCTTCAAATGCCTCAAAATCAGGATTCCAGGCAATAGCCATTTCGTATAAATCTATCATTTCTATGAATAGCAGATAGAGCTTTCTATTTTCAGAAGAAGATATGAGGGTCGATTTTTCGCTCATCAACATACTTCTAAGTAGTTCATGGTTTTCGTTGATGGCACTTTGTGTTTTTAACAACCTGTACTGCAAGTCTGGCGTATTGGTGGTGGCATTCCATTTGATATCATCACTCATCTTCAAGTAGTTGGCTGTCAGTTCTATACATTCCGCCAATAGTAACTGAATATGTCTTTTTTGAAAAATGAACTGGCTCAAAGCCGAAACTATAATACAAACTATGCCACCAAGGCTCACTAATTTCAGGATTTCTAAAACGGGTAGCGAGTATTTGTGTAGCATGAAGCCCATTACCACGGCAAAAAGACCGGCAAAACCAATCATGGAGCCACGAAAACCAAAAACAGAAAGCATGGAGGATCCAAAAACGAGTAAAGCAAGTGTCGGAATACGAATGTAATCAGGAAAATTTACGGACAAAAAGAATCCCGAAAGTACAATTAAGCCTAAAGAAAGGCTGTAAAACATGCCAATGATTCGGTTTCTATTGGTACCTTCAATATTGGAGAAATAGGCAAACATAACACCCACCACCACTGACATTCCTGCTGGATAATTATTGGTAGAAAAACCCCAATATATCGGCAATACCAACAAGATACTGACTATGCTGGCTCTGAAAAAATCGAAAGAATTGATATGTTTATTAAGCTTTTGGGGCAAGTGTTATTTGTTTGTATTTTTTTTGAAATGAATGGAAGTGTTATTCAAAAAAACTCTAGTGAGCTATAAATTAAGATATTTTGTTCAAATAGGTTTTCAAATTTGAACACCCATTGACTTGAAAAATTCATAAAACTATTACATGGTAAATACCTATTTACCTGTTTGCATTTTCAGGCTGTTAAGTCTAATATAATCCAAAATCTGTTCTTTGGACTTACCGACCATATCAGCGGATATTCTTTCTTTGATTTCACGAAATGTTTTCACGGTATCAAATTCTTTCTCAGCAGTTTTTTGCTTAGTCTTCATATTCTAAAATTTCTTTTGGTGACCGAATCTCTAGCGACGAATAATTCATTCGTAAATTTATCGAGTTATAACCTCTAATTCTATAAACATTTACAATATGTTTAAAATTCCAACTCACAAGTATGTCTGCTTTGTTTATTGTGGCGGTGGCTATATGTAAACAATCGTCAAAACTTGTTTTACCCACAACCTTTTCATCAATGTATTTGGTCGCAAGTTCGATGATTTCTGAATTTATGGTCAATCTTTCCATTTGACTTTTGGGCAGACTTTTAAAAAATGACCTGACATTTTCTGGGGCATTTAATAATTCTGTTTCAGTCAAATCAGAAAATAGACAAATAACTCGTCCCAATTTAACTCGTTCAAAAAGTTGCAGGGTTTCTTCCTCAAACTCCACATCGTAAACTCCGCCGAAAACAGATGTATCAAAATAAAACCGTTGTTTCATACTTTCAGGATTTGAATTTATTCTTTGACCAAAGATAACTATTTGTTGCGATTAGAACATTTCAAATACTTAACCATTTCGGTTGAATAGCTCCAAGGATTTCATAATTTTTACTTTGGTAAGAAATATTACATAAATACTCGAAAAAATATTTCTTCTTTGCGTATGAATTTTGAAAAATGACAAAGCGTTCGAACAAAGATTATTTGCTGGTTGGGACACAATTCCTCTTGTTTCTGATTTACTTGATACCATTTGATTTAAATTTTGAGGTTGCTGATTATTTACGATTTCCCAGTTTGTTGGTTGCCATTATCGGTTTTTTGATTGTTTTAGTTGCCTTATTGAACCTCGACAAAAACTTGACGGCTTTTCCAACACCCAAAAATAATTCTGAACTGATTACTTCTGGCCTTTACAGGTATGTGAGACATCCTATTTAAACAGGTATACTATTAACTGTTTTTGGGTGCAGTATTTACTCTGCATCTGTTTCTAGACTGATTATCTCTTTATTGCTATTGATTTTGTTCTATTTTAAGACCGACTATGAAGAGCAAAAACTCTCGGAAAAATACCCCGAATATGGAGACTGCAAGGCCCGAACAGGTAGATTTATTCCAGGCCTTTAGCCATTTATTTTTACCACTATTTTACCTAAGTGCTTGCCTTCGCCAAAATATTGAATTAGTCTTGGGATTTCTTCAAATCTATAAGGTCCATCAATTTGGAGTTGGATTTTCTTTTCTTTAATCAATTCCAAAACCTCAGTTATGCCGTCGTTGGGTTTTAGTGCCAACACTTCCATTTTTTTATTGGAAAAAAGCGAGATAATTTTCCCCAATAAATAGGCCCCCAAAATGCCTTGTATTTTGCCACCGATGGTGATGTATTTCCCACCAGGACTTAAAGACCTAAGATATGAATAGACTGGTTTGTTTGTTTTACAATCCAATATGAAATCGTATTTTTCTCCGTTTTGGGTAAAATTTTCCTTTTTGTAGTCTATTAATCTATCATAGCCGATATGCTTTAAAACCTCAATTTTCTCAGCTGAATCTACTCCAGAAATTTTACACCCAAACCTTTTTGCCAACTGAAAAGCGAAATAACCCACTCCTCCTCCAGCACCGTTTATGAGGATTTTTTGATCTTGTTTTAAACCACCTATTTGTTTAAAAGCTTGCAAAGCCAAACCAGCAGCGTGGGGAATTGAGGCTGCTTCTTTCATGCTCAAGTAATCAGGTTTTTTAAGAATAGCTTTTTCGTTTATACAACAGAATTCAGCATAACTTCCGAAACCATAATCTGAAATATCTCCAAAAACTTCATCGCCTTCCTTAAATAGTTTCACTTCGGAGCCAATTTTAACTATAAAACCGGCCAACTCTATACCTAGGGTAGAATTTTTTGGTTTCCAAAAACCAAACATCAACCTATACAAATAAGGTCTGCCGTTTACCAAGCTCCAGTCATAATCGTTAATTGTAGTTGCATACACTTTAACCAAAACTTCATTCGGTTTGGGTTCGGGCGTACTTACCTCAACTACATCAAGAACTTTTTCTGGATTTCCATATTTTTGATATGAAAGGGCTCGCATATTTTCAAAAATTTTATAGCTCTAAGCTATATATTTATTTTTTTTATATGAAATGGTTTTTGATAGATGATCAGATGGCCGTTTCAGTGGCTTCCATCAACGCCAAATAGGCTCCTGCGGGATCTTGAATAACCGCAAACATATCTTTCCCCATTTTTCTTGGGCCGTCTATTGTTTTTCCACCAAGTTTTTGGCAATTTTCTAAACTTTCACTGAGATTTTTAACAATCACATAGTTGAGCCATTGAGCGGGAATGTTGGCATTCGATCCTTTTTTGTGGCAAATACCTGCTATACATTCGTCGCCAGCCTCTAGGGTATTGTGTACATTGTAGTCCACGTAATCGTCTAAAGGTTGCTCGCTGAATGTCCAGCCAATTACTGAGCCATAAAAATCTTTAATTTCTTCGGCGTTTTCTACCGTTAAATCTGTCCAAAGAATTTTTCCTTTTGCTTGCATTTGGTTGTTTGTTTTTCTGAACTTTTTTTTTGAAACTATAATTTGTTTTTGAATAATCTGATTTTCTTTGAATAATAAATATAGGCCAAATCGTTAAAAAATTCTGATACTAAGATGAATTTTTTATATGAAAATATTGTCATATATTTGAATTAATTATTATTTGCAAATGTTAAAGCGATATGGTAGAAATAATAGATTTAGAAAAATTCGAAAAAGCTGCTTTTATCCTTAAAACGGTGGCTCATCCCATGCGTTTGGCGATTGTGGAGTTGCTTACCAACAATGATTCCCTTTCGGTAAACGAAATTTGTGAGAAAATAAATGGTGAACAATCATTGGTGTCGCATCATTTAATCAACATGAAACTAAAAGGTATTTTGCAGTCCAGCAGAGAAGGACAGTTTATACATTATTCTTTGAAACTTAAAGAAATAAACAAACTTCTAGATTGCGTACAGAATTGCACTTGCCATTTTTAGCTTTTTTTTTATATGCAATATGATAAAAACAACATATATTCATAAGTCTATAGTTTAAGTAGATTACTCTTTACAATTTTGATTGGATCAATGGAGATAATAGGATTTTTTGGGGCACTTTTAATGGGGATTTCTCTTGGCTTGATTGGCGGTGGAGGGTCTATTCTTACAGTGCCTATTTTGGTATATTTATTTCATATTGACCCTGTTTTGGCTACAGCCTACTCTCTTTTTATCGTTGGTTTTACCAGTTTATTAGGCTCCACAAGCCACATAAAACAAGGAAATATTCATTGGCGAACTGCTTTGGTTTTTGGAATACCTTCCATCATAAGTGTCTACATTACTAGGCAGTTTTTGGTCCCAATTATTCCACAAGAAATCTTCAGTGTGGGCGATTATATGGTTACCAAGCCTATTCTCATGTTGTTGGTTTTTGCGGTTTTGATGGTAATCGCCTCTTATTCAATGATTAAGCCAGGGAAAAATCAAGTTGATGGAGCGGTAGGAGAGGTGGATTATAGATATTTGTTGATTTTGCTCGAAGGGTTGGGTGTAGGTATGATTACAGGTTTTGTCGGAGCAGGCGGAGGTTTTCTGATTATACCCGCATTGGTGCTTTTAGCCAAGCTGCCCATGAAAAAAGCTGTTGGTACCTCACTGGTCATTATCGGTCTTAAATCCCTCATTGGTTTTATGGGTGATGTCAACGGGAGTTCTGTTATTGATTGGAAATTTTTGGTAATTTTTACGTCCATAGCGTCAGTTGGGATTTTCTTGGGAAGTCATTTGTCTAAAAAAGTAAAAGACGAAAAACTTAAGCCCATTTTTGGATATTTTGTATTGATTATGGGTATTTATATCCTCGTAAAAGAACTGATTTTTAAATAAATTTTTATTGGATTGGAATTGATTTTAATAATATAAAATTATGTTGATAGAGCAAATTTATACAGGATGTTTGGCTCAGGGAGCTTATTACATTGAATCTGAAGGAGAATGTGTGATTATTGATCCACTTCGCGAAGTAAATCAATACATAGAAAAAGCTGCTGAAAATGGTGCAAAAATCAAGTATATTCTTGAGACGCATTTTCATGCTGACTTTGTAAGTGGTCACTTAGAACTTTCCAAAAAAACAGGAGCAACCATCGTTTTTGGACCAACAGCCAAACCAAATTTTAAAGCTTTAATAGCCACAGATGGGCAAATATTAGAAGTGGGCAAGCTTAAGATAAAAGTTCTTCATACACCTGGTCATACTATGGAGTCTTCAACTTATTTACTTTTCGACGAAAACGGTAAAGAATATTGTATATTTTCGGGTGATACCTTGTTTATTGGAGACGTTGGTCGCCCAGATTTGGCTCAGAAATCAGACTTAACTATTTATGATTTAGCTGGTTTTCTTTTTGATTCACTCAGAAACAAAATCATGACTTTGCCAGACACAATTTTGGTTTATCCAGCACATGGTGCAGGTTCAGCTTGTGGCAAAAACATGAGTAAAGAAACCTACGACACATTGGGCAACCAAAAGATGTTTAATTATGTCCTAAGAGCCAATATGACCCGCGAAGAGTTTATTAAGGAAGTTACGGATGGCTTAGAATTGGTACCTCCACCATATTATTTCCCAAAAAATGTAATGATGAACAAAACGGGAGCCCAAAACGTAGATGTAGTGAAATCACAAGTACAGGCTCTTTCGCCAGCTGCATTTGAGGCTGCTGCAAATGAAACTGGTGCCATCATGATTGATACAAGGCCGCAACATATCTTTAAAGAAGCATTTATTCCCAACGCTATTTTTATTGGAATTAAAGGTGACTTTGCCCCTTGGGTTGGTACACTTTTGACAGATATTGAACAGCCCATTTTGATTGTTGCTGACGAAGAAAATCGTGAGGAGGTGATAACGAGGTTGTCTAGGGTGGGTTATGACAATATTATTGGATATTTAGATGGTGGCATGGAGGCTTGGATAAAAGCAGGTAAAGAAACTGATAATATTGAATCCATCAGTGCCACAGACTTTGCTGCGAAATTTAAGGAAACTGAGGGTAAAATACTTGTAAAAGACGTAAGAAAACCGACCGAATATTCTGCAGAACATGTAGATGAAGCCATGAACATCCCGTTGGCAAATCTTAGTAAAAACATGGCGGAATTCTCAAAAACTGAGACCAACTACTTACATTGTGCAGGTGGCTATAGGTCTATGATAGCGGCTTCCATTCTAAAATCTCGCGGATTTGACAATTTGATTGATGTCAATGGCGGTTTTGCGGCAATTTCTGCTACAGATATTCCAAAAAGCGATTTTGTGTGCCAATCAAAAATGAAATAAGAATATATTTAAGGGTTAAATAGTAAGTCGATAATTAGGGTGCAGGTTTTGTACCCCAAATTATTTTTCTAAATTTACTTGCTTTGTAATTTCAATTTGAATTCCATTTCATGCTTAAAGGGGTTTGTTTTGAATTTATAACAGTTATCAAGTGTTATTTTTGAGTGTTTAAACCATAAAAATTTTAAAACATGTTGGAATTTATAAAACAGCCTTGGCACTGGTCAGTTGCAGGGGTTTTTATTGGCCTTACAGTTCCCGTTCTCTTAATTATTGGCAACAAAAACTTCGGTATTTCTTCTTCCCTTAGGCATATCTGTGCGGCTTGCATTCCGGCCAATATCCCTTTGTTTAAGTACAATTGGAAAAACGAAATCTGGAACCTGTTTTTTGTTTTTGGTGTGTTGTTGGGCGGGTTTTTAGGAACATTTGGATTGGCGAATGAAGCGGATATCCAAGTAGCTCAAAGCACCATAGACGATTTAAGGGTCTTTGGTGTAAGTGATTTCAAAAATTTGATGCCTACGGATATTTTTAGTTTTGACAATTTATTTACACTTAAGGGCTTGTTTTTCTTCATAATTGGTGGTTTTTTGGTCGGTTTTGGTACACGTTACGCAGGAGGTTGCACATCTGGGCATTCCATCATGGGTTTAGCTAGTCTGCAATGGCCCTCTTTGGTGGCAACTATATTTTTTATGTTGGGAGGATTTGCCATGACTCACCTCGGATTACCTATTATTTTTAACCTAATTAATAAATAAATTATGAAAGTAGATATAAATCCAAGTTGTGATGCTCAAAATGAGTTAGCTCAACGTGAGAGTTTTTTGTCAAATATCAAATACCTGATAGTGGGTACACTTTTCGGTATTGTGTTTGTAAAAGCAGAGATTATCTCTTGGTTTAGAATCCAAGAAATGTTCAGAATGCAGAGTTTTCACATGTATGGCGTAATCGGAACCGCAGTAGTGGTAGGGATGATATCCTTATTTATTATCAAAAAACTCAATATCAAAACCTTGAATGGCGAAGAGATTGTGATTGCTAAAAAACCATTTTCCAAAGGATTAATTTACGGAGGATTTATGTTTGGTTTGGGCTGGGCTATTACTGGAGCTTGTCCTGGGCCGTTATTTGCTCAGATTGGCTCTGGGTATTTGGTAGTGATAGTTACTTTTCTAAGTGCGGTTTTTGGTACATGGACATACGGTTTGTTGCAAAAACACCTTCCTCATTGAAATTGTGAATAATAGACCTATAAACTTCAACATCCTCCGCAATATACTGGTAGCTTCGACTATGTTGGCTTTTATTCTTATTTTGTTATTGATTACAGATTTCCCAAAACTTTTTAAAAATAAAATTGCAATTGAGGAAATGCCAAAGGATTCGGTTGTTTACAAAAAACCATTATGGCAAGCCATGAGCATGGATGCCTTGGTACACGAAAAAGACCCAGAACTCATAAAATATGGAAAAGAACTTATTGCAAATACTTCGGTTTATCTAGGTCCAAAAGGGAAAGTTAGAGCGATGTCGAATGGAATGAACTGTCAAAATTGCCATTTAGATGCTGGAACTAGGCCTTGGGGGAATAATTACGGGGCGGTTTTGTCGACTTATCCAAAGTTTAGAGGCAGAAGCGGAACTATTGAAAACATTCAAAAACGTATCAATGACTGTTTTGAACGAAGTTTAAATGGAAAGGGCTTGGATTCTAACAGCAGAGAAATGTTAGCTATGAAAAGCTACATTGAGTTTGTTGGTCAGTTTGTTCCCAAAGATTCCATTCCTGCTGGTAGTGGAATTTGGAAACTCAAAAATCTTAAACGAGCGGCGGATCCCTTAAAAGGACAGATAGCTTATGAGCAAAAATGCGTTACCTGTCACGGACAAAATGGGGAAGGAGTGATGAATTTCGATGGTACTGCATATACTTACCCACCACTTTGGGGAGGGCATTCTTACAACGTTGGAGCTGGCTTGTATCGTTTGTCAAGATTCGCAGGCTATATCAAAGCCAACATGCCTTTTGGTGCCACTTATGAAAAGCCTCAGCTGACTGACGAGGAAAGTTGGGACATAGCGGCTTATGTAAATTCTAGGGCCCGCCCCAATAAAGATTTAAGTAAAGATTGGCCAAAAATATCGGCAAAACCAGCCGATCATCCCTTTGGGCCTTATGATGACGGTTTTTCTGAGCAGCAACATAAGTTTGGGCCATTCAAACCCATAGAAGATTTTAAAAAAGCTAAAAACAAAAAATAGTCTCAATTTCAAAAAAAGGCAAACTAAACAATTCAAACATGAAAAAAATATTCTTTTTCTTACTTATTTCTACGGTTTCTGTTTTTGCCCAAAAAATTGACGATGGCAGCAAACACAAAACCGTTTTTCAATTCGTCTCTGGAGATACTTTGTCACAAAAATCGCTTATAAATAACCTTAAAAACTTCAAAGAAGGATGGCCAAAGTCGCAAGTGGAGGTGGTTTTTCACGGAAATGGTATTTTTATGGTTATGACCGAAAAGACCACTTTTGCAAATGAATTGCAGAGTTTTGTGGAG
Source organism: Lacihabitans sp. CCS-44 (assembly GCF_024343735.1). Lineage (GTDB taxonomy): Bacteria > Bacteroidota > Bacteroidia > Cytophagales > Spirosomataceae > Leadbetterella. Next base: position 36,576 of record NZ_RJUE01000063.1, read on the forward strand.
AAAGAAGGTATCCAAATGGTGGTCTGTGAAAATACTATGAAACAAAAGAAAATCAAGAAAGAGCAGCTTTTGCCGTTTATGCAAACTGTGCCTATGGGTATTGGTGAAATTGTGATTAAACAAGAGCAAGGTTGGTCTTATATCAAAGCAGGCTTGTAAATATTCAAGTTTTGAATAGAAGTATCCCCAAATATACCATTGAGCAGATAAATCAATGCGACCAGCACGTTAAAATGAATCTTGACATTCGACGGCTGGAAGACCACATTGCTTTGATGACTGACGTGGTTTTTCCTCATCGCCACGATTTCTATAATCTCATTTATATAACACAAGGCAGCGGTACGCACGACATCGATTTCAAACAATTTGAGGTGGTACCGAATCAGCTTTTCTTTATGAACGACGGTCAGGTGCATGAATGGAATCTTTCTGCTGATATTAAGGGCTTTACGATGTTTTTTAAGAAAGAATTTTACAATGTGGCCGAGCCGATTTTCTCTTTGCCAAACTTGCCTTTTTTTCATAATAGTGCCAACGAAGCCCAAATGGTAATCTTTGATCAAAATGAGGCTACGGTATGCGAACACTTTTTTGAAGACATGCTCAATGAATTTAAGAAAGGTCAAACACACCATGAGGCTATTATCAAAACGCTTTTAAAAATTATCTTAATCCGCTCCTTGCGGGTCTACGAGCCACATTATTCTACTTCAGGTTCAAAACTTGTTCTGACCAAAATCCATCAGTTTGAAGGTTTAATCGAAAAGAATTACCAACACATAAAAGGTGTCAAGGAATATGCCAGCCTACTAAACATGACGCCAAATTACCTAAATGCCATTTGCTCTACAGCCTTAGGCAAAACAGCTGGCGAAATGATCCGTGATCGGGTGATTTTGGAAGCGAAACGTCTGCTGATCCATTCTCCATTATCTATTTGCGAAATGGGCTATGCGTTGGGCTATGACGATTGTTCTTATTTTATAAGAATGTTTAAAAAATCTGTAGGACAAACTCCCGAACAATTTAGAACTCAATTGGCCTAATCAATAAGTAGTACTATTGCCAATCATCGTAACGATTTCGGATACTATATAAGTATTTGTCAATTAGAATATTGAGTTACGTTGAATTTTCCGTTAAAATTTCCTTACTTCCCATAGTATTAAAAAGTATAAGTAATTTGTGCCATACAAATAAGAATTGATACTATCTTGAATTCTATATTTTTAGGAAATTTGCAAGAAAAAATTATACTATTTTAAGTGTAATTCGATTGGAGATTTTAGTAATTCTTAAAAATATTTAACCATGAGCCATCATCAGATCATAATTGTAGGAGGAGGAAATGCCGGTATTTCGGTAGCGGCACAATTATTTAGGAAAAATGCTAAATTGGACATCGCCATTATTGATCCAGCAGATAAGCACTATTATCAGCCCGCTTGGACATTGGTAGGCGGTGGTGCGTTTGATATAGCAAAAACCGAACGCTCAGAAGCCAGCGTAATGCCTGAAAAAGCCAAGTGGATAAAGGAAGCCGTTGAGTCTTTTGCTCCTGAGAAAAATACGGTTACCACCTCTGGAGGTAGCTATACCTACGATTATATGGTGGTTTGTCCTGGTATTCAACTCAATTGGTCGGCTATAAAAGGTCTGCCAGAAACCATCGGGAAAAACAATGTTTGTAGCAATTACAGTTTCCAAACAGCTCCTTATACTTTTGAGGTTTTGCAGAATTTTAAAGGAGGAAAGGCTATATTTCATAATCCGCATACACCAGTAAAGTGCGGTGGAGCACCGCACAAAATCATGTATTTGGCGGCGGATTATTTCAGAAAACATGGATTGCTCGACAAATGCGATATTCAGTATTGGAGCGGTGCGGCCAAGTTGTTTGCGGTAGCCAAATACGAAAAGACCTTATTGGAAGTTTGCAAAAGAGCAGACATTAAATTGCACTTAATGGAGCGTTTGGAAGAAATTGATGGTCCAAACAAAAGAGCACGGTTTGTAGGAATGGCTGAAAGCAACATGGGCGTAGAGACTTGGGTAGATTTTGATATGATGCACGTTACACCTCCACAGTCAGCTCCAGATTTTGTCAGCAAAAGTCCGCTTGCAAATTCTGCGGGTTGGGTAGATGTAAACATTAACAATTTACAACATAATGTATACCCAAATGTGTTTTCTCTTGGAGATGCCGCTGGATTGCCTATTTCAAAAACCGGTGCGGCTATTAGGAAGCAAGCTCCGGTAGTGGTGGCTAATTTACTCAGCGTGATGAGCAATCAACAAATGGACGGCAACTATACAGGCTATACTTCATGCCCATTGGTGACAGGTTACGGCAAATTGGTACTGGCAGAGTTTGATTATAATAACAACCCTATGGAGACTTTTCCTTTCGACCAATCGAAAGAGCGTTGGAGTATGTACCAGCTTAAAAAACAGGTACTTCCACGCATGTACTGGAGTCAAATACTTACCGGAAAAGCATAATATGAACAACAAAACCCAATAAATTGAAACCTCCGAATGGAGGTTTTTTTATGAAAATTTTGGTGATTTTAATTTTTGGAAATTTAAAGGAGAAGAAATTACAGTCACTGATTCAACATATTCTTGTATTTGAGTCCTTATTTACACATCATACCACTTCTTCCTCCAATTGCTTTCGCAACCCCTCCATCATTGTATTTAAGGCCACTTCTTTATTCTTTTTGGCATCATTTACCATTTCTTGTAAATCTTCTGGAATTGGAAAATATTTCTCTGCCCAAAGATGAATTTCAAATATAATAGGTAATAAATCTATCCCTTTGTTGGTAAGTCTATACAAAACTTTTGCTTTGCTGTCTGGGTGTTCCCGCTTTTCAATAATTCCATTTTCCTCAAGAGCCAGTAATCTGGACGCTAAAATGTTTGTTGCAATTTTTTCGTCTGATTTTAAAAAATCTCCGTAGGTGGACTTCTGATAGAAAATTAAGTCTCTGATAATCAATAAAGACCACTTGTCTCCAAATACTTCAAGAGAACAACTTATTGGGCATTCAGACCTCATTTTTGACATTTTGTAAAAATAATTTAAATAATTACTTGCATTTTGAAAGTGCTTTGTATATTTGCACTTGCAATTTGCAAGCAAAATTACATTTTAAATTTAAATAGAAATAGAAATGAGCAAAAATATTTTAATAACAGGAGCTTCATCGGGCTTTGGTTTACTTATAGCAAATGGGTTACATAGCAAAGGTTATAATGTAATTGGTACGAGTCGCAACCCAGAAAAAATACAATCGACAGTTCCTTTCAAAATGATTTCACTCGATCTTGATTCGGGGCAATCTATAAACACGTTGCCCGAAAGGTTATTTAAAGAAATAGGTCAACTCGACATTCTTATTAATAATGCTGGATTTTTGGTAAATGGTATTGCTGAAGAAATTCCTATTGAGCTTGGTAGAAAACAGTTTGAAACAAATTTTTGGGGTACTATCAAGGTTACTAACGCCATGTTACCTCATTTTAGAAAACAAAAATTGGGTAAAATAATTACCGTAGGTTCAATTGTGGGATTAGTTTCATTTCCAAATGCTTCTTACTATGCTGCCTCAAAACACGCACTCGAAGGTTATTTCAAAGCATTAAGATATGAATTGGATGAGTTTAATATTAGTGTTGCTATGATAGAACCTTCTGCTTTTAAAACCAGCATATTAGATAATTCTTCAGCACCAATTGCTAAAATTGATGATTACGATTCATTGAGAACCAGAATTGAAAAATTCACAAATGACTTAGTGAAAAACGCAGAAGACCCTGCATTGGTTACTGCTAAGATACTTAAAGTAGTAAAAATAGATAAACCTAAGTTTAGAAACATTGTGGGTAAGGGTACTTCTACTTTGCTCAATCTTCAACATTTCGCCTATGGAGTCTTAGAGAAAAATGTACTTAAACAATTAAACAAATAAAATGAAAGCATTTCAAGTAACAAAATACAGCAAAAAAGAACAATTGCGACTTACGCAAGTGGCAGAACCGACAATCGCAGAAAACGAAGTATTGGTGCAGATACATGCCGCAGGTGTAAATCTATTGGACTCTATGATAAAATGGGGAGAATTCAAACTATTCCTTCCTTACCAAACACCGCTTATCAATGGGCACGACATGGCAGGTGTAATCACCAAAGTAGGTGCAAAGGTGAGCAAATATAAAGTAGGAGATGAAGTTTTTTCAAGAGTAGCTGATTACAAAATTGGCACATTTGCAGAATACATTGCCGTAAATGAAAATGATTTAGCACCAAAGCCCAAAAACCTTTCTATGCAAGAAGCCGCCTCTGTTCCTTTGGTGGGTTTAACAGCTTGGCAAGCATTGGTTGAAATTGCGAATGTAAAAAAAGGACAAAAAGTTTTCATCCAAGCTGGTTCGGGTGGTGTAGGTACTTTTGCCATTCAACTGGCCAAACATTTAGGAGCTTTTGTGGCTACAACAACAAGTTCTAAAAATATTGAATTAGTAAAAAGCCTTGGAGCCGATTTGGCGATCGATTACAAAACACAAGATTTTTCTACTTTGCTAAAAGATTATGATTTGGTATTACACAGCAACCGTGAAAAAATAGTTTTAGAGCAGTCTTTAGGCATCCTTAAAAAAGGCGGTCAGCTTATTTCCTTAGTAGGTCCGCCGACGCCTGAATTTGCACAAGAAATTGGCTTGGCTTGGCACTTGAAATTTGTGACCAAATTATTAAGCTCAGGAGCAAAGAAAAAGGCTGAGAAATTAGGAGTCCATTTTAAATTCCTTTTTATGCGAGCGGATGGGAATCAATTAAGCGAAATTACTAAATTAATAGAAGCTGGAATTATCAAGCCAGTAATCGATAAAGTATTTCCGTTTGAACAAACCAATGAGGCTTTGGTGTATGTGGAAACTGGTCGGGCGAAAGGGAAGGTGGTTGTTGCAATTAATTAGTATTTGTAACAAAAAATCCATTCGAATATAAAAACCTCCGGAAGGAGGTTTTTATATATAGTTTTTCACTTCGGATGATAATTCCTAATTGCGTTTTTCAAAACTTCTTCCTTATCAAGTGTCATTTTCTTGGGCTGTTTGGCCAAATATTGTTCCATTTGGTCAGCAAAATGTAGGCTTTTTTCATTTGTAGAATTGCCGTAACTGATCATAGTTTCTATTTCAGGCAATCCGGTTTTTGTGAAACGAGCCAAAGCAATGTACGATTCTCCTTGTTCAACTTTTATTTTTCCATCCTTGTAAGACCTGGCGTGAGAGGCTGTTAACACATCGGGCATTCCCCATATCGGTTTTTCTATATTGCCTCTCACCAATTTTTGGTAGTCGCCCAAAATGATTTCAGTGCTGCCAAAATGCGTCATCATATACTCTTTCGTAGATTTTAAAGATTCCAAAATGCTTTCTTTGCTAATTATCGGTCTATTGTTGTAGTCAATGGTTTTTATGTTTTTCCTTAATTCATAATAAAGGATAAGAAATGAAGCAGCACCTTTGCTGTTCACATCCGTTTTTCTGTCCCATTGTTGTATTCTGTCGATAAGTGTTTCTAAATCAGGATATTCCTTTGAATTGAGTTTGTATAATTCATCAATGTCAACCGAGAATTTTAAATTTTTAGGCAGCTGATTATCATATTTTATTCTTTTGAAATCTTCATAACTTAGCTTTTCGTAGGCACCTATAAGCTCCTCAAAACGCTCACTGCGGTTGTTTTGTAGGGTTTCGTAGCCCATGGTTAAGTCAAAATCTTCGTTTTTTAGATTTTCCTTTTTGTCTGTGGCATTAAACGGTGAGTGGTTGGTGTTGAACAAATATCCGCTCGTTGGATTCAAATATTGTGGTAAATCTTCAAGAGGATGGAAAGAAGTAGTTAGGGTTTTTGAGGTATTTCCGGGTACGGTATTTTGCCAATCATAGCCTTTTTCTCTCAAAGGAATTTTCGCATTGCTCACATAAAATATCGTATCGTTTTTGTCGGCATACATGGTGTTGAACATCGGAATCGCCACCATTTCCATAGCTTTCCGAAACTCAGAATAGTTTCGGGCTTTGTTCATTCTGTACCACTGCTCCATGCCTCTAATGTCTTGATTCGCACCCATTCTCATCGAAAAAGTGCCTTTGTTGTTCGTTACAGTTGCTCCATATTTGGTCCAATAGGCCTTCTTCTTTACAGGAATGGTCAGCCCTTTAATTTTAGCTTTCAACTTGATGGTTTTTTGTTCTAAATCTAGCCATTGTCCGTCATATTTGTATTGGTTTTTGTTGGCTGGGTTCATTTCTAATTGGTAAATATCTATTCTGTCCGGATAATTTACCGTATGAGCCCAACCCAAGTTTTCATTTACTCCCAACGAAATCACAGGCGAACCTGGGAACATTCCGCCTAAAATATTGAGGCCTTCCTCACTAATCAAATGTGCTTCATACCAAGCCACTGGGCCTTCTAAGGGCTGATGAGGGTTGATGTTTAAGTAAGTTTTGCCATCAGTAGTTTTTGATGACGAAATGGCGAAGGCATTTGATCCTGCCGCTTTAAAACTATCCAGCGTTTTGTTATTGCCTTTAAAAAGATTTCCTAATTCACGGTCTGCCCCAGAAATAACACAGAGAGAGAAGGTTATGGAAGTCATGTAGTCTTTGGTGGTAATTGGAAATGATTTTTTGACCAATATTTCCATTGGGTGACTTTTGGCGTAGGCATTTATTCCTTGAACATATCCAGATATCAACTTTTTGAAGTCTTCGGATAAGTCAGTATCGTATTTTTCATTCACAATTTCTCTACATCTAAGCAATTGGACGGCATAGTCCGCTGCTGCTCCATCTTTTCCTTTGAGCTTACCCAGCATTCCTTTTCCGATTAACATAGTCAGTTGCATGGTTTTAAAATCGTCCTCGGCATTGGCGTATGCTAATCCATAAGCTACTTCTGCATCGGTTTTTGCAAAAATATGTGGAACACCCCACTGATCTCTCACAATATTTATTTTGTCAGGATTGATTTGTGCAAAAGAAGCAAGAGGAAGCAAAAAGAAAAATAAGAATTTCATAGAATAAGGTTGATAAGCAATTAGAATTAGAAATATACGCATTTCTATTCTTTCAGTTGCTGTTTTAACCCTTTAAAATGAAATTTGTTATTTCACAAAAGCATTTACGGCATTGTTTCTAGTCACGACATGCGTTTTTAGAATAGGCAAAGCGGACGTAAATTGTGAAACATTGGTCAAGTTTGAATAGGGAGCAGCCTCTTTCTCTGAACCATTAACAAAGGGCGTAATCATATTCGTCGCATTGTCAAAAAGTGCATTCATTTTGCTAGTAGTGAAGGTGTTATCGTTAAATTCCTTTACGTAGGTTTTGTATTTGGCATAATAAACTTGGTCTTCCGAAACATATTTTATCAGTGGCCAAGTGGTAGCTACGCCCGAAAGATTGAGTTTTACTCGTTCTTGGCTCGTGAGGGCTTCGTTGTTGTCCCAAGGAATCCAAAGGAGTTTTTTTGACGAATGATTATACAAATAATGATTGTGAGCCATGGCTCCATAAGTATCCCAGTTGACCAGCGTGGAGTTTACTGCCAGCCATTTGACGAACTGGTCCATGTTCATGTATTTTTCTAAACCAGCTCTCCAAGCAGCCGGGTCGGTGGTACGGTTTGTAGCGTTTAGGGCTGTCACTGCACCTTTTACATCTGAATAATCAGCTTCAGTTTTGTTGTTTTTCTTCTCAAAAGTAGCTTCCGAAAAACTCGTGAAGTTAGACTCGGGCTTGTAGATATTTCCGGCATCTTCGCCCAGTTGTTTTTTCAGCATGGTATCATCTACCACTTCTACCATGGTGTATATACCGCAATATTTAAGACCATCACCAAAGTCAATATAAAGTTTGTAAAAAGACGTTTGTGCAGCAGGAATTCCGGCCATTCTAAAAATATCAGCCGAAACTTTCTCTCTTATCAATGAATTGTCTTTTACGGCAGCCGAAAAGGAAAGTTCTTTAAATCCATAAAGTCTTTGGTCATTGATTTCGGGGTGAGCATCTTCAAATTCATCAAATTTTAGTCTGAACGGTAGCTTGTAAATTCCTGATTTCCATGTCGAACTCAATGTAGAATTGCCTTTCAATCTGAATCCAACATTTTCCCACTTTTTTCCATTAAATTTTACCGAAGCCTCTACATATTCGGGTTCTTCTCCAAAGCTTGGCACCACACCACCATTACCACCCGGCAAACCACCACCACCTTGTCCACCACCTCCTGGTTGTTGTCCACCGCCAACACCAAAAGTACCTTTGTTTTTGGCCACCATATCGGCTTTTATGGCTTCCCAATTTGTTTTTCCAATCGTGATTTCCAACGTATTTACTTTGTCTTGGGGAAAAACCGTCTCATAATCCGGCTCGACATCATTGCTGTGGCTGGCCTTCGTCCAATCGGGATTGGTGGCTACAGTTTCAGGGTCGAGATTGTCGTTGTTTTTATTCACACAAGCAAACTGAGACAGGAACAAAACGGCTGTAAGTAGGTATTTCATATTGGTATAATTGGGTCTTTTTATCTATTACGAAGATTAGACAGGAAATGTTATCTTTGGTTTATGGAACACGCCGTGAATGGAACACGGATTTAAAGGATTTGACACGGATAAAAGGATATTTTTGAACAATCCATACTTGTCTGCTTCATGTGCTAAGAAGATAGATAGCAAACTTATATTGGGGATTACGTTTCAAGACTTTGCGTTCGGGTGGGAAATCGAAGCACAAAAGCTGAATTTCTTACTAAAGTTCAATTAAAAAGCTATTGTTGAATTTTACACTTCGGACAGTCTCAGGCAAAACCCTTGTTAGTGATTCGTCGTTTTTTCCGTCAATTTTTTTATTAATACTTTATCACCTATTGTTATTGCAAATTTTAATGGAGTATTGTCAGCATTATTTATCGAATTTGGATTTGTATTGTATGATAAAAGCAAGTCTACCATTTCATATTTTTCTTTTGCATTAAAAACTGCCGTCCATAAGGGTGTGTTTCCGTAAATATTCTTTTCCTCAATGTTTATGTTTCTTTGAAGTAATTCTTTTGCTAATTGAATATTATTGTATTCACAAGCAAAATGAAGAAGATTTAGTCCTTTTTGATATTTTTTATTTATATCTTCTATTTCTGCTACTTTTTGTAAAAAAAAATCACTATTGATATCGTTTTCAAATAGGTTAATTTCTTTCGCTTCGTCCAACAAAGGTTTCGTTTTTGTCTTTGTTTTACCTTTTTTAAAATAGTCGAATATTTTCATAAATTAATTTTCTTTTGGTGTGTAAGTTTTACAAAGACAGATATCAAATAGATAAAAGTATGTTTAAATGAAATCCGTGTCAATTCCGTGTTAATCCGTGTTCAATAAAGTCACTACACCAGTCCAAAAATCTGTTTCATCATCACCCATTTTTCACCAGGTTTGGCCATGGGTAAAGCTTGTTGAAACGTCCACATAAAGTTTTCCCATTTCTGGACAATCGGATTCTCAGCATCGGCTTTAGATTTTGCTTCAAACGAAAAGTCGTCTTTGGTATCCATAATCATAAACATTCGGGTGCCAATTCGGTAGATTTGCATGTCGGTTATGCCGGCCACCACAATCGTTTCTCGAATTTCTGGCCAAATGTTCTCATGTATTTTTTCGTACTCGGCAATAGAGGCTTCGTCGTCTTTCAAATCTAGAGCAAAACAGTATCTTTTCATATCAAGCCGCTTTTTTGTGACCTACCAATCCGTAATACAAAACCACTATAAAACAAACCAAAGGTACCCAATAACCGACCTGAATGTTATCGTTTGAATTATCTATGATATAACCCATTATAACAGGAAAAATAGCACCACCAATAATTGCCATTACTATCAGAGATGAAGCAGGTTTGGTGTTTTCAAGCATATCCTCTATTCCTAATGAGAATATTGTTGGAAACATTATAGACATGAAAAAACCCAGTCCACCTAAAGCCAAAACTACGTTTTTGCCATCAGCGTAGACAGCCACTAAGCTAAGCAAAATACACATGGCGGCGTAAATGCTCAACAGCTTGGCTGGGGCAAGATATTTCATGATAAAGGTTCCCAAAAAGCGACCCACCATGAAGAGAATTCCGTAAATTCCGAGATAATAGCCAGCGGTTTTTTCGTCTACGCCACCACCTGAAATGGCCATTCTGACAAAGAAACTGGTTACACAAACCTGTGCTCCTACGTAAAAAAGCTGTGCAATCACGGCCCAAGTCAGGTGTTTGTGTTTTAAGGCTCCGGCTATGCTGCCAGTGGTTTCGCCTTGGTCTTCTTCTTTAAATTCTGGGAATTTCAAAACCATAAAAAGTACGGCTATCACCAATAAAAATCCGCCCAAAATCATGTAAGGCATTTTTACTGAAGCCGCTTCAGAGGTCAAATAGGCGATTTTTTCGACTTCTGGTAACAGATTAAGTTCCTCAGAAGAATACTCTTTGCCTGACAAAATGAAGATGGTGCCCACCATTGGAGCTAAAAATGCGGCCAAGCCATTGAACGATTGTGCCAAATTGAGTCTAGTGGTGGCATCTTTGGCGTCACCGAGTTTTGTGGCGTAAGGATTGGCCGCGGTTTCAAGAATAGTTAAGCCAATACCGATAATAAATAAACCCAAAAGGAAAATACCGTAGGTACGAGAATTGGCGGCTGGAACAAACAAAAAAGCTCCCAAACTGAAGACCAATAAACCCAGAATTATGCCCTTTTTGTAACCAAATTTTTTCAAGACCAAACCTGCCGGAATGGCTCCTAAAAAGTAAGCCAAATAAACTGCGGTATCTACAAAAGTAGATTGCATATTGCTCAGCTGTAAGGCTTTACGAAGGTGTGGAATAAGGATGCCGTTGAGGTTATTGGCAAAGCCCCACATAAAAAACAAGCAGGTGACCAACACAAACGGAACCAAGTAATTGGGTTTATTTTCTTTCATTTAGGGTTAAATTTTTTGCAAGGTAATTTTTTCAGAACAAAACTGGAAGAAAGCTTTCTTTTTTTTGATAAACACATAATTTATTAAAAAACACATAGAAGGATAGAGAACATAGGACTCAATGATACCTGTGTGTGTAAAAAAGTTACCGAAACCTATGATACCTATATGCCTATATGTTTCAAAAAAAACAACCACTCAAAACTTTCCGTACCTTTGTATATGGAAAAAATCTTGGCTAAAATAGGCATAGAGGCATTGAACGAAATGCAGCTAATCACTCAAAAGAGTATCTTAGAAAATAGAAATACCCTTCTTTTGTCGCCCACAGGATCGGGTAAAACCTTGGCTTTTTTGCTGCCTTTACTGGAGATTTTGGAGCCAATAGAAAACCAAATTCAGGCCATGATACTGGTGCCGACGAGAGAATTGGCATTACAAATAGAGTCAGTGTGGAAAACCTTGGGTTCGGGTCATAAAATAAGTGCGTTCTATGGTGGCCACAGCATGGAAGTGGAGGTAAACAGTCTCAAAAATCCTCCAGCAGTGTTGGTGGGCACACCTGGTCGAATAGCCGATCATTACACCAGACATACCATAGATTCCAAGCAGGTGAAAACCATTGTTTTTGATGAGTTCGACAAGTCGCTCGAAATGGGATTTCATGAACAGCTGCAGTTTATTTTGGAGCGATTGCCCAATCTGAATAAATACGTTTTTGTGTCTGCCACACAAGGAATTAGCTTACCTGGCTTTTTGAATATTGATGCAATAAATACCATAGATTTTATAAATGATGGCCAGCGAAACCAAGGCTTGGCTCTGCGATATGTAAAGACTAACAACAAGATAAAATCCTTGAATATTCTTCTTGGACAAATCAGCCAGACTCCGACCTTGATTTTCTGTAATCAGCGAGATGAGGTAGAAGAAGTGGCCAATCTGTTGACCAAAAACGGCATCAATTGCGGAGTTTTTCATGGTAAAATAGAACAAATAGACCGTGAAAAAGCCTTGATAAGATTCAGAAATGGAAGTGTGAGGTATTTGGTGAGTACCGACTTGGCCGCTAGAGGTTTGGATATTCCTGAGGTGGAAAATGTGATACATTATTCGATGCCTTTTCATGAGCAGGAGTTTGTACACCGCAACGGCCGTACAGCCAGAATGAACGCTTCTGGCGTAGCTTATTTCTTTTTGGAAGAAGGCCAAAAAACACCACAATACATCACTCAGTTGCCCGAAGAGTTGGTTTTAGACCAAAGCCCCAAAGGTGTTACCAAAGAATCGTGGACCACACTTTACTTTAGTGGAGGCAAAAAAGACAAGATAAACAAAATAGACATCGTAGGTTTTTGCTTACAAAAAGGCGGAATAGAAAAAGACGCTTTGGGCAAAATAGAAGTACAAGATTTCGCATCTTATGTGGCCATCGCAACAGCCCAAGTTTCCTCATTCCTCAAAAACATCAAAGACCAAAAAATTAAGGGGAAGAAATTGAAGATTGAGGTAGCTAGGTGATTTTAAATGCTTACCACCTTTGAAGCGGCAGTTAAGTTTTATTCGATTGGATTTCTGAGTTATGATGTCGTGAAACTAACTTAATGCCAGTATTTTCTACGATTCAATAGATTTACTACCAAATTTTCTCTCATTTTTTAAGTCTTCAACAAAATCGTCAACTGATTGGTCCAGCTCCATTGCATCAAATAGAGACTTCCACGAAATATCTTTCGATTTTCTTTTAGTTTTCATAGACTTCGAAAGCCTAGCAATGAGCATCAATTATATACCAAACGGGGAAAGGTTATATAAGTCGCTTTATATGAAGAGGTTATTCAATGTAGGGTATTATGGTATAGCTACAATGATAGAGTTCTAGATGGGGTAGTTATATAATTGCGTTAATAGATGTTGGGGTTGTAAAGTGTTAACGCAATTATAATAATAGAAAAAACAAACTAACTTGGTGTGGTTCTTGTTGTTACGGCATAAAAGAAAGTTACAAAAAATAAATTAAAATATCTTTTTTTAATAAAGAAGTAGTAGTTTTACGTTGTAATTGTGCAAACTTAATTAAGCAATTAATAGAAGAGTTAGTAGTAGTTCTGTATATCGGTTTGTTAAGACTATAGACTTATACTAACAGTAATAACATTTAATTTAAATAGAAATGGCAAAGCCAATAAAAGAGACCCCCATTTTAAAAGGTCAAGACGCTGTAAGGTTCCAGAGGCAAATGACCAACTCAGTGAAGATTTCTGATGATGCAAGAAAAAAAATGCAAGCAAACTTTGATAAAATTCAATCAATTTCAAGGTTTTGATGGATATTTCGGATTTCAAGTTAGTTAGACTAAATGAAGATTACGACATAAAGCCGTTCGATTGTGGAGAGAAAGATTTGAATGAGTTTCTCTTTAATGACTCAAAAGAATTTCAAAGAGAATTCCTTGCTATAACTTACTTGTTAGAAAAAGATGACACTACTGTTGCTTATTTTAGCCTTTTGAATGATAAAATAAATATCCATGACTTAAAGGTAGAAGACAAGAAGGCTTGGAATAAAATAAGAAAAAAATATCCTCAAAGGAAAAGACTTAAAAGTTACCCTTGTATGAAGATTGGGCGACTTGGTGTTAGTTCTGATTATCAAGGAAAAGGTATCGGTAAAATGATATTAGATTATTTGAAAGTAATGTTTTTAAGCAACAATAGAACGGGTTGTAGATATATCACTTTAGATGGCTACCGGAATTCTTTAAATTTCTACCAGAGAAACGACTTTGTTTTTTTAACCTCAGGTGATATAGATGATGAAACAAGACTAATGTATTTTGACTTAAAAACGTTGTCTCTGTAATTTCTAAGTATTATCCACAAAAACGACATATTTACTAAATAATATTCTGATACCCCTTGTTTTTATAATCTTTCATTAATGCTTTTGTAATGAAAAAAGGCCGACATACAATAATGTATATCGACCTTCGACGGAGTCTAGTTCATGGAGATTTTTCCTAGCCATAAACTTAAGCTAGTCTCAGCTTGGGCTGAAATACATAAAGATGAATTATTGAAAATGTGGAATACTAAAGAATTTCATAAGATAAATCCCTTGCAGTAATATGGTAAGAATTAGCAAAATAATAGACATCAATTCTTTTCAAATAACTGGACAGTTTAATGATGGACAAATTAAGAGATTGGGTGTTTATCCTCGGATTAAGAATCATTTACATTTAAATGGTGTATCTAGCCTATTAGATGAAACTATTTTTAAAAATGCAAAATTGGGGGATTTTGGAGAAATTTATTGGCCTCAAATTGTGGTATCCAAAGATGCAACCATAATGGATTATGACATTTCGCCTGAGTTTTTTTATAATAATGGGGTTGTAGTTTGATTTGAATTTGGACGTTAGCTTTTTAAAGAGTGAAACTTGCATGATGCGGTAAAGACAGTACAATCATTGTAGAGCTAGAAAGTACAAACTAACCAATTTCAAAGGAGTACTCTAATTTCACAATCTCACCCCCACCAATTCATATCAATTTCATAAAAACTGCTTCACTTTGTAGTAATATTAGAAACCCAATTTGCGTAAAAAACAGATTGTGGAATACCTTTCGGCTCGATTAACCAGAAAACCACTTTTACTCAATATTTGGTGCTTTGTTGCGGCTTTTGGGGCTTATTTTTGTACCTATGCCTTTCGAAAGCCCTTTTTTACGGCCCAGTTTGATGGTTATGTGCTTTGGGGCATGAGCCTCAAAAGTGTCTATATCATCATGCAAGTGTTGGGTTATATGAGTTCTAAGTTTATCGGCGTAAAAATCATATCAGAGCTTCAGCCGCAACAAAGAATCAAGCTCATTATTTCCTTGATATCCATCGCTGGTTTGGCTCTTCTGTTTTTTGGTTGGGTGCCAGCACCTTACAATCTCCCTTTTTTGTTTATTAATGGCTTGCCTTTGGGCATGGTTTGGGGTGTACTTTTTAGTTTTTTGGAGGGGCGGAGGTTTACCGAAATATTGGGTATTGGCTTGAGCATCAATATGATCATGACTTCAGGAATTTTGAAATCCGTGTATCTTTATATTCAAGGTTATTATGGTTTTTCTGAATTTTGGATGCCTTTTGTGGTAGGTGTTATCTTTTTGCCCGCTTTTGCCATTTTTGTGTGGATGTTGAGCAAAATTCCGCCTCCAAACAAGGAAGAACAACTGGTAAAAGTCTCTCGCAAACCGATGAACAATACCGAAAAAGTGAAAATACTTTCGAAGTATGGTTTTGGTATTTTAACCATCATATTGGTGTATGCATTTTTCACAACGCTCCGGGATTTTCGAGACAATTTTGCGGTCGAGATTTGGCATCAGATTGACAGCCAGCATTCTAAACTGATTTTTGCTAAGACAGAAACCATTATTGCTTCGGTGGTTATGGTGTTTTTGGCGTTTATTGCTTTTTTCAAAAACAACCGCACAGCCTATTACGCCATCACGATCATGATTGTTTTTTCCTTGCTTTCCATACTCTTGAGTAATTATCTTTTTCGGGCGGACATTATTTCACCACAAATATGGATGACTACGCTAGGTATTGGATTTTATCTGCCCTATTTGTTGATACAGATTGCTTATTTTGAGAGGCTTATAGCATATCAAAGGATTAAGGGCAATGCGGGGTTCTTTGTGTATTTGTGCGATAGTGTTGGGTATTTGGGTAGTGTGGTGCTGCTGTTTTACAAGGAATTTAGCGAGAAAAGTATAAATTATAGTCAGACACTTTTGGAACTCAGTGAAGCGACTGGTTATCTGGGAATATTATTGATTGCGGTGCAGTTTTTCTTTTTTGAGAAGAAATATACCAAGCAAAAAGAATACGAATTTAGCGAAACAATTGGTTGATTTTGGCTTCGGCATAACCCGCACTGGTGGTCATTCCCTTGCCGCCTATTCCTGTTCTGATTTCGATATTTTCTGATATTTTATGTTCAAAAATTCCGTCAGGATGTTGGGCATAATAACCCGCCCAAGTTTGTGCATAACTGTTTCTGGGAATATTCAGAATCAATTCTGCCTCGTTTTTCATGAGGTCGTTGATATAATCATTTACGCCTAATCCCAGATTTTCCACCCCACTCACGCCAGCATATTCGTGCGAATCGCCCACTATGATACTGCCGTCGGGCAATTGCTTGAAAAGAATGTGAATTCCCCAATTTTTAAGTTCCAATAAATGATCGGGCGTTTTGAGTTTTACAAAAGACGGACATTCCTCAAAAGATTCGTATCGTCTGATAGTAAGGCCAGTTAATATGTTGGCTTTGAGGTTAAATTGCTTCAAAGGCAGCGTTTTCATCATCTGCAATTTACTCACTATCAAGCCACTGTTTTGATAGATTTCGGGAAACAAAAGATTGAAAACATAACCGCTACAAATGATGGTTTTCTCAGCCAAAAATACTTCGCTGCCTGCTGTTTCAACTTTTACGTCTCCATTTTGTTCTTCCACGTTTATCACGGCTGTATAGCTTTTATAAACCACACCCAACTTCTCCACACAGTAGTCTATCAGTTTGTAGATAAACTCTGAAGAATTCACGCTATATTCTTTTGGATAAAAAATAGAGCTTTTTATATAGTCCGAATTTATGTCTGGAAAATGTACTTTTGTTGCTGTTTTGGAAAGAATTTCTTGGGTATAACCTGCATTATTGTGCAACTCAGCAACTTCATTTATTAGATTCAATTCATCTTCGTCAGAGGCTATATACACACTTCCGTTTTTAACTAAAGTAAAATCAGCTTCAGCTTGTAGCTCATCAAATATTTCCAAACTTCTGATGCCGAACTTTTGCCAGTAAGTATCTAAGCCAGAAGGAACCACCTGACCGAAATTTTGAATGGTGCTACCTACTGGTCGATTATCTTTTTCAAGCAAAAGTACCTTTTTGCCCATTTTGGCAGCATGAAATGCATGGAAAGTGCCCATTATGCCTGCACCAACTACTATTAGGTCGTATTTTTTCATTTTTCTGAATTTTCTCGCAAAGTCGCAGAGACGCAAAGGGTTAATTGGTTCTTAGTCATAATTATTGGAAACTTCAAAATCAAATAATATACTTGATTCTGAAATCACTTTCGTCGCCTTGCCGGTGGAGCCTTCATTTTTTTTCAAAAAAAACGAACGGAGGGGTCCGACTCCAAAAAAAACTGCACCCAGCAAACTCACACACTCAAAATTCTGTAAAAATGTCTTTTCATAAATTAGAATTTTTTTGAACAGAATTTTGAGTGTGTTCAAACAGTGCTGGCTGTTATAAGGAATCATTTCTTTTTTATTTTCCACAGTTTTTGACGAAAAACTGTTTAATTGTTTGTTGAATGACCAACAATGGTTCTTTTATCTTTCCAAAATAATCTTAAGCTCAGACAGATCTACTAAAAGGCCATCATTGGGATATGCTTCGAGTTGAGTTCTACTATGTGTGCCGTTGCAAACACCAAGACTTAGAGAAACACCAGCACTTTTACCCGATTGCAAATCCGACGGAGTGTCGCCAATGTTGATGACATTTTTTATGTCACTGATGCCTAGTGTTTTTACCGCTTTTAGAATCATATCGGGCTGTGGACGACCTTTTTCAACTTCGTCAGAAGCTATCGAA
This sequence comes from Lacihabitans sp. CCS-44, assembly GCF_024343735.1. Taxonomy (GTDB): domain Bacteria; phylum Bacteroidota; class Bacteroidia; order Cytophagales; family Spirosomataceae; genus Leadbetterella. The sequence goes on from NZ_RJUE01000063.1 coordinate 54,297, forward strand.
AGGTCGATAATCCCTTTTCCAGAGGCATTAAAGTAGTCTTCATTAAGTCCATCCAACCAGCCCAATTTGTGAAAGATGATGTTGGTTATTTTTCTGTAAAAACCTGTGGTTAAAGCTATTTTGATGTTGTGGGATTTAAGGTATTCGAATATTTCTAGGCAATGGTCAGTGGGAAAAATGGTGTGATTTTCGTAATGTTCTTCTAAAATTCTTGTAAAGTTTTCATAGCTATATTGTACGTTTTTGGCAAATTCTGCGTGTGATTCACCTATTTTTTCATTCCAGAGCATTCTGAATACTTCTATTTTTGAATAACCCTGAAGTGCTAATATTCTCTCTTCATTTACGTCTAAATCAGTGATTTTGCAAGCTTCTGCAAAGCAAGTTTCTACTTCTTTTTGGTCTCTGACGGTAGTGCCTGCCATGTCAAATATTACCAGTTCTATATTTTTCATTATTTTACCGCTTCGTCCCTAAGATGCGAAGGGAAATGATCTTCCTCATTATCTTAAGACTTGTTATTTTATATTTTACAAAAATATGGAACTGGATTTTTAGAGAGGTTAAGCTAGTGTTAAATTAGAATTATAGTAAAAATTAAATCTTATCTATTATTTCAGAATTGACTTTTATATACTTTCGACGCCTGGCCGGCGGCCTTCATTTTTGCGAGTCGTCGCACCGTTTGAAAAAACGAAGCAAAAAAACACTCACAAATCGGGACACCGAATCGAATTGGTTCTCATGAAAAATTTGAAATTGGCCATTGAGTTTTTATTGGAATTGTGGATTTCAAATTTTCCAAACGGACTTTTTTGTGATTATAAGGAAGCATTTCTCATTATTTTTGTTTTTACTGAATCATTTAACACCCACTTAATGATTTGGTTATTTTGGGTTCGGAATTTTGCAAAAAAAACGAATGCAAAGACGTGGCCTTTTAAAAAGTCTTGGACTGATCACAGGTGGACTGGTTTTACCGAAAGAAATTTTAGCCCAAGAAACACCAAAAAAGAAATCCATTCGAATAGCTCACATCACCGATACCCACATTCAGCCTCACATTGGTGCCGCCAAAGGGTTCGAAAAATGCCTTCACCATATTCAGAATTCAGAGCAGAAAATTGACTTTGTCATAAACGGTGGAGATGCCATCATGGGTTCGCACAATGCTTCGTCGAACAGTATTGGAAAGCAATGGGAATTGTATAAAAGTGTTATAAAATCTGAGAATAGACTGCCTGTTTACAATTGTGTTGGTAACCACGACATTTATAGAAAAAAAGACGATTTGCAGGGTTTTGAAGACGGCAAAAAGGAAGCCATGGATCATTTCGAAATGAACAAAACTTATTATTCCTTCAGTGCCGCCAACTGGAAGGTGATAGTTTTGGATAGTGTTCAAGGCAAATTGAACTTGAAAGGTTACCAAGGTAAAATAGACGAACTGCAACTTGATTGGCTGAAAAATCAACTTAAAGAAACGCCAAAAGAGACTCATATTCTGATAGTTTCGCATATTCCTATTTTGTCTGCTTGCGTGTTTTTAGATGGCAAAAATTTCAAGAATGGCGAATGGCGTGTACCCGAAACTTGGATGCACTCCGACACGGAGGATTTGGTAGAGCTTTTTGCCAATTATCCCAACATCAAACTGGCCATCAGTGGACATATACACCTGACTGATAGGATTGAGTACAACCAAATAACCTACTGCTGCAATGGTGCCGTCAGTGGCAACTGGTGGATGGGCAATTACAAACAAACAAAGCCTGGCTACGCCATTATTGATTTGTATGAAGATGGTACTTTTGAAAATAAGTATTTGAGTTATTCTTAAAAATTTGTCTTATTTTAGTCCAAGTCAATTCAATCCCTTTTTTTAAGGAACATCTATGAAAAGTTTTAGACACTCAAGAGAATGATTATTTCTTTGTGTCTTTGCGTGAAAATATAAATACATGAAAAAAATATTATTTTTCGTTTTTACCCTTATTTCAATACAATCTTTTAGCCAAAAAACCGAGAATATTTTCCTTATAACTTCGGATGGTTTACGTTGGCAAGATGTATTTGCTGGAGCTGATTCTGCTATTATTTTCAATAAGGTTTTTACACCAGATTCTGCCGAAATTGTTAAGGAGTTTTGGGATAAATCAGCACAGAATAGGAGGGAAATATTGATGCCGTTTTTATGGAAAACATTAACTAAGGAAGGTCAGATTTACGGCAACAGATGGAAAGGGAACTTTATGGATGTGGACAATATTTACAGATTCTCGTATCCAGGTTACAATGAATTACTCACAGGTTTTGCTGATGTTGAGATAAATTCTAATGATAAAAATTATAATAAAAATGTAACAGTTTTAGAGTATCTAAATAAGCAGCCAAAATTTAAGGGAAAAGTGGCGGCTTTCAGTACTTGGGATGTTTTTCCGTATATCATAAATGACAAAAGGAGTGGTATTCCGGTAAATTCTGGCCGAGAATTGGTAGAAGGAAAGCTGTCGCCAAAGCAAGAATTACTCAATGAAATACAACTGTTGGCTCCACATGCCAAAGCTGAGCGACACGATTTTATAACTTATTTCCAAGCAAAGGAATATGTGGCATTAAACAAGCCCAAAGTCATGTTTATTTCTTTTGACGATACCGATGGATACGCTCATGCTGGTAAGTACAAAGAATATTTACAATCGGCTCATGCATTTGATAAATACCTCAGCGACCTCTGGAATTATTGCCAGTCGCAACCCGAATACAAAGACAAAACCACGTTTATCATCACGACCGATCACGGTAGAGGAGACAGAGACAAGTCGGAATGGACCAGCCATGGTCAGAGAATCAGAGATGCCGCACAGATTTGGATGGCAGTAATTGGGCCAGATACACCCGCGACGGGAGAAATAGCCACCAAACAAAATCTTTTCCAAAACCAGATTGCCAAAACATTGGCGGATTTACTCGGATATAATTTTGAAAATGGAAAAGAAATAGGCAAAGAAATTGAGAGTGTCAAATAGATACATTTAGCATAATGTTTTGACGAAAGAATTTAATTATACGCTTAAAGAATTATTTTTAAAATCAGAGGTTTTACCTCTGATTTTCCTTTCAATCTATTCTGCAAGCATGGTTACTCTCAATTCTTTTGATGGCTTCAAATGCCACTTGGTGCTCTACTACCCCTATAAGATTTTCTGGAATTCCTACACATGAGCAGTTTACTTCACTCAAAACATAAAGGTCTTTCCCCACATTATTTGTATCTAGAATAAAATCAGCCGTCCAAATTAGCGGTAATTGGCTCATTGCCAGTTCGGCTTTAATAGTAGGTAGGGACTTTATTAGTAATGTAGCCAAATCAATGTATTCTATTGGTGAGTGATAAGAATATGTTGCTCCAGAAAACAAGGTTGCTGAGAAAGCTCCCGTAGTGGCCACAGGTTTTTTGTGAATAATGTAGGATGGATGGTCACCGATCATTAATACTCTATACTCGCCCTCTTTTATGCGTGGCAAAAATGGCATATCTACCATTAAATCTTGTTCTCCAACAATGTATTTCTCACACATTTTCATAAAATAATCGAGCGTGTGGATTCTCGATTTGTTGTCTTTTGCTTCCGTATATTTCACTAACGTGTCTATCGGCAATTCCCCAATTGTATTTACTGTCGAATTGTCCCAAACCTGAACTTTCCAGATACCTACACCAGTAGAACCCCTGTTTTGTTTCAAAACTCTTTCGCCTTGGGCTAATGCAAAAGGAAATTTTTTTCTAAATTCTTCGATGGTAAAATATGCATGCGTGTCATTTTTAACAAGTGGCGTATTTTTTAGCTTTAGAAGAAAATATTTAGAGCCAAAGTTGAGCATTTCATCAGGATGCGACATGGCCGCAAGGCCTACCTTGTGTAGTGCCCTGAGGGTTTCGAGATATATTTTTTCGCCTTTGGGTAAGTTACCTGGGTTTATTCTGCTTATATAACCACTGAATATAGCTGATACATAGTCAAAGATTTCACTCTTCCATTCATCTCTAAAGTATATTATTTCACAGTCCCAGCCTTGTTTTTTTATGGCATTAACTATTGGCATTGTGTCTTTTCTTAGGCCATTGAGCCATTTATCAGAACCACCTTCTACTTCAAAAATCACAATGTTTTTTTTCATAATGTTTATAGTTTACCACTAGGCCGCAAAGACACAAGGAAATAATATTCCCTTGTATGTCTGTTTTACAGTACTTTCAGTTTATAGAGCAAAGTTTCTTTGAAAAAGGTAGTATTTTCCAGTTTCAAATTTTACGGTAAAACTATGCCGAGTTGTTGTGCAAAAGGTCCAAATGATGTTAACAAATCGTTAGTTGAGGGTTAAGTTTTTGGTACTGTTTTTTAGGTGCAGTGAAATATAATATTTAACAATACCATAATAGCCAAAGGCAACGTTTGTGTTCTATTTTATCGTTTATTTACCAAAACAAGCTAAACTCCTTTGATATGAAAATACACCTAGTTTCTTCCACAGATTTTATGGCTAAAGGCACAGGCGTACACAGTGCTTTTGTGGGTATGTTTGATTTATTAAAAGAGAAAAACGATGTTGAGGTTTTGAGAAATCAAGAAGGCTTCGGCGATATTTTTCACTCACATTCTTATGGTTTGTATTATTTTTTGAAGTCTCGCAAATACAAAGGCCGCCGAATTCATACCGTACACACCACGCCAGCAACCATTAAAGGCTCGGTGGTTTTTCCAAGTTTAGTATTGCCTTTTGCCAAGCTTTATTTTAAAAAGGTTTTTAACCATGCCGATGTCTGCATTGCCATATCGCCGATGGTAGAAAAGAACCTTAGGGAGTTGGGAGTAACTTCCAAAATTATAAACATTGGCAATCCAATAGATTTAGACAAGTGGTATCCAAGTGTTGAAAAGCGAGTTTTGGGTAGAAAACTCATTGAGCTTGATATAGATAAAAAAGTGGTGCTGGGTGTGGGTCAGTTACAAAAACGTAAGGGTGTGGAGGATTTTATAGAATTGGCTGAAAAACATCCAGATATATACTTTGTTTGGGCAGGAAGCAGGCCTTTTGGAGCGATAACGGAGGGCGTTAGACGTATCAATCAGAGAATAGAAGAAGCACCCGAAAATGTGAAATTTATCGGACAAGTTGACCTCGAAAATATGCCGAATCTCTATGCTGCTGCTGATGTGTTTTTGTTTCCTTCTTACCAAGAAAACAGTCCATTGTCGCCCATAGAAGCCGCGGCCACGGGTTTGCCTGTTTTGTTTAGAGACTTGAGCGAATATGAGATGTTGTATGAGTCGGATTATCTAAAAGCAAAAAACAACCTAGAATTTTCACGGTTGATTAGCAATGTTTTTGAGGATAAAAAATACATGCAATATGCTAAAGAATTATCGGCTACCTTGGTTAAACAATTCGATAAAAATGCTATCCGAAAAAAACTCATTTCGTTGTACGAGAATGTGTATAATGGGCTGGATATAGCGGTTTAAGGTGGAAATTTCTATGATTATGTTTTGCTACTCTTTAAGCATTGCATCTTAGCCAGAAAATGTAAAAAATGACAAAAAAGAGAATTTGGACTTGTGTTTTGCTAGGTATTTCGGTGTTACTGATGTATTATGTTTTGCGAGATGTGAAATACAAGGACTTTATAAAGCAAACCTCTAAAATTGACCTAAAAATGGCGGGTTTTGCTGGTATTTGCATGTTGCTTTCTGCTTGGTTTAGAAATCTACGATGGCTGATGCTTTTTTCACCTTTGGGCTATCAGATCAAAAAGAGTCAAGCATTTTCGGCACTGCTGTTGAGTTATCCTGCAAATCTCATCATTCCGCAATCCAGTTTTTTTGTGAGAGCCGGCTATTTGAGAAAAATAAGTGGAGTGCCGTTTACTGAGTGTTTGGGTACCATCATAGCTGAAAAACTTATGGACGGCCTAGTGGTTTTTGGCTTATTTTTCGTGTTTATGTTTTCTAACTTCTCTTTTCAAGTCTCAATTTTTCAGAATTACAAATTTTATTTAGGTATAATACTTTTTGGCTTCGTGGTTTTTAAGTTAGCCAGTTTTTTCTTTAAAACCTATCTTAATGTCCGTTGGCAAAGTATCATGACCGCAATAAAAAACCAGTTGTCCAATTTCAAAATTGGATTGATGACCGCCCAAAAAGTAGATAATAAACCCTTGTTTGTGTTTTACACTTTGGCCATTTGGCTACCTTATTTTGCGATATTTTATTTTCTGCTTAAAGGCTCGGTGGCAAGAGATTTCATAGATATAAAACTCCCTATAGAACTCGCCGTGATGGCCAATATTGGTTGGATATTCCCCACCCAAGGTGGTTTAGGGTCATATCATTTCCTTATTACTCAAATTATGCAATCTCACGGCTTTGAAAATCTCCAAGCTGTATTTTTTGCTTTTTTTAGTCACATATTTATTATTTCTAACGATCTTCTTTTAGGCCTTTATGTAATATTATTCAATTACAGAACTGTATTTGGTTTCTACAACGTAGTTCAAAACGTATAGGTTTTCGAATTTTATTTAACGGCAATCAATCTGATAGTATAAAATGCAAGCTTTTTGGCTTACATAGCTTGGTTGCTTTCGTCTATATTGTTTGATGAAAATTATCTATTTCATATACCCTTTAGTCGTTGTAAGTGGTTTAAAATTAGTTAATTGTATTTCTTTAAGATGCTTTTAGTTTATTAATTATAGTGTTTGTATTTCTTAATTTGTGATTCTTGAACTGCATTTCATTGAAAATATTAAATTTTGAATCAATTCAAATAAAAGTTCCTAGCTTGGATAAAGGCTTATCTGATTCTGTAGAGACGTTGGAACGAACCGATTTTATTATAATTTTCAAACTTAATTCTATGAAGACTTCAGGAATTTTGATTGCTTCATACTTTTTTACTTCATTTACTTAACTCTGCCATGAAAAAAAAAGCTATTTACGGGCGTCAATTCTTATTTGCTGTTTTGGGAATATTCTTGTTTTCTTTAAATCAAATTTTACTAAAACAGCCATAGACTTCAACCTATTTTTTTATTTCTAATTGCCTTATTTACTTTTAACTTTATCGAAATCAAAAAAATAAGTGAAACTATTCAGTTTCTAAGAAAAGCTAGTAATGATGGATTGTAGATTTGCTTAACATATAAGCAATAAGCGGTTGGTTTTTTCTTTTGGGGCACGGTGTACACAGGGTAGAACTTTACTTTCAGGATGATCAATCGCCAACCTCCATAGGTGGCCTAGTCCTAAGCTTGTAAGGTGTGCTTTGGGTTTAGCTTGATAGTGCAAATCAAAGAAATTTTCAACTAAAAAAGATTCAAAACCCTCATCATCTCCACCATATAGTTTTTTGAGTTCATCAAGAATTTCAGGTATCAATACTTTTTTTATGGCATCTGAGTTTGGTAATATTTCGCTCGGATCGCCATAGTAAGTACACAAAAAGGTGTCTGCAGGTACAGGTGAACGATCTACATGAAACGAATAAACATCTGTTGGGAAAAATGGATAATCCTCATCTCTATCATAATTTTTGATTAAGTTAAGAACAGGAGCAGCTCCATGAGCAGTCAGTAGTGTCAAATCATTTAAAAGAATTTCACGGGCAAGCTGTCCGTCAAAGCTCAGCGTAAGGTCACGAAGTTCTTCCTCGCTTATTACAGTTATGTTTTTGTTCAGCTCTACCTTATTCACGATCTCAGCAAAATCACCTATTAGATTACGTCTCCAACAAATAGCATTTGTTTCACCTTGGAATGGCTTTGATACGAGGTCTTGAAAATGTCCGACTTGTAGAATTTGACGGTCAGCATGAGATAATTTTATCATAGTGGCGAAAGTACGAATAAAATCAATTTAGGAATTTGAAGTAGTTAAATTTAAGCTATTATTTCTTCCAAAGGATTTCGGGTTTTTCTAAATAGTTTAAAACAATTACGATAATTACATTAATAAGGGGAAGTTTTTAAGAATTTCCTCACCTTATAGTTTATAATTTAGTAGAAACACTCAGACTGAACCCTCTACCATCTGATGACCAAATACCAGGACCTGGATAAAACTGAGGGCGTTTGGTAAAATACATTTTATTCAAAGTATTGTTTAGATTCGCCTTTATCAACACCATATTGGAAAGTCTGTATGAAGCATTTAAGTCTAAAACACCATAAGAGGGCACCAAACCAACGCTTCCATTTGCACTTGGTTTTTCGGTATTCAGAGCATCTGAGTAGCTTTTGGCTGTATAGCTATATAATGTGGTAAGACTAGCTTTTTTGTATCTAAGAGTCAGCCTGTTTCTTGATATAAGCCTTGGTGTACTTTCCACAAAATTGCCTTCAATATCCATATTTTTTTCACCTGCTCTCACAGTAGCCTTCTGATATCGGGCATCCATGATGGAGGTAGAACTGAATACAGAAAAGTTCAGCTTGTTGGTTATTTTACCATAATACTCTACAAAACTTTCAAGTCCTTTAGTAAAAGAAGTACCGATGTTGGTTCTAAGAATCTGGAAATTTCCGTTCTCGTCGGTTTGAGCCAATGTGCCTAATCTGTTTTTGTAAAGCAATTGAAAATAAGTAAATTCTACCTTCCATTTATCAAAATCGCCTCGATAGCCAGCTTCTAAATTATACCCAAACGCATCTTTTAGATTATCATCAGACTTCTCAAAAACAGAACCTGGAATGATGTCTTTGAATATCACAGGACGAAAAGCCTGAGAAAGGCCGGAATAGAATTTTTGATTCTGACTCAATTTATATTCGCCACTCAAGCCAAACAATGGAAACTTATGATGAATCTCATCAGGAAATTTACTCGAGTCATAGTAACTTATGGTACCACTCATCTGAGATTCACCAGACTCTAGCCTAAAACCGGGGTTTAAAGTAAGTCTTTTACCGATAGCCAGATGATTTTCGAAGAAAATAGCCAAGTTTTGGGTTTTAAAATGCAAATCTCTACCCCAGTTGCCTATTATACTCAAATCATAGTTAGAACCAGTGGTGCCTTTACCTTGCTGACGGCGATGTAGATCGTTGTTCATATACTGTACACCACCAACTAAAATTGATTTTACGCTTCCAATATTATAGAAATGCAACATCCTAAGCTCATTGGTATAGCTGTGATAATTATCAATATCCACTTGCCTGTTGGCATATTGGAGCGTTTGCGAGTTGATTTTATCCACGATATCAGCGGTTTTGTCAAACATCACGCTATTTCTACTTCCTAAAACCGCCGAACTGACAAAAGAGAACTTGGTTCTGCCAGAAAATTGATAGTTCAAGCTGATGGAAGGAACATAGATATCTGGACTATAGAAATTTCTGGACCTAGTAGCCATTCTTGGATTGGCATAAAACATACTGTCATTTACTTGACCGGCCAGTTGAATTACATATTTCGACTTTGAGAAATCAAATTTCGCACTCAACTTATCAGTCATTTGGTAATTGACAACCACCGAAAAAGCCTCATAGTCGGTTCTAGAATTGTCTCTGAAACCGTCAGAGCCTCTTTTGCTATAATATGCGTAATAATTGATTTTGCCTATTTGCCCGCCAACGGCGTTATAAGTGCTCAAAAGGCCGAATGAACCCATACTATTGATGCTTTCAAGCGAAAATTTACGAGTAGAATCGCCCGTCTTACTGATATAATTGAGCATACCACCAAACTGTGATCCATATTGGAGCGAGCCTGTTCCTCTTAATATTTCAATGTTTTGTACCGCCTCCATCGGCATCGAATAGTGGCTCGCTGGGTAACCATAAATATCCGTATTAGTTACTACACCGTCTTTTCTAACATTAAATTCCCATCCTCGATGTGGATCGAGGCCTCGTGTAGAAATGTTTACTTGGTTACCTGTGCCATCCATGTCATAAACAAATACCCCCGGCACTTTTGCAAAAATCTGTCTTGGCGTTTTTTCAGCAATATTGGCATCTAGACCAAGTACATTTATAACCTCAGTTTTTTTGCCAGAATATAAGTAAGTCCCCTTGGTTTGCGGTAAAGAAAGGGCATTGAATTTGTTTTTTTGTTCGCTCACATCAAGAGCTTTGAGGTCAAAAATCTTTGTAGAATCTAGAACTACCTGGCCAAAAGATTTTAGACAGATCACCAGACCTAACAAAGAAAAATATATCGTTTTCATCATTAAGTTTTGATTTTGAGTATTTTAAGAATGTTTCAGAGATTGTGCCAAATCAAAAAAGACTGATTCAGTACAATGAAAATATTAAGAAACTTTCAAAACAGGAGGCAACTTCCTGGCTTCAGGTTCAGGGTTTTTATAAAATGAAGCAACATAAAAGTATTTTTGAAGTTGATAATCATTCCAAAACCAACTATTTAAAATCATCTTTCCCGTGAAATAATTTTTGGATATTTTCTTGAAAAACTCTATGGTTTCTTGAGAAGAACGATTCTTTTCTTTTGAAAAATCAAGCGTTAAACTATCGCTAAAATTTCGAGCAATTTCCAGAACGTTTTCGCTTGTATAATTTACTTGTATATAGTAGGTTAGCAATGTGTCATTGCGGTATTCTACCTTTTGCGATTGGTAAAACTTTCCTTCAAAAATAGCAGTTTGACCATTAGGAAAATACCTTTCAAAACTGTTGCTGTAGGGAAGCGAAATTTGGTATTTATGAATCAAACTATCTCCTTTTATTTGTATTTGTTGGTTGGGAACAATCGTGTTTTCTGACTCCCAACTACTCAAAAAGGTCAACAGCATAAAACCCGCAACATGTAGTAGCAACAAGCCTAAAAACAATAAAGAGGAGAATTTTCTCAACAACTAATCAATAGATTTTAAGCACAAAGATACGATTTTCAAAAAGTAAAAAAATGATTATTGGCATCTTTAAGGTTTATTAAAGGAGTAAACCGTTAGGAGTTACTCTTTAATAGGTACAAAGATTTTAACTAATTTCTGTGATTTTATATGACGATGTGATTGGCTAAGTTCAATCAAAATGGTTGCATTTTGTTCAGTAGTGTTAGCCTTATTCATTTATTAGTTGGACAATCATATTCGAGTAAGCATTGCTTCCCCAAAACCGCATAAGTGGGTTATGAATGCATACACCATTGAGTTTGATGGTATGTGTACCCGCTCCGACAGTGGCCAAGTAAGTTCCACTTATGGTAGCCCATTCGCCATTCGGAATATTCTCTGTAAAACTCATCTGATATACATCGTTGAGAAACACTTGAACAGAGCCTCGGGAGAAACCGCAAGCAAAACAAGCAACAGACTCAGTGTCAATGTTGAAAGTGAGCAAGAGTTTGGCATTTCCTGTGACAGTGAATGTATGTGTCATGTTTGGCAGATCTATTCCACCACCATTTTGGTCGTCTTCAACAATCGCAGACTGGAATTTTTGTTCTATGTTATTGTAAAACGAATATGGAATTTTCCACTCAGGAATGGCATTGGCACCTTTACTTGTAAGTACTTGCCCATTATTACCCATGTTGCCATTTACGGCAATGGCACCATTGGCTTTAACAGAAAACCTATCGGTAAAAACACCAGCAGCATCATAACCAAGCGAAACTTGGGCATTCGGATTGTCTGAGTAAATTTTTAGTTGATTGCCACCTACTGCAAAGCCTACATCACCTGTGGCACCTGGATAAAGCGTTATTTTCTTTTCTAAATATGGCCCAAATGCCAAAGGTGCATTGGGGTTATGGTTGGCTATTCCTACCCTGCTATTGACTGCATCATACGTAAATCCCCACTCTCTAGTACCTCCATAAAATCCGATATTTTGATTATTTTGGGTACCCATAAAACCCAATGGAGCGGTATTGTCGCCGCGATATAACCACACACCAGGCCCATATGCAGGATTGTTGGGTACAGTTCCGTTTCTCAAAGTGATTCGGCCTTTTAGCAACATGCCTTCTCCACCAGTATTATAAATGGTCATTCTTTCGTTGAAAGAATTGCTACTGCCGGAGCCAAACGAAATATTGTCTGAAGGCTGATTGGCATACATCTGCAGCAAGCCTCCTTGAATACCAAACCCATAGTGAGCACCATTGGCGTCACCCCAAAGAGCTATTTTGTTTCCCGGCGTACTAGCAAAACTTAATGGAGCTGTTGGTGTGCTTATACCTATGCCTACTTGACCATTGCTGTAAGAAATATGAGAGCCATTTGTCGCCCACTGATTACCAGAGCTGGCTTCCTGCCACGACGTACCGTCATAGTAATTAAATTTGTTGCTATCGGTGTTGTAAATCATTAAACCTGATGCAGGACTTGCTACGCTGTTTCTTGTAACTGTCGACATTTTCGGAATCAAAATTCCCCTATCGGGTTCTATACTTAGGTTTTGGGCAAATAGCTCTGAATTGAAAAATAGAATAAAAGATAAGATGGTTAGTATCTTCATGACTTAAATATTTAATTGTTGATAATTAAATCTTTACCAAAGATATTATAATAATTTATTCAACAAAATGTAACGGTTTTGAAAATAAACGATTGGTAGAATTCTTTGTGTGAATGGTGCAGAAATACCTGCCAAGTACTTGTCTATTTGAATGAAGGTTTAGTAGTATTCTAATTGTATTATCTTGATCTAAGGAGGAGGAATATAGTTTGGGTATTCTGTTTGGTGAATAGATAAAAAATTCACAACCATGTAAAAAAACTAATAATAGGAGAACAAAAAAAGGTCACCAAAATGGTGACCTTCCAAAGAATTAAGCTGCGGCACTGGCTTGAATAACTCGCTTCGGTTTTTTCCTGAGCGATTTCTTAGTGCCTCCTGCCATCTGATACTGATTGGAGTCTTTGCCATACTTGGCACCGACACCTATGAGCATCCGCTCCGAAAAATCTTTGAGAACCGTTTCTTTTTCAGTGATACGGTTTCTCAATTCACCCAAAAGAGCCACTTGGGTGTTGAATGTATTTACCAAAGTGTCCACTTCTGAAATGGCAACTTGGTAACTTTCTACGGTAAGACCATTTCCAAGGTCTAAATCGGCCGCTATCGATCGCACTCCCGCGATTCTTGTAATAGCAGAGGTCAGAGTACTACTCTGAGTCGTTTTCATTTTAAATAAAATTTAAAATGTGATTTTTGGCCTCGGAACTTGATAAAACTCAAATAATGACATAAATTGAAATCGCAAAATTTATTCTATGTCATTGGGCCTCTCCTTTTTAGGGGAGGCCTTTTGATTTTTATGGTAGGCCCGAGAGCCTATCTAACTGTTAACCAGTTCTATCTCAATACTGTGCGAGCACAGTTCTTCCTGGTGGGTTCGCTATTTAAGGGCAAACTCGCCAAAGTTTTTTGCTTCTGACAAGGTGGGCTTCCCATTACAAAATCTAATTTGGGATAAATTAGATTTTATGAAGCCTTGTCTTTAAACCCAATAAGGTTTTACTAATTCAGAGGACGAAACAGGCAATGCCTGAAAAAAAATACTTATAGGTAGGGTTGTTTTGATTTCTTCTCTACAAAGCTAAATAAAAATCAAGGGAAAAACCAAAAAATGTGATTCTTGAATTCATGGATCATAAAAAGTATGTTTTTTTAATTGATTAAAAATCAATTGATTGTGTTTTTATTAGTTCATTTTCTGTGGAAAAGTTTTATTTATTTTAGATTTCGTTTGTATTGAATTGTTTAGAAGTTGTTTATTAAAGAGTTCTTGATAAGGAATCATTAAGTTTATCAACAAATAAATTTATGTTTTCAACTAAGTCCTTTTTGTGATTCTTGTTTTTAAGAGATATTTCCATCAACAGGATCTTCTTCATTGTCATGTTCATCATCTTCAAGAATAATTGAATTATCTTTTCTACGTCTGGAGATTCAAACTTTTTTTCAACCTGACTAATCTGCATGCAAATCTTGTATTCTTTCTTTCGAGTATGAAATTCCTTTTCAAAAAAATCAATAACAAGTTCAGGCATTATTTCAAGGTTTTGTAGTTTTAGCATCTAAAGCTCAAAAGGTTCCTTAGATCATTTTCTAAAAAGTAATCTTAATACTCGCCTATTGAATTTATTTTCGAATGAATCAAGGTATTTAGAAAAAACATTAATTTCTGCAATTCAAGGTATATGTTTTATAAAGCAACGTATGTGTCTTTCTTTGTAGCGTACATGTTTTGTAAAGCAACGTATGTGTCTTGCTTTGTAAGGTATATGTTTTATAAAGCAACGCATGTGTCTTTCTTTGTAACGCATATGTTTTGTAAAGCAACGCATGTGTTTTGCTTTGTAAGGTACATGTTTTGTAAAGCAATGCATGTGTCTTGCTTTGTAACGCACATGTTTTGTAAAGCAATTTATTTTGCAATCAAAGTTCGGTGTGGTTGAATCATTTCTTTATTGTGTGGAAATCAAGATGTTCTGTTTTTTTTGTAATTTTTTACGCACAGAATCTTGTGTCTACATCCTATCCCTTTGTGGATTTTGTGTCTTCTTTGTGCTTCTTTTGGAATAGCCATTTCACGGAATTCAAAAGTGGATGATGAAAAATTCATAAATTCTTATTTAAATATCACTTAAACCGTACTGAAAAATGGTTAAATTATGCTTAGTATTGCACAAAAAAACTCTTAAAACTATCGATTAAACCAAAGCGTGTAAGAAATATTATCAGCGTTTAGCTTAAAAATCCTGTTTCCAGAAACTACCACTTTCAGAAGAACAACGGGAAATGAAGCGATAAACGCCTGCGGTCAAGCGTGGGCGTTGCTTTATTTTGTTGTTCGGGCTGTGGTAGGCCTCTGGAGACGAATAAATGCGACGTTCCACGTTTTTTTATTTGTAATGACCGTATGACTAAATTAAAAGAAACCCTGCTCGACCTCCTCAGAAAAGATGAAAGACTGTTTGACGAAGAGGGAGAACTCAAAGAAAATCTGCTCAGGGAACTCATTGACCAACATGACCCTCAACTCATTGAGCTACTGTTAAACGACGAAACCGCCCAACAAAAATTCTTCGTACCTGTCGGTAAGGCTATGATTTTCAAAGGCAACGACCTTAAGTTTTTTGTAGACGAAAACAAACTGGACAATAGCTACACCCAATTTGAAAACAAAATCGGACTTAAAGTTGGAAGTAGACTACTGAGAGAATATAGGGATGTGGTATTGAATTTTCCATACAAAGACTGCGTGTTGGAAGGCGGACAAAGCACCGAGGAGGGTACAGATTCCTATTTTGAATACAACAAAGAAGCAGGCGACTATGATGAAAAGAAGGCTAGGCGAAAAGAAGTATTTTTTAACCAAATATTGGCTAAAGACGAAATAGACCAGCTTTTTGAGCCCAAGGCATTTGCTAAAGTACGGAAGTATCAAAAAGATGAGAATGACAGCATACTCGAAAGCGAAGCTAAAGAATTTTCCAGAAACGAAAATGGTGATATAAAAGATAACCTCATCATCAAAGGCAATAATTTACTGGCCTTGCATAGCCTGAAAGAGCAATTTAGAGGAAAAGTGAAACTGATTTATATTGACCCACCATATAATACGGGCAATGATAGCTTTGCTTATAATGATAATTTTAACCATTCTTCCTGGTTGGTTTTTATGAAAAATAGGTTTGAGGTTGCGAAAGAGTTATTAAAAAATGAAGGTACAATTGCCATCAGTATTGATCACAATGAACTTGGATATATGATTGGCTTACTCGATGAAATTTTTGGTAAAGAAAATAAAAAAAATATCATAACGATAAAACGTAGTTCAGTATCTGGAGCTAAAGTTATAAATCCTGGTGTTGTAAACGTTAGTGAATTTCTAGTATTCTATTCAAAAACTCCAAATGTTTGGACGCCCAATAAAGTTTTTCGGTCAAAGGATAGGGACGATCGATATAATAATTTTATCATAAATATAGAAAGCAATCCTGAAGACTGGAAATATCAAAGTGTTTTGGATGCTTTTTCGATATTCAAGGGAGTTCAGAAGAGTAAATTAAAAAATCAACTTGGATCTGAGTATGAAGTCGAATTAGAGAATTTTTTTATCGATAATAAAAATCGAATTATTCGATTTGCAGGGTTGGACGATAAAAGTATATCTGAAGGAGTTAAAAAGACCAAGTATTTATCAAAAATTGATACCTCAAAAACGTTTGTATTTGAGAGAGAAAATCATAATAATTACTATTTATTCAATGGCAATGCAATTTTATTTTTTAAGGATAGATTAATTAATGTTGAAGGTCAATGGAAATTTGGCGAAATGATTTCAGACATTTGGGATGATGTTTTACCAAATGATATACACAACGAAGGAAACGTTACACTAAGGAAAGGAAAAAAACCTGAAAGGCTTCTAAATAGAATATTGGATTTGTGTTCGAATGAAGGAGATCTTATTTTAGATTTCCATCTAGGAAGTGGTACAACAGCTTCGGTAGCACATAAAATGAATAGGCAATACATTGGTATTGAGCAATTAGATTACGGTGATAATGATTCCACAATAAGGCTTAAAAACGTAATAAATGGAGAGCAATCAGGCATTTCAAAGACTGTAAATTGGCAAGGTGGTGGTTCGTTCATCTACTTCGAACTTGCCAAAAACAACCAAAATGCTTTTGAAAAGATAGAGGCCGCAAGTTCTTACAAAGAATTGGCGACGTTTTTTGATGAAATGTATGAGAAGTATTTTCTGAATTATAATGTCAAAATCAAGGATTTTAAAGAAAAAGTATCACAGGAGGCCGCATTTAAAAGTCTTTCATTGGTAAGGCAAAAGCAGATATTTGGCAAAATGCTAGATCTCAATCAGCTCTATGTCAATCGTTCTGATATGGAAGACGGCCGCTTTCAACTCAGCGAAAATGATATTGTTGCCACCAATAATTTTTACGGTATCTAATCCCACATTACAATGAATCTTTTTCCTGAAAAATATCTGTTTGAAGAAATTAAATTAAAGGCCTATGAATTAGGCATAACCAAACTCAAACTTTCTGACTATGGCTATATTACAGACAATCTGAGATTTCCGCTTTTCAAATGGCAGGAAGATGCCTTGCTTAATTTTTTAACTTACGAGGCTATCAAAGAAGCTGAAGAGGATAGTGGTGCGACACACTTGTTGTTTAATATGGCGACGGGAGCAGGTAAAACGCTCGTAATGGCGGCTACAATTTTATATTATTATAAGAAGGATTACAGGCATTTCATATTTTTTGTGAACCAAAACAACATAGTGGGCAAAACTGAAGAAAATCTTTGTAACACAGCCCATAGCAAATATCTATTCCAGAAAAACATTGTCATAGATGACCGCCTAGTTAATATAAGACAAGTCAATACTTTCGATGACTTCAGCGACGATATTCAGATAAAATTCACCTCCATTCACACCCTCCATAATGATGTGTACAAAGTCAAGGAGGATAGTGTATTTTTAGAAGACTTGCAAAAACGCAAAATTGTAATGCTGGCTGACGAGGCCCATCACCTCAATGCAGACACCAAAAAGGCCAAGATTAACCAGCTTGATTTTTTCGGGGCTAATGAACTTAAACAAAATGCAGGTCAAGATGAAATTGAAAAAAGTTGGGAAAATACGGTAATACATTTACTTCTGCATAGAGGTAAGCCCAATCAACAACACAATGAAAACGTTTTGCTTGAATTTACAGCTACTATACCTGAGCATAAAGAGATATTAGCTAAGTATTTCAGAAAAACCATTATCAAGTTTGATTTAAAAGATTTTCTGAAAGCTGGTTACACAAAGGAAATCAATCTGGTGTCATCAAGTTTTGACAAAACCAAAAGAATTTTACAAGCTCTACTATTTAATTGGTATCGTCACAAAATAGCTTTGAAATACAATATTCCTCATTTTAAGCCAGTCATATTGTTTCGTAGCAAAACCATAGATGTGGCCGATAGCAACAATTCTAAGGAAGATTATATTTTCTTCAGGAATCTAGTGGAAAATTTGAGTGTTGTTGATTTTGACTTTCTGAAAGAAATAGATGAACATAAGTTTATGGACATCACAGAAACCTATCAAAAGGGACAAAGTCGTATTATAGATGTAAAGAGGTATTTGGCAGAAAATAGCTTGCAAATCAGGGAGATAATTGATTACATTCAGTATCATTTTGCTGAACACAATTGCATTATTACCAATTCGAAAACTAACAAGTCTAAAAAAGAACAAACAGATGCCGAAACAGAGCGGCTTCTCAATAGTTTGGAAGACAAAGAAAATCATGTAAGAGCCATTTTTACGGTGCAACGACTTACGGAGGGTTGGGATGTACAGAATCTTTACGACATTGTAAGGCTTTATGAGGGTCAAAATACAGGTGGGTCAAACAAGGGAAAAACCGGAGGAGCCACCACTTCCGAAGTTCAGTTGATAGGTCGAGGAGTGAGATATTATCCATTTGAATATGAAAATAAAGAAAGAAACTGCAGGAAATTTGACAATGACCTAAACCATGAACTGAGAGTATTGGAGGAGTTTTATTTTCATAGCGATAACGACGAAAGGTATCTCAGCGAACTCAAAAAAGAACTCAAAGACAAAGAGTGGCTCAGCGACAATAAGAAATTGAAGACATTTAAGGTTAAGCAGCCTTTTTTAAAAGAGCCAGCCTATCAAAATATTTTTGTTAACACCCGTCTTGATAACCCTAAAAGAAAGAAAAGTACTTTAGAAGAAATACGGAAAGATTTTAATTTTGAGTATAGAGTAGGTGCATTTAATCTCAATGAAACCGCACTAAATCTGGAACTAGGAGAGACTGACAAGACCAAATATGCTACTGTGGCTAGCGAATTAGGTACTTTGAAGATGAAATTGAAAGAATTTGATTTGCATCTAATCCGAAAAGCCATCAATAAAGTTTCGGTCAAAGAAAATGCTGTTTTTAGATTTCAGAATCTCAAAAATGAACTTAATATCAATTCCTTGGATGATATATTAAAGGAAGAGTTTTTGGGTGCATTTCCATTAAATCTTAAACTTCCTGTAGAATTGTATTCCCAAATATTGGAAGCAAAGAAAGACCTTTCCATAATCGAAGCTGATGAATTATTAAGAATCCTCATGAGGTTTTTTGAGAAAATTGCCTCAGAGCTGAAG
Organism: Lacihabitans sp. CCS-44; assembly: GCF_024343735.1. Classification (GTDB taxonomy): domain Bacteria; phylum Bacteroidota; class Bacteroidia; order Cytophagales; family Spirosomataceae; genus Leadbetterella. The sequence continues at coordinate 73,493 of NZ_RJUE01000063.1, forward strand.
CTAATTTCCAATCCTTATATTGGTTCTGAGTTCGGGCAAATTTCACTCGAAAAAGTTTTTGGTACTCCCAAAACCAAATCAATTATTGAGGATGAAAGAAACAAAGCGTTGGAATCATTAATTAAAGAAAAACATTGGTATGTTTTGGATGGATTTCATGGCACTACTGAGGAGCAGTCACTCATAGAATTTTTAAGTGGTATAATAGGCAACTTTGAAAGTCAATATGAAAAAGTATCGCTGCTAAGGAATGAAGAGGTTTATAAAATCTACGATTTTGAGCAAGGCCGTGGCTTTATGCCAGACTTTCTTTTGTTTTTGAAAGAGAAAGAAAAGAATCTACATTACCAAATTTTTATAGAACCCAAAGGCGACCAATTTAAGGATGCCCAAGGTGATTTTTTTGGCTCTAAAGAAGGCTGGAAAGAAGTGTTTTTGAGACAGATAAGTGAAAAATATGGAAATGAAGAAATAATTAAAGCTGAAAATAAAGATTTTAAATTATTTGGCTTGCCTTTGTACAATAAGAAAAATGAGACTTCTTTTTATTCTGAATTGGAAGTGACTTTGGAGTTGTGATTTTCTTCAGCTACCCTGTTGTATATTAAGCCTACTTAAGCCATCCGCATTTGTTCGATTGGTGATTTTACTCATTTAGATTTACCTTTGTTTGAAATTGTAAATTCATAAATAAAAATTACAAGGGCTGGTCAGACTCCTAGATAGAAACTCTACAGTTTTACAATGTAGGAACTTATGCTGTTTTAGGAAAAATGAGGCCACGAAGATTTTAGAACCGCATTATTATTTTCAGAAAATGAAACCAAAAGAAACCATTATAAAAAGAAAACAGTTTGAGTCGTTCATCTGGATTGACATCAGCCATCCAGATCTCAACAACCTCAACAAGTTGGCGGAGGAATATCAACTGGATTATTTTCAGATAAGGGATAGCCTAGAGCAAGGCCATTTGCCGAAGTTTGAAACCCACGGCGACTATAACTTTATGATATTGAGGGCTTTTACGGCAAATGTGAATGATAGAATTACCAATGTCAGCGAGCTTTCGAACAAAGTGGCGTTCTTTTTTAATGAAACCAAGCTCATAACGGTACATAGAAACGAGTTTGATTTTCTTAACAAACTTGAAGTAAACTGTAAAACCTCTGAGGAACTTTTGATAGCTATCATGCACAAGATGATAGATACCTTTGAGGAGCCATCTAGTTATTTGAGCTCACAAGTGGATAATTTTGAGAAGAACATTTTCCTAAAAAATGATGCTAAAATCTCGTTAGAAGATTTGTATTATCAGAAATCCCAAACTCGGATTTCGAAGAAACTTTTGCAGATAACTCAAGGTGTAATCAACGAAATGGTGGTAAGTCCAGCATCGAAGTCGGCTTTGCAAGACATAAAGGATAGACTGTTGAGCCTGATACTTACTTATGATGAGGTAGCAGACGACTCCGTGAACCTCATGAACACGTATTTGTCAGTCAGTGCCCAAAAAAGCAACGACGTTATGAAACTACTGACTATTTTCTCTGCTTTCTTTTTGCCATTGACATTCATAGCGGGTATATACGGCATGAACTTCGAAAACATGCCAGAGCTAACTTGGCAGTCTGGATATTTTCTTACTTTGGGTGTAATGGCTGCTGTGGCCGTGGTTATATTTGTGTGGTTTAAGCGTAAACGAATCATCTAAAGGATGTTTAGAATCATTTATTGGCTGTTTCTACTAGCATTGGGTGGATGTGCCACTTTGCAAAATCACTCAAAATATCAGCTTTCAAGCGGTGCGTACAAACTTAAAGTTGAAGGTAACAAGGGAAATTCTTATATTTATACTGAAAACGACACCATAAAAATATTTGATTTAAATAGTAAAACTACTAAACCAATACCGCCGTATTCGCCCACCAAACCTGTTTCTAATCTAAAAATAATAAAACCTTCGCTTGATATAGATGTATTGACAGCCCTGGTAAAACTCAGGCCAGCCGCTAAAGATATTGGCGTTCAGATGAACGGTAATATCAATGGCAACCTTTATTTGGGCTATAGAACAGACATTTATAATATTAGCTTCAAAGAAAACCCCGTCTACAAATATCAAAGACAAGTCAATCATTTTGGATTGAGCGGTGGTGTCTTTATGGGTTTTGGCAACTCCAGCATCAATGCTTCCACAGCTCCCGCCCAGGTTTTAGAGTACGACGGGATAGTTTTTCAAAAAGGTATAGCGGGCATAATTGCCATCAACAAGTTAACGGTAGGCTTGAGTATTGGATCGGATATACTCCTAGACAAAAACAAAATCTCATGGGAATATCAAAATAAACCTTGGTATGGCCTGATGTTGGGACTGAATTTGAATTGATTTTTTTGAATACATTGCACTAGAATTGAGTTTTTGTTTTTTAAATAAATAGAATTTATTATTAGTAGATATTACTAAAAATAGATTAGCAAAATAAGTTTTAGCCCTATAAATAGATAGATTACTTCACATTCTATTGAGCCCTCTTCTTCTCAGATTTTACCATAAATTCAGCTATCAAGTCGCCCAATTTTTTGGTTGATTTTAGGAGCATTTTGTCGAGTTCTTTGCTACTGTTATCGCCAATGATGGGCTCAATGGCTTCTTTGAGTTTGGCTTTAATGTCTTTTTTATTTGCTTTCATTGGCAAATAGGATGTTTCAATCTCAAAACTAGAACATTTTCGTTTAAAGTATGTTAAGTTATTGTAAATAAGTATCTTGATAGGTTAGTGCTTTGGATAGACCTCATGGTTTTGATAGTTCAGGCTCTTCACAATAATCATTTCTTCAAAAACTCCTTTATCCAATATCCCGATTTTTTAATGGTGCGTTTTTGAGTGGTAAAATTGTTGTAAACGATTCCAAAACGTGGTTTGAAACCATCTGCCCATTCAAAATTGTCTACCAAGGTCCATATAAAATACCCTTTGAGGTTTATGCCTCTTTTTATGGCTTTTCTGCAAATTTTGAAAGTTTTCTTGAAATACTGAATCCTGTTTTTGTCGTTTACTTTTCCGTCTATCAGTTCCTCGTCAAAACATACCCCTGATTCTGAAATGTAGATTTCTTTGACACCTTCGTATTGGCTAAATTTATCCAACATTTTCATCAGACCTTTGGGGTATATTTCCATGCCCATGTTGTTGGTTTTTACACTCCGATTTTTGGCAGGTATTTCATTTGCAAACAATACGGGTGGCCACAGGCTGTGCTGGGCTACAATTCGGAAGTAGTACTGAATGCCTATAAAGTCGAAATCAAACTTCATCCTTTCTTCATCACCGGGTTCGAAATACTTTTCGATCCGTTTCAAGCCAGGAATTATGTCTGTTGGATAACCCAAACCCAATGCAGGTTCTATGAAAAAACGATTCAAAAGTGCATCGAGGCGTTTTGCGGCATTTACATGTCTTCTCCAGATATTCTTTGGACGTACTACAGAACATGAGAAAGTTGTGCCTACTTGGGCATCTGCAATATTTTTTCGGAGAATTCGCCCTCCTTCTGCCTGACACAATGTGGCATGATGGGCAGCAGATAGGAAGTTCTTGAACCCTTTTTTGCTTGGTGCATGCATGCCCATAAAATAGCCGAGCCCCACAAAACTCATGGGTTCGTTGAGTACAAACCATTTTTTGACTTTTGGGCCATATTCTTTCGAACAAAACTCTGCATATTGGCTAAACCAATTCAGTATTTCTCTATTGGTCCAACCTCCAAGGTCTTGCAAAGCCTGGGGCAAATCCCAGTGATAGAGCGTTACCCAGGGTTCTATATCATTTGCTAAGCAACAGCCTATTACTTTGTGGTAGTATTCCACACCTTTTGGGTTGGGTTCGCCTATCCCCGTTGGAAAAATCCTCGACCAAGAAATGGAAAACCGAAAAGAATCGAGATTAAGTTCTTTTATGAGTTTTATATCCTTTTCGTATTTGTGATAAAAATCGGTGGCTTTGTTGCCATTGCCTTTTTTGAATTTCCTCGAATTGGTAAAAGTATCCCAAATAGAATCTTGTTTACCACCAAGATTTCTTGCACCTTCGGTTTGGTAAGCAGAGGTGGCAACGCCCCAAATGAATTTTTTCGGAAAATGTTTAGCTTTTACTTTGCCAAAATCCATTTCGTGAGATTGAGGTGTATTTTTGAATTTGCAAATTTACATCCATAATCTTCCTCAAGAAACCATGTTTTGTTTCCTGAATGTTAAGTTTTTGTGAAGAAACTGTTTTTTTCTGTATCAGAAAGGAATCCTTGAGCTATTTCGGTTTGCTTTTCTAAATTGAATACAGGGTAGGTGTTTACAAAATTGCTTTTCAGCAAAATAGAAATCAAGCTTTGTTTTTTACAAAGTCAAAAATTGCCCCTAAAGCCACACCAACAGCCAATCCTAAGGCTATACTTGAAGATATATTTCCAGAAGAAGTGCCATAAGCCGCACCGAATGCTACTCCCAGTGCTGCTCCTACACCGATGCCATTTCCTGATTTTTGGTTTTCTGCCATGACTAAGGTTGAGGTTATCAAAGGTTTCTTTTTTAAAGACGCATTGTCTCTACAAATATACCAGAATTAAATGCATAGCCTCCATGTTTTAAGATTAGTTTACCTAGTTATTTATCATTTTTTTTTTGGCCCAATCCCCTCAATAGGCTATCAACAATAGAAAAAAAGTACTTAGGATTCTTCCAAAAATAACCAAGTATTAACGCCTCCTTAACGCTATGATAACTTTCAACTCGGACTTTTGCGGCTCAATAAAACGCTTTATTATGAGATTGAAATTTTTACTTTTATTACTTATTACTCATTTTGCTTTTTCTCAAAAGGCAAGCATCGAAGGCAAAGTAGCAGATGCTGCGGGCTATTTGCCTGGGGTATCTATCTTACTTAAAAACTCATCAAGAGGCACAGCCACAGACCTCAACGGTGCTTTTAGATTTGAAAACCTGGCCACTGGTAAGAGCACGATTGTTATCACATACATAGGATATGCCATTAAAGAAGTTGAGCTTGAACTAAAAGAAGGAAAGAATGACCTCAATACCATAACGCTTACAGAACTAGACCAAACTTTGCAAGAAGTAGTGGTAAAAGCTGCCATGGCACCTTCGCAAATGAAAGCCATGAGCATAAAAAGAAACGCACTTGCCATTATGGAAGTGATTGCGGCCGATGCCATAGGTAAACTGCCCGATAGAAATGCCGCCGAGGCTGTTCAACGTATGCAGGGTGTTTCGGTGGCTCGCTACCATGGAGAGGCCGACCAAGCCACCGTAAGAGGTACGCCTTTTAGTTGGACATCGACTTTATTTAATGGCACTCGCATGCCTAGTGCCAGTGTTTATGGCAACAGAAATTCTATATTGGATGCGGTGCCTTCGGAGATGATTCAATATGTGCAACTTTCAAAGGCCATCACGCCAGACATGGAAGGCGATGCCATTGGAGGTTCCATAAATTTTGTGATGCGTACGGCTCCCGAAAACCGTACGTTTAGTATTTCGGGTGCTGGTGGATACAACCAAAGGTCCGAAAACGGCACTTACAATGCCTCATTGGTTTACGGCGATAGGTTTTTTAAGAATAAATTGGGTGTAATTGTAGCAAGCTCTATTTGGGATAGAAATTGGGCGACGGACGAGTTGGCGATAGCCTACAACACACAGTTGACTGGTAATCAGAGGAATTCTATCAATTCGGTCAATGCCAAAAGGTATTTTGGCAAACGCCGAACTTACGGAGTAAACGCTGGTTTGGAGTATAATTTTAATTCTTCAAACAAGATATATGCACGCACGCTTCTAGACAAATTCGATGATATCCGCCCCGTTTATGAGTCTTATTATGAGTTCAATGCCAACAGGTACAGGTTCAGTTATCGTTATTCTCAGTACGAAACTTCTATCAAAGGTTTCGAAATTGGGGGTAATCATCAAGTAAGTTCAAAATTAAAAATAGATTGGAAAGCTTCTGATTATATAATGAAGTTTGCCATTAATACTCCACCTAATTTTAAAAACAATGGCTTGCCGATTGCACAGTTTAATCAGTCCTTGGTGGGCAAATTTGGGAATCTTTCGAGCGATGGTAGAAAGTATCTCTCTTTTGATTCGCCAAATGGGGTGGGTGATGATCCACTGAATATCCAACCTGCACTTACCAATGCAACAGATATTTTAGACCCCAATAAACTATTGCTACAGCAATTGATAGTGTATGAACTTGATCAGCAAGAGCATGATAAAGTTGGACAACTGGATTTTACGATAAATGCAAATGATAAGCTGACCTTCAAAGCAGGGGGTAAATACCGCACCAAGGAGCGTTTTGGCGAGGCCACTCCCAATGTCTATTTGCCAGCTTTGGCTCTCAGAGTACCCAATGCACCGCCGTTTGTAAAATTGAGCGAATTGGCTACTGAGCAGTATCCTTTGGGCAATAATTTTTTCCCTGAGATTGGAAAGCCTTTCGACAATCTCATTTCTACACCTATTTCAAAACAACAGCTGTTTGATTTTTTTACAAATGATTTCTTTACCAAAAATGGTATTACAGAAGTGGCACAAGCCACAAACCCAACTACCAAACACGAGGGTACCGAAAACGTAGCTGCCGGCTATGCCATGGCGATTTTTGATGCCACGCCAAAACTGAAACTCATAGGTGGTTTTAGAGATGAATATACCAACTTGACAATGAAGGGCAAAAGTGTGGACATCAAAAACAAGACTGTGAAAGACGTAGTAACGGAGAACAAGTACAACGCCTTTTTGCCTATGTTTCATTTGAAATATGCCATCACGCCAAAATCTAATATCAGAGCGGCATTTACCAAAACTTTTGTAAGAGCAAACTTTACTGACCTAAATGTTTCAGAATCAGTTGACTTGTCAAAGGCTATTCCTACAATCACGAAAGGAAACCCAGCTTTAAAGCCTACTTTTTCAAACAATTTTGATTTGATGGGTGAGTATTTCTTTGATAATATTGGATTGATATCGGGTGGTGTTTTTCACAAAGAAATCAGCAATGTGATTTTCTCTGACATTGCCAACGAGAGTATCGACGGCATAAATTATTTGGTAACACAACCCAAAAACCTCAAAAACTCTAGCTTGACAGGGTTCGAAATCGGCATCACACGAAGGTTTAATAAACTGCCAGGCTTCTTGAGTGGCTTTGGAGTGGAGGTGAATTATTCGTTTGTAAACTCTTCAGTTGAAGTACCCCGACTGATTGACGGCAAAATCGTAATAGAGAAGTCAGGTCTTCCAAATCAATCAAAAAACATGGGCAATGCCATTCTGTTTTATGAAAAAAATGGTCTGAGTTTGCGTTTGGCTTCTAACTTTAGAGGCAAGTCTGTGGAAACCATCAATCAACAGTTGGGACCTGAGTTTTATGTTTGGTCAGACGATAACCTGACGCTTGATTTCTCAGGCTCTTACACGATTTCTAAAAAAATAAGGACTTTTGTAGAGTTAAATAACCTGACCAATTCTTATGTAGGATTGTATATGGGCAACAACAAAAATCGAATAACCTCACGTGAGTGGTATTCTATCAGAGGACAGGCAGGTTTCAAAGTAGACATCTTCTAATAAACCCTATACATATAAACTACGCTGGTTCTGATTTGTCGGAACTGGCGTTTGTTTGTTTTAAATATTTAAAAAAAATGAAAAAAATAGTATTATTTGTCTTAGTAAGTTTGGGAGCATTTTCTCAAAACGCCCACCTCAGCACCGAGGTGGTTTGGGCCGCGAGAGTTTCAGCATCAAAGTATGTATTGCACAATACCACAAAGAAAAAAATTAAGATTTTTGCAGGAAATACACAAAGAGAAATAAATTGGAAACAATCTTCTCGTATTTTGAAAGACAGCTTAATAGTCAATGTCAATGCGGATAACCGATTGTTTTTTGGCACAATCATAAAAAAAGATACGGTGGTTTTTTCAGAAAGAAGACTTTGGATGGAAAACGCCCCAAACTTCAGAGATTTGGGAGGACTAAAAACAACGGAAGGCAAAACGGTAGTCTGGGGCAAATTATTTCGTTGCGGAGATATGGGCAAACTTTCAGAAAGCGATTTGGCAGCCATAAAGCGTGAAAAAATCAGGAATGTAGTGGATTTTAGGAACGAACAGGAAATAAAACAAAGCCCTGATAAATACCCAGCTGAATATGAAATGAACCGGGTTTGGACATCGATTTCGCCAAGCAATGGAGAAGCTATGAAACAGTTCTATGCCATTATTGGTAACCCGAATACCACTAAAGAAGATGCCAGCAAAGTTTTTGAAGGTTTTTATGCCAAAATGCCCGAGAATATCAAAAACTACGAACCGTTCTTCAAAACTCTTTTAAATAGTAAAATGGACGAAGCATCGTTGTTTCATTGCACTGCTGGAAAAGACCGCACTGGGCTAGGTTCGGCATTGATATTGTCGGCATTGGGTGTGCCTGAAAATACTATAATCGAAGAATATTATCTTTCAAACCGTTACACGCAATATTTGGCAAAATCGGGCATGATGGGTCAGCTAAAGCCCGAAATAGCAGCTGTGTTGGCGGGAGTAGAGCCCAAGTACATTCAGTCGTCGCTGAATGCCATAAAGCTTAAATATGGCTCGGTACTGAAAATGTTGGAAACTGAGTTAGGAATTGATGAAGCTAAACTTAATACTCTGAAAGCTAAATATACCTATTGAAGCGTAAAGGATTGATATTCTTAAAGAGGTTAGACTATGTTTAGCCTCTTTTTTTATTCTATTTCTGTAATCAAATACCCATTTTTGGTTTCGAGTAGGGTGTTTTTTTGAAAAGTTTTGTCTCCTTTTTGTAATGTGGCTTTTATTGTAAACACCTTTTGTGCATAAAAAGAGAGGCTGGGATTGTAGTGGTCTTTCATGAATACTGTTTCATTGTTTTTTCTCAACTTTAGTCCTGTTTCTTTCACAAATCCTTGTTGCAGTGTAGCGAATTTGTAAATAAATAAAGTCGTGGCCATGAAATAAATAAGAACCAAAGGAAACATTTTTTCTTTTGAAAAACGAAATATACCAATGGCCGAAATCGAAAGCATGGTAATTGTTCCAAAATAATATTTGTCGAAAATTGTGGAGGAAGACGCTAGCATGGTTGTTACAAAAATGTCGTCTATCCTAATGTTTTTTATAAAAATAGGTGCTGCTAAAAACAATCCAAGCAAAATAATAATCTGAAAGAAAACTGGTGTGATTTTGAGGTTTTTCATTTGTCCCATCAAAACTATGAGCGGCATATAACCAATGCTTATATAGTGTGGCAGTTGGGTTTTTGAAAAGGAAAAAAGCACGAATGGAAAAAGAAACCAAATGAGGAGGAATAGGTTTTTCTTATCAAATTTCATGTCTTTGAAAGCAAAAAATAGCAAATGGCTAAAGGGCAAAAACGATAGCAGTAGAACAGGTAAATAATACCAAATATGTCCTCCGTGCGATTCCATGGTTTGAGAAAATCTGCCAAAATTGTGCTTGATGATAAAATCGGAAAACAAAAAATCACCCGATTTTTGATATGCCATATAAAACCATGGGAATGGAATAATGAACGCCCAGGCAACCAATAAAGGATGTAAGATTTTCAATAAGAGTTTTAGGTTTTTTGTCAATAGAAGAAATAGTAAAATAACTCCAAAAATGATAACAAATGCAATAGGACCTTTGGTTAGAAATCCTAAGCCTGCGAAAGTATATATCCAAAAAAGTGTCTTTATTTGGGATGTTTCTTGGTATTTGTAAAAACCAATCAATGCTCCAGCCACTAGTAAGTTTAGTAGATTGTCGCTTACAGCTGCCCTTGCCAAAACCTGAAACTGCACGATACCGATGGCTGTTGTGGCAACTAAGATTGCATTCTTTTCGGAGAAGTATTTTTTTGTAAACCCAAAAAACAAAACCAATGTAAAAAGAAAAAACACGAATGAGGGCAGCCTTGCAGCCAGCTCGTTTATCCCGAAAATTTTTAGAGAAAGGGCTGTAAACCAAAAAAATAAGGCTGGCTTGTCGTATCGTTGCTCGCCGTTTACATTTATGGTAATAAAATCTCCAGTTGCCAACATCTGCCTTGACGCTTCTGCGAAAAAGCCCTCGTCTTCGTCAAACAAAGGAGTGAAATACATGCCAACTAGGCTTATGAGGATATAAATACATATAAAACGGTTGAATGTTTTTCTCTCGTTTGCAAACCTTAATGTTTCCTTAACCACAGTTTATTATTGAAGTAATATTCGAAATCTAATTTTGGATATTATGAATGTCACAAACACCCTCAAATATCCATTTAAAATCAAAAATAGGTTGGCAAAAGTCAGTAAAGGAATTGTTAAATCTTTGTTTGCTTTGCTTACATTGGCCCTTGTTGCTTTGTATTACCAATCCGAAATTTTTAGTTTTTCACAAACTCCAATCAACCGCCCATCGTCATTTTATAATCCCTACCAAAACTGGATTAAAAAAAAGACTTTGAAAGCTAATTTTCATGCACATGGACAAGCTTGGGGTGGAATCACGAATGGCCATAATTCTGATGATGAGATAATTAAGGAGTACAAAAAGCTAGGGTTTTCCATAGCCGCCGTTTCTAACTACCACAGTATTTCTAAAATAAATGACACCAGCCTGTTATATATACCTTGCTACGAACAAGGGTTTAATGTTTCCAAAACACATTTGTTGGCCATCGATGCCACCGAAGCCTATAATCTTGATTTTCCGTTGGGGCAAAGTTTGTCTCAAAAACAAACTAGAATTCTGAATTTAAAGAAAACCGCTTCGCTTGTAGCTCTAACACATCCAGGCTTGGGGGAAGGCTTCAATACCCAAGATCTGAAATATTTAAAGGGCTATGATTTGATGGAAGTGCTCAGTCCTTATTTTGAGTCTTTTGACTTGTGGGATTATGCCCTCAACCAAGGCCATTTGTCGTGGATATTGGCCAATGACGACACGCATGATTTGAAAAAGCAACCACCTGGCCGTTTCTTTAATTTGATAATGACAGAAAACAAGACCAAGTTTGATGTTGTAAACGCCCTGAAAAATGGAAATCATGTGTCTTACTCTTCTGACAAAGGTATTGTGGACGTTTCTTTGGAAAAAATAAGCCTAAAAGGCAATACCCTTAATTACAGTTTTTCGGGAAATATCAATCGGGTAAAATTGGTAAGAAATGGAGAGGTGTTTATGGTTGACCCACACGGACAGGTGATTTTGCAAGAAACTGATAAATATGTAAGGTTTGAAGTGGTAGGCGAAAAGTCGGTTTTGTACACCAATCCCATTTACAGATTAAAAACTTCAGATGTCGCTGAGTTTTCCAAAATTCCCTATAAAATTGATATTCTGAAGACCTTCGCCTATCGGATATTAGTCTTACTTTCGGGTTTTGCATTCTTACTAATTCTTTATCGAAGAAAAGCAGCAACTCTTTCCAAACCTTTCTTGGTTAAACTCCTGAATTTCAAATTTCAACAAAGAAAGTTGGAGGAAATCTAAGTATTCTAATCGCTACATCTTAAACTTTTGGCGGATTTATTTTATGATGAAACATTAATGCTTTTGTCAAATAATTATTAATAATAAAGCCGCTCTATTACGTTTCGGTAAACAAATCCATCCACAACATTGAGTTAATATTTGATGCAGACTTTTGCGGCGTGAATTTTTTACTTAACCCAAAATGTCTTCATTTATGAAAAAAAGACTTTTACACTTTCTCAATTTTCAAAAGCTTACACTCGCATTAGTTCTGCTACTCAGTTCGGCAGTTTCGTTTGCCCAAATCGCTATTTCGGGTAGCGTTAAAGATCAAAAAAACGAAGTGATTCCCGGTGTAAGTATCCTTATCAAAGGTACTGGAAGCGGTACTACTACAGATGCTAATGGAGCATTTAAACTTTCTGTGCCTAACAAAAACAGCGTTTTGGTACTTTCTTCTATTGGTTTCAATAGCCAAGAAATCACCGTTGGGTCTCAATCTCAAATTGAGATTCGTTTGACCGAAGACACCAAGTCGCTTCAGGAAGTGGTGGTGACGGCCTTGGGTATCAAGAAAGACGCCAGAAGGATCGGTGTGGCGATTCAAACTGTTGACGGTGCTGCCACTGTAAAAGCCCGCGAACCGAATGCTGTAAGTGCTTTAGTAGGTAAAGTGGCTGGTTTGACCATAGGTATGCAACCAGAACTTCTTAGAAAACCCAACATTCAGTTGAGAGGAAACTCGGACATACTGTTTGTGATAGACGGCGTGCCTGTAAATTCTGATACTTGGAACGTAAACCCAGACGATATCGAAACTTATTCGGTATTGAAAGGAGCATCGGCATCAGCACTTTATGGATTTAGAGGTAAAAACGGTGCGATTTTGATTACAACCAAAAGAGGCTCAAAAGATAAGAGAGGTTTCTCGGTTGATTTTAATTCATCAACAATGGCAGACAAAGGATTTTATGCTATTCCAAAAGTACAAGATGAGTATGGCCCTGGCGATCACGGCAAGTATTCATTTGTAGATGGCAAAGGTGGCGGACTTAACGACGGTGATTATGACGGCGGTTGGGGACCGAAGTTTGAGGGGCAACCAATTTCGCAGTACGATTCACCTATCGACCCAGTTACTGGGAAAAGAACCCCTACACCCTATGTGGCTCGTGGTAAAGACAATTTAACGAGATTCCTTGAGACGGGTATATTGGCTACTAACAATTTGTCTGTTTCTTCAACAGGTGAAAAACACAATTTGCGTTTTTCTACATCACATATTTTCCAAAAAGGTATAACACCAAATACGAAGTTAAATATTACGAACTTCAACGTTGCGGCGGATTATAATTTTACAAAAAAGCTGAAGTTTGAGTCTAATCTTCAGTACAACAGACAATATACGCCAAACATTCCTGACGTAAACTACGGACCGAACTCTATCATTTATAACATGGTGTTGTGGGGTGCTGCTGACTGGGACGTGGACGATATGCGTAACTATTGGCAGCCAGGCAAAGAGGGTGTTCAGCAGATTTATGCAGAATATCAACGCTACAACAATCCTTATTTTATGAGTTATGAATGGTTGAGAGGTCATTACAAAACTGATATCGTAGGTCAAACTGCCCTTACTTACAAGTTTACAGATTTTTTAGACGTAATGCTTCGTTCGCAAGTAACCACTTGGAATTTGCTACGTACCGAAAAATTGCCTTACAGTGCGGGTAGCTACGGTCGCGACGAAAGAAGAGGCGACTATTCAGAAGACCGCAGAAACCTTTTTGAAAACAATACCGACATATTGGTAAGGTTTGACAAAGACATTGTGAAGGACTTCAACACCAAAGTTTGGTTAGGCGGAAACGTCCGGACTTTTGAATACAACTCCTTGTTTGGTAAAACGGATTATCTGAACGTTCCGGGTTTATACAATTTCAGCAACTCGGCCAATCCGGTGAAAATGTACAATTTCAACTCAGATATGAGAGTGAATTCGGCATATTATTCGGCTGACTTTTCTTATAAAAACATTGCTACACTTTCTACTACTGGTAGAGTAGACAAGCTTTCAACACTGCCAGCGGGTAGCAATACCTTCTTCTATCCATCTGTTTCGGTAGCTACTGCCCTTACTGATTATGTGAAGTTGCCAGAGTTTGTTTCTTTCTTGAAACTGAGAGCATCTTATGCCAACGTAAAGGATGGTTTAACGCAATCGAGCATTGGAGCAACACCATTTTCTTCATATCCTGTAGGTTATGGTGACCAATACGCATCGCCTTATGACGGTCCAACTTACCAAAACTCAGCAGCTTATTTTACGCCATTTGCATACAACAACCAAACGGCCGCCTATTATTCAAACACTTTGACCAACCCAAATATTGAACCTTCTACCACTGCTCAAAAAGAGATTGGTTTGGATTTCAGAGTATTGCAAAACAGAATTGGCTTAGACGCTACTTATTTTGTGTCTGACGAAGGTCCTAAAATATTCAACTTGCCAATTTCTAGTACTACGGGTTATACTTCGGCTTTGGTAAATGGTATCAAAACTCAGAAAAAAGGATTGGAGATTGCTATTACGGGCTCGCCTTTGAAAAAGTCAAATGGGCTTAACTGGGACATAGTTGCTAACTACTCAACTTTCCAAGAGAAACTTACTGAGATTTATCCTGGCGTGGATAACTTGAATACCTTCTTGAAAGTTGGAGACAGAGTAGATAAATACTATGGACGTGCTTTTGTGAGAACGTCAGAAGGTCAAATCATCAACGACGCCTCGGGTAGACCAATTTATGCTCCTGTGAATCAATATTTGGGTAACATGAACCCTGATTTTGTCTTTGGTATCAACAACAAGTTTTCATACAAAAACATCACTTTGGGCTTCCAGTTTGATGGAAGAATTGGTGGGGTGTTGTCTAATTATATCCAAAAACAAACTTTTAGAGGTGGTCGTCACATTGACTTAGTAACGGGTGCAATGGGTGAGGCCCGTTATCAAGATTATTTGGGAGTTAAATCTTATGTAGGCGAAGGTGTTCAGATCAACGGTACTTCGGCTTTGAAGTTTGATTTAGACGGAAAAGTGACCAATTACAGTGAGTTGACCTACTCTCCAAATACTACCAAGCAATACCTACAAGACTGGGTAAGTAGATACTACAACTCAGACGAAGGTAACTTGATGAGCCGTTCTTTTGGCATGTTGAGAGAATTGGTTATCGGATATTCTTTGCCTAAAAACATCATCGGTAAGACTTTTCAAGATGTTTCGGTATCATTGGTAGGTCGTAACTTATTCTATTTTGCAGAGAAAAAAGACATCGACCTTAACCAATATTTGAGTGGCGGAAGTTCTGGTACACAGACACCTTCAACTCGTAGATATGGTGTAAACGTTGCGATTAAATTCTAAAAAGCTCAGTTTTCATTTTAAAAAATTAAAGGATATGTTAAAAAATAAATTAAATATAGTTTTATTGTCATTGCTGATGGTGTTCAGCATG
The DNA here is from genome assembly GCF_024343735.1 of Lacihabitans sp. CCS-44. Classification (GTDB taxonomy): domain Bacteria; phylum Bacteroidota; class Bacteroidia; order Cytophagales; family Spirosomataceae; genus Leadbetterella. Next base: position 88,579 of record NZ_RJUE01000063.1, read on the forward strand.
AGTTGCGAAAAAACTTTCGAAGAGTTGGAGGTAAATCGTAATAGCCCAGTAAGTGTTCCTGCTTCCTTAGTTTTGCAAGGAATAGAAGCTGATATGTATAACAATACAGGTCGTCCGTTTAGTGCCGAAATGCGTTGGAATCAGTTCTATTTGTCAAACTACAACTACTACGCTACCAATGAGTACACTTGGACAGCCGCTCCAGATCATTTTATGACCTTGAAAAATGTGGTAAAAATGGAAGAAGAGGCCATTAAGTTGGGAGCAGATGCTGTAAATCCTTATACTGCCGCAGGTAAGTTTTTCAGAGCGTTCTTCTATGATCAAATGTCGAAAAGGGTAGGGGATTTGCCTATGAGCGAGTCCCTTAAAGGTATTGAAAATTTGAATCCAAAGTATGATACCCAAAAACAAGTGTATGTGCAGATTCTGAAGTTGTTGGAAGATTCAAATGCGGAGTTTGCAACCCTTATCGCCAAAGGAAACCAAACACTTACAGGTGATTTTTATTACGGCGGAGATTTGAAAAAATGGCAAAAAGCGGTAAATGCTTTTCAATTGAGAGTATTGGTGAGTTTGAGTAAAAAAGATGCAGATGCCGACTTAGGCGTTAAAGCCAAATTTGCCGCTATCGTATCTAATCCTACCAAATATCCTTTGTTTGCTTCTAATTCGGAAAGTCTTCAGTTTGTATCTAATCTGTATAATAAGTATCCTTCAAACCCAGATAATTTTGGATTCGATGCTACTCGTCAAAACATGTCTAAAGCTTATGTGGAGCGTTTGACAGAGCGAAATGACCCACGTGTAATGGTCACTTGTGAGCCAGCAGGTGGGGCTTTGAAGGCTGGTAAATTGGCTTCAGATTTCAGTGCCTATGCAGGTGCGGAGGCAGGCGAAGACTTGGCCGACATGAGCTCTAAGGCGGGTGTTAACAATGGTTCGGACTTCGCTCCGGGTGTTTATTCTTTCCAAAACCGTAAACGTTATTACTCTAACTACGTTGGAGAAAATACCTTTATCGTGGGATATCCTGAAATGTGTTTCAACATTGCCGAAGGCGTAAACAGAGGTTGGGCCACTGCCGATGCCGAAAAATGGTATAACCAAGGCGTATCAGCTTCCATGGATTTTTACGGTATCAAAGACGGAGCCAATACCATGACGTATTCAAAAACCGGTAGCAGAGATGCCGCAGATGCCAGAACTTTCAATATCGATTTTAAAATGGCAGATTATGTTGGTCAAGCCAATGTCAAATACGAAGCTGGTGTAGCGGGATTAGAGAAAATCTTAACTCAGAAATATTTGGCGTTTTTTATGAATTCAGGAATGGAGGCGTATTTCAACTGGAGACGTACTGGTTTTCCTAAGTTTTATCAAGGTGTAGGAAATGGAAATTCAAACAGAATAGCTGTTCGTTGGCAATATCCATTGTCTGAAAGGACGACCAACGCTATCAATTACAAGGCGGCTTTAGCCAGCCAATTTAGTGGTAAAGACGACATCAATGATATGGTTTGGATGTTGAAATAAGAACTTGTCGTAGAGTTAAGTTTATAAAGTTAAAAATGAATACAGAAAGAAAACGGGGCATTTGCTCCGTTTTTCTTATTAAATATTATTAGTGTCTGACTAAATATTTAAAATTAAAGGTCTAAAATATAAATAACTGATACCCCGAAGGGGTGATATGATTATAATAAAAATGACCCCCTTTGAATTAGAAACCCTGAAAGGGTTTAATCTACAAATAGATATATTGATTTACTTTATTTAGTCGGAAACCAATAATTAAATATCAACACATGAAAAAATCTAACAAAGCTATTATTTCAGAAATCAAATATTTGTTTTTCAAAAATGGTGGAGATGAATATTTTGGTGAAAAAGTGAGCCAATTTGAGCATGCAGCTCAAAGTTTGATGTTGGCCATAAGTGAGGAGGAATCCATAGAAATGCAGGTGGCGGCGTTTCTTCATGATATCGGTCATTTGTTAGATACTGAGGAAGAAAATGCCATGGAAGTTTATGGAAGAAAAGACCACGAAGCTGCTGCCAAAGTTTGGTTGAAGGAGCGAGGCTTTTCCGAAAAAATCCAGACCGTTGTAGAAAACCATGTTCCAGCCAAGCGATACCTTTGCTATAAAAATCCAAGTTATTACCAAGACCTCTCCGAGGCAAGCAAAAAGACGCTTGCTTTTCAGGGAGGTATTATGAAAAAAACTGAAGCTGAAGAATTTGAAGGTCAATCTTATTTTGAAGAAAGTATAAAACTCAGACATTGGGACGATAAAGCTAAAATCGCTAATATTGAAGTGCCAAGTCTGGAGGATTGCTTGGAGATCGTCACCAAGTATTTAGAAAGAAAAAGAGTTGAACTTTAAACAAAATAGAATATTCAATCTATCATAAATGAAACATCCACGAAAAGTTTTTAGACAGACAATGGAATGATTATTTCTTTGCGTCTCTGCGACTTTGCGTGAAAATATAAACATAAATGAAAAACTTTAAAATCTTATTTTTGGCCTTTTTGTTCATCATAAATGGAAATTTATTTGCACAAAAAGATGACAGTTTTATCGTAAGGCCTTACTTGCAAATCGGGCCAAATCCCAATAGTCAATCCATAGAAATATTATGGCAAACTGCCCAAGTAGATGCCCAATGGAGCTTGGAATACAAAACAGCTGAAAATGGAACTTGGACGAAAGCAAACCCACCATTGATGTCTGAAATAAAAGCCAAAGGAATAAATCCAAGATATTTATTTACTGTTACTTTAAATAATCTACAACCAGGTCAGGAGTTTTTCTACAAAGTAATGAGAAACGGCAGCGATCAATTTGCCTCAAAAGGTAAAACTTTAAAAGCCGCTGACCAAGCCTATAAATTTATAGCATTTGGCGATATCGGTGCCAATACCCGTGAGCAAAAAGATATTGCGATGCAAGCATTCAAAACCAATCCAGATTTTGTGGCGGTTACGGGTGATATAGTTTACAATAGGGGATTAATTACTGAGTATGATTCAAAGTTTTGGCCGATTTATAATGCTGAAAAAGCAGACACCAATGGTGTGCCGATGATGAGTTATATTCCTTTTGTTGCTGCTCCTGGAAACCACGACATAGAAACCCGAAACTTAGATAGTTACCCTGAAGCTTTGGCCTATTATATGTTTTGGAGCCAACCTCTAAATGGCCCACAAAAACCAGAAGGAAGTGTACTTGTGCCTCATCTTATAGCCAATGACGAAAATCGGGCTTCTTTTTTGAAAAGTGCAGGAAGCAAATACCCCGCTATGGCCAACTTTTCTTTTGATTATGGCAATGCCCACTGGACGATTCTCGACTCCAATCCTTATGTCGACTGGACCAACAAAGAAATTCTCGATTGGGTAGAAAAAGACTTGGCGGCGGCCAAAAACGCCACTTGGCATTTTGTAATGTTTCACCATCCGGGTTTCAATTCATCAAGAGCACATTACGAACAACAGCACATGCGTTTGCTATCACCCATTTTTGAGAAAGGTGGCGTAGATGTCGTTTTCAACGGCCATGTACATAATTATCAACGTTCGTTTCCGCTTACCTTCAAGCCAGATGACAACGGAGACATAGTTGCCTCTGAGGACTTGAAACGTGTTCGTGGCAGAATAGTAAGTGGCAAATGGACTTTGGATAAAAAATTTGATGGCAAAAAAATAAAGTCTCCTCAGGGTGTTATTTATATAGTTTCTGGTGCTGGCGGAAATGATTTGTATAACGTAGACCAAACAACCGATACCGACAATTGGATGAAGTTCACGAGCAAGTTTGTTTCGGATGTTCATTCCTTTACCTTGGCGGAGGTAAACGGCAAAACGCTAGAAATAAAGCAAATAACCGCAACAGGGAAGGTTTTAGATAAGTTTGTGATAGAAAAAAAGTAGATTGAGCCTCAAAGAAATCTTGGTAAAGCATGCTTGAATTAACAAGCATGCCTAAACTTGATTGTTTTAGAAATGTCATTTGCTTACAAAAATGACATGTTTTTTTAAACTTTACTTTTTTTATCTAAATACAACTTTCCTCCCAGCCAAGCACTCGGGAGGGAAATCACGATGATAGCAATGTTGTACCATGGCAAAGCTTGATCCCACATGGCCGCCGCACCTGCAATACTCAATACTGTACCTATAATGCCTATTATAATTACATGTTTCATCGGCTTGTTTGGAGCCAATTTTGCGGTCAAATAGCACCCCATAACATTAAAAACGAAACGATAAATAACTACCAATGCTACTATTAAGGTAGAATTTTGTTTGAAGTTTTGCATCGACATTATACCCAACGAATTCAGTAAAAAGTCTGTACCCAACGACAAAACGGCTCCCAAAACAAATCCAGCAAGAATTGCCAAAGTGCTTTTCAAAATTGAGTTTTTCATATTTTGTTTTCTTTAAATAATACCACCAATTGCTCTATACACATCGATATGCCTTGTTCAAAGCCCATTTCTACCAATTGTAGCACTTCTGCTTCGGTCTGATAGCTGATTTTGAACTCCACCAAAGTCCCGTTTGATGTTTCAGTAAAAACAGTTTTACCTCTCGAAACCGGTAAGTCGGTGTTGACAACTCCGTTTTCGTCACAGAAACTATCCTCTAACTCAAAAAACTTCTGAGGTTCAATGGCCGTATAATTCATTCTTCCATAACTTTTCTCGTTTTCAGGACTCACCATGGCATACAACCAATATCCACCCACGACAAAATTCATGGTTTTGGTTTCAGCTCGCCAAGGCGATGGTCCCCACCAAAGGTCAAGCAGTTGACTTTCGGTGTAGGCTCGCCAAACTTTTTCTAAGAGAGCATTAAATTCTCGCGAAACCAAGATTGATTTTTCTTTGAGGTTTTTTACTACGTTTGTTTTCATATTGTTTTATTTTAGGGTGTTCAATACCTTTTCTAATTGGTCAAATTTGGTTTCCCACATTTGTCTGTAGGGTTCTATAAAATCTGCCACCTCTTTCATTTTTTCTATTTGCAAATGATAGAATATCTCTCGGCCATGGTGTTGCTGTTTCACGATTTCACATTCGGTAAGTACTCTCAAATGCTTGGAGACCGCCTGACGACTGATTTCAAAATGCTCCGCCATAGCGTTTGGCGTTAAAGCACCCAAGGCAACAAGGCCTATGATGGCTCTACGGGTAGGGTCAGCGATTGCCTGAAAAACATCTCTTCTCATCATAGAATATATTTACGAAACCATTTGGTTGCAAATATAGGCATATTATTAATTTCCCAAAATATTTTGGAAAATTTTTATGAAATCAGAAAGGAATGGAAAAACTAAATTTGTAGAATTTTTTCTGAATTGGAAGCAACATTGTTTAATCCCAATTCTCTCATAAAGATGCTTTCTGATTGATTTATCCAATCTTGATGGTTGCGAATTGTGTCTTGTTTTAGATATTCCATGAATAGGTTTACATCAATTCGTGGAGCATAAATTCCGGCTCCTGCACGTTCGGCATCGTGGGCATTGCAGAGTTGTTCGTAGTGTTTTTTTATGGGAACCATCAAGGCGGGTTTACCCAAATACATGGCCTCGCAGATAGATTCAAAGCCAGCGGTACTGATAATTCCGCTACATTTGGTCATTTTTTGAATGAAAACTGAAGATGAAATCGGATTGATATGGACGTTTCCTGGAACTTCGTTTATCACTTTATCCACAAAAACTTCAAATTGCACCTTTGAGTTTTCTTTGGCATATTCAAAAATTTCACTCACCAATTCGGCTTGGGTAAGATATACCAATATATAACCATGGTTTTCTGTAGAATAATATACCAGTTCGTTTCTTAACAGCGGTGGCACTGTTATAATACCTTTGTCGCTTGGAAATTCGCTAAAAGATAAAGCCAGTAATTTATCAGCTCCCAGAGCTGTAATTCTAGTATTAAAATTTACGATTTGTTTATCAAACCAATGATTTTTAGGATGGTTGAAGTTTCTGTTTAAAAGCAAATATTGGTGACCAATACACATTACTTGGGCTTTGGGATTACAAAAAGCGGTGTATAATCCTCCCAAAAAATCATAGAAATTGATGATGATGTCTGGCTGATGTTGATCAATTATTCTTTTGATTTTACGGATGCTCGAAATGTATTTTCGGAGATTTGGCAAGGCATTTTTTACCGTTTTGGGCAAACTGAGGGCTTTTGTCTTGGGGTCATAAACCAAACTAGGACTTTGAAAAGTCTCCATTTTGAAATTCCCTTTTTCCTCCAATAGTACGGGAAGTTTTTTTGGATTTATAGTGCCCACAAGTGCAACAGCGACCTCATGACCATTGCTCATGAGCATTTCTGCCAATGAAATAGCCTGAGTTTGATGTCCCCTTCCTTCACCCTGAATAATAAATGCAAATTTCATAAATGCTTTGGTTTAACCGCTAAGGCACTAATACGCAAGGGTTTATTCTTTGAATGCGTTTTAATAATTAGGGATGTTTGTTTACAAAATATTGGTTTTAAACTGCCTTTGGCCAATCTTCTAAAGTGATTTTTTCATTCTTAAGTGGGATTTCGATTTTGGGAACTGTGTAGAAATACACCAAACTCCACTCATGGTTGTGGTCTTCAACAAGAGCAGAGAGTGATTCTACCCAATCGCCCGAATTCATATAGGTAATGCCATCAAATGTCTTAATGTCTGGTTTGTGAATATGCCCGCAGATGATTCCATCACAGTGTCTGGCTTTGGCCAATTCCGCCAATTTTTCTTCAAAGTCTGAAATAAAATTGACCGCCATTTTTACTTTTTGCTTGATAGATTGCGAAAGTGAAAAATAAGGCAAACCTCTAAAACTGCGGTATTGATTATAAAACTTGTTGATCCAAAGCAGAAAAGTATAACCAATATCTCCCAAATAAGCCAGCCATTTCATGTGTGAAGTGATGGAATCGAATACATCGCCATGGGTTACAAAAAACTTCTTTTTGCCCGACCGCAACACATAATCGCGTCTGATTTGAAAGTTTTTGCCGACCACCAAAGGCATCACCTGATCCAGAAAATCATCGTGATTACCACGAATATAAATCACTTTTGTATTGTCTTTTTCCATCATGCGGAGTACCACTCTCAGAAAACCCGTATGTTTTTTCCTCCAAGTACCGTATTTTTTCAACTGCCAACCATCGATGATATCGCCATTCAGAATCAGTTTTTCGCAAGAAAGTTGTTTCAAAAATGTAGTAGCATCTTCAGCTTTGGAGCCGCTTGAACCAAGATGAACGTCAGAAATTACGACAGTTTTATATTTTTTTATTTCCTCCAAAACACGTAAAATTTAAATATTCAAAACTACGCTTGTTTTGTTATTAAATAATAGTCATAATATTAGGAAATAGTTATTAATCAGTGTTTTATGTGATTTCTTAATGAAAATAAAACAATTTCTTTACATTGAATACCCCTTATAAACCTACAGTTCATTTTAATTTTGCGAATGCTAAAATGTTCAAAATAATTATGGCCTTGTTGGGGAGTATCATCAAAAGAAGTATTGCTATAACAGCCAATATTAAAAAAATCAGGATTGTTAAACCCGCTAAGCATCAACGAAAGGTGCTTTTCAAATTGTTAAAAAAAGCACGGAAGACGGAGTTTGGACGGCTTTATAATTTTGAGAAAATTGCGGGTATTCGAACCCTAAAAAAAGAACAGGCCATTTATAAAGACTTCAAAGAAATAGTGCCGATTCATGACTATAACAAGATGTACAATGAATGGTGGGTAAAAGCCCGAAACGGCGAGAAGAACATCACTTGGCCAGGCAAAGTCAAATATTTCGCCTTGAGTTCGGGAACTTCTGAGGCTGCTTCTAAGGCCATTCCAGTGACCAAAGCCATGATAAAAGCCATTCACAGAGCCAGTATTGCTCAGATTGTTACGCTTGGTCATTTTCGAGATTTGCCCAAAGAAACTTTTGAAAAAGGGTATTTGCTCTTGGGCGGTAGTACCAGACTCAACCAAATTGATGACCATTTTGAGGGCGATTTAAGTGGAATTACGGTCGGCAAAATACCATTTTGGTTTGAGAAGTTTTTTAAACCCGGCAAAGCCATCAGCCAAGAAAAAAGTTGGGAGAAAAAATTACAAGAAATAACCCTTAACGCACCGAATTGGGATGTAGCTTTTGTGGCTGGGGTACCGGCCTGGATTCAAATTCTTTTTGAGCGAATAATTGCCTTCCATAAAGTCGAAAATATACACCAAATATGGCCTAACTTGGTTGCTTTTGGCTGGGGTGGCGTTTCGATAGATCCTTATAGAGAGGGATTTAATAAATTGCTGAACCTTACAAAACCTTTTTATTATTTAGAGACTTACTTAGCCTCAGAGGGTTTTATAGCCTATCAATCCCGACCAAATGGCCACTTACAAATGGTGCTAAACAATGGCATTTTTTATGAGTTTGTTCCTTTTACTGAAACCAATTTTGACGAAGAAGGAAACCTAAAACCCAAGCCAGAAACCTTGATGATCAACGAAGTAAAAGAACAAACAGAGTATGCTCTTTTGATGAGTACATGTGCGGGAGCTTGGCGATATTTGATAGGCGACACCATAAAGTTTATAGATAAAAAGACTGCTGAAATCGTAATTACAGGTCGTACAAAACACTTTTTAAGCCTTTGTGGAGAGCATCTTTCTGTAGAAAACATGAACAAGGCCATTATGGAAGTGGCCGAAGAAATGCAAATCACGATCAAAGAATTTACAGTTATTGGTAAAAAATATCCGCCTTTATTTGCCCATCAATGGTATGTGGGCAGCGACAATTGCTTAAACGAGAATGAATTGGCTCAAAAACTGGATGAGAAAATCAAGCTTCTAAATGACGACTATGCGACAGAAAGAAGTCATGCTTTGAAAAATATTTTTTGTAAAGTACTGCCAACTGCTGTGTTTTTAGACTGGATGAAAAGCCACGGAAAAGAAGGCGGACAGCATAAATTCCCACGTGTACTGAAAGGAAAAATGGCCGAAGATTGGGAGAATTTTCTTCAAAAAGTCGTTTGATTTTTTTTGTTTAATAATCTGCTTTTTATCATTTGTTAATTTTTGCCAAAATTAGGGCTTCTACATTTGTTTAAAATTTAAACATAATGGAAGCAATCAAAACTATTAATGTCAATACTTTACGTAATTGGATTGAAATCGGGCAACCGATTTTAATCCTCGATATACGTCCTATCTCGGAAAGAGCAGAATGGCATATTCCTAACAGTATTCATTTTAACGCTTACGACAAGTTAAAAAACAATGATTTTGGTGCCTTTAGTAGTTTACACCTTGATAAAAGTGTGCCCGTTGTCACTTACTGTGCAGGTGGCAAAATGAGCTTGGTAGCGGCTGAAATGCTTAAAACGCAAGGTTATGACACTTATTCATTGGAAGGAGGCTTAAAAGCGTGGAGTTTGGCTTGGAACACTGCAACCATTAATTTCCCAAATTTTGATGTAATTCAATTTCGGAGAACAGGAAAAGGATGTTTATCATACATGATAATTGCTAATAATGAAGCTATTGTAGTAGATGCTTCTTTGGATATAAACGTGTATGAGCAATATCTTAATGCCAATAATGCGGTTTTAAAATGTGTTATAGAAACCCACACACACGCAGACCACCTCTCTAGGTCGAAGGAATTGGCTGAGAAAAATAGTGCGGCCTTATTTTTACCCGCTAACAATAACCTACGTTTCGAGTATCAACCCATCGAAAATGAAACTGTTTTCAATCTTGGAAATATTACAGTTTCAGCCATTTCAACAGCAGGGCATACTTTGGAAAGTATGAGTTTTAACATTGATAATAAAGTATTACTAACTGGTGATACCTTATTTATAAATGGTGTTGGAAGACCCGATTTGAAGGCAGATAGCGAAGGAATGAAAGTAAAAGCAAAACTTTTGTACCAATCACTTCAAAAATTATTGAGCCTTGATGACGAAATAATTGTATTACCTGCCCACACAAGTCAGCCTATTGATTTTGATAATCTTTTGATTAATAGTACATTAAGAAAAGTAAAATCAATTCCTCTCTTGCAATTGAATGAAATAGATTTCATTGAAACTATCATTAGTCGAATTCCCGCTACACGAGCCAATTACCTTGTAATTGTTGAAAAAAATCTTCAAGGCGATTTTAGCGACATCAACCCAATAGACTTAGAAGCGGGAGCTAACAGATGTGCTATTTCATAAAATCATTATCATGGAAAATATAAAGTTTGGATTAAAAGAAAATTGGAAACAGTTTTCACTTTTGGTGGTCATCAATGCTTTTGTTGGCGGAATGATAGGTTTGGAACGTACTGTTTTGCCTGCTTTGGCAGAACAAGAGTTTGGTATTTCTTCCAAAACAGCCATTTTTTCGTTCATTGTGGCTTTTGGCATAACCAAGGCCATTTGTAACTATTTTACAGGTAAATGGGCCAATGTCTTAGGCCGAAAAAATCTCTTGGTCATCGGCTGGATTTTTGGTTTGCCTATTCCTTTTATACTGATTTTTGCCAATTCATGGAACTGGATTATCTTCGCCAACATATTGTTGGGTATCAATCAAGGCCTCACTTGGAGCATGGCTGTAGTAATGAAAATAGACCTGGTAGGCAGCAAAAAACGAGGACTCGCCGTGGGAATCAACGAGTTTGCTGGTTATGTTTCGGTCGGAATTGTTGCTTTTTTGACTGGCTATATCGCTAGCCATTATGGCCTCAGACCTTATCCATTTTACCTTGGAATCATTTTTTCAGTATTAGGCCTGTTTTTAAGTTTGGTATTTGTAAAAGACACCAAGCAATATGTTAGAAATGAGGCAATTGAAAGTAAAATTGCTTTACTTTCCAATATTTTTATCGACACCACTTTTAGGCATAAATCGCTCAGCGGTATTACACAAGCTGGGCTTGTGAATAATCTCAACGATGGCATGATTTGGGGTTTGTTACCCTTAATTTTACTCAAATTGGCGTTTTCTTCCTCGCAAGTGGGCGTTTTGGCAGCCATTTATCCAACGGTTTGGGGTCTAAGCCAACTTTTTACTGGAAAACTCTCTGACATTTATTCTAAAAAATGGCTACTTTTTATCGGGATGTCCGTTCAAGCCTTGTCTATTTTAGCTTTGCTATTTGCAGATTTATTTTGGCATTTTGCGGCTATTGGCACATTGCTGGGGGTGGGTACAGCTTTGGTTTATCCTACTTTTATCAATGCCATTTCAGTGTTTACGCATCCTTCACAACGGGCCGAGAGTTTGGGTACATTTAGGTTTTGGAGAGATTTAGGATATGCGATTGGAGCTATAACAACGGGTTTGTTGGCAGATAGTTTTGGAATTAATTTTAGCATAGCCTTTATAGGGATTCTTACAGCTTTGTCGGCTATGGTGGTGGTTTTTAGGGTAAAGGATGTTTGATTGGTGGTTTAGAAAGTTTAAATTTAAACCATAAGGAGTTTTGAATTATTCTTATTTTTGAAAGGCAATTTAATTTAAATTTCCTTTTTGAAAACCTGTTGCACTGCTTATCCACCTACATTTGTTCATATAAAAACTTTCTGGCACATGGATTCGAATCATATACACACTTACGACGACCAAGGCAAGATGACCTGCTGTTCGGAAGAAGAAAAAATTAATAATTTGGCCAACACTTCTCCGACAAAAATTGGTGGCTGCTGTGCGGCGGACGAACATAATCATGAGCAAGAACATAATCATGTAGGAGCAAGCATGGGTGTTTCCAAAATGTTTATGCCAGCCATTATCAGTTTAATATTGTTGCTAGTGGCCATTGCCTGTGACTACTATTTCTCTCAATCTTGGTTTACAGGTTGGCTAAGAATCCTTTGGTATGCAGCTGCTTATTTGCCTGTTGGTTTTCCTGTGCTGAAAGAGGCTCTCCAAAGTATTCTAAAAGGCGAAATCTTCTCAGAATTTTTGTTGATGTCTATAGCTACCGTTGGGGCTTTTGCCATCGGTGAATATCCCGAAGGTGTGGCAGTGATGTTATTTTATTCGGTAGGGGAGGTTTTTCAAGGATTGGCCGTAAAAAGAGCCAAGGCAAATATTAAAAGTTTGCTCGATCAAAGACCAGATGAGGTTACGGTTTTGCAAAACAATGAAGCCAAAAGCATAAAAGCCGCCAAAGCAAATATTGGTGATATAATTCAACTAAAAGCGGGTGAAAAACTGGGTTTGGATGGCGAACTATTATCCGAAACGGCCTCATTTAATACAGCGGCTCTCACAGGCGAAAGTATGCCCGATACCAAATCCAAAGGCGAAACGGTGTTGGCTGGAATGATAAATCTCAATACCGTTTCTCAAGTAAAAGTTACGACTAATTATAAAGATAGCAAATTGAGCAAAATCTTGGAAATGGTGCAAAATGCCACAGCTCAAAAAGCCCCCACTGAGTTGTTTATCAGGAAGTTTGCAAAAATTTACACACCAATTGTCGTGCTTTTAGCGATTCTCATAACTGGATTGCCTTACTTCTTTGTAGAAAATTATGAGTTCGGTCAGTGGTTATACAGAGCATTAGTTTTCTTGGTTATTTCTTGTCCTTGTGCCTTGGTTATCAGTATTCCTCTGGGCTATTTTGGTGGAATTGGTGCAGCTTCTAAAAACGGAATTCTGTTTAAAGGAAGTAATTTTTTAGACCGAATAGCCAATATCCAAAATGTTGTAATGGACAAAACAGGAACCATGACGGAAGGTGTTTTTCAGGTTCAAGAAGTTGTTTTCATTTCTAATTTTGACAAAAATAAAATTTTACAAATGGTCAATGCTTTGGAAAGTCAAAGTACACATCCTGTGGCCACTGCCATTCATGATTTTGTGGGTAAAATAGATTCAAACATTGAACTTAAACAGGTTGAAGAAATAGCTGGGTATGGGTTAAAAGCCAAAGTTAATGGAAAAGAATTATTGGTTGGGAATTTCAAATCGATGGATAAGTTTGGTATTGGTTATGACTTTGACCCGAATACCATAGTGTATACTTTGATAGCCATAGCGTATGACAAAAAGTTTGCTGGCTACCTCACCATAGCTGATATTATTAAAGAAGACGCACAATTGGCTGTCAATAAACTCAAAAAATTGGGTGTAAATACCACCATGCTGAGTGGAGATAAAAGTTCTGTGGTAAAATTTGTTGCGGATAAATTGGGAATAATAAATTCGTTTGGCGATTTGTTGCCTGAAGACAAAGTGAACAAAGTAAAAGAACTCAAAGCCTTAAACCAAACGGTAGCTTTTGTGGGTGATGGCGTAAATGATGCACCAGTGGTGGCTCTAAGCGATGTGGGTATTGCCATGGGAGGCTTGGGAAGCGATGCCACCATTGAAACAGCCGATGTAGTAATTCAAGACGACATGCCATCAAAAATACCGATGGCTATCAACATTGGTAAACAAACCAAGCGAATTGTTTGGCAAAATATCACAATGGCATTTGTAGTTAAAGGTGCTGTTTTGGCACTTGGAGCGGGCGGTTTAGCCACCATGTGGGAGGCGGTTTTTGCCGATGTAGGGGTGGCATTATTGGCTATTTTGAATGCTGTCAGGATTCAAAATATGAAGTTTTAAATCGGCAGAAATTTGGACAAATTTTAAGTTTACTTACTTGATTCCGTTTCTAAAAAGTCTGTACTTTGTTTGGTTTTGTCTCAAAATGAGCATTTTGTGTTTTTATTAAGTCTAATTTGTGTATAATTAAAAATCATTTTAGAAATAATTAAAAAATAGAATTAGGTGAGATTTTGCAAATAAATGTGGATCAACAAAAATATCTGTTCGGCTTTTTCTAAATTATTGGAAACATTTTTTATTTTTGCTCGTTGTTCTTATTCAAATGACTAAATTTTTCAAAATACTGTTCGCACTTATAATTCTAGGGACTTCGTTTAGTTCATTAGACGCTGTGGCTTGCGGTAAAATGAAAGATACTTCTGAAAAAAAGTCTTGTTGTAAATCTGGAAAGAAGGACTGTTGTAAAACAAAAAAAGTAGCTGAAAATCAAAAAAAGCATGATGATTGTGGTGGAAATTGTAACCATCCATCTTGTAAATGTGGAGCCTTATTTTCCCTGTCTGTTTTACCAGCAACCTTAGAAATCAAATACGATTTTCAATTTTTATACAAAGAAATTTCGATTTCTTTCCTTCACGTTTCAGATACAACCGCTGGTTTTTACAGCAATTGGCAACCTCCAAAAATAAGCTGATTATTTCTTCTCATGGGATAATTACGTCTTTTTGAGACTGTTAACCCCTTTTTTTTACATTATTTTAATTTTTTCAAATGAAATCGATACCAAAAATATTGATAACAATCTTCATATTGTTGTCAGTTGTAGCATGTAAAGCTCAAATAAAAAATGCCTCTTCAGAAACTGTGAAAATTTATGGAAATTGCGAAATGTGTGAGGCAACCATTGAAAAAGCGGGCAACGTAAAAAAAATCGCAGAGGTAGATTGGAACGAAGAAACCAAAATGGCTACACTTACTTTTGATTCAAAAAAGACCAATCGAGATGAAATTTTAAAACGGATTGCATTGGCTGGCTATGACAGCGACAGCTATCTCGCTCCGCTTGATACTTATTCCCAGCTACCTTCTTGTTGTCAATATGAAAGGAAAGCAAAATTGACGGAAAACAAAGAATCTGTTGTAGCCACAGTTTCTAAAACTGACATGCATGACCATGCGGACATGCCGGCACAGAAACAGGAAATACAAACTTTGAAAGCAGTTTTTGATAATTATTTTGCTTTAAAAGATGCTTTAGTAAAAACAGATGGGGAGCTAGCATCAAGCAAAGCTGGCGTACTATCATCAGCAATTTCTGCTGTAAAAATGGAAAAACTTACGGCTGAAGAACATACTGTTTGGATGAAAGTGGTGAAGGATTTAGGCCTTGATGCTGGGCGTATTGCAGAGACAAAAGATCCCACTCACCAAAGAGAGCATTTTATTGCTCTTTCAAAAAGCATGTATCAGCTGACAAAAGTATCAAAGCAAGCATCGCCTGTTTATTATCAATTCTGCCCCATGGCCAACGACGGAAAAGGAGCCAATTGGCTTAGCAAAGAAAACTCCGTAAAGAACCCATATTATGGTTCTATGATGTTAACCTGCGGTAGTACAATAGAAACTATAAAATGAAAAGAAAAGATTTTTTAATGACCTTAGGATTTGGTTCAGCGAGTTTGCTCACATCTTCAGGTATTTTGTCCTCGTGTATGAGCGGCATGAACCATGGTGATGCCGTTGTTCCTCAAGTAAATGCCGGATTGTTTATTAATCCTTTAAAAATCCCCAAAACGGTTTCTGGAAATACATCTTTAGTAGCTCAAAATACTTCAGAGGCTCTTTTGTCGGCATCAAAAGTAAATGTGCTGGGTTATGGAGAGGGCATTTTAGGACCCACCATCAGGGTAAAAAAAGGAGAAAATGTGAATATCAATTTGCTCAATAAGTTATCAGACCATTCGAATATCCATTGGCATGGCCTAAAAATCCCTGCCGAGATGGACGGGCATCCCGACCAAATGGTGATGACAAATGAGACATTCAATTATAAGTTTTCCGTCAACCAACAGGCAGGATTAAATTGGTATCATCCACACTTACACGAATCTACTGGAGAGCAAGTTACGCAAGGCTTGGCGGGGCTTTTCGTTGTGGAGTCTGATGAAGAAAAATCATTGGCATTGCCTAGTGGCGAATTTGAAGTGCCTTTAATAATTCAAGACAAAAGAATAGCAAGCGATGGTACAATAAAATATAGCCCGACCATGATGGAAATTATGTCGGGTTATTTGGGAGAAAATATACTGGTCAATGGCACACATAAACCATTTTTAGATGTTTCCACCCGTTTTTATAGGTTCAGAATTCTAAATGGTTCTTCTGCAAGAATTTATAATTTAAGTCTCAGTAATTCGGCTGAATTTTATGTGATTGGTTCGGATGGCGGAATTTTGCCTCAGCCAGAAAAAGTAAAAAATGTCATTTTGGGTTCGGGCGAAAGGTTAGATATTCTGGTAGACTTTTCGACAATGAAGGTTGGAGAGGTGGTTTTCCTAAAAAGCGAGACATTTTTTACAATGGGAAACGCCCAAGGCAATCAACCTTTTGACATCTTGGCTTTTAATATTAAACGGCAAGAAAACAATACGTTCAAGCTGCCGAGTACTTTAATTCCAGTTCCGAAACTTCCTTCGACTAGCAATAAAAGGGTTTTTACGCTGAAAATGGATATGATGAGCAACGAGGGTATGCACAAAATCAATGGAAACGTTTTCAAATCAGGAAGGATAGATGAAACGGTTACTCTTGGTTCTACTGAGCTTTGGGAGTTTGATAATTCTACCGGTGATGAAGCCCATCCTATGCATGTTCATGGAGTTATGTTCCAAATTGTATCGCGATCTGGTGGAAGAAAGGCTATTCTACCGCATGAAAAAGGATGGAAAGACACGGTTCTGGTAGCTCCGGGTGAGAAAGTACAAGTTGCAATGACATTTGAAATCAAAGGAAAATTTGTACTCCACTGTCATAATCTGGAGCATGAAGACGATGGAATGATGTTAAATTTTGAAGTAAAATAGCATTTCATCTGTTTTTAATTATCCAGCAAAATAAAATAAACCAATATAATGAAGAAAGGCGAGTTTCAAAGGAAAATCAGGAAAGTACACCGTTTTTTAGGAGTTGCTTTAGGTATTCAGTTTCTGTTCTGGACGATGGGCGGTTTGTATTTCAGTTGGTCTGACATGGACGAAATTCATGGCGATCATCAAAAAGCTCATATTCATCCCTTGGGAGCTGACCTCGATTTAGCAAGTCCTCAGGCTATTATTGAAAAAATAAAAGTCAAAGACAGCATAAATTTTGTTTTTGACTTGAAATTGATTCAGATTTTTGGTGAGCCGCTTTACCAAATTACTTACTCCAAACTACATGATAGAGACAAGAAAATTCAGCTTGCAAATGCACAAACAGGAGAATTGCGGAATGCTTTAACTGAAAACGAGGCTGTAAATATTGCTAAAAATAGTTTTTCTAAAGAGGCTGAAATAAGCAAAGTTGAATATTTAACGACGACAAATGGCCACCATGAATATCGCGAGCAGCCCTTACCGGCTTATGCCGTTACTTTTGGACATTCTTCTGGTACCACTGTGTATGTGGCTGCTGAGTTAGGAACTGTCCAAAAATTCAGAAACAACAAATGGAGAGTTTTTGATTTTTTATGGATGATGCACACCATGGACTACCAAAGCAGAGACAATATCTCTAATTGGTTATTGAGAGCGTTTTCTGTGTTCGGTCTATTTTCGATACTCTCTGGATTTATTCTGTTTTTTGTAAGTCGTAAAAGAAAATAATATTTAAATACTAAAAAAATGAAAAAAAACATCTTAATCGTTTTGAGCGTAATTTTATCAAACTATGTGTTTGCTCAGCACGAAAACCATCAGCCCAAAGCCGATACTGCCAAAACAGCCGCAAAGCCCAAAAGCCCCAAAATGACTGCCATGGCAATGGTGGGCGGCAATCATGTACATATTGAATACGGCTCACCAAGTGTAAGAGGGAGGTCAATTTGGAACGGACTGGTGGCCTACAACCAAGTATGGGCAACGGGAGCCCACCATGCTACTTGGATTGATTTCTCGCAAGATGTAATGATTCAAGGCAAACATATTCCAAAAGGGAGATATGGCTTTTTTACTATTCCCAACAATAAAACGTGGACGATTATTCTTAGCAAAACTTGGGATATGCACCTTGCGGATGATTACAAACAAGAAAACGATATTTTAAGATTGAGCGTGAAACCAAGCAAAAGTAAGAAAATAACCGAGGCATTGACTTATAAAGTATTGGCTACAAATGACAAAAAAGGAAAAGTAAAAATGAGTTGGGAATATTTAAGTGTAGCCTTTGATTTTGAGAATATGTAGTGAAAGAAATTGCTATTCTAGGAATGAATCTTTATTTATTTTGATTTTCTAAATAGCCGAAAATTAATAACCCCAGAGGGGTTAGATTATGTTAATTGTAAATAACCATAAGAAAACTAGAACCCTGTAAGGGTTCAACTTACTGCCATTGCGATAATTTAGTCGGATGCCAAAAAAAAATTCAGACCAGTTCAAATAGTTTTTTAAGAAAATCTTTATCAAAAATCGTTGTAAATAATTGAAATGAAAAATTTAATAATTGTTGCCTTAATATTAGTGCTGGGGTCTTGTAATTCAGCCAAAAACGAATCTACAAAAGTGACCCAGTCTTATTCTTGCCCAATGCATCCCGAAATCATTGGCAAAGAAGGCGAAAAGTGCTCAGATTGTGGAATGGATTTAACCGAGCCTGTTACTCAAAATCCAGATTCCACTTCGGTTAAAAAGTAAATCATGAAAGCTAAATGTCTGATCGTTTTGTTGTTATTTTCAATTGCGGTTGCTGGTCAAAAAGTGGTTCGGTATGATTTGTATGTCAGAGACACCATTGTCAATTTTAATGGTAAGGAAAAACGTGCAATTGCTGTAAATGGACAAATACCTATGCCCACACTCACTTTTACAGAAGGTGACACGGCAGAAATCCATGTCTATAATGAGTTAAAGAAAACCACCTCGCTTCACTGGCATGGTTTGTTATTGCCCAACAAAGAAGATGGTGTGCCGAATTTGACACAAATGCCCATAAAACCCAATACCACACATATTTATAGATTTCCAATTATTCAGCACGGCACACATTGGTACCACAGCCACAGCGGTTTGCAGGAGCAAATAGGTATGTATGGAAACTTTGTGATGCTAAAAAAACCAAAAGACCCAACATTTAGAAAAGGTATAGATGATTTGCCAACCGTTCCGATAGTACTGAGCGAATGGACAGACTATAAACCTGAAAACGTGCATAGAATGTTGCATAATGTCACGGATTGGTTCGCAATAAGAAAAAATGCCACACAAAGTTACGCGGAGGCTATTAGAGCGGGGCATCTAAAAACCAAACTACTCAATGAGGGCAAACGAATGTTGGCCATGGATGTAAGTGATGTCTATTACGACAAAATTTTCATGAATGGAAAACCATCAACTGACATAAAAATCATAGATGGAAAGCCTTTGAAAGCTGGAGATAAAGTACGCTTGAGAATTTCTAATGGAGGAGCATCTTCTTATTTTTGGCTGAAATATGCTGGAGGTAAAATGACGGTAGTGGCCAACGATGGCAACGATGTAGAACCTGTAGAAGTAGATAGATTCCTCATTGCGGTTTCAGAAACTTACGATGTGGTGATTAGCATTCCAGCCGAAAGTACGGCTTTTGAATTTTTGGCTACCACCGAAGATCGAACAAATTCGGCATCTATATATTTTGGAGATGGAGTGAAACAACTCATTTCGCCCATGCCACGACTCAAATATTTTGAGGGAATGAAGATGATGAATTCTATGATGAAAATGAATGGCAATTTGGATGATATGGGTATGAAAATGAGCCTCAACCAAATGGATATGAACGTTGTAATGTACCCTGAAATTACTGGAAATTCTAAACCAAAACAGACAGAGGATGATCCAAACAGGTACAATGCCAACAGCCTTGCAGACATCGTTACCCTCAACTATGCAATGCTAAAATCTCCAACAATAACCAGTTTGCCCGATAATGTGCCTGTCAAAGAACTAAAGTTTGAACTCACCGGCAACATGAATCGGTACGTGTGGAGCATGGATAACAAGGTTGTTTCTGAATCAGACAAGATATTGGTTAAAAAAGGGGAAAACGTAAAAATCATAATTTACAATGGCTCTATGATGCGTCATCCTATGCATTTGCATGGTCATGATTTCAGGCTTTTGAATGGAAAGGCAAATCATGCACCGCTGAAAAACATCGTGGATATAATGCCTATGGAAACAGATACGCTTGAATTTAATGCCAATGCTGAGGGGGACTGGTTTTTTCATTGCCATATTTTATACCACATGATGAGCGGAATGGGAAGGGTTTTTAGCTATGAGAATCAAGCTCCAAATCCTTTAATTCCAAATCCTAAATTGGCCCAAAGAAAATTATTTGCAGACGATAGAGGGTTTCATCTAATGGCCGAAAACGATTTTGCTACCAATGGCAACGATGGCATGTGGATGATTCAAAATACCCGGTGGATGCTGGGAACAGAATGGAGACTCGGATATCATGATCAACACGGCTATGAGACCGAAACGCATTTAGGTCGATATTTGGGCAAAATGCAATGGGTAATGCCATTTATAGGATTTGATTGGCGGTACCGAAAGTTTGACATGGATGAAATGGGTATGATCAAGTATGAAAAGAATGTATTTGGGCAAACCAATACGAAAGACAATCGCCAACAGTTTAGCTTGGGTTTAGCCTACACTTTGCCCATGTTGTTTATTTTGCAAACCGAGGTTTACCACGATGGAAACCTGAGGGTTCAATTGATGCGTGAGGATATTCCGATTGCTAAACGTCTCAGAGCCAGTCTGATGGTAAATACAGACAAAGAATATATGGCTGGTCTCAAATATATTATAAACAAAAATTTAGGAACAAATTTACATTATGACAGCGATATGGGGCTTGGAATTGGTGTGGTTTTAAATTATTGAATCTGTTTAGAAAGCTAAATAAGATACAGTTGTTTTAAAATTTGGGATTGTAATTTTGTCAAAAATACTATTGATTTAACCAGAGATTTTTTTTGACGCTCCTTAAATGGGTTTAGAATTGAAATTGAAAAAAAATAACTATTTTCGTATTCCTTAAACAATTCAACCAAAATAAAAATATGAAATTCTTCTTTGGAATTATTCTTTTCCTATGTGTTTTTTGTGCCTGTGAAAAACAATCTTCGCCATCTTTAGAAGGTACGTGGCAACTGATATCAGCCACCTCTACCGAAAAAGACTCTACTTTTTCAACTTTCAATCCGAAGGTGAAAATGATAAAAATAATTAATGCCAGCCACTTCGCTTTTTTGAGTCACGACATCACTGGTGCCAAAGATTCCACCAAAGTAGCTTTTACATCTGGTGCGGGAACTTATACATTGAAGGACAGTACTTATACCGAGAATCTTGAATATTTCATTGACCCGCAATGGGAAAATCACAAATTTGAATTTGTGGTAAAAGTCCAAAATGACACTTTGGTTCAGAAAGGCGTAGAGAAACTAGAGAAATTGGGCATTGATCGGATAATCGTTGAAAAATATGTGCGAGTTAAATAATCAAAACTGCAAATATTTTTTTAACCGAAATAAATCAAACTGAAGATGAAAAAAATATTTTTGACCTTAGTTTCTCTATGCGTTTTTGCACAAGTTCTTCTGGCTCAATCATTCACTGTTAGTGCCAACAAACGATATCTTTTAAAAGATGGAAAACCGTTTGTTTGGGTAGGGGATACGGCTTGGGAATTGTTCCACCGATTGGATAGAGAAGAAGCTACTTTCTATTTGGGAAAGCGTGCCGTTCAGGGTTTTACGATAATTCAAGCAGTGGCATTAGCTGAAATGGACGGTGTCAATAAACCGAATGCTTATGGCGAAAAACCATTAATAGATAATGATCCAACTAAACCGAATGAGACGTATTTTAAGCATGTAGACTTCATAGTCGATAAGGCCAATGAACTTGGTCTAAATATTGGACTTTTACCTACTTGGGGCGACAAGGTTTTTAAAGACAGATGGGGAGCTGGACCCGAAATTTTTAATGAAGGTAATGCCAGAATCTATGGTAAGTGGATTGCCAACCGATATAAAAATAGAACAAACATTATCTGGGTAATGGGTGGCGACAGAAACCCAAGACCTGGAACTTCCGATGAGGCAATTTGGAATGCAATGGCAGTGGGTGTGGTAGAAGGTTTGGGAGGAAACGATAAAGGATTGCTCACCTATCATCCACAACCCAACAAGGAAGGTTCTAGCGAATGGTTTCACAACCAGACTTGGTTTGATTTCAATATGTTTCAAACGGGCCACTGTCGAGATGCGGCGGTTTTTGATCGTATAAAAAGCTCTTATGACAGATTTCCCATCAAGCCAGTTATTGATGCTGAACCCATTTATGAGGACCATCCCGTTTGTTTTAATGCCAACGAAAACGGTACAACCAATGCTTATGATGTTCGAAAAGCCATTTATTTGGATGTTTTCGCTGGGGCTTTTGGCTTTACTTACGGTTGTCATGATATTTGGCAAATGTATTCTCCAAGAAACGAAGGCGTGAACGGGCCTAAAACTTACTGGCATTTTGCTTTGGATTTACCTGCGGCTAAGCAAGTCAAGTTTTTGAAAAAACTCATAGAATCAAGGCCAATTTTGGAAAGAATTCCAGATAAAGATTTGATTTTGGAGAATGATTTGACGGCTTACGAAAGAATTCAAGCTACCCGTGGCAATGATTACGCTTTTGTTTATAGTATTATGGGTAAGCCATTTACCCTACAATTGGGGAAAATTTCAGGAGAACAGAGCACGGCTTTTTGGTACAGTCCTCGAAATGGAGAAATAAAGGATGCAGGAAAGTTCGAAAATAAAGGCTCTAAAGTTTTCACTCCTCCAAGCTCAGGATATGGGCAAGATTGGGTGCTCGTGGTGGATGATGAAGCTAAGAAATATCCTAGAATTTGAATTAGAGAATAGATCCTTTTTATTCCTTCACAGTTTATTGACTATCTCAAAAAATAGAGGCTATGACTTTCTATATTTGAATAGATTGGATTTTTGTTTTCCAACCCTCGTAGCCTATTTTCACAATTTCATTGGAGTGATTGGGTAGGATTTTTTGAGTTTTAGATTGATTAAGTTTCTTCAATTGTTCGATGTTATCGTAAATCCCACTTTGCAAACCTGATAAATAAGCCGCACCCAGAGCTGATACATCAGGGTTTTGTTGTTTTTTTAATTCAATACCCAGTAAATCAACTAAAAACTGCAAAACGAACTGGTTTTTTGTTAATCCGCCGTTTACCGAAATAAACTTTAAAGGAGTGTTCATATCGTTTTCCATGGCGGTCACCACATCTTTTATTTGGTAAGGAATACTCTCTAGAGCGGCTCTCACTATATGATTTTTTGTTGTGCCAAATGTCATTCCTTCTATTGAAGCTTTGCGGTTCATTTGCCAATGAGGAGCCCCCAAACCACTGAAAGATGGAATTAAATATACGCCAGCATTGTCGGGAATTTCTGTGGCCATTTTTTCTGTTTCGGTTACATCTTCAAAAAGATTTAGGCTATTTTTGAGCCACTCGATGGTTGAGCCACACGAGACTATGGCTCCTTCCAAGGCAAAATCAACACGATTTTCAGTACTCCAGCAGATGGTGCTGAGCATCCCATGTTTTGAGTTAACTGGCTTCGAACCTGTGTTCATCATTATCGAACTTCCAGTGCCTAGGGTTACTTTTGCTGTCCCTGCCTCAAAGCATCCTTCACCAAATGCCGCAGCGTGGGAATCGCCAATCATTGCATGAATTGGGAGTGGGGAATTTGGAATTCGGAATTTAGAATATTCGTTTGCTATTAATTCCCAATTCCAAACTCCGAATTCCGAACTCGATGGGCAAACTTCGGGTAAATTGAGTTTTTCTAAACCCCAAAGTTTCAGAATTTCTTGGTCCCAACTTAATGTGTGAATATTGAAGAGAAGCGTTCTATGGGCATTGGTATAGTCGGTTTTGTATGATTTGCCATTGGTCATTTTGAACAATAACCAACAATCAATTGTACCAAAATACACCTCTCCTTTTTCAACTTTTTCTTTCAGAGAAACATCGTTTTCTAATAACCAAAGAAGTTTTGTTGCGGAAAAATAGGGGTCAATGATGAGCCCTGTTCTGGTATTTATAAAATCATTTTGGCCTTTTTCTATTAGTTTCTTACAAATGCCAGTTGACCTTTTACATGCCCAAACCACGGCCGGTGTCAATGCTACTCCTGATTTGTCCCATAGTACGAAAGTCTCTCGCTGATTTGAGATTCCGCAGGAAGCTATGTCATTGACATCATGTCCTTTATTTTTGAAATCAATCAAACAGACTGAAACAGAATCAATTACGTTTTCATAGATATCTTCTGCATCTTGTTCCACTAATCCATTGTCGAAATAATTTGTATGTAAATCTACATGGCCTTTGGCTACAGCATTGCCTTCATTATCAAAAATAATAGTTTTGGTAGATGAAGTTCCTTGGTCAATGGCCAATACGAATTTTAAAAATGAAGGAGACTCTGACACGTTTTGATTAATTAGAATAGCTTTTGATATTATGTCTGAACAGAATAATTATTTTGCATTATTTAATGTTATAATTATTACTCCATTAGAGCCTCTGACACCATAAATTGCTGTGCTGCCAGCGTCTGTAAGTGCGGTTACTCTTTTTATGTTTATGGGGTCTACAGCTGAGTAAGCAGAAGAATAACTAGCCATCGGCGATCCATTTACTACAAAAAGAGGTTCAAGCGACCCAGTTTGAAACGAGTTTACTCCTCTTACTCGTATTGTGGCCCCAGAGCCTGAGCCGGTAACATTCACCCCAGCTAATCCACGTAAATGATCTTCTAATGGCAAGATGGTTTTTTTGTGCTCGACAGAATTGCTAGCTCCGGTTTTATTACGTGCTGAAGTAGTTGAGTAACCATCAGTTATAGTTTCAATTTCATCCACCGTTTGCGGAGGAGCAACTTGTCTAGAACAAGAACATAGAAATACACCAAACGTAAAAACTAAAATTAATACTGAGTTTTTCATGATTAATAATTTAATTAGTGTTTAAAAAATTTATTTCCTCTTACTTTTTTGATCAATAATAACTGCCAATAATATAACTAAACCTTTCACCACTTGTTGCCAAAATGGCGAGACATTGAGTAGTACTAGTCCATTGTTCAAAACTCCAATTATCACTGCACCTATCACAGTGCCAGTAATAGTACCTAAGCCACCCGAAAGTGAAGTGCCTCCAATAACTACTGCTGCGATAGAATCCAATTCATAGCTCGTGCCGGCATTGGGTTGAGCAGAGTTTAATCTTGATGAGACCAAAATCCCTCCAATCGATGCCATAACTCCTGAAATGCCATATACAAGCCATTTTACGTTACTTACGTTTACACCAGAGAGTAAAGCAGCTCTTTCATTGCCTCCTATGGCGTAAATATGTCTTCCAAAGGTAGTTTTTTTTGTGATAAAAAGTACAATTAACACCACAAATGTCGAAATCCAAACGGGTACAGGAATACCCAAAAACCAACCAGAACCGATAAATTCGAATGATGAGCCAAGGTTGGAAATTGGAATTCCTTTTGTATATAACATGGTGAGGCCTCTTGCCATGGTGAGCATGGCCAAAGTAGCAACAAATGGAGGCAAAGAGAATTTGGTAATAACCCATCCGTTAAATAGTCCGAGGGCGAGCCCAACCAAAAGGGTAATCATTATACTACCCAAAACGGTAAAGCCCATAAAGGTGTCGAAACTACCAAACTCAACGCCGTTTTTGAGTAATCCAACTCCCAACGCAGAGGAAAAAGCGAGAACAGAACCCACAGAAAGGTCTATGCCAGAGGTGATTATGACAAGTGTCATACCGACCGAAATACAGACATTTACGGATATTTGCCTGAGGACATTCCAAAGGTTAGTGCCTGTTAAGAACTTATCAGAGAGCAAACTGAGCAATAAGCAAAGTATAAAAAGCCCTATAAGTGATTGCGATTTTTTGAGTATTTCTTTATTCATAGTTTTTTTTTTGGGAAGTATTTAACTGTGAATTATGAATTTGGTGCGACGTTTCGCTGAGATATCATTCAAAATTCAAATTTCATAATTCAACATTCATAATTTATCATTCAAAATTCATAATTCAAATTTCATAATTCACAATTCATCATTCATAATTTATCATTCATCATTAAGCGTTCATCATTCATAATTAAAATTATCCAATTGCTGCTTTTAATAATTTTTCTTCTGTTGCTTCTTCAGCACTAAATTCACCGCTGATTTTTCCATCTGCCATAACCAGGATTCTGTCTGAAATGGCCAAAAGTTCTGGTATTTCTGAGGACGCCACTATGATGCTCAGACCTTCAGAAGCGAGTTTTTCTATCAATTTGTATATTTCATTCTTGGCATTTATATCAATTCCTCTCGTTGGCTCATCCATTAAAAGTATTTTTGGTTCTGTGCTAAGCCACTTGGCCAGAACAACCTTTTGTTGGTTACCGCCACTTAAGTTTTGACACAAAGTGTGTATGGTAGGCGTTTTAATATTTAGTGATTTTACATAAAGTTCTGCCTCGGCATTCTCATTTTTAG
Source organism: Lacihabitans sp. CCS-44 (assembly GCF_024343735.1). Classification (GTDB taxonomy): domain Bacteria; phylum Bacteroidota; class Bacteroidia; order Cytophagales; family Spirosomataceae; genus Leadbetterella. Next base: position 115,054 of record NZ_RJUE01000063.1, read on the forward strand.
GTCTAAGCAAATCAAATTCTGCCAGGGTGGTAAGGCTAATATTTTTTCCGATATCCATTTCCAGTACCAATCCTTCTGATTTTCTGTCTTCTGTTAAAAATGCAATACCTTTTTCTATGGCATTTTTAGGCGATTTAAGATTTAGACTTGTCCCATCAATTTGAATTTCTCCAGAAATTTTATCAGAATTCAGGCCAAATAAGGATTCTAATAATTCGGTTCTTCCAGCACCCATGAGTCCAAATACACCTAAAATTTCCCCTTTTTTTAGGTTCAAATTTATGTTTTGAAGCCGATTCTTGTTTCTTCCGGAGTCAAGGAGGGAAAGGTTTCTTACAGACAATAAAACATTTTGGTCAATTCTCTTTACTGCCTTGGTTTTCTTCAAAACTTCCCTTCCCACCATCATTTTGATGAGTTCTTGCTCCGAAATATCCTTTAACTCACCAGAGCCGATGCTCACGCCATCTCGTAAAACTTCGTATCTGTCTGCTATTTTGAACAGCTCATCCATTTTGTGTGAGATATAAACTATAATTTTACCTTCATTTCTGAGTGTATTGATTATCAAATGGAGTTTGTCAATTTCTTTGTCACTCAGGGCCGAAGTTGGTTCATCCATGAAAATGATGTTGGCATCAAAAAGTAGCGATTTCGCGATTTCAACCAACTGCTGTTCGCCTATTTTTAGATTCTTTATTTTGGTTTTGGGTGAATAATCTAAACCAACTTTTGACATTTGTTCGGTCGCCAATTTCTCCATTTTTTTGCTTTCCAAAACACCCCAGTCATTGGTTATTTCATTTCCAAGAAATAGGTTTTCTGTAATATTTAAATCAGCAATCAAGTTAAGTTCTTGATGAATAATTGCAATGCCAGCCTCTTGAGAATCGGTGATTTTTGAGAATTTTTTAGCTTCGCCACAGATTAATATTTCACCATCAAAGTCGATATAAACACCACTTAGAATTTTAAGCAGAGTCGATTTTCCAGCTCCATTTTCTCCCAAAATAGCTGTCACTTTTCCGGGTTGGAAACGCATACTTACTCCATCCAAGGCTTTTACACCAGGGAATGATTTTGATATATTAATAGCTTCAAGCATAATTATAGTGTTGAGCCATGAGTGATAGGTGTTGAGTTTTTGACATTTGGATTTGTTTATTTTCTGATTGTTATTGGCGTGAATGTCAATTTCGACAAATCCGTATCTTTTTTACCAAGTTTAAAAGCAACTTTTGCACTTATTTTATCTCCAGTTTTCAACTCGGCCGTTTCAATAGGGATTTTTTGCTCTCTAATGATTTCGTTTAGAGCTTCCGATAAGGCATTAAATTCCGATGTCTTTTTATAGTCTGTGAGTTTAACAAGTTTAGAAGCATCTCTTATAGCATTTCCAAAAATAAACATCAAATCAAGATGATATTGTATGCCATTTTTGCTTTTCACCATAATTTCACTTTTGTCGATAGTTATAATTTCTCCTTCAATATTTGCCATAAAATAGGCCGAATTTCCTATTCCGAGCCTATTTCCATATTTTAAAAAAGCAGCTTCCCCATTTTGCGATAAAGCTATTTGTAAACTATCTAAGTCGATAGCGTTTATTTGCAAAATATCCATGTAAAGTTTGGTCGCAATAGGCTTGAAATCAATATTTTCGGTAGATTTTGAAGTCCGTAAACTTAGCTTTTCAAAATACACAGAATTATAAATTATCAGGCCAATAACCAAAAAAAAGACAGTTTTTATAAGAGTTTTTGTCATATTTCTTAATGATAAATTATGATTGATAAATTTTTCAGGATAAATAGTAGTAAGCACTTCCACAAATGCCCACTAAAATTGGAATTATTCTTTTGCCCATATTATTCTTTTTAGTTAAAATAGAACTCCTTAGCATTTTCATTATTTGGGTAGAATCGTCAAAAAGGGATTCGTATTCCGTTCGAGATATATAATCAGTCCTCATTAATATTTCAAGCCAATATTGAGTTTCACCAGTTTCTTTTTGTGCGATTCCCAATTTGTGAACAAAGTCCAAACCCGATTCGGCATTTTTAGCCTCGCGTACCATCGCTCCAGGGTTAGTTCCAGATCGCACTATTTGCTTACTTATTATAAATTCCTTTTTCTCCGAAATTAAAAATTTACTAAGGTTTATAATTCTTACTGCAAAGTCAATTGTTTTTTCTCCTAATGGGTCTTTTGTAATGGAGTTCATTGTATTTGTGTTTTAGAAATTTACTTCGTCATTCATATTTCATCATTCATATTTCATCATTCATATTTCATGATTGATATTTCATCATTCATATCTCATCATTCATATCTCATCGTTCAACATTGATTTCATCATTCATATTTCATCATTCATATCTCATCGTTCAACATTGATTTCATTTTTGTATAATCAACTCAACTTCCACAGGTACTCTTTGAGCAAAATCTCGCTTTCCTTTGAAAAACTCATCGGCGTTTTTGGCGGCTGTTTCGGCCATCACTTTTGGAAACTGCATGCCGGTTGCTACAATTTTGCCCTCTTTTATTTTTTCTACCACTTCATCGGCACCATCAAACCCAAATACTTTTACTTTTTTGTCGAGGCCAGCCGACTGAAGAGCCTGATAGACACCCAAAGCCATGGCATCGTTTCCACAGAAAACGGCATTAATATTTGGGTGGGCTTGTAGCATACTTTCCAACACTTCCATGGCTTTGTTTCGGTCAAAGTCGGCACTTTGCTGAGCTACCATTTTCAGGTTCGGGAATTTATCTACTACCGAATGAAAACCCTTTGAACGAGCCCAAGTGTTATTGTCTCCCACCAAACCCAGTATTTCCACATATTCACCTTTGGCTTTTAGCGACTTTGCAAATTCAATTCCTACCTCCACACATCCTGAGTAATTGTCTGACAATATTTGACTTGTAGCGGCAACATCGGAATTGACTTCTCTGTCCATACAAAAGACTGGTATGCCAGCTGTTTTTGCTTTAAGAATGTTAGAAATAGAGCCATCAGCATCTGTTGGATTGAATAAAATGGCATCAAAACCTGAGGAAATGAGGTTCTCAAAATTGTCGGATTCTGTGGCTGGATTATTCTGTGAATCAAATATTTTTGCTTCATAACCCAGTTTTCTTGCGTTTTCTGCTGCCGATTCTGCCAAAACCACAAACCAAGGGTTGTTTAATGTTGAAATTACCACTGCCACTTTTGGTTTTTCTTGATCAGTTTTTGAGGAACAAGAAATAAAAAATAGAGTGATAAGTGATGAAAGATAAGTGATCAGTATTTTCATATTATTAAGGTAATATCGTTATGATTACACGTTGGTAACGAGTCAAATTTGGAATGCCATTATCACTTATTTCCAAGATAAAGTGCATGGTCTTGGCACTTGATACTTTCGGTGCATTAAAGGTAATTTCTTTATTATTAGGTCTTTGTAAAACAAATCTGCTGGCATTCATGCTGCCTACTTCATTGTAATATATCCATTTGTAGCTCAAAGTGTTTTGGTCGGGGTCGGTTCCACTACCCGATAAAGTAACTTTTTCGCCCGATTTTACAGTAAGTTCATTTTTATGATTGAGCGTAGCAATGGGTGGATGATTGGCTTCTTTGTAAGACTTGGCAACACACCAATCCATGCGAGCAAAGAAATCATTTTGAAAAGCAGACCTCCAACGCCAAATCGTAGCGTGATTGCTGGTATGATTACTTTTTGTGATTTCCGAATAAACCTCATCTTGGGTGTCTGTCCAGATTGGGCGAGTTTCTGGCTCATACATATATTTTTTGAATGGTGGAATATACAATTCGTAGCGTCCGCCCCAACTGCCATAGTTTGGATTTTCGGGGTCGTTTAGACCATTATTTATTAATCCTAAAAAAGATGGAGTATCACCTTCCATCAAGAAGGCAACCTTTGGGTATTTTTCGCCCAATGCTCCATGATTATTTTGGACGTGGATGCTTAATTGATGATTTTTTACAATAGAAGTATCAGCACCAATAAATCGCCCATGATAAATATCGCCCGAAATGCCCGACCATGTGGCATAATGGTATTGTCCACCGCCATTTTCTTCAAAACCTGGGCTTACGATATAGAACAAATCGGGGAAATTTTTGCGAATCCAAGGACCTGTATCGTCTTGGTCTGAAATCGTATAAACTCTTAGTTTTGATATAATTTCCTTTATTTTTAAATCTTTCTGCGTCTTTTTTAATTTAAAGAGTGCTTGTGCCAATACATTTGAACCACCCCATGCTTGTATATAAATTGGTCGAGAGTCGTTTTTAAGCATCGTTTGAAAAAGCCATTCCGAACCTTCGGAGTCTTTATCTTCACCCACGCCTTGCATACCAAATACAGGCAAGCCTTTTTTTATGATTGAATGAATATAAGCCTCAGTAGGAAAGCCTTTTTCATGAATTTCCAGATTATCTCTTACTTTTCCATAAGCCTCCGTGATGTCGTGCAAACGCCATTCGGCAGTTTTGGAGCGTTGCCAACAAGAAGTTGTAGCTACGATTCCTTCAATATCAAATTGATTGACATAAGTAAGAAACCTTACATACGACATCGCATCATCAGGCTCATTTTCAATATCTGTTAATACAAAAACTCTTGGTTTTTGGGCAAAAGATACTAGCGTGATGAGTGATAAGATATAAGTGATGAGTAGTTTTTTCATTTTGCAATTAAATTTAGGGCAGTTATTGCTAATCCGTTTCTCGAAATTCCATAATGCTCAAAAATCTCGTTTTGAGAGCCAGAAACCGTATGGTCGTCAGGTAAACCTACGATTTTGAATTTATTTCGAAAACTATTTTGGAATAAAAACGAGGCCACCGCTTCACCTAAGCCACCATTTATTGAATGTTCCTCTACCGTGATTATCGGACTACCATTCTGGGCTAATTGTCCGATCAGTTCAGTATCTAATGGCTTTATGGTGTGCATGCTGACCACTGTACACTCAATACCATTTTCTTGGGATAATTTTTCTGCAGCCTCTAAAGCTGGTAAAACACCTTCGCCTATGGCGATGAATGTGAGGGCTTGGCCATTACGGATAATTCTACCTTGGCCAATTTTATAATGATGAATACTTGAGCTTGTTTTTTCATTTATCATTTTTAATTCATCACTCATCATTAAATTATCAGGCATGGTTTTCTTTCCAAAACGGATATATATCGGTTTTTCAAACGTGGAAGCTGCTTTTATAGCTTCTTGGGTTTCAAAATTATCTGCTGGGGCAATAATCGTGATATTGTTAATGGCTCTTAAAACGGCAAAATCGTGCAAGCTGTGGTGTGTACTTCCCAATGCTCCGTAGCTTACTCCAGCCGAAATTCCGATTAATTTCACGGAGTTGTCGGAATAACAAACATCATTTTTGATTTGCTCCAAACTTCTGGCTGTCAGAAAGCAAGCTGGAGATACTGCAAAGGTTTTCTTGCCCATACTTGCTAAACCTGCGGCTACGCCCACCAAATTTTGCTCAGCTATACCTATTTCTACTATTTGCTCAGGAAATCTTTGACCAAAAGCCACTAATTTGCCCGATCCACGAGAGTCGCTGGTGACAACATAGATATTTTTGTCATTTTCGGCCAATGATTGAAGTGTTTCTGAAAATATTTCAAGGTTAGCTTTTTCCATTTTTAATTTATTATTCATCATATATCAATAAGTAATTTCCATTTCTAAAAGTTTATAGCTTAGTGCTTTCCCATGTGTGTCCATCCGCAGTGAAGTAGTTACACCACCTCCCAATGCATCGTTACATACAAAAAGTAAGGACGAAATATTGGGCATTTCGTACCGAACTACTTCCCCATGAATTATGCCTTCAAAATGTTTTTTTACACATTCTACCGTCACTTTTTGGCAAAGTATTTCATAATCATTTTCATTGTAAGGTATCAAGGACAGCATTGAAATGTTGCCTTTATCGCCTGCTCTGCTATGGGCTATGTTATATAGTTTCATGATTCAAATACTGAAATTTGAGGTAAAAATTTGCTCCTGTCTACCAAAACAGAAGTAATGCCTATTACTTCGTTTACATATTTGCGTACACCACCACCTCCAGCTGGGCCGTTGGTATAAAGTGCTTCTACTTCTTCACCGACTAGTGCTGCGTCCGCTTGGCTTTGTGTTTTTGCTGCAATCCGGAGTCGAACTTCTGAAATCGTGGCTTCGGCTTCGCTCGGCCACCTGTTATCAAAAGTAGAATTAACGCCAATATAATCTATTTTTATTTCTTCAAATTGAGCTTGCAAACGTTTTTCAATAATTTCACCAGCCAGTTTTGCTCTTTCAAAAGCGGCAGGGCCGGCATAAGAAATCTCACCTTCGCCCAACCAAAAAGCCTTATAACCTATACTTACTTTGTAAGTTTCGGGTTTAATTTTACCACCGCCGCCTGTTATTCTTATTTTATTTTTGTCAATTTCCTCTAATTTTACACTGGTGAAGTCTGTCACAACATCAGGCGTATAGTATTCACTTGGATTAATTACTTCATACAGTAACTGCTCTTTGGCAGTTTGAAGATTGATTACCCCTCCTGTACCTTCTACTTTGCCAATAATAGCCGATCCATCATCAAAAACATCTGCAAAAGGATGCCCCATATTTTCCATATTTTCTACTGGTTTCATTATAGGGTCGGCAAAATATCCACCAGTGATATGTCCGCCGCATTCCATCAAATGACCGATCACCGTTCCTTTCCCGAGCAAATCGTAATCGTCTGTTTTCCAACCAAATTCGTGAATCATCGGTGCCAAAAATAAGGAGGGGTCAGCTACTCTTCCTGTGATAATTATTTGAGCATCAGCTTGAAGGGCTTCTAAAATGCCTTCCACGCCGAGATAAGCGTTCATTGAAATTAGGAGTTGAGAACGGTTCGCCGTGCGATTAGGAATTAGGAGTTTTTCATTGTTTAATTCATTTTTAATTAATTTCAACGCCTCATATTCTTCTCCGAAAATTTGAATATCATTAATTTCTAATTCCTCATTTCTAATTCTCAACTCATCGCCACCCACCGCAGCAACTTTAATTTTCAAGCCTTGTTTTTGAGCAATTTCTTTGATTCTCTTTGCCCCTTCAATTGGATTTGCTGCTCCCATATTCGTGATTAAACGAATATTATTTTTTACCAAATGAGGCAAAAGTGTTTCGATTCTACGCTCCAGTAAAGGGTCATAGCCTTTACTGGGGTCAGCCATTTTTCTTTTTTGTGCCAAAGCTATTGTTCGTTCTGCAAGGCATTCTAAAACCAAATAATCTAGTTCGCCTTTTTCGGCTAGAATAACCGCAGGTTCTATTCTATCTCCAGAGAAACCAGCTCCGCAACCAATTCTTATTTTGTTTTTCATAAATGTATTGACCCAGTTAAAAGTGCTACAATGGTCATTACTATGGTGGTGCCAAACGCCCATTTGAAAGTGTGGCGTTGGTGTTCTCCCAAGTCAACTTCGGCCAATCCGACGAGTAGAAAAGTAGATGCTGTAAGCGGACTAATAGGAAAACCGACCGTCATTTGGCCCAACAATGCCGCTCGGCCAATTTCTAGCGGATCTATGCCAAATTGTGTAGCGGTCTGACTTAAAATAGGTACAACACCAAAATAATAAGCGTCAGGCGTAAATAACATACTGGCTGGTAAGCTGGTGATGGCTGTAAGTGTCGGTAAAAGATTTGCATGATTTTGCGGAATCAAAGTAACCAAACTGTTGGCCATTTCTTCAATCATTTTTGATCCTGTAAGAATTCCTGAAAAAATACCCGCCGCAAAAATCATGCTCGATACCATGAAGATATTTGTTCCATGGGCTTTCAAAACCTTCTGTTGGTCTGGTAGTTTTGGATAGTTGATTAGAAGCACAACCATGCTCGCTGCCACAAAAAGTACAGGGGCAGGAATCCATCCTTTTATGAGCGAAAAAATCAGCAAAGCTGTAAAAATAGCATTGAAAATCAATAGTTTAGGTCTTCTGAGCTGGTGTTGCTCATGTGTTAGGTTGTCTTTATGACTATACTGAAAATCAATGACACCTAGTCTTTTTCGTTCTTTTTTGCCAAATATATAAGCCACAAAAAGCACCCAAGCTATACCTCCAATAATGGCAGGGATATTTGGATTGAAAATATGAACGGCGTCTGATTTTAAAGTAGAAATAGCTCGTGCCGAAGTGCCTGACCATGGCACTAAATGCATCGGGCCAACACTTAAAGCTACTATGCTCGAAAGCACCAGTCTGTTTATTTTTAGTTGTTTATAAATAGGCAAAAACGCAGAAAGTACTATCATAAATGTGGCTGTTCCGTCTCCATCGAGGTGTACAATCATGGTTAAAATGGCCGTTCCGAGAATGACTTTCAATGGGTCACCTTTTACCGATTTTATAATAAACGCAATCACTGGATCGAATAATCCGGCATCGAGCATTGTGGCGAAATATAAAACCGCAAACATCAATAAAATGCCTGTAGGAGCTACTTGTTTGATACCACTCAGAGCAAATTCGCCTAATTCTTTTGGATTAAAACCAGCCAAAAGCCCAAAGAGAATTGGTGTAATGACCAATGCCGTCATGACTGATAACTTTTTGGTCATTATCAGTACTAAGAAAATAATGATTGTAGTGAAACCGAATATTGCTAACATAATTAGGAATTTGGAATTAGGAATTACGATTTTTGAGCGTTTTAATTATTGTTCCGGTTATTTTTAGAATTTCATCACAATCTTTAAGCTGTGATTCAGCCTGAAGTGAATCGAAATAGTCTGTATCTTTCAAGGGCCTTATCCAATAATGTGTTTCTCTTGCTTCTTTATAAACAATGTTCAATTTTGCAAAAAAATCTTTGTCTGTTTGTCCACCAATTGCCTCCTCAACATTAGCTCCAATGGAGGTGCCACTTCTAAGGAACTGTTTTGAAAGAACATATTCTTTCTTTTCAGATGTTAAAAATTGGTATGCTCTAACAGTTCTGATTGCAAAAGAATAAGACTTTTGTTGCAAGGCATTGTCGTTTTTCATTCCTAATTTATAATTCGTAATTTCTAATTGTATATCATCTGAAAATCTTTCCTGCCTTTACTAATTCATCATATTTTTCAATGTACATTTTATCCAAAGCCTCCGAGTCTTTATATTTTACTCTTAATGCTGCCAATTTTTTATGTAATTCAGCTTTTATTTTTGCATATTTAGAGTCATTGTAAACGTTTTTCATCTCGTTTTTGTCGTTCGTTCTATCGTATAATTCCCATTCATCAATGTCATAATAAAAATGCACTAGCTTGTATTTTTCAGTTACAATACCGTAGTGTCGCTTAACCATGTGGACACTCGGATATTCATAATAATGATAATAAGCAGCGTCTCTAAAGTTTTTGCCTTGACCCTTAAATATTGGAATCAAACTCTCTCCCTGCATATCTGAGGGCGATTTTATGCCGGCTGCTTCAAGGAATGTTTGGGCAAAATCTAAGTTTTGAACCATCTGGGAGTTTTTAGAGCCAGCTTTTATCACGCCCGGCCATTTAACCAAAAGGGGAGTTTTAAATGACTCATCAAAAATGAATCTCTTGTCGAACCAACCGTGTTCACCCAAATAAAACCCTTGGTCTGATGTGTAAACCACTATGGTGTTCTCGTCAAGATTATTCTTTTTCAAGAAATCCAAAACCTGCCCAACGCCTTCATCTACAGAGGCTATACTTCCTAGATAATCCTGCATATAGCGTTGGTACCGCCATTGCATTTTTTCTTTATCGGTCATGGTCGGGAATTTCTTTTTAAACTCCTCATTCATTTTTCCATACGCATCGTCCCAAGACTTTCTTTGTGCTGGGTTCATTCTACCTACGGTAGCATTATAGTTTTTTTTGTCATAAGCATGCGATTCTTTAATGCCCAATTTATCCATATTTTCAGGTGTGATTTTAGAATCTCCAGCCCAGTTCATGTGTGTTAATAGGTTCATTTCTTGTTCTTTAGATGCCCTTCCGCGGCCTTCATAATTATCAAAAAGTGTGGCAGGTTCAGGAAAAGTTTTCGTCAAGTATTCTTTGAAATGACGTTCAGCAGGAAGCCACTCACGGTGTGGGGCTTTGTGTAAATAAGCCAAGAAAAATGGTTTTTCTTCGTCTCTTTCATTTTTAAGCCAGTTGAGTGTAATGTCAGTAATAAGGTCGGTTACATAGCCTGATAGTTTCTTTTTTCCTTCTTTTTTAGTGATTATATCAGGGTTGTAATAATCGCCTTGGTCGGGCAATATTTGAAACTCGTCAAAACCTTTGGGATTATTTCCAAAATGTAGCTTGCCAAACATAGCAGTCTGATAGCCATTTTGTTGTAATATTTGGGGAAAGGTAATGTTAGTGGTGTCAAAAGGGAAATAATTATCTATTTTTCCGTTAAGATGGCTGTGTTTTCCAGTCAAAATTACGGCTCTTGATGGAGCACAAATAGAGTTTGTCACGCAAGCATTAGAAAATAACATTCCTTCGTTTGCAATTCTATCAATGTTTGGGGTTAGAGTGAGCTTAGTGTCATAAGCTGAAATGGCCTGATAAGCATGGTCGTCAGACATTATAAATACTATGTTTGGCCGTTTTTGCTTTTTAGGCTTAAAAGCAAAAAAAGCTATAGAAATAACCGAGACGAGTAGGAGTGATAGAAGTATTTTTTTCATAGTTTTTCAGGTTGAAAATTTTCTTTATAAAATTGCAAACTTCTCATTCGCTAAGAGCCCAAACTAATTTTGAAGCCTCGTTTAGCTAGAACTTTAAATAATCATTAAAAAATGGTAATAAATCATTCAAAACACGTCCATCTATTGTCCATATTTTGTTTCCATGGTCTCCAATATACTCCTCTGAAAAATGGTTAATGCCAAGATTTTCTAAACGTTGGCTCAACATACCGATTTGTACAGGAAATCGCGGGGAATCATTCCTACCCCAATCGAGTTTTATTGCAGTTAATTTTCTTAAATTATCTGCATATTTATCTACCATATAAACTGGCATGTTAGCTTCCCATTTGTCCAAAATCGTTTGGTTTATTATCATTTTGTTGCCCTCATAGCTAAATGGGAAATCACAATAGAATGGAGGTTTGTTGGGGTTTGGAGACCAAGCACGAGCAGCTGCTACCAGTACTTTTGGGTAATATGTTTTCTTTAATTCTTCGGCTGATTTTATGTTTTGTGCTTCTTTAAAAGAATTACTATTTGGACCAAATTCTTTTACCATAGCCAACAAACCTGGACTTAAAGCGTAAATACTACTGAAAACTTCTGGATGTAACATGCCGATTTTAAAGGCTCCATATCCACCCATCGAATGGCCCGCTATGCCACGACTTTCTTTATTGGCAAGTGTTCGATAGTTTTTGTCAATATAATCTACTAACTCTTTAGATTCGAACTCATCCCAATTGCCTGTTAGCGAAGAGTTTGAGTAGAAGCTGCCCTCGAAAAGCGTATAATGATCTGCTTGAACGAAAATAAAAGGCCTTATTTTTTGACGGATGATGCTTTCGTCCAAAATTTTCTGCATCTGCGGAGAGATATTGTCTTTTCCCATAAAACCATGCAGATAATAAATAACAGGGTAACGCTCTGATGAAGCATCATAATTAGGTGGCAGATAGATAGAAACCTTCCGATTTGGATCTTCACCTCCTGTGTTTTGTAAAGCTGTTGAATTCAAAACAAAACTTGCAACTTTTCCGGACTGGGCAGAGACAACACTTCCAGCACTCAATGTAATTGCCCAAAGGAGAAAAATGATCACAAATATTTTTACTAAGTTTTTCATAAGAGTAGTTCTGATTTTAAATTCTCCGCAAGGACTTAAAGTGCCAATTCCTCCAAAGCCAGTTCATATTGTTCGGCACTTGGTACTCCATGGTGCCATTTTATTTGATTTTCCATATAAGAAACCCCTTTGCCTTTTGTGGTATGAGCAATCACAAACGAAGGTTTTCCCTCCTCAAATGGCAAACTTTTGAGTGTTTCGGTGAGTTCGTCGAGATTATGGCCATCCACATGTTTCACTGCCCAACCAAATGCCTCCAATTTTTTATCAACGGGTTCTAAGCCCATCACATCGGCATTGGAGGCTGTTATCTGCAATTTATTGTAATCCAAAATCGCACATAGATTGTCTAATTTATAATGTGCTGCAAACATCATCGCCTCCCAGTTGGAGCCTTCTGCCATTTCGCCGTCGCCAAGAACTGTAAAGACTTTTACTGGTGAATTGTCTTTTTTTGCAGCCAATGCCATGCCCGAACACATGGATAGGCCATGTCCAAGTCCACCCGTATTTTGCTCGATTCCTGGAATATACTTGGTCGGATGACCGATATAAGGAGAATTGTATTTGCAAAGTGTCAATAAATCTTCTTCTGGGAAAAAGCCTTTATCGGCCAAAACAACATACAATGCTTCTACACAATGCCCTTTGCTTTGTACATACCTATCACGCAGATTGGAGCCAAAGTTTTCGGGGTTAACGTTTAGAATTTCGTTATAAAGTACATTTAATATGTCAATAATAGACAAGCTACCACCTGTGTGGCCAGCCTTGGCATTGAAGATGTACTTTAATATCTTTCTTCGGTATTCTTTTGATTTTTCTTCTAGATTCATAGTTTTTATTGGTACACAGATGACACAGATTCTGCGAAACACAGATTTACACAGATTTTAATTTCTTTTTGCTATTGTCGAATACCTTTCTTTTAATTTCAGGTTTTACACCAAAATTCAAGAGTAATCCAACTTCAATATCGGTTGCTCGTAAATAATTTAATATTTGATTTTCAAATTCTTCAACAATATAATCGGCCGCTTTTAATTCTAATATTACTGAATCATTTACTATCAAATCGGGATAATATTCGCCAACTTCATAGCCTTTAAAATATACTTTTATTTGTTTTTGTGGGTCAACTTTAAATCCTTTTGATTTTAGTTCTAAATAAAGTGAATTTTGGTATACTTTTTCTAGAAACCCATATCCTAGTTCATTATACACATCATAAAATACTTTTATTATTTGCTCTGTTAATGCTTTATGTTTTACTTCTTTTTCCATTTTTAATCTGTGTAAATCAGTGCTTCCAAAGGAATCTGTGTCATCTGTGTACCATCCTTACGAATGCGTATACACCTCCCAATCCATATAATTACCCAAAGCTTCTTCTAAAATTGCAGCGGTTTTTGAAGCATTCATAACCACGTGATGTTCGAAACCGTTGCGGCAAATATGTTTCATAAGACCTTGTAAATCATTTATTTGTGCTACAGCACGGTTGCCAAAAGTGCTTAATGGGTCGTTGGTTAATTCGCCTTCGCCAATATAGCATTTAATGATTCCCTTTGGGTCGTCTGTGCTGATTCTTCCATAAGTCAAAGGCATGGCTGGCGTGCGTCCATCCAAGGCTCCATAAGTATTTTCTACACCCACCGAGGTGCCAAGAATTGGAGCGTTTGAAATCTGAATATCTGGTAAAAATGATTTTGCCCAGTTGCCACAATGAAACAATACACATTTTTCGGGATCGTCGGCGTAGTTATTATTCCAATCCACCAAAGCTGATGGCGAACCAGAGGCCAATTGCATGGCATACATACTCAGCGTACCTGTAACATCCACTTCGCACGCACTTGGGAGCATATTTTCGCTCATAATACTCATGCTTGTACACACATTACATCCGTAGTTTTGTTGGAGCGAAGTCCAGCACTGAATGGCTGTAGCATCCAAGGCGTATTCTTCCATGATTTCTTTTAAAACCACGTCCAATTTTGCAATCTGAATCATGGCTTCGTTGGGCGTTTTGCCTTTTGGAGCATAAGCGTTTATAGCATCTAGGTGTTGTTTTACTTTGGTGTCATCACCCGTAAGTTTATTGGCTTTTCCGAGAATTTCTGACAAGTCAAAAGTAGTAACCGTGATGCCATTTCTCTGCAGAATTTTCTCTGAGTAACGCACTGTATTAAATGCCCCTGGTCTGGCTCCAATGGCACCAATTCTTACATTTTTCAAGCCTTTTGTAACTCTGCAAACAGCCACAAAGTCTAGTAAATCTTTCTGAAATATAGCATCAGATGGCAAGCTAACATGTTGGCTTGTAAGTGAGTACTTGAAGCCGTATTGGTATAAATTATTGCAAACCGATATTTTGCCACACCACGAATCTCGGCGATTGACAACATTCATTTTGCTAAGTTCGTCTGGATAAGCTTGCACCAAAACCGGCACATTTAGGCCCGCCAATTTTAAAGTATCAGCCACTCCTTTTTCATCGCCAAAGTTGGGTAAAAGTACCAACACTCCGGCAATTTCTTCACGGTGTTTTTTGAACAAATCGGCACATTTTTGTGCATCTTTATAAACCTCTACTCCGCCCAATTTAGAGTCGGTTGTATCAAGAAGTATTGGTTTAAGACTTAATTTTGAAAAAACGTCAAGAATCTCAATTCTTGCTTTTTCTACTAAACTATCAGGGAAAAAGTCCCTGTTTCCGATGATTATTCCTAATGTCATTGTTTTTGAGCGATGAGATATGAGTGATGAGTTATGAACGATGAGTTTTTAAATATTTACTTCCCTGTAAAGTATTTCTCCCAAAAAGCCATTTGAGGCTTACTGGGTAATGGTTTTGATTCAATAGTTTTATCAAAAATTATAACTTGCTCATCAGTAGTGGCATAAGTTTTCCAGTCTGGTAAGCCTTTGCCGTTTGGATTGCCGGTTTTTGCAAAATTCACCCAGTAAGACGACATCGTATCTGCGATTTTAAAGTCTACCACCTCCCAAGGTCGCTTTACGGTATGCAAATTGTTATAAGCATAGGGCACTTCGCCAGTATGAAATGCACCAAATTCGGTTTCAGGCGTATAGGCAGGAAGTTTACGATTAAAATTATAAACAAAGGCTTTGGATTTTCCCGTTTGGGTTTGCATTTTTGCCCATATATAATCTTGAATACCAAAGGTTTCGTCACGACCCAATGCTATTTGCGATTTTGCGGCTTGCTCATCTGTTTCAGCGGGGTAGACTTTGAGGAAGTCGGCTACAGAGCCACCAAAACGTTTTGTCATTTGTTCTTTAAAAACCTCGGCTTTTGCTGCTGGGCTACCAATTCGATCATCTTCGTTCCAGCCCACAATAGTCGGTATGTCGTTTTGTTTGCCTTTTGCGAAAATCTCAAAAATGCCTTCGGGCATTATATAACCATCAACAATTGGCGACGAAAGCCCACCTTGCGATTTTTGAATTTCTTCTGCTGATTTTGCTCTTAATTCTGCTAAATTATTGCAGTTTAGTGTTTTAGCATATTTTATTCCCAATTCTTCCGCCGCTTTCATATTTACATTTGGGCGAAGTGGATTTTGAACAAAACTACCACCGCTTTCGGCAATAGCTCGGTGAATTAGCCCTTTTGTGTGAGGAGTGGCTACCAAATAATTCACTCCAAAAGCACCAGCAGATTGCCCTGCTATGGTAACATTGTCGGCATCGCCGCCGAAGGCTTCAATGTTTTTCTGAACCCATTTCAAGGCCGCTATCATGTCCATCAAAGCATAATTTCCAGAAGAATTTTTGCCCGATTCTGCCGAGAGTTCGGGGTGAGCCAAGAAGCCGAAAACTCCTACACGGTAGTTGATACTTACCAAGACAACGCCTTTTTTTGCCATAGCTTCACCATCATAAATGGCACAAGCCGCACCACCACTTCGGAACCCACCACCATATATGTATACCAAAACAGGCCGTTTTTCTTTGTTTGATTTTGCTCCAGACCACACATTGAGGTAAAGGCAATCTTCTGAAATGGGTTCTTTTGGAATGATGAATTCCTCAGACCAACAAAAAAATGGAGCAGGAGGTGCTTGCATTGGACTTGCACTGAAAGCCGTACAGTTTTTTATTCCTTCCCAAGATTTTACAGGTTGTGGAGCTTTCCAACGTAAATTTCCAACAGGTGGAGCTGCAAACGGAATTCCTTTGAAAATCGCAATCGTCTTGTCTTCATTTGCAGTGCCTTCAACCTTCCCGCTAGCTGTATTAATTATGAGGTTTTGACCAAATATGGAAGTGGTAAGTCCAAGTAAAATAAAGGCTAATTTGAATTTCATAGTTTTCGAAATTTGATTTAAAGATGATTAATTAAATTTTAGGTTTTAAAAAATCTAAACTGCGTTTAAGTGCTATTTCTGGACTAGCCACCATGTCTTGCTCTACAAAGTAGTGCTCAACGCCTATTTCTTTTGCCTTTTTAATAATTCCTTTTAGGTCCAAAATACCATCACCTGCTGTAGTCATGTTGCCAAAAAGTGGTATCCATTGTGAGGCGTTACCGCCATCTCCTG
>NZ_RJUE01000064.1 GCF_024343735.1 Lacihabitans sp. CCS-44
TCACAGAATATTTTACAGATTTCTTTCCGCTTTTATTATCGAGCCCCTCTTTAAGTTTGCCAGACATCTCACTCACCATGGTGCTGTCTACCCGAATCAAATTGTACTTTAACTGCTCACTATAAGCATAATAATCTGAAAAAGTAGTGTAGATGAACTCATAGACTTCCTTAAAGTAATGATAGTCAATCTTTGAAAGCCTTTCCGAAATGGAGCTTCTGACTACGGTTTCCCTTTCATCTAAGTCAAACAGTACTTTAAATCCAGAATCGTTAAAAGTATCTTCTAAAGAGCGTTGGCTTAGTTTCTCATTGTCTAGAATTCCATAAAGTAATGATAGTCAATCTTTGAAAGCCTTTCCGAAATGGAGCTTCTGACTACGGTTTCCCTTTCATCTAAGTCAAACAGTACTTTAAATCCAGAATCGTTAAAAGTATCTTCTAAAGAGCGTTGGCTTAGTTTCTCATTGTCTAGAATTCCATAAAGTAGTAGATAGAATACCTTTTTGGCATGCAATACTTTAGTATAATAGTCAACATTCGTATTAGAAGATAGGTGGGTTAATAAAGCCTCTGGTATTAACCCTATCAGTTGGCTTACTGATACCTTGTGGTTCTTGAAATTTGTCATTAGATTTTAAGAAAGCGTAGCCAAAGATACAAATTCATAAGTCTAAGACAACGACAAATCATTAATAACAAAAAATGGCCGGAAGATATTTAATCTTCCGACCATGACTAAGCGGATGCTCCTTTTTTTGTGTGTTTTTATCAATAATCAATTTCTTCTAAGCCAAAAACCTAACCAAAGCCCTATGGCACCCCAGCTTACTACCGCATCGAGCAAATCCACAAGGGTTTTGGTTTGAAACCAAATAGAATTAACATAAGTAACTGACAAATAACCAATCATCCCAACCGACAAAGACGATAAAACAATAGTTTGAAAACTTGGATTACCCATCTTTTGCAGGACAAAAATCAAAAGAAAAACAGCTAAAATATCAACTAGCAAGCCACGCATCAAATTCATGCTCATTCCCGTGTCTAAAGCTTTATGATAATAGATTTGAGCCCAAGGTTTACCATTGCTTTCTTCATATTGTTTTTGCATTTCTTCTTGGGATGTACCTGGGGCTGAGCCTGGCAAATAATAAAAGCCTTCTTCGAGGTTGTCACCCAAATATTTCAAAATTTCGGTCTGTTTAGGAGTATACTGCTGTGTGTTAGAATGTAAATTCACAGCAGCCCAAGATATAAACTGCCAAATAAATAGAATGAGGGCTCCGACAATAACGCCGATAATAGTTTTTTTCATTTTGTTAGGGGTTAGATGTAAGAATATTAATCAAATTTAAAAAACATTAATCAGTTTATAATACAATTGTTAGATTTTTTAGCCTTTCCTTCTTTAAAAAAATAACCCAAGAAAGCTACACTTTTGTTAATAAACAACCTACTAGATGCGTTAACGTTTAGTTAAAAATAGATTATTGACTGGCAGAAACGATTATTGCCTTTACATTTGAACAAAAAAAAATACAACAACAATGAAAAAACTAAGCACCTTGATTTTGATGGCCGTTTTGCCATTATTTACCGAAGCTCAAACAGCCGCAGAGGTTGTAAATAAATTTTTAGAGGCGGCTGGTGGTGAAGACAAAATTTCAGCCATCAAAACTTTTCAATACAAAAGATCTTACAAGGCCAATGCGGCCACAGATTACGATGAGGAAGTAACGATAGCAAGTGGAGAAAATAAGTTTTCAAGGAAGAAGTCTATTCTTGATCGTGATTTTTATTATGTATTAAATGGAAATGCGGGATGGTTAAAAATACCGATGGGGAGCCGAGACAAAGCTCCTTCTTACACTACTAAAGACCTAAACGAAAAAGAAAAAAGCGATTTAATGCTTGAAGTGAAAGATGGACTTATGCCATTTTATAATTTTGAAGTCAAAGGTTACAAATTACTAGAAGGTGCAATAGACGTTAGCATAGATGGAAAATCAACCTCGAAATTGACCATTGAAAAAACTGGAATCAAAAGAGAATATTATTTTGATAAATCAAATGGCCTCTTAGTAAGAGAAACATGGATTGTGAATGGCATTACTCATACATTGGATCATAAAAAATATGCTGATACCAAACTTGGAGTCAAACTACCAGTTGAGTCAAACTATATCAATACCAAAGACAAGAAAAACACCGTCGTGATTACTGAATGGATTCTAGAAAACCCAACCCAAGGAGTGTCGTTTATAAAGTAAATCCGGTTTTCAGGGCTTTAAATATTTCGGCATCCGCTTGGCCATCGGTAAAAACCTCCAAAAGGGCGGCTCTAGGGTCGCCTTTTATCATGATATCCAAGCCTTCAGCCATCTCTATCATATTGGAGGCTTTCAAATACCGAATTCCCGACTCCTTCGCCAAACTTTCTGCAGTACGGCCCTGATGTGTCACAAAATGACTCTCTAGTTCTTCCTGTTTCGATGGGCCGTCAATAATTCTGAAAATATTTCCTCCTCCGTTGTTCAGCAATACAATTCTTAAATTTTGGGGTAATTCGCCATAAAAAAGTGCATTGCTGTCATAAAAAAACGATACATCACCTACCAAACAAACTACAGTTTTATATGTTTTCAATGCTTGCCCAATGGCTGTACTTACTATTCCGTCAATTCCACTTGTTCCTCGATTTGAACTTACTTCAAACCTTTCCTTTGACAATCCTCCTAAAAGATTGGCATAACGAACCGGCATACTATTGCCCAAATGCAACACAAACTCCGAAGACAAACTTTCAAGCAGCATTGAAGTGGCCTTGAGCTCACCAAAGTCTACATTATTTAGAAATTTATTTAAATATCTTACTGAAATTTCTTCTAGACTATTCCATTCTAAAAAGTAATCATTTTCCTCGTCCTCATCTCCCGTTTTTAGTTTTTTCATGTCCAGAGTCTCTAACAATTCTTTAAAAAAATACTTGGGAGAAACCTCTATTTTATGACTTAAAGATTGCGTAGGATCAATAAGATCAGGGTGTTCTTGAATATGCCAATGGTAAGTTGGTTTATTTTTTCTGATATATTGTTTGAAGGTTTTTGAAATAAAAGATTTTCCTGCCGTAATTAATAAATCTGGTTTTGAATCTCCTACTTTCCCTAAAAAAACATCTTGTGAAGAGATTTTTTCATCAATATTGACATTTGAAATAATGTCAGCCAAAACTACCACTCCTTCTTCGGCAATTAATCCACCCAATTCATCATCTAAATCCTCTTTATTTTGTCCAATAGCTATCAATTTTCGCTCCGTTTTTTGCCAAATATCCATTAAATCTGACCAAGCAGCTGGAGCAAGAACAGCACTTTTTTGAAGAAATTCCACTTTGCGTACGATCGGGAATACTCTCTCATTTCCTTCAGGATAGAAAGGTTCTCTAATTGGCACATTGATGTGGACAGGGCCTTTTGGTGAAGTCTGAGCAAGTGCCGCAGCCTCGTTGGTAACTCTTTCTACTTGCCACTGAGCATCTTTATGGGTATAATCCACTGGCAAATCAAAGGTTTTTTTGACATGGCGACCATAAATATCCTTTTGAAAAATCGTTTGACCGTCGTACTGATGAATCCACTCGGGCGGCCTATCTGCTGTAAGAATCAAGAGTGGTAGCTCTTGAAAATAGGCCTCCGCTACAGCTGGAGCAAAGTTGAAAGCTGCCGAACCAGATGTACAGACCAAAGCCACCGTTTCGCCCGATTGCAACGCCATGCCCAAAGCCACAAACGCCGCCGAGCGTTCATCTGCAATTACCCTCGTGTTGATTCTGGTGTTCCTAGCAAAAGCCAAAGTGAGAGCAGCACTGCGTGAGCCTGGACAAATGATAGCTTCTTTTATTCCGTGCAAAGCACACAATTCTACAATATTATATAGAGGTTCAAGCAATGGCATTTTTCGAGAATATTTTTCACAAAGTTAAACTTATACCCTGTTTTGTAGTTCAAAAACCATAAGAAATACCAAAAGAAGTTGAATTTGCTTCGTTTTTTTTCTAATTTCTTTTTTATATATTAGACTAAACAACTTTTGATGTTAGTTTTACGTATAATTGAAAAAACACATTTATCAAATGAAAATCAAATATTGGAGTTTTGTCTTATTGATTTCGGCCTCCTTTTCTTGTAAGAAATTGACTGAAGTTTTTCCAAAAACTGATGACACCACTAGCACCACAAACCCTAACGCAGATGTAAATAGCTGGATATATGACACCATGAAAAGTTATTACCTTTGGGAAAACCAACTGACAGCCAAAGCCAGCACAGACAATAAATTGGTGCCAGCCGATTATTTTGAGTCTATACTTGTAAAAGCAGGCGAATTAGATAGATTCTCTTGGATTCAAGAGGATGTAGCGGAGCTGACTGCATCATTACAAGGTGTAAATAAAGTTGTAGGCATTCGTTTTACTCCATTTTATTCTAATACAGCCAAAACCAAAGTAGCTCTTTCTGTAGCTTATGCTTTGAAAGGCTCACCTGCAGACAAAGCCGGCATTAAAAGAGGAGATTTCATTGTGAAAGTAAATGGAAGTGAATTAACCCCAGAAAATTATAGTGCTGCTTTTTCTACAGACAATCTGAAGTTTACTCTGGGCGACTACAACGGCACGGAAATAATAGCAAATGCCAAAACTGTTGATGTGATAAAGGCGGAGGTACAAACCAATCCTATCCAACACTATTCTATCATTGAGAAAGGAAATAAGAAAATAGGCTATTTGGTTTATTTACAATTCCTTACACAATACGATGCCGATATCAGAAATGTATTCAAAGAGTTTAAAGCCAAAGGAGTAAATGAGCTCGTACTTGACCTCAGGTACAACGGTGGCGGATACATCTCTTCTTCAGATATTATAAGCTCATTGATTGTAAAAAACCTAAAACCAGGAAGTTTAATGAGTAAACAAGAATGGAATACGGAACTTACTTCGGCTTACAAAAGCAAATATGGTAATGATGTATTTGACACCGACTGGCTCAATGAGCCCAATAATTTGGGTACTCTAAACCGAGTTTTTGTTCTTACATCAACAGGAACGGCTTCTGCTAGTGAATTGGTTATAAACAACCTAAAGCCTTACATGGATGTAATATTAATCGGCGACCATACCTACGGAAAAAACGTAGGATCAATAACATTATCAGACGACAAAAAAAGATGGAAGTGGGGAATGCAGCCGATTGTACTGAGAACAGTAAATTCATTGGGACAGTCAGAATATGGCACCAAAGACGGCTTTGCTCCTACTGTTAAAGTTTCAGACAATGCCATACCATTTATGCCATTTGGTGACGAAAACGAAACTTTATTATCTGTGGCAATTCAGCAAATAACCGGACTATCAGCCAGTAATTACAATGCTAATGCCAGAATAAAAGGAATAAAAAAAGTGGACATACTAAATTCCGCCTATCCTTTGGACAATCCGAAACGTGAAATTCGAGATATGTTTATAGACAAATTGCCCGGTCAAAAATAAAAAACTAAATTTAAATGCCTGAAAATCAAATTCAGGCATTTTTTTTTCTTAATTTTTTAAGAAAAATTACTTGCTTTGACAACTAATTTAAAAAAAATAAATAACTTGCAAACTCTAATAAAACAAGGTACAATGGAAACAGAAACAATGAACATCAAAATCAGACGATCTGAACAAAGCAGAGTTAATCAATTAGACCCAGACAATATAGCGTTTGGTACACTATTTACCGACCATATGCTAGTGGCAGACTGCGTCAATGGTGTTTGGCAAACTCCCGAAATTGTACCTTATGGCGATATTGCCTATAATCCTGCACTAGCTTCGTTGCACTACGGACAGTCAATTTTTGAAGGCATGAAAGCTTTTAAAAATGAAGACAACGAAGTGCTGATGTTCAGACCTCTAGAAAACTTCAAGAGATTCAATATTTCGGCAGAGAGAATGTGTATGGCACAAGTACCAGAAGAAATCTTCATAGGGGGCTTGGAAGAATTATTAAAAATCGATGCGGAGTGGGTACCCAAAGGAGAAGACAACTCACTGTATTTAAGACCATTTATGTTTGCCAGTGATGTA
Organism: Lacihabitans sp. CCS-44; assembly: GCF_024343735.1. GTDB lineage: Bacteria > Bacteroidota > Bacteroidia > Cytophagales > Spirosomataceae > Leadbetterella. The sequence goes on from NZ_RJUE01000064.1 coordinate 6,130, forward strand.
TATTTGGGCGTAAGGCCTTCTCAAAACTACAGATTCATGATCATCATGAGTCCTGCCGGCAAATATTATTCTACTCCACCAAAAGTAAAAGTAGAGACTGAGTTTATAAGAGCAGCTCCGGGTGGTGTTGGTTATGCAAAATGTGCAGGCAATTATGCCTCGTCACTTTACCCAGCTAAATTGGCTGCTGAACAAGGATATACACAATTACTTTGGACAGATGCTATTGAGCATAAATATTTTGAGGAGTCTGGCACCATGAACGTGATGTTTGTAAAAGACGGCAAAATAATAACACCTGCAGTAAGCACAACAATATTGAAAGGTATAACCAGAGACACGCTAATACAATTAGCGAAGTCTATGGATATAGGAGTAGAAGAAAGAAGAGTACCGGTAGCTGAGATTATTGAAGGTATCTCAAATGGTTCTGTTACCGAAGTATTTGGGGCAGGAACAGCCGTAGTGGTATCTCCTTTCGCTGCAATTGGATTTGAAGGAACAGACTATGAGCTTCCAGCCATCACTGATGCCTCAATTTCTACTAGGTTGAAAAATGCGTTAAACAATATAAGGACAGGTAAAGTAACTGATACCTTCGGATGGGTTTGGAAGGTATAATTTTGAATCTCTTTTTTTTGCTACCGTTTAAAAATAAAAAAGTCTAATATTAAAAATATTAGACTTTTTTTATGCTTAAAACACTGTAAATTAAATTTTTATAAATAGATTTACTCTTATAAAACTTTCCTAATAAAACTACATTTTAAATTTTGGCAAGGTTATTGACAAACTCTAAAGTGAGTATAAAACAATAGCATAATGAAAAAACTCGTTGCTTTTTTAATAATTTCAATTGCCTTCTCTAGCTTGGCATCATTCAAAACCTCTAAACCAGAAAGTTTTGGATTTTACAAAGGAAGTTTCGATAACGTAATACGTGAATCGAAGAAACAGAAAAAACCAATCATTTTAGATTTTTGGGCTGCTTGGTGTGCTCCTTGTCAGAAACTTGACAAAGAGACTTTTACTGACAAAGAATTGGGTGCTTATTTAAGCCAAAATTACTTGGTCTACAAAGTGGATATAGACACTTTTGATGGGATGGAAATTGTAGATAGGTTCTCTATTGATGTTTTTCCGACCATGTTGGTTTATGACCCTAAAAATGGTCAAATTGGTAAGTTTAAGGGATTTTACCCAGCTGGGTATTTACAAAAGGAGCTTGAAAAAGTGCAGGCAAAATACAATATCTATCCTGTACACACACAAGACGGTCTAGCTATAAACAGATAACAAACTTTAAAGTACTTTCTTAAAAATGCCCCAAACGGGGCATTTTTTTTTAATGCAGCTTATCTTTTCATTCTATTTTCATCCAAAAAATAATATTGTGCGTAATTTTGTCAGATGAAATTACAGAACGACTTAATATTAAGAGCCGCCAAAGGTGAGCAAGTAGAAAGAATACCAGTGTGGATGATGCGTCAAGCTGGTAGAATATTACCTGAATACAGGAAAGTCAGAGAAAAAGCAGGAAGTTTTATAACTCTTGCCACAACTCCTGAAATGGCCGCTGAAGTTACCTTACAACCCGTAGATATACTCGGTGTAGATGCAGCCATCATATTCTCAGATATATTGGTAGTGCCTGAAGCTATGGGTTTACCCTACGAAATGATTGAGGCTAAAGGCCCTTTTTTCCCTGAAACAATTAAAACCATACAGGATTTAGATAAGCTTTCTAAGGCAAATCCTGTTGATCACTTAGTCTATGTTTTGGATGCAATTGATATTGTTAAAAAAGAATTAAATGGCAGGGTTCCTTTGATTGGTTTTGCTGGAGCTCCGTTTACTATATTCTGTTACATGGTAGAAGGACACGGATCAAAGACTTTTTCGAAAGCAAAAAAAATGATGTATTCAGAGCCTGAGTTAGCACATGCACTTTTGCAAAGAATCACTGATGCTACGATTGCCTATTTGAAAGCTCAAATTGTTCATGGTGCAGATTTGGTACAGATTTTTGATTCGTGGGCGGGAATTTTGTCTCCTGAACAATATCGTGGATTTTCTTTACCTTATATTTCGCAAATATGCGATGCCATTAATGAAGCACCAATAACAGTTTTTGCCAAGGGGGCATTTTTTGCCAGAGAAGAAATAGGCAAAACAGCATGCAATGTGGTAGGATTAGACTGGAACATGGATATTTCTGAATCTAGGAAACTGATACCCAACAAAACTCTTCAAGGCAACTTAGACCCGTGTGTATTATACGCTCCAATAGCAGAAGTTGAGAAACATACCAAAACCATGCTTTCGGCATTTGGAAAACAGAAATATATTGCGAACTTAGGTCATGGAGTTTACCCTGACACAGACCCAGAGAAAGTAAAATGTTTCATTGAAACGGTAAAGGCTTTCTGATGTAATTTTTCATAGAAACTTCCGTTTGATACTTTAAAACAAGATTCCTTTTTTGTTTCAAAACAATTTTCAAAATTTGGTTAATATTTCCAATTCACAAATGAGAATTCTATTGTTGTGCACAGCCTTACTAACTTATATTCAAACGTTTGCCCAAAAAGTAGAAACACTAGGTGGTGCCGTAAATACAGAGTATAGCGAAATTCACCCGCTAATCGCCCCTGATGGTCAAACTTTGTACTTTGTAAGGGTAAGCCACCCATCAAACAACTTTGGTAAAGATGGCAGTAACGATGTTTGGTTTTCTGATTTGATGAGCGATAAACGCTGGGCAGTGGCACGCAAAATGGCTAATACGATAAACAAAGACAGATATAACGACTTGTTTAGTATAACACCCGACGGCAACACTGCCCTCATTCGTGGAGTATATACAAACGGAAGAAAAAGCGACGAAGTGGGGATTTCTATTAGTAAAAAGAAAGGCACTACTTGGCAGCAGCCTAACAAGTTGGATATACCCAAACTAGATGCTATGTGTAAAGGGCAATTCCTTACTGCATTTTTGAGCAATAGCGGGAAAGTGCTGATATTGGCATTTAGTGAGAAAAAAAACTCAAAGGAAGACGATCTTTATATAAGCATATTGGATAAATTAGGAAAATGGTCCAAACCAGAGAGCTTGGGTAATGACATAAATACTCCGAGCTCAGAAACTACTCCATTTTTGGCCGCAGATAACAATACCCTTTATTTTTCCTCTGATAGAAAAAACGGAGAAGGTGGATTTGATATTTGGGTCAGTAAAAGGAAAGGAAAGTCTTGGACTGGATGGAATAAACCCATAAACCTAGGTAAAGAAATAAATTCCGACAAAGATGAGATGTATTTTTCGATAGAAGCCTCAGGAGAATTTGGATACATGTCGAGCAAAAACAAGGCTGTTGGAAAGTCTGACTTGTTTAAGATTAGATTGAGGGAAGAAGCAAAAAAAGCTTCTGATGATGCAGCTTTGACGGCTTCAAAAAATATTGATACCAAAAAAGATACTGAAAAAAAAGAAGAAATTCCTATTCTTGCACCTACTCCAACCATATTGTTGAGCGGCGTAGTGAAAGACCAAAAGACAGGAAAACCAGCAGAAGCAAAAATAATATATGAAGACTTAGATAGTGGAGAAGAGCTTGGTGTAGCAGACTCCAATCCTCTTACAGGCGAATATAAAATTTCACTTCCATACGGAAACAGGTATGCGATAAGAGCAGAGGCTAAAGACTTCATACCTGTTTCAAAAAACATTGATTTGACCATCCAAGGGGCGTTTAAGGAAATAAAAGACCTCGATCTGTCAATAGCACCCATACAAACGGGTGTCACAGTCCAATTGTATAATATTTTCTTTAAATTTGGGCAAGCTACTCTTGAGCCTGAATCTTATTTCGAATTAGATCGCATGATAGCCGTTATGAGCCAAAATCCTACAATGGTTATTGAAGTACAAGGTCATACTGATAATGTAGGTTCTGCCGAAGCTAACCTCCGATTATCCCAACAAAGAGCGGATGCCGTTCGAGATTATTTTGTTCTTAAAAAAGTATCTTTGGATAGAGTAAAAAGTGTTGGTTTTGGTGAAGCCAAACCGATAGCCTCTAATGGAACCACCGAAGGACAAGCTAAAAACAGAAGGGTGGAGTTTGAAATTAAAAGAAAGTAAGATTCTAAAAACCTTAAATGAATAAAGAATTAAGTAGGAAGTTTACTGTAATATCTTTCCTATCAATGATTTTGGTAGTGGTGTTACATTCCAACAACATGGTTATAAACCTAAGTTCTGGCAATATAATTGTGCCAAAAGGCTATAATTCATTCATCCAGGACTTCTTCACACAAGGTATAGCAAGAACTGCAGTCCCACTATTTTTTATAATTTCTGGCTATTTATACTTTTTAAATATAAAAGGAACACGCTCCGAATTTAAAGCCAAAATCAGTAAAAGAACAAAGACAATTCTTATTCCTTATTTGATATGGTCAAGCTGGGGTCTTTTATTCTACACAGCTCTACAATTTCTTCCTATGTCTCAAAATTTTTTTACCAATGGGTTAATAAAAGATATGCGTATGGAAGAAATTCTTAAAATTTTATTCTTAAATCCGCTACCTTTTCAACTCTGGTTTTTAAGAGATCTGATTATCTTAGTTGTTTTTTCGCCTTTGCTATTTTTTACCATAAAATACCTAAGAGAATTGGCCGTTTTTTTGGCATTTATTCCATGGATTTCCGGATATTTTTACGGATTCATCAACACGGATTCATTGTTGTTCTTTATGTTAGGCGGGTATTTAGCTATTTTCGATAAGCTAATTTCATTCGATGTGAAAAAATATGCTTATTTGCTATTTCCATTCTGGATTTTACTTGTGATAATTAACAGTATTTTTCTCTTTCAAGGAATTAGTATCTTTGATTTTTGGATGTCATTCCTAAACAAAATCACACTTTTGGTAGGCGTAGTAGCGATTTGGACGATCTATGACAAATTACGTGGCAAGATAAATATAACTAAACTTAACCCCATTTTTAGTTATTCCTTTTTTCTGTTTGCATTTCATGAACCTGTCCTTACCATGGCAAAAAAAGGTTTATTTTATATTTTAGGCAAAAACCAGCTTGTTTCCTTTTCTGTATATATTTTAGCTCCTCTTCTTACCATAGCATTAAGTTTATCGGTTGGATTTCTATTAAAAAAATATACTCCAAAAATTTACAACATCGCTACCGGGGGAAGATAAAAATTAACATCAATTGCAAAATTGAGCTGAATGGAACGAATTGTGAAGGTGATCGCAAATAGTTCAAATTGAGTAATTGTGCTGTTTACCCAGGAAAACAATAAAAAAACACGATTCTTTTCTTTCAAACTTATCAGCTCCTGCTCGTAGGGTACTGCGAAGTAACAGCATTAGAGATTAATAAAAGGTATCGATATGTATAGAAAAAAAATGACTCGATGTATGTCATAAAATAGGGCCACTATCTATCCCTATTTTTGTGAAAGAGCTTATCAAATTCGAACAAAATTTTAGGACATAAAAAAGGCCAGCTTTGTAAAAGCCAGCCAAGTATTTAATAGCTATTTCTTAGTGCTGAACTCCACCCTCTCCATGAACATGTCCATGGTCAAGTTCTTCTTGAGAAGCGTCTCTTAATCCAATAACCTTGCCCTCAAATTTTAACGTTTTACCCGTCAACGGATGATTAAAATCCACCTGTACGATATCACCTTCCACCGCATATATTCTACCTGTGATTTGGCTTCCATCATCATTTGTAAAAGGGACAAAATTGCCAATCTCTAACAAATCAGAAGGAATTTCACCATTCTCTATTTTAAACATATCCAAAGGAAAATCTGCCACATCATCTTCCGAGAAATCGCCAAAACCTTCCTGTGGCCCAAGTTCAAAATCAAACTCATCGCCTACTTTTAATCCGGCCATTTTGGTTTCAAAGTCAACTGGCAAGCCACTATGGCCAGCCAAATACACCATGGGTTGATCTTCACCCACCACTTCTACTATTTCGTAATCATCTTCTTGGCTTTGTATATACAATTCATATGTAATCGTAACTACTTTTTTTTCAGATATTTGCATTTTATTTTTGATTTTTTAAAAGTAGATAAAAATAAGGATTTTAAAGATGAAGCTCTCCACCGATAAAGAATATTAAGCTACCTTTGTGCTTTGAAATTTTACAGCAAAACTACGAATAAATTTATGTCAAAAAATTATTTAGGCCTTTTAATGCTCTTCTTATTCGTTTCAGAAAGTTTTGCCCAGAAAAAAAATAACGATTACAATTACTACATAAAAAAAGTAGATACCAAAATAAAAATTGACGGAAAGTCAGATGATACAGCCTGGGCAAATGCTCAAATAGCAACCGATTTTTTTCAAGTTTTGCCGATGGACACGAGCAAAGCAAAAGTTAAAACCGACGTGAAGTTTTGCTACGACGACAAGAATCTATATGTTTTATTTATCAACTACAATTATATAAAAGGCTCAAACATTGTAGAGTCTATGAAGCGAGACTGGAATTTTGGAAAAAACGACAATGACCTGCTTTTTATTGACACTTTCAATGACCTCACCACAGGTTTCTCGTTTGGCTCAAATGCCCGCGGGGGACAGTGGGATGGCCTAATGTCAGGTGGATCGGGCATGAATTTAAGTTGGGATAACAAATGGCAATCAGAGGTAGATTTTGACGAAAACCAATGGACTTGGGAAGCCGCCATTCCTTTTAAGACCTTGAGATATAAAGAAAATACGACAGTGTGGGGTATAAACTTCAGTCGATTAGACCTAAAAACTACAGAAAAGTCTTCTTGGACACCTATTCCTAGGCAGTTCCCTACTGCCTCTTTGGCATTTACAGGTAATTTGGTTTGGGACACGCCTCCCCCATCGCCTGGTGCAAACATCAGTGTGATTCCGTTTATAACGACTGGGGTCAACAAAAACCATGAAGCCAAAACGAATCCCAAAGGCGAATTTGGAGCAGGATTTGATGCTAAGTTTGGGCTGACTTCCTCACTGAATCTCGACCTAACGGTACTGCCCGATTTCTCTCAAGTAGAAGTGGATGTACAACAAACTAACCTTGACCGCTTCGAGTTGTTTTTCCCTGAAAGAAGACAATTTTTCATAGAAAATGGAGACATTTTTAACAATTTTGGTTCAGCCAGTTTACGTCCTTTTTTCTCAAGAAGAGTAGGCCTAGACGCTCCGATATATTATGGTTCTAAAGTATCAGGGAAGTTGAATGACAACTGGAGAATTGGCGGAATGAACATGCTCACAGGCAAAAATTCTGATGGTGTGGCAGGCTCCAATTACACAGTATTGTCTACGCAAAGAAAAATTTTCAAGAGGTCATATATAGGTGCTATTTACGTAGATAGAGAAACTACTCTACGAAAGAATCATGACTCAACAAATAAATTGGCGGATTTCAACAGAACTTTTGGCTTAGAATATTATCTGGCCTCAGCAGACAATAAGTGGTTAGGAAAAGCATTTATGTTTAAGACATTTTCGCCAGAAATAAAAGGTCAGAATAATGTAACTTCGCTTACAGTCTCAAGAACGACAAAGAAATTAATATTATCTGGCACAATGGAAACGGTTGACACAGATGTAAAAGCCAATGAAGTGGGATATGTTAGACGTAACAACTACATACACTTACGACCTGAGGCCTCTTATCTGTTCTTCCCGAAAGGCGGTAAAGTACTGTCTCATGGTCCTAGCATAATGTTATCGTTTTATCTGTCGAAGGCACAAATAGATATGAATGAAAATACCAATGTGATTTTCTATAAATTCAATATGAGAACACAGGCAACTTTTACAGTTTGGAGAGCTACCGATTATGTAAAACTAACAGGTAATTTTGACCCAACAGGATACAAAAAACAATATTTGAGTTCAGGCCAAGAACATGACTGGAAATCTTGGGGAACCATGTTTACCTCTAAACCACAATCCGTTTTTACCTATGGATTTGAGACCAGATACGGAGGTTATTATGCTGATGGAAAACGACTTAGACTCGACACCGAAGTAGCCTATAGATTTCAACCTTATGTTTCTATTGCACTTAAAAGCAATTTTAACAAGCTGACCTTTGAACAAGACAGACGCCTGCCAGAAGCATTAAAAAAGACCACCCACAATCTCTGGCTTTTAGGGCCAAGATTAGACGTAACTTTATCTAACAAGATGTTTTTTACCAATTTTATGCAGTATAACAACCAAACGAATAACTTCAACATAAACACAAGGTTTCAATGGCGTTATAGCCCAGCCTCTGACCTTTATTTGGTTTATACTGACAATTATTTTGCAGATACTTTTGCACCAAAAAACAGGGCTATCGTATTGAAATTTACTTATTGGTGGAATGTGTAGTTGGTTAATTCTCGCCCTGAGCGAAGTCGAAGGGGGTTAATTGGTTCAAAATAAGCTTAAATCTTTAAGTGAAAACCAAATTGTTGTTAAAAAAGGTACTCGCTATTTAAGAATCAAATTTTTTTTTAACGACAATTTCTTTAAAGTTCAATGGCTTAATTCCGGCTTCTTTTAGATTTTTCAGTAAATTGCTTTATAAAACCTCAATCATGGATAAAAGGCAATTCTTGAAAACTATTGGACTGTCGGCACTTTCTTCGCCGGTTTTTAGTAAATCTTTTCATTCTCTATTGAAAGAAAAAGAGCATCTTTCAGCTGAAGAATTAGCCCAAGATGAAGCCTTTTGGAAAAAAATCAGAGGTGACTATAAACTTAATCCTTCATTTATCAATCTCGAAAATGGTTATTACTGCATAAGTCCGACACCAATCAAGAATGCTTTTCTGAAAAACATTGAGGAAGTAAACATGCTCGGCTCCTACTACATGCGTAAGATGAGATTTCCGGATAATGAAAAAGTCAGAACCAAACTAGCCGAAGCAGCAGGATGTGCATACGAAGAAATAATAGTAACCCGAAACACCACTGAATCAATTGATACGGTTGTGTCAGGCTATGACTGGAAGCCTGGAGATGAGTCTATTATGGCTGAACAGGACTATCCTTATATGATTCAGCACTTTGAACTAATGGCTCAGAGATATGGCATGACCAACAGGATTTTGTCTGTGCCTATGCACCCAAATAACGATGATGAAATCGTGAAAATGTATGAGTCGGCCATTACACCGAAAACTCGCCTTTTGATGGTGAGCCATATCATTAATATTACTGGACAAATACTTCCAATCAGAAAAATATGTGACATGGCCCACAGCCGCGGCGTAGATGTGGTAGTAGATGGAGCCCATGCATTTGGTCAGTTTGAGTACAAAATCTCTGATCTCAACTGCGACTATTATGGCACCAGCCTCCACAAATGGCTCTCAGCACCTCTTGGAGCCGGTTTTCTATATATCAAGAAAGATAAAATTAAAAACCTGTGGGCGTTATTTGCCGATAATGGATACCCGCAGGACGATATTCGGAGGGTGGTGCACACAGGTACTCCAGCAGTACATACCGAAATCAGCATCATGAATGCTCTTGATTATCTGAACTTTATTGGCATAAAACGCAAAGAGGCTCGCCTGAAATTCATCAGAAATTATTGGATGGAACGCCTCAATGATGTGCCTAACGTAACGATAAATACTCCAAATGATAACACAAGAGCTTGTGGGATTGGAAATGTAGGGTTAAAAAACATGACGCCTACTGAAATGGCCGAAAAATTATTGGCCAATCATAAAATATGGACAGTTGGAATAGAAGGCCAAAGTGTATTCGGATGCAGAATTACACCAAATATTTATACCAGCACAGCCGAATTGGATGCTTTTGTGGCGGCTGTGAAAAGCTTGGCGAAGATATAGTTTTGAGGATTAAGACAACAATTGTATATCTAAAAACGTATTAAAGATTAACCTAAATTAAAACAAATGAATTCTCCCTTCGCCAATCGTTTTTTGTTAATCGTTTTCATTCCCACTTTTTTCTTCATCGGCATAAATGCTGCGGCACAATCAAAAAAAGATATCAAAAACAATAAGGTTAAGGCTATTACTGAGACAGTTACGAAAGAAGGAAAACCGATAAAGGATGCATTTCTGAAATACGACAAAAATGGCAATATCTTAGAAGAAATAAACTTTGACAACAACGGAAAAATAAAAGAAAGAACAGTATATAAATATAACAACATCAACGAGAAAAGTGAGAAAGTAAGTTATGACACCAACGGTAAACAAATAGCCAAAGAAACCTACAAGTATAACTCCGACGAGGAAAAATCCGAAGAAAATATTTATAACGGCAATAACATTTTAGTAAGCAGGTCCGTATATACTTTCAACGGCAAGGGTTTGAGAAAAGAGAAAAAGACTTTCGATGCCAAAGGCAACTTGATCCAGACCAAAACATACCAATATGAATACTGAAAGTCTGCTTGACAAAATAAATGAGGAAGCTTGGCTCTTTGAGAAGATTACGCTGGACCAAATGGACAGCGTAAAACTCATGGACAGAATGGACGTTAAGTACCTGATTCCCTTAAACTTACTTCCGAATGTACTTCAAGAAGCTCGGCCATTCTACAAGCTTCTAGAAATAAACAATGAACGTCTTTGCTCTTACGAAACACTGTATTACGACACCGAAGATTACCAACTTTATCACTCGCATCAGTCAGGACGACTCAACAGATACAAGGTGAGATTCAGAAACTATGTGGGTTCTAACCTTTCTTTTTTTGAAATAAAACATAAAAACAATAAAGGCCGAACACTGAAAACGAGAATAAAACAACCCAATACTTTTGAGGAAGTTTTAAATAAAGAAAAAGCAGATTTCTTAGAAAAAACCACGCCACTGTCGGCCAATGAGCTCAAAGGAAACCTTATGGTAAACTATAAAAGGATGACCTTGGTAAACAAAACTTCGAAAGAAAGACTGACCATGGACTTGGATTTGACTTTCATAAAAGACCAAAACGAGGTAGTTTACAACCAATTGGTAGTGGCTGAAGTGAAGCAAGAAAGGCTGGGATCGTCACCAATTATCGACATTTTCAAAAAATATCATTTACGCTCAGGGTCTATTAGCAAATATTGCCTTGGTGTAATGAGCACAGACCAAGAAGTGAAACATAACCGATTTAAAACCAAATTTTTACATCTAAAAAAAATAATAACCCAATATGATTCTTTTGCAAGAGCTAGTATCTGACACCGAAACATTCCAATGGTTTGACAAGGTCTCCTTCAAATTTTTATCGCGTTTTTTGGTTGATATAGTGGCAGTATTTATCCTAGTTAGGTTCATTTATTTCCGCCATTATCGCCGAACTGACCTATTTCTAACCTTTTTCGGCTTCAACATCATCATTTTCTTGATAACCTACCTGCTCAACAAAGTAGAGATGAGCATGGGGGCGGCATTCGGACTCTTTGCAGTATTTTCGATGTTGAGGTACCGTACCGAAAACATATCGGCTAAAGACATGACCTACCTGTTTTTCTCCATTGCCCTGGGCCTCATAACGGCCATTAGTAAAGGTTCTTGGGACGACCTCGGCATCATGTGTTTAATACTGCTGGGCCTAACGGCTTTACTTGAAGGAGGCTGGTTGATGAAAAAAGAGAATACCAAAATCATAACTTATGATAAAATTCAGCTTATTACTCCTGAGAGAAGAGAAGAACTTTTGCTAGATTTGAAACAAAGAACTGGCTTAAACATACACAGAGTTAATATACAGGAGATTGATTTTCTGAAAGATGCCACACAGATTACCATTTTTTACTACGAAAATTAAAAACGCTTAAGAATGAAAAAAATATTTTTTTTAGCTCTAATATGTTTAGGTGCAAAAATTACGCTCGCACAAGACGGCTTAGGATTACGTAGTGGAGTGAGTTTGGAGAAAAAAGTAACCAAAAAAATAACACTTAATGCCACCGGGCAACTGAGGTTTAATAACAACATTTCGTACTTGCAAACCTACATGTTTGAGCTGGGCGGAGAATACAAAATCTCCAAAGCCTTCGATGTCGCGGTTTATTATCGATTTGCAAATAGGAGAAAAGACGAAACCAAAGAATTTAAAAATCGTCATAGATTTTATGCCGACCTAGGCTATGGTAAAAAGTTTGGCCCTATTAAACTTGAAAACAGGCTGAGATATCAGCACCAGTTTAAAGACAACGATGGAGTAACAGAGTTTGACGCCAGCTACATCAGAGACAAAATAGAAGCCTCTTACTCAAACAAATCGAAGTTTACGCCTTATATATCCAACGATTTCTTTTTCCAAATTGGTGGAACTTTAGATCAACTACGTCCAAAAGCCGGAGTTAGCTACAAAATCAATAAGAAAAATGGAGTTGATTTGAGTATATTTAAAGACATTGACTTGGTCGGCACCGAGGCCTACGGACCAGTGATTGGCCTAGCATATAAACTGAAACTGTAAAGTAACTTCAAAGACCGCCAAAAGGTGGTCTTTTTTATTTAAACAAAAGCATACCCAAGGCCACTTACTTTTACCCCATTTTTTTCTGGTATTCTTTATTTTAATGAATTAAATTTGCAGTTCATTCCAATCAAAGATAAAATGATTCATTTCTTCGGAAGCCAATCTGATACCGTTTTTGCAGTTCAAACCCTCGATGTTATAGCACCTGAAAACCTCCCGAAATTATTTTGGTTGTTTAATGCTACGGCCGAAAATCAGTTTACGAAAGTAAATCAACCTGATGCTCAACTAAATGCAGTTTTCGTGGGTCCAAGAGCGGCGATGATAACCCCTTGGAGCACAAATGCGGTAGAAATTACCCAAAATATGGGAATAGAGGGAATAGTAAGAATCGAAGAATTTCATGCTGTTGCTGCTGATTTCAAGGATTTTGACCCGATGTTATCACAGAAATATACTGAACTGAATCAATCCATTTATACAATTAATATTCAGCCAGAGCCGATTCTTGAAATTGAAAACATTGACGAATATAACAAAAAAGAAGGATTGTCTTTGAGTCAAGAAGAGGTGGAATATCTTGAAAATTTGGCCAAAAAACTAGGGAGAAAACTCACTGATTCTGAAGTTTTTGGTTTTTCACAAGTAAATTCAGAACACTGCCGTCACAAAATTTTCAATGGAACTTTTGTGATAGATGGTGAAGAAAAACCGAGCTCTCTTTTTAAATTAATCAAGAAAACCTCTCAAGAAAATCCAAACGATATCGTATCGGCTTATAAAGACAATGTAGCTTTTGTAAAAGGACCTATTGTTACTCAATTTGCCCCAAAATCCGCTGATAAACCCGATTTTTACCAAGAAACAGAGTTCGAATCGGTTATTTCAGTCAAAGCCGAAACACATAATTTTCCAACGACAGTAGAGCCTTTCAATGGTGCGGCAACTGGAGCAGGTGGCGAAATTCGCGACCGTTTGGCTGGTGGACAAGGTTCTTTGCCTTTGGCAGGAACGGCCGTATATATGACATCCTATTCAAGGCTTGCCGAAGATAGACCTTGGGAAAACGGCATGGAGGCACGCCCTTGGTTGTACCAAACCCCAATGGATATTTTGATAAAAGCATCCAACGGTGCTTCAGATTTTGGGAATAAATTTGGCCAGCCGCTTATATCTGGCTCACTTTTGACTTTTGAACATACAGAAGATGCTCGTAAGTTGGGTTTTGATAAAGTAATCATGATGGCAGGCGGAATTGGCTACGGAAAAGCCAGCCAAGCCATAAAACAGTCTCCAACCGAAGGCGACAAAGTTGTGATTTTAGGAGGAGAAAATTACCGAATTGGTATGGGTGGAGCAGCTGTTTCATCGGCAGACACTGGTGCTTTTGGTTCAGGTATTGAGTTGAATGCCGTTCAAAGATCAAACCCAGAAATGCAAAAAAGAGCTGCCAATGCCATCAGAGGCTTGGTGGAAGCCGAGCATAATCCAATAGTTTCGATTCATGACCATGGTGCTGGCGGTCACCTCAACTGTCTTTCTGAATTGGTAGAGGAAACTGGTGGTTTGATAGATTTAGACAAATTGCCTGTGGGCGATCCAACACTTTCTGCAAAAGAAATCATTGGTAACGAATCACAGGAGCGAATGGGATTAGTAATTGGTGAAAAAGATTTGGCTACACTGAAAACTATAGCAGATAGAGAACGCTCACCTATGTATACGGTGGGTGATGTAACCAGCAACCACAGATTTACGTTTGAGTCGAAGTCAACGGGCATAAAACCTATGGATTTTGCCATAGAAGACATGTTTGGCAGTTCTCCAAAAACCATCATGGCCGATAAAACCATTGACAGAAATTATTCAGACTTAGCATATTCAACAGAGAATATAGAGAGCTACCTTAAGCAAGTACTTCAATTAGAGGCAGTTGCATGTAAAGATTGGTTGACCAACAAAGTGGATAGATGTGTGGGTGGCCGAGTAGCCAAACAACAATGTGCGGGACCTTTGCAATTGCCACTCAACAATGTGGGCGTAATGGCTCTTGACTTTAAAGGAAAAGAAGGAATAGCCACCACAATCGGTCATTCACCTGTTTCAGCTTTGGTAGACCCCGTGGCTGGCTCTAGAAATGCCATTGGCGAAGCACTTTCCAACATCGTTTGGGCTCCTTTAAAAGACGGCTTAAAATCAGTTTCGCTTTCAGCCAACTGGATGTGGGCTTGTAAAAATGAGGGCGAAGACGCCAAATTATATGAAGCAGTAAAGGGCTGTTCTGATTTTGCTATTGAGTTAGGAATTAATATTCCTACAGGCAAAGACTCGCTTTCGATGAAGCAAAAATACCCTAACGATGAGGTAATTGCTCCAGGCACGGTTATCATATCAGCAGGTGCAAGTTGCTCTGATATCAAACAAGTGGTCGAGCCAGTTTTACAAAGAAATGGCGGGAACATCTACTATGTAAACCTGTCAAAAGATAGTTTTAAACTAGGTGGAAGTTCATTTGCACAGATACTAAACAAAGTAGGAAAAAGTGTACCAACCATAACAGATTCAGCATATTTCGCCACTGCTTTTAACCTAATTCAAGATTTAATTAAAACCAACAAAATAAAAGCTGGTCATGATATCGGAAGTGGTGGTTTAGTTACCACTCTTTTGGAAATGAGCTTTGCAGATGTGAATTTGGGAGCTAAATATGATTTGAGCCCCCTAACCTCCGAAGGGGGAATTCAGAACGATTTCATTCAAATTCTTTTCTCAGAAAACATTGGATTGGTTTTGCAGGCTGGTTCAGAAATAGAAACAGAATTTAAAAACAAAGGAATTGAATTATTTAAAATAGGTGAAGTTGTCGAAGGAAATTCAGTTTCCATAAAACATAATTCTGACGAAATTAACCTTAATATCAGCGAGTTAAGAGATACTTGGTTTAAAACTTCATATTTACTCGACCGTCGCCAATCCAAAAATGGAAGAGCTGAGGCACGTTACGAAAACTACAAAAACCAGCCTTTAAAATATACTTTTCCACAGCATTTTTCAGGAGAAAAACCATCTACAATAAGTGGTATAAAAAAGCCCAAAGCAGCCATCATCCGTGAAAAAGGCAGCAACTCTGAAAGAGAAATGGCCAATGCTATGTTTCTTGCAGGTTTTGATGTGAAAGACGTTCACATGACAGATTTGATTTCAGGAAGAGAGACTTTGGAGGACATCCAGTTTATTGGTGCGGTTGGAGGATTCTCAAATTCAGACGTTTTGGGTTCAGCCAAAGGCTGGGCAGGAGCATTTTTGTACAACGAAAAAGCAAACATGGCCCTAAAAAAATTCTTTGCGAGAGAAGATACACTTTCGGTTGGAATTTGCAATGGTTGTCAACTGTTTATGGAATTGGAATTAATCAATCCAGAACACGAAATCCACGGCAAAATGCTTCACAATGAGTCGCATAAACATGAAAGTATTTTCACATCTGTAACAGTTCAGAAAAATCATTCAGTTATGCTTTCGACATTGGAAGGAGCTACTTTGGGTGTTTGGGTATCGCATGGAGAAGGAAAATTCAACCTCCCTTACGGAGAAGAAAAATACAACATCGTAGGAAAATATGGCTACGAAAGTTACCCAGCCAATCCTAACGGCTCGGATTTCAACACCGCCATGATGTGCGATGCAACAGGAAGACATTTGGTGATGATGCCGCACATTGAGCGTTCTACTTTCCCTTGGAACTGGGCACATTACCCAGCTGACCGCAAAAAAGACGAAGTGAGTCCTTGGTTGGAAGGATTTGTAAATGCTAAGAAGTGGGTGGATGCTAAAAACGCTAAATAGTTTATTTTTAAATACATAGACATATAGATATCATAGGTTTCTTTTGTGTCCTATGTGTTTAGGTGTTTCATAAAAAATACTTTGTACGCTCAAATTTGTCGCAAATCGCCCATAATTTGTCTTTTTTAGCTAATCATATTAGGTGTTAGATGGAATACATTTGTATCTTTAAATACATTTAAGCTTTGACAAATATGGAAGTTATAAAATTCTCAATTGTTATTAATGCCACCAGAGAAAAAGTATGGAACACCATGCTTCAAGATGCTACATATAGAATCTGGACCAAAGAGTTTGCAGAAGGTTCACACTATGAGGGTTCTTGGGAAAAAGGCAGTGAAATACATTTCCTTGGCCCAGATGAAGACGGCAACTTGGGCGGCATGTATTCAAGAATTAAGGAAAACGTCGAATACGAATTCATTTCGATTGAGCATCTCGGAATGATCAGCAAAGGAATCATAGACACCACCAGTGAGGAAGTAAAAAAATGGACGCCTTCGTTTGAAAACTACATTTTGCTACCAAAAGAAAATCAAACCGAGCTTTTGGTTGAAATGAACACTACAGCAGAGTATGTACCGATGTTTGAGGAAATGTGGCCTCGTGCTCTTCAATCTCTTAAAAATCTTTGTGAAAAATAACCAAAAACGATATGACAGAAGACATCTACCCTTGTTTATGGTTTGACGGAAAAGCCAAGGCAGCCGCAGAATTTTATTGCAGTATTTTCAAAAACTCCAAAATCCTCTCAGAAAACCCAATGGTGGTTATATTTGAACTGAACGGCAGAAAGCACATGGGTCTCAATGGTGGCCCAATGTTTAACTTCAACGAAGCAGTGTCGTTTGTAGTTACTTGTGCCGACCAAGCCGAAATAGATTATTACTGGGAAAAACTAACAGAAAACGGCCAAGAAAGTATGTGTGGATGGCTGAAAGATCAATTTGGCGTTTCATGGCAGGTTGTTCCGAGTATTTTGGGAGAACTCATGTCTGACCCAACTAAAGTTGGGAGAGTATCGAACGCATTTATGCAAATGAAGAAATTTGACATTGAAAAACTCAGAAATGCTTGATTAACGATGGAGAAATCTACTGCATATACTACTGTAGATGAATACATTGAGGCATTTCCTGCAGATGTCAAACTAAGGCTTTTGCAAATTCGCGAACTCATCAAAAGTACTGCTCCTGAATCTGAAGAATACATAAGTTACGGAATGCCATCTTACAAATTCCATGGAATACTTGTTTACTTTTCAGCCTTTAAAAATCACATTGGTTTGTTTTCAGTGCCCAATCTTCATCCTGATTTTTTAGAAAAATTCAAACCTTACAAAACAGGAAGAGGTTCAGTTCAATTTCCTCATAACAAAGCCCTTCCGCTTGATTTTATCAAAGAAATTTTAGAATTTCGTGTAAGCGAAAACCTAAAAAAAATGAAATGAAAAAATACACCAACGTTGAAGAGTACATTTTGGATTTTCCTGAAGATGCTCAAATCAAAATGCAAGGGCTTAGAGAAATTATAAAATCTCTTGCTCCAAATTGCAAAGAAATCATCAGTTATAATATGCCCGCTTACAGACAAAACGGGATAGTTGTATATTTTGCCGCCAACAAAAACCATATAGGTTTTTACCCAACGCCAAATGGAATTTTGGCATTTGAATCTGAACTTAGCGACTACAAATACTCAAAAGGAGCCATTCAGTTTCCAATTGACCGGCCAATCCCTAAGGCTCTCATACAAAAAATAGTACAATTCAGATTAGAGGAAGATTTTTTGAAAAAGAAAAATTAAGGAGTACTTTTACATCCACCTAAAATTTCAAAATTTCTAATCAAAAATGAAACAAACACTTGGCTTTCTTTTCATTCTTTCTATCATCCTTTCTTGTACAAATTCTCAAAACGACACCATAGATACGCTGGCTATACAGGATTCTCTACGACTTGACTCGATAAACAAAGCCCAAGCCTTGGTAAGTGTAGACGCAAAATCATGGCTAATAAAAAGCATTGAAAACGAATTCTCAGACCCGCGTTTTGAAAACGAAAACCAAGACAAAAAACCAAGCATTTATACGCCTGCTTACGAAGAATACAAAACTGATGCCATCAGTATAGATTTCGATGGCGGAATAACTGAGGAAAAATTCAAAGAAAAGTGGTCTGGAAAATATGATATAAAATATGCAGGAATTGGAAATGGGTTTCTGATTGCGAGCCAAGATTGGGGAAAAGTAAAGGTAACCACTTGTAACCTAAAAACCGCAGCCACAGCTGACACCTTGCTTTTTGATGTTGTTTTGGAAGATACCGAATTTAAAGCCAAATACAAAAGAGACATCAAAGTTGTTAAATCTGGCAATTCGTATTTGATTGACGACGTTTTAGAATACTAAAAATACGTTTTCTACAGTTTACCTTTTATGAAAAAACTTCAAATCTCCTTCCTATTTGTTGGCTTGGTCTTTATTCTTGGGTTTAAATGCACCCAAAAAGCGTACAATAGTGTAGCAGAACCCATCAAAACCGGAGCCGAACAAACCGATAAATACTTGTCGATTCTGAAAGGCAAAAGAGTTGGAATTCTGGCAAATCCAACCACTATTATTGGCAAAAGCCACTTGGTGGATAGCCTTCAAAAGTTAGGAATTGAAATCGTGAAAGTATTCGGCCCTGAGCATGGCTTTAGAGGAAATGCCTCGAATGGAGCAAAAGTCAGTGACGAAATTGATGCTGCGACAGGTATAAAAATCATTTCGCTTTACGGCAAAAAACGCAAGCCCTCTGCCGAAGACTTGGCCAATGTGGACATCATGGTGTTTGATATTCAAGACGTTGGGTGTAGATTTTATACTTATATCAATGTTTTGCGGGATGTGATGGAAGCCTGTGCTGAGCACAACAAAATCCTCTTGATTCTCGACAGACCCAATCCCAACGGCTACCTCGTTGACGGTCCCATTATGGATATGCGACTAAAATCGGGCATCGGGCAATTCCCGATTCCGATTGCACACGGCATGACCATAGCTGAATTTGCCCAAATGATAAACGGAGAAGGTTGGCTACCCAATCAAGCCAAATGCAAACTCGAAATAGTGAAAGTGGCTAATTATAAGCACGATATGGAGTATATTTTACCCATAAAACCATCTCCAAATCTCAATACCCAACAGAGTATTATGCTCTACCCCGCCACTTGTATGTTTGAAGGCACTATCCTGAGCCAAGGCCGCGGCACGCAGGTACCATTTACGGTTCTGGGAGCTCCTTTGTTAAAAGACAAATATACTTTCAACTTTACGCCCAAAAGCATACCAGGCATGAGCGAGTCGCCCTTGCACATGAACGAAACCTGCTATGGGCTAGATTTGATGAAATACGACATCAAAAATCTGAGAAAAACCAAGCGAATCAACCTCCAATGGATGATTGACCTCTACAACGCCTACCCAGACAAAGCCAAGTTTTTTGACAGAACCCAAAGCAAACAAATGGGTAACATAGATTTCTTGGCTGGTGTTTACGAATTCAGAAAACAAATAGAAGAAGGAAAAACCGCCGAGGAAATTCAAAAATCGTGGGAACCAGGCCTTTCAGAATATAAAAAAATGAGATTGAAGTATGTTTTGTATGATTGAGCGAGATGGTATTGTTTAAAATGAGTTGAACACGAAAACAGACAAGCAAAAACAAAGTAGAGAAGGTCATAATTTTGCAAAAGTTGTTCTATTTTTAAAGTATTATAGATATTTCATTATTATTTGAATTATCATTGAATATCTCATAAACAACAAAATTGTCCTCCGCGAGGTCAAGACCAAAAAAAACAAAATCGTACTTGATACAATTATTTAAAAGGTTAACAAGACTTCCATAGTCAGTATTCAAGCTTATTTTAAAAATTAATCCTTTTTTGAAATTAGCTCTGCTTCTCTTTAAGAATAAAGAATCAGACCTCAAACAAGACAACTTATCAAATTGCTTCTCTATCGAAACTAAATTCATTCTCTCTATATGAAAAGTATCTAATTCTACACCGTGATAAAGATGATAAGTTGAAAATTCAAGATTTTCGTTTTGATTTGTAGTCGGCATATTTAATTTGATTACTTTCAAATTCCTTTCTGAGAAGGAATTCGTGAAAATTGCAATCAAAATTATTGGGATCATAACCAAAGAAATCATGCCTGGGATATAATACTTCATACCATTGACTATTTAAATATCAACAAATATAATGCAATTAACTAATATCATAGTTATAGTATTTTTAATTAAATGTAACTATTTCTGAATATACAGTTTACCTCCTTTTAAAGATGGAGGGAATTCAACATCATATTTTTAAGGTACGGTTTCAATTGACACTGGCTTTAGCCAGTGGATGCTAAATACAGATTCAATTTCGACTTTAGTCAAAAAGATAATGAATTGATATTCCTCTAAATCCCTTTCGGCAAAGGCTTTTAGCTTCGTAGGTGTGAAATGCGAGTTTCACCCGCAAATAATAAATGCTAAACAAATTTTGAATAATCTAGCTCTGTTAAAGATAGTTCTTTAGTTCAAACCATGAAAGGTTTGTCTAAAGCCGAATAGTGGTAAAATTTCACAAGCTCCATCTAAAGATGGAGGGAACTCAACATGCCATTTTGAAACTACGGTTTCAATTGACACTGGCTTTAGCCAGTGGATGCTAAATACAGATTCAATTTCGACTTTAGTCAAAAAGATGAAAAATTGATATTCCTCCAAATTGGAATAAAATCCTGTACTACAACTAGGCAAAAAATCCACCCTCAAATAAGTATAGCCTTCATCTCCAACTCTTTCTGTCGCCAAAATGCTCCTGGGCTGATGAAAACACCTTTCTCTTTTGGTAATTCTACACGGGCATATTTGAAAGCCTCATAAATGTATTCTGCACAGGTATATTTTTCGTCATGAAAGAAATTATCAAAACCCCAAAAGCTTCTCCAGAGTATTCGCCAATATTCTTTTCTGTCATATTGTTTCGAGAGATTGTCCACACAAAACTCCTTGACTGCCTTTTGTTTCAACAAGTCGTTTGCCAATAAATCGTGCCTTGCCCACGCTACTCTACCTTTGTAAGGCCTATTTTTCCCGTCGTAATCTTTATAGATAAAAGACAAAGGCAACATTCTTACACCAACTTCCAAAACGCTTTCAATCAGAAATAATCTATCCAATTCTTCAATTCTTATCACCATACCTACATGGCTCCAAGCAGATTTACTTCTCAAGCGAATTAAGCTCGAAAGCCAATGGTCTCCCGAAAAAAATAACAAATCGCCAGTTTTAAACTCACCTCTCATGGTCTCATAAAAACGCAAATTCGTGTTTAAGGATTGATATTCATAAATTTTGTCCAGAATCCTTTTTGACTTTATTTGCTTCGCCATGAAACTTTTGATTTGTATTTAAAGTTTTATAAAAAGTAAATATAAATTAATTTCGAAATGATTACGGTAACAGAACAGGCTAAAAATAAAATTTTGGAATTAAAAAGTAAGGAAGGCAAAAACGAAAACCACGGCATACGCGTAGCAGTAGAAGGCGGCGGATGCTCTGGATTGATGTACGACCTCGCTTTTGATGCTGAACAACAGCCCAACGATCATATTTATGAAGATCAAGGCGTAAAAATATTTGTGGACAAAAAAAGTCTTTTGTACCTCATTGGCACGCAGCTAGATTATAGCGATGGCCTGAACGGTAAAGGATTTCAATTTAAAAACCCCAACGCCAGCCGTACTTGTGGCTGCGGAGAGAGTTTTTCAGTTTAACTGAACCAATATTTTGAAAAGGCGGAGATTTTCTTCGCCTTTTTTTTTGTGCAAAAATAGATATGTTCTTCAATTTTAATTGTAAATTAGAATCGTAAAACAGAATCACATTGTTTATCGATTTAAACTTCCTCCTTGCCCGACTGGCCTACTTACGTAGTGCTTGCTCGTTTGTTCCTGATTTTTCAGCTTAATTCTATCTACTTTTTTAGCTGTCGCATTTACATTTCAACATAAATAAAAAAATCATGAACGCATTTAAAGATGGGTCGAAAATCCTTGTTATTGGCATGGGAAAAGTTGGCTCCCTGGTAGGAATTTTACTCAACAAACGATTCAAAGTAACAGGTTTAGACAAAAATACACCACATTATGACCTAACCTTACCTTTTGAGGTTATTCAAGGTGATTGCTCCAATATGGACTTTTTAGAAAAAACCGTTCCGGAATTTGAAGCCGTGGTTTCCTGTATGCCTTATTTCCTAAATTTACCTATTGCTCAAATTTGTCATAAAAATGCCATTCACTATTTTGATCTAACAGAGGACGTGCCGACTACCCATGCCATCAGAAAAATGGCAGAATCTTCCAAATCTGTTATGGCACCGCAATGCGGTTTAGCTCCTGGATTTATAGGTATAGTAGGTGCTGATTTGTGCAAAAGATTTGACAAAATTCGAGACATCGAGCTTCGTGTGGGTGCATTGCCACAATTTCCCAACGGATTGTTGGGCTATTCGTTCACTTGGTCGCCTGCGGGTGTTATCAACGAATACATCAACGACTGCGAGGTGATTCACAATGGACAAAAGAAAATGGTGCCTGCTCTGGACGGTCTCGAGAAAATTTACATCGGAGGAGAAGAATTTGAGGCTTTTAGTACTTCTGGTGGGCTTGGAACCATGTGCGAGACTTTTGAAGGTAAAGTGGATACGCTCAATTACAAAACCATGAGATATCCTGGGCATTGTAAACTCATGAAATTCTTGCTTTATGAGTTAATCATGAAAGATGACAGACAGCAATTGGAGCAAATTTTGACCAACGCCAAACCTCCTGTGCAAGAAGATGTGGTCTATGTGTATGCCGTAGTAGAAGGCTGGAAAAACGATAAAATCAAGCGAGAAGAGTATTATCGACCATTTCAACCGATTGTTATAGATGGTGAGCATTGGCGAGCTATTTCCTGGACTACGGCTGCATCCATAGCCGCCGTGGTAGAAATGGTGGCCGAAAAAACTTTACCGACAAGTGGTTTCATAAAGCAAGAAGAAATCTCTTTTGAAGCTTTTTTGGAAACTAAGAATGGGAAGTATTTTTTAGAAAGGGATTTATAGATGATTTGGCTATTTCACAAAGGAGGCACAAAGTTCCACAAAGGGAATACAAGCTATAAAAAAATACTCCAAAAAAATAAAGTATAAATAACTGATTGTTAATTATTTAACTTACAAAATTCTATTCTTCAAACCTCTTAAAACTATAGTTTCCCAGAGAAAATCCTTTGTGAAACTTCGTGAATTCTTTGTGGAACTTTGTGTAATAGCATTCTATGTAACAGCTTTCGCTACAACTTCAAAAGAGTACTCAAAAAAACAAAAAAGGCCTTTCGGCCTTTTCGTTATACTAACTCTTTCTTGGTTTCTTCTGGAAAACTGAAGACAATGGGTTTCTTTACTTTTTCGTCCAGAAGGGCTATTTCCAAAACCTCCTCCACGTAGTTTACATAATGGAAAGTGAGTCCTTTTGTATACTCCTCTCCTATTTCCTCTACATCTTTTTGATTTTTATAACACATCACTATCTCCTTGATATTGGCTCTTTTGGCCGCCAATATTTTCTCCTTTATACCTCCAACAGGCAGAACTTTCCCTCTCAAAGTAGTTTCTCCAGTCATGGCTAGGTCTTTCTTAATTTTTCTTTGGGTAAAAATAGAAGCCATTGAAACCAACATCGTAATACCTGCCGATGGGCCATCTTTTGGTACTGCTCCTTGCGGTACGTGTATGTGAAGGTCATAATTTCCGAAAACTCTGTAATCAATCCCCAAGTCTTCGGCGTGAGATTTCAGATATGAAAGTGCTGTTACTGCAGATTCTTTCATGACATCTCCCAATTGACCCGAAAGCGTTAAAGCTCCCTTGCCCCTGCTCAAATTCGACTCTATGAACAAAATATCACCACCAACTGGCGTCCAAGCCAAGCCCGTAACAACACCAGCCAGCTCGTTTCCTTCGTACAAATCTTTATCAAAAATGGGTTGACCGAGAAGCCTCTCTACATCAGCTTCTTTGACATTTGGATTGTATTCCTCCTCCATGGCTACAAACTTGGCAATTTTTCTTACCAAACTACCCAATTTATGTTCTAAACTCCTCACTCCTGACTCTCGTGTATAACCTTCTATAAGTTTAACAATAGCTCCATTTGTGATTTTAAACATGCCGGGAGTAAGTCCGTGAAGCTCGATTTGTTTTGGTAACAAATGCCTCTTGGCAATCTCAACTTTCTCTTCTACTGTATATCCACTCAATTCAATAATTTCCATTCTATCTCTCAAAGCCGGCTGAATGGTATCCAAAGAGTTGGCTGTAGCTATAAATAATACTTTAGAAAGGTCATAGTCGACTTCAAGATAGTTATCTTTAAAGGCACTATTTTGCTCAGGATCAAGCACTTCCAGCAATGCACTAGACGGATCTCCACGATGGTCTCTGGAAATTTTATCTATTTCATCTAAAATAAATACTGGATTACTTTTCTTAGCTTTCTGGATATTGTTGATGATTTTGCCTGGCATAGCACCTATATAGGTTTTTCTATGACCACGAATCTCGGCCTCGTCATGCACACCACCTAATGCCATTCTTACATATTCTCTACCCAAGGCTTTGGCTATGGATTTCCCCAAAGATGTTTTACCAACTCCAGGAGGGCCATAAAGACAAAGCAATGGAGCCTTCATGTCGTTGCGGAGTTTAAGCACAGCCAAGTACTCCAAAATTCTCTCTTTTACTTTGGTCAATCCAAAGTGGTCTCCATCAAGAATTTTTTTTGCTCTTGCCAAAGAAAAATTATCTTTACTGAATTCGTTCCAAGGCAAATCAACCAATAACTCTGCATAACCCAAAGAAACGCCGTACTCAGGTGCCATTGAATTCATTCGCATGATTTTGTTGAGTTCCTTATTGAAATGCTCATTAACTTCCGGCGACCATTTTTTCTTTGCCCCTTTAGCTCTTAGTTTCTCAACTTCTTGGTCTGGCGAATCCATTCCAAGCTCTTCCTGGAGTACTTTTATTTGTTGACGGAGATAATATTCCTTTTGTTGTTGGTCAATATCAGAGGAAGCCTTACTTTGTATATCTTTCTTTATTTCAAGCACTTGCACCTCTTTCATCATGTGTTCGAGTAGCTTTGTGGCTTGCTCGTAACCATCGAAAGTTTCAAGAAGCAGCTGCTTATCTGAAATGCCGATATTGAGATTTGACGAAAGAAAATGTGTGAGAAAATTTGGAGTATCTATATTATTTATAGCTATTTGAGCATCTCTAGGAATCTCAGGATTAAGATTGAGGATATTCAATGCTGCCTCTTTTAAGCTCGATATTAGAGCTTTGGTTTCTTTCTTTTTAGGATTGGGAAACTTATCTTCAATATAGGATACCTTGGCCATCAAATGTGGGTCAGTTTTGGTAAACTCCTCCACTTTAAACCTTCTCCTTCCTTGCAAAATGATAGTCACATTACCATCTGGCAGAACAATCATTTTGATGATATGAGCAATGGTACCTACTTTGTAAAGATCATCTTCTGATGGCTCATCATTGGTCTGACGAACTTGAGAAATTATCCCAAGTGTTTTATCTCCTTTGTAAGCTTTTTTTACCAATTTAGTGCCTTTTGTACGAGTTACGGTTACCGGTATTACGATTCCAGGGAACAAAACTGTATTTCTAAGAGGTAAAATTGGAAGATATTCAGGTAGATTATTATCATCTTCCATAACCTCGTCAGGTGGAGAAATCTCAATCATCTCCACGCTTTCAATGTTTTTTCCTGAAAGACCTATATTATTAAAATTATCAAAATCTAGCATGTATGATATGTCAAACTCAATATTTGACTGTTTTATTTCTAAATGGTATAGTTCATTAAGTCAAACCCTATGCCATCAGGCAACTTCATGGCAAAATGGCAGACTTTTATAAAAGTAAATATACAAACGAAAATTTAAAGGAGGTAGGTTTTGACAATAATCCGATTTAAAGGTATTCTTTTTTCAAACAATCCTCATCGGAATGCCCTTCTCTGCCAAATATTGCTTAAGGTCAGGAATTGGAATTTCCCTAAAATGAAAAATACTTGCGGCCAAGCCTGCGTCGGCTTTTCCAGCAGTGAAAACATCATAGAAATGCTCCATATTTCCAGCACCACCAGAGGCTATAACGGGTATATGCAAGTTTTCAGACACAAAAGCTGTGATATCTAATGCAAAACCGTTTTTAGTACCGTCAGCGTCCATTGAAGTCAGTAATATCTCACCTGCACCAAGTTCTTCTACTTGTTTTACCCATTTCCGGGTGCGTAGTTCGGTTGGTTTTCTACCACCATGTGTGTGAACAATGTCTTCACCTTCTACATGGCGAGTATCTATGGCCACCACAATACACTGACTTCCAAATTCCTTAGCCAATTCATAAATCAGTTGCGGGTTTTTAACCGCCGAAGAATTTATAGACACTTTGTCAGCCCCGGCATTGAGCAATTTGGACACATCTGAAATACTTCCGATTCCTCCACCGACGGTAAAAGGGATATTGACAGCATGGGCCACTTTATTTACCAAATCGAGCAAAGTTTTTCGTTCTTCTACGGTGGCGGTAATGTCTAAAAACACCAATTCATCGGCACCTTGTTGGGCATAAATAGCAGCCAATTCCACTGGGTCACCAGCATCTCGCAAATCCACAAAGTTGGTCCCTTTTACAGTTCGGCCTTCTTTTATGTCCAAACAAGGTATAATTCTTTTTGTTAGCATATAAATTTCTCCAGCTCTTTCAAACTTATTTTTCCTTCGTAAATAGCCTTTCCTACAATCACTCCAAACACACCTTGATCATTAAGCTTTTCCAAATCCTTCATCTCACTCACTCCCCCACTGGCTATAATGTGTAAGTCAGAAAACTTGACTTGCATTTTTTCGTATAGCTCAAAAGATGGCCCTTGTAAAAGTCCGTCCTTAGCCACATCAGTGCTTATGGTGTACTTTATGCCTTTCTTCAGATATTCTTCAATAAAATCAAAAACCGAAACTTTGGTAGCTTCTTGCCAACCAGATATGGCAATCATTTCGTCTTTTGCATCCGCTCCAAGTATAATTTTTTCAGGTCCGAATTTCTCCAACCAACCCAAAAACATCTCTTGGTTTTTAACTGCAATACTTCCGCCTGTGATCATTTTCGCACCAAAATCAAAGGCCTTTTGAATGTCGATATCCGACTGAATTCCTCCGCCGAAGTCAATAATCAACTTGGTGGAATTCGCAATTTTCTCCAAAACCTTGTGGTTGATAATCCTTTTCTCTTTTGCACCGTCAAGGTCTACTAAGTGAAGCCTTTTTATCCCGGCATCTTCAAACTCCTTGGCTACTTCAGCCGGATCTTCGTTATAGATTTTCTTTTGTCCATAATCGCCCTGCGTGAGCCTAACACACTTACCATCAATAATATCTATCGCCGGAATTACCTGAATCATAAAGCTAAAAAGTTTTTAAATATTTGTTGCCCCACCTCACCGCTGATTTCGGAATGAAACTGACAGGCAAAGAAATTGTCCTTTTGTAAAATGGCCGAATACTCTAACACGTAGTCGGTTTTGGCTACGGTATATTTTGAAAGTGGAGCGTAATATCCATGATTATAATACACGTAAGCATTTTCCTTAACAGACTCACATATAGATGTTTGCAGACCATATATATTATTCCAGCCCGTTTGTGGAATTTTGAAACCATCCGTTTTCGGAAATTTCAGAATCGGGATATCAAATACGCCCAAACACTTGGTATCGCTTTCTTCAGAAGAATCACAAAGCAACTGCATACCTACACAGGTACCTAAAAAAGGCTGTTTTAGTGTAGGAATAAGCTCATCCAAGCCCGTTTCCTTCAAGCTTCTCATGGCTGAGCCAGCTTCTCCTACTCCAGGAAAAATGATTTTATTGGCATTCTGAATACGCTCAAGGTCGTCTGTCAATTCATATGTGGCACCAATTCGCTCCAAGGCTATGATGACCGACATGATATTGCCTGCGTTGTATTTTATAATTGAAATCTCTGGTCTATTCATTCGGCAAAATTACGGCTCATTTTTGAGCAAAATTACTTTTGGTTTAAAAAATAAAACCCGACTAATTTGTCGGGCCTATTTGTTCGCTAAATTTGTCAGGAAAAAATCTTTTGTGTAATGGATTGATTATTAATATATAATTTGTGCAAAATAAAATATACTTGAGCCAATTCCAAAATTTTATCTCAATTAATGTACAAAAAAATAACATTTCAGGTTTAAAAAATTGAAATAATACAATAAAGGGTTCATTAATCTTATACGCAATTAGGTAATTGTTTTATTAATAAATAAATTTGCTCAATTTTAAACAACCTGTAAACTCCCCTGTTACCAATTAGTAACAGAATCACGAATGGCCATTTCAATTGATGAAATACAGGCTCCCATCATAGAGGAGATGAATAGTTTCGAGAAGAAATTCAGAAATTCTATGAAAACGAATGTGATGCTTCTTGACCAAATCATGAAGTATATCATTCACCGAAAAGGGAAGCAAATCAGACCCATGTTTGTGTTTCTTACCGCTGGAACGGTTGGCCAGATTGTTGATTCTACCTACAGAGGAGCGGCTCTGATAGAACTGGTACACACAGCATCGCTCGTACACGACGACGTAGTGGACGACTCCAACTACCGCAGGGGTTTTTTCTCTATCAATGCTCTTTGGAAAAATAAAATTGCCGTTTTGGTGGGCGATTTCCTGCTTAGTAAAGGCTTAGACCTCAGCCTAAAACACAAAGATTACAACCTCATGGAGATTGTGAACAATGCTGTGAAGGAAATGAGTGAAGGCGAGTTGTTACAAATAGAAAAAGCCAGAAAATTAGACATAACCGAAGATATATATTTCGACGTAATCCGCAAAAAAACCGCTTCGTTGATAGCTTCTTGTTGTGCTGTTGGTGCAGCCTCCACTGGTGCCGATGAAACCATGGTAGAAAAAGCCCGACTTTTGGGTGAAAAAATAGGCATGGCGTTTCAGATAAAAGATGACTTGTTTGACTTCGGTACGGACGAAATAGGCAAGCCAACGGGTATTGACATCAAAGAAAAAAAGATGACCTTACCGCTGATATTTGCTCTTAACAACACCGGATGGTTTACCAAAAGAAAGATCATCAATCTCATCAAAAACGAATCTGATAAGCCAAACAAGGTATTGGAGGTCATAGATTTTGTAAGAAGTTCGGGTGGAATAGATTACACCAAAAAAATCATGCAGAATTTCGTTAACCAAGCCTACGAAATCCTCGACTCCTTCCCAGAATCCGCCCACAAAAACTCCCTGAAAAATTTGGTGCAGTTTACTATTGAAAGGACGAAGTAAACAAATAATTAAAAGAGAAAACAACACAAAAAGTACTACTATTTTTGCACATATTTCGGAGTTAGCTATCGTTGTAAAAAGACCACCTAGATGAGAAACATTGGACAAAGATTTGAACAATTTATATTTGATTTATTTAAATCTTTTGAGTTAGACGGAAAACTCATTTCACAACCTACTGACAGAGGTGTTGACATTGAAATTAACAAAAATTCAAGTAAATACGGAATTGAAGTTAAAACATATAGAAGTCGGAGAATTCCGATTTCAACTTTTAAAACTTCACTAATTCAGCTACAATACAATTTACAAAATAACAATTACAAAGGTGGCTTTTTAGTTTTAACGGCTAATATCGAACCAACAATCAGAGAAGAGCTTAAAAATGAGTTTAAAATTGAAATCTTTGACAGAGGTATTCTAATTTCATTAACAAGTGGAAATGAAGAACTTCGCAAAGAATTAGAAGCAATTTTGTTGGAATTATCACAATCAGGTTTATGATGGAGTTTATACAATTGCTAAAAAGTACGACATAAACTTTATTGATTTCAAAAAGCCAATTTCACCAAAAACTAATAAAGGAGAGCATTTATGTAAAGAATTAACTTCTTTATCAAAAGGAAGAGTAACAGCGAAACAATATGAAACTCAATGTGAAGAAATATTGAAATATATTTTTGAAAATGATTTTTCAAATTGGCAAAATCAAACCAAAACAGTTGATACACTTCATATTTTCGATTTAATTGCAAAAATTTCTTCGACAAATGACTTTTGGAAATTATTGGCTCGTGATTTCCATTCAAGGTTCGTGGTTTTTGAATTCAAAAACTACACAAAGAAAATAAAGCAGGGTCAAGTTTATAGCACAGAAAAATACTTGTATAAGACAGCATTAAGAAATATTGCTATTATTTTAACAAGAGAAGGTGCAGAAAAAAATGCAATTACAGCCATGGAAGGCTCATTAAGAGAATCAGGAAAATTAATTATTAGCCTAAACCAAAAAGACCTTTGTGAAATGTTAAAAATGAAAGACAATGGAGACGACCCTAATTCATATTTAACAGAAAAAATCGATAACATATTAATGAAACTATCAAGATAAAAACAACTCACCAGGATTGGTAAAATATGGAGAAGAGGCACCAAAATTGAACTTTTGGAATTCTATTTGACATTTGTACAAAACTAAATATTTAAGCCTCAAATCGCTTACTTTGCTAATTACCAAACGGTTATTAGCAAATTCTAAAAAATACAATGAAAATGGAAGAATATTATCAATGGATAAAATATGAAATTGGAACTAAATGTTCTGTTGAATGCTGCACGAATCCTGCCAAATTTGAGGTAGTACTTTATGATTTCTACAAGAGTTATAATGAAACTTTTTACGAGCAAGATTACACTTGTCCTTTTCTATGTGAAGAACATTTGGAAATGAATGAATCTCAAGCCGTAGGAGAGCGAATTCCAAGAGGACATGTTGACTATCCCTTTACCAACAAACATGGTGCTCAAGGATATTCTAAATACAATCCGATTAAAGATGTTTACCCTAAATTGTTTTCATCTGAATACATTGAGGACAATAAAGAAATTCAAGTTGACCTAAATGAAATTAACGATGAATTAATAGCCTATTTAGCAAAACACCCGGAATATTTATCTAAACTTCATCATAGAAAGTTTGAAGAACTAATTGCTGAAATTATCCGTAGTAAAGGATTTGACGTTACATTGACACCAAAAACAAGAGATGGAGGTAAAGATATTATTGCATTATACAAAAGCCCATTTGGACATCAAATGTTTATTGTGGAATGTAAAAAATATGGAGACGACAATAAAGTTGGAGTTGAATTAGTTAGAGGTTTGTATGGTGTCAAGGTTGCAGAAAGATATAATCAAGCAATACTTGTAACAACATCAACATTTACTAAAGGTGCCAAAGAATTTGTAAAACCACTTAACTTTGAATTGGAACTAAAAGACTATAATGACATTTCCAATTGGTGTAAAGAATACAAAAAATAAACCTACTTATAACAGTCAAAACCTTTGTCCGTTCAGAATTTCCCTATAGGAGCCTTTAGACTACTGCATAAGAATTCCGATCCAATCATCCCCACCAATCCGCAAAGTCACTGCGGAGACTCTGCTGGGAAAAAAATAATTATAAAATTCTACAATTTGTATAATTTTACTTATCTTTGCATTGCTCAATGTAAAAAATGAAAGTCAAAATCATTAGAGTTATCGATAGCCAACTGGTTGATGCTCAAATAAAACAACCTTCTGGTCTGACTTTGCCATCCATAACAGATGGTTGGCGTTTTAATTTCAAAAAACATTCAAAAAATGCGGGTTTTGAGACATACATTTTAGTTTGTGAAGAATCTCAAAGTGTAATTGAGGCATGTCTTACTTTTCATTTAAGAAACAGAGTTGAACCTTATATGGCCTATATTGAACTAGCTCCACACAATAAAGGAATAACCAAACGATATGATAAAGTAGCAGCTTGCCTTATTGCTTATGCTTGCAGACTTAGCTTTTTATATGGTATTGAACACTTTAAAGGTTGGCTTGCATTTGATGTAATGGAGCAGAATAAGGAGGATGAATTAAAATTAATGGCTTTGTATTGTCAAAAGTACGGAGCCTTAAAGTGGGGAGAAACTACGATGGTTATTAGCCCAGAGGTAGGTGAGCAATTGATTGGTAAATTTCTAAATTAAAAATTATGGAAAATAAAGAAATTGAAATAACTGAAATTTGGAATGATGAGAAAAGTAATTCTCTGAAAGATTTTATAGTCAGTCAGTCTCAAAAGCAATCTAAAGAACGAAAGCTAAAAAATGATTTATTGGCGATACAATATCAAATTGAGGATTACATAGAAACTGAAACTACATCAGAAAGATTAAGAGTTTTGGATTTTGTAAAACTGTACTTAAAAACATTCAATGTAACTCAAAAGAGATTGGCCCATTTATTTGAAATGAAAGACAGCAACCTCCATAAATATTTGATTGGCGAAAGAAAACTGAATGCCAATATTGTATTAAAACTTAGTTCATTCTCGCATCTAAGTCCGGAATACTGGTTAAGAATTGAGGTCAAAAACGAATTGCTTGAGATTACTAAAGAAAAAGAAAGATATGCGGATTATTCAAAATACGACTATCGGAATTTGTTTTTAGTGGCTGAAGATTAATCTTCTTTCGTCTGCTAAGAGTCTCCATTTATGGGACTCTTAACTACACTAAAATGAGAAACTCATTCGTCCATACCATCCGCAGAGTCCCTTCGGAGACTCTGCTAGGCGATCAAAAAAAAGCCCGCTTCCGCAGGCTTTTTTATATAAGTTCGTTCTGATTATTCACGAAATCATTTCAATAAACCAATCAAATCACAAAGGATTTTTTCAGATTCTGTTAGATACAAATCCTCTTCTTTATCATTTTTACCGCTCGACTTATTGATTTTCTTAACGGCTTTTCTGTTGTTTTCTGTCTCTTCTTTCTCTTTTTTACGCAATTCGTAATTCAACGAATACTCCTTTTTGTCTTTTTGAGATTTGTATTCTTCCAAATCAATTACAAGTTCTTTCAGTGCTTCGTCGCTCTTCAAACGTGACTGAAACTTAACGTCTAACTTATTGATTATCTTCTCGTTTATATTATTAGTTTTTACAAAACCTGCGTCCTCTACCTCATCATAAGGAAGTGCGGTTGGCTGCGAGCTTTCTCCCATTTCGTCAGCGTTAAACGGAGACGGCAGTGCCAAATCTGGCTCCACACCTTTCAGCTGCGTGCTGTTACCAGTAATACGGTAGAATTTCTCAGTGGTAAGTTTCAATTGGCCAAAACGCTCTTTCGCTTCAAAACCAACACCAGTCGAAACACCATTGTTGTCTTTGTTTCTTGATGCTTGACGAGGTGAGTTCAAGAACTGGTCTAAGTCAACCAACTGTTGTACTGTACCCTTGCCATACGACCTCTCCCCTACTATCAAACCTCTTTTGTAGTCTTGAATAGCCCCGGCAAAAATCTCCGATGCTGAAGCACTAAATCTGTTTTGAAGAATCATCAACGGGCCTGCGTATACAGTTTCTTTGTCGGTATCAGACTCAACGTCAACTTTTCCACGGCCTGTTCTACGTTGAACCACCGGGCCATCAGGAATAAACAAACCTGATAGATTGATGGCTTCAGTTAGCGAGCCGCCACCGTTGTTTCGTAAGTCTATTAATACTCCGTCTACGCCTTTTTCTTCAAAATCCAAAAGGAATTTCTTAACGTCTTTAGTAGTACTTTGGAAATCCCCTCCTTGGCGAGCGTATTCAAAGTCGCGGTAGAACATCGGAATATCAATTACTCCTATTTTATAATCTTTTTTGTCGTGCTTAATGTCAATAATTTCGCCTTGTGCAACGGCTTCTTCTAGCTTTATTTTTTCCCTTACTATTCTCAAAAGTTTCGGTTCTGTGCCAGTGGGTGCGTCAGACGGAAGCAACTTTAGCCTAACAACGGTTCCTTTTTTTCCTCTGATTAGTTTAACGGCGTCGTCTGTTAACCAACCAATAATATCTTGAAACTCTCCCTCATCTCCTTGAGCAACCCCAACTATATAATCATTTTTGCTACCTTGTCCACTCTTAAACAAAGGCCCACCAGGCACTACATCCACAATCATCACATAGTCTCCTTCATTTCTAAGTGTTGCACCGATACCTTCTAAAGACTGACTCATTTCTATATTGAACTGAGCTGCACTACTCGGAATCATGTAAGAAGTGTGAGGGTCGATAATTTCAGTAAAAGCATTCATAAAAGTTTGAAAAATATCTTCCGCTCTCCATTTAACCACTCTAGATTCGTACATATCATAACGCTTGCTCAAGGTGGCCACAATGGCACTATCAGTACTTCCGCTTAGTTTCAAACCTAAAGCCTGACTTAATATGATTTTATCCCAAACCTTATCCAGCTCCTTTTCATCATTTGCCCAAGGAGATGTAGTACGATTTACTTCATAAGTATCATTCGTATTAAAATCCATCGGTTTTTTCAAAAAATCTTTGATGTAGGCGTGTCTATTTTTATACTTTAGTCTGTAAGCATTAAAAACCTCAAAGGGGGCATTCAATTCACCCGAAAGCATGGCCTCATCAATAGTAAATCTATACTTTTCAAATCCATCTATTTCTGCCTTTGTAAAATATGCCTTTGATCCATCTACATTATCGATAAAACTCGACCATATTTTTGACGATAGTGAGTCATCCAAGACGAACTTTCTGTAGTGATAGTTATTTAGAAATTGTGTCACAAAGGCCTGAACCTTAGAATGTGAAGCAGTAGGTTTCAGTGGGTCATAACTATATTTAGGCGTTTCTGTTTGAGAAAAGGCCAAGAAACTTGAAAGTCCCAAAAAAGTAATTAATACGCTTTTTTTCATTTTCATAATTTTGTGAATGCTCCTATAAAACTAAGAAGCTATTTAACGATTTCAATCAATTCTACATCAAAAACCAACGCTTGGCTTGGCCCGATTGACCCTTGACCATGTACACCATATGCCAAATCGGCAGGAATATAAAGTGTCCATTTTGACCCCACTGGCATCATTTGTAACGCTTCCACCCAGCCTTTTATTACTTGGGTAACTCCAAATGTTGCAGGTTCGCCTCTGTTTACTGAACTATCAAAAACTGTACCGTCTATGAGCGTGCCATGATAATGAACTTTTACTTTGTCTGTCTCTATAGCTTTTGGGCCTGTTCCCGCAGTTAAAATTTTATACTGAAGACCAGAAGCTGTAGTTTGAACTCCTGCTTTGGTTTTATTTTGTGCTAGAAACGCCTCGCTCTTTACTTTATTTTCATTTCCAGCCCTCATAGCTTGGGTCTGAAAATAATTTTGAATAAAAGCACCTGATGCTTCTGAGGTCATTACGGACTTATTACTAGCTATAGCATCTTTTATAGCTTTGGCTAAAATATCTGGATTAACGTTTAGCTTTTGATTTCTCAAATTATCACCCACATTAATTCCAATTGCATAGCTTAGTGAATCTAAAGATGTCTTGAGTATTTGTGCATGGCTTTGTAAAACAGTTAAAATATTGAAAAATAATACGATAAGTGCTACTTTTGAACTGATTTTCATAAATGAATTGATTGTTAATTAAAATATTATTGTGAAATACGTTAGAAAGACAAAAAAACATAATAATTTTAACATTTTTAACATTAACATTAACAAATTTTTGGTTAAAAGATTTGTGGTATAGTTTTTGAAATTCCCTAATAAAATAATAATAACCTAATAAAATGTCATTTTTAAAAAACATTTCAAATGCGATTTCATCATTCTTTGCTTCAATATTTCGTGGCATAGCTAATTTGACTAAAACATTCTTTAATAAATTCAAAAAACCCTATCATTCTTCTTCACTTAGCATTAGGGGCTTATTACATTCAGTAGCCATAACTGTTGGTATTTTTGTCGTCCTTTTCCTATTTCAGCCATTTGGCATAAAAGACTTAGAGGAATCAGTCAAATTGACTATACTCATAGGCTGTGGAATTATTTCCTTTATATCTATGATAATTTGTCAATTTATATTTCCATTAATTGCAAAATCATTTTATGATGAACACCAATGGATTGGTTCAAAACAGCTAGTACAGTCTCTTTTAATGTCTTTCATTATAAGTTTAGGATTGACATACTTTTTATCTTCAAAAAATACAGGCTCTATAAGCTTCCCTATTGATGGATTAGTATTATTTGGTTTTAGTGTAATTCCGCTGGTATTATTTATTTTCTTTCAAGAAACGTTACATGATACTAAGTTCAAAAAGAAAGCAGAAAACCTTAATTCTGACTTAAGGAGTAAAAGTGTTGTAAACTCTGACAACCCATTGAAGATTTTGGTATTTAAAGGCTCAAGCGAGAAACTTAGTCTAATCCCGAACCAGTTGATTTATGCAAAAATTGATGGAAATGTTTCAGAGTTTTTCTATCAAAACCCTTTTGGAATAGACAAATCAGTTATGACTATTGATAGTAAACAAGTACATAACGCGCTCAATGAGCATCCTCAATTTGTTAAGTTTTCTGAAAATATAATATTGAACACCAACGCAATATTAAAAATTAGCGGTTCTGCCAGAGGTTATGACATAGCTATTGCTAAGGTAAATGAAATGGTAAAAGTTTCTGGCAAATTTAGAAAAAATCTTGAAAAACTGTAATAGAACACTATTTATAACCTTTGAAGAGCGAAGAATTACTTTCGCTCTTTTTTTTCAAAAACCTTGCTTTGAAACTCACTTGGAGAAATATTCTTGAAATATTTAAAGGTCCTGCTAAAGTATGAAAGTGAATTAAAGCCACAAAGAAAAGCTACATTAGAAACGCTCTGCCCTTCTGTAAGATGAATACAAGCTTGGTTTATCCGATATTCGTTTAAAAAGTCAGTAAATGAAACTCCCAAGTTTTTTTTAAAATAATTACAGAATGCTGGCAAAGTTAAACTGCTCAAATCAGCCACATCTTGCGTAGCTATATCGTTCGAGTAATTTTTTTCTACATATTGAAATATCTTTAATATCCTATTTTGGTCTTTCGCAAAATCACTTTTCTGATATTGCGTACTATTTAAAATTTGATAATCTGCCTCCAATGCTAATTTCTTCAAAATACTTAGTAAACACAAGTACTTCTCAAAAGGAGGTAAAGACTTAATTTCCCTAAAATCACTTTCTAATTTCTTCTTTACCTCATCAGAAAAAGAAACTCCATATTGTGCTTTTCTTAAAAGCTGTGTAACCGCTTCAAACTCGGCAATTTCTTGAACAAGCTCTCGCTTAAACTGAATGACCAATTCTTCGTGCTTACCTAGGGCTCCATACCCGAAACCTGAGTGAGGGAGGTTTGACCCAATCAATACCAAATCGCCGTTTTCGTAGTAACTTACATGATTTCCTACGTGTCGCCTACCTATTCCATCAAAAACAAAAACCAATTCAATTTCAGGATGGTAATGGTAATTCCACAAAAAAACATCAGGCATCACATGATGATACAATACTTTAAATGACGACTCTGGGTCTGGCAATATCTTTTCTAAAGGAATCAAATCTAAAAATATTAATACAGTGCAAATATTAGATAAAATATTGGTAAATAATTGAATTATTTTACCATTATTTTGCATTAAATAAATTTACTTTCAAAGAATTAACCTATGATAAATTTTAGAGCGAATCATTTTGGTTCGCTTTATTTTTTCCAAACACCTCTAAGCCATGAACAATTGGAAACTCAAAGCTTCTCTTTTTCTTAACTATTTTGTTTTTGCCATTTTACTAAATAGTGTAGGAATAGTAATTTCTAAATCCATAAATGTATATAAAATTACAGAAAGTAATGCGTCGGTTTTAGAAGCTTTTAAAGATCTGCCCATAGCGTTGGTGTCTTTATTGATAGCTTCTTTTTTGCCAAAACTTGGCTATAAAAAAGCCATGCTTATTGGCCTAATGATAGTCTTCTTTGGTTGTATAGGTATGTATTTGGGTAACTCCTTTCTTAGTGCCAAATTATTATTTTTGAGTATTGGTGTTAGTTTTGCCCTCATCAAACTTTCAGTCTACAGCCTTATTGGAGAAATAACCAACTCTCAGAAGGAACATACTGCCTTTATGAGCTCTATAGAAGGTTTTTTTATGATAGGAATCGCTACTGCCTATTTCCTATTTCCTTATTTCTATAGCGAAACCGACCAAAACCATTGGTTAAATGTCTATTTGGTATTGTGTGGCATGATATTGATATCTTTCGTCTTCTTAATATTTTCAGAAATTCCCAAAGACAAATTAATAGAAGTGACCTCTATCAAAGAAGACTTACAAGCTTCTTTTAAATTAATAATACTCCCACTGGTATTGGTTTTTGTTGCGTCGGCGTTCTTCTTCGTAATGATAGAACAAGGCATAATGACTTGGCTACCAAGATTTAATCAGAAAATATTTGCTTTCTCAGAAAAATTAAGTGTACAGATGGCTTCAATTCTGGCAGTGTCTTTGGCTTTAGGGAGGTTCTTGGCAGGCATGGTGGCAAAAAAAATATCTTGGGTAATAATTGTCATAGTCTGCTCTGTGGTATCTATTTTGATTTTGTTTTTCGTTCTTCCTCAATTAGAAGTTACCGTAAACGAAGTAAAAACAATAAATTCATTACCTGATGTACCTTACCTAGGCTATATTTTGCCTTTGATTGGTCTATTTATAGCTCCCATATACCCATTATTAAATTCGGCCGTTTTGAGCAGCTTGCCTAAAAACCTCCATTCTCCCATGTCTGGTTTGATCATAATATTTTCGGCCTTAGGCGGTACTATAGGTTCAAGAATTGTGGGAACACTCTTTGAAATTACAGGTGGAGTTAATGCCTTTTACTTTTTATTCATTCCGATTGTGCTTTTGATTGTTTTTGTACTCAGAATTCAATCTATCATAAAAAAGCAGGTACATTAATATTAGTTAAACAATGGCAACTATTGTAGAACAAAAAAAACTTTTTGAAGCGGTTCAACTTTCAAGACTATTTGAGGACTCTAAATCTTTCCCAGACATGGTGGCCACTAGAAATATTGAAGATATTTCCGGTGATTTTGAGAAAAAAAAAACCGAGCCAAGTTTTGACCTTAAAAAATTCATTTCCAAAAACTTTAGGAGCGTAATCCCCAAAAGCGAGACCTTCGTAACTCAACACATCGGCGACCCTGAACAACACATAATAAATTTATGGGATCATTTAACAAAAAAAACTGAGCCTGAAAACTTGAATTCTACATATATCTCGCTCCCAAACGACTTTGTGGTACCAGGAGGTAGATTTCAAGAAACTTATTATTGGGATAGTTATTTTACAATGCTTGGCCTTATCATTTCTAAGAAAAACGATTTGGTCTTAGGAATGATTAAGAACTTTGCTTTTTTGATAGACCAATTCGGATTTATTCCAAATGGAAACAGAACCTATTTCCTAAGCAGATCTCAGCCTCCTTTTTTTAGCTTGATGGTAGATTTGTTGGACGACACTGAATTTTCAAATAAGCCAATTGATTTTTTAAGTCAACTAGAAAAAGAATATCTGTTTTGGATGACTAAAAGATCAATTACTATGCCGGATGGTGAGATTTTGAACCGTTATGATGACGATAGCCCCACTCCACGACCCGAGTCTTTTATTGAAGACATTGAGCTTGCAGAAAAGTCTACGAGAAACCCAAAGGAACTTTATAGAAACATAAGAGCAGCCTGCGAATCTGGCTGGGACTTTAGCAGCAGATGGTTTGAAAAAGATGGTGACCTATCCACTATAAATACTACAAACATAGTACCCGTTGACCTAAATTGTCTTTTATTTTTCTTAGAAAAACAGCTAGCTAGTATTCATCCAACAGACGGATTACATTATTCAGAAAAAGCCCATAATCGAAAAATAGCAATCGAAAAATACTTTTGGAACCACAACATGGGGTTTTTCTGCGACTTTGATTTGGCAAAAAAAACTGTTCGTAGTAACCTAAGTTTAGCAGGCGTTTTTCCTCTTTATTTTAATATAGCAAATAAAATGCAAGCAGAATCTTCTGCAAAAATATTAGAGCAAAAATTCCTGAAAATTGGTGGCTTGGTGACTACCACAATTGAAAGTGGGCAACAATGGGACGCTCCGAATGGCTGGGCTCCTCTGCAATGGATGGCTTATGTTGGACTAAAAAACTACGGCTTTAAGAGTCTTGCAGATAAAATAAAAACGAACTGGATTAGATTGAACGAGACTACATTTTATAAAAACGGGAAGTTTACAGAAAAATACAATGTAGAAAGTAATCTTGCAGAAACTGGAGGTGGCGAATACCCAAATCAGGATGGTTTCGGCTGGACCAACGGAGTGTTTTTATCTTTAAAAAAAGACCACTAAAATATCTTCATCCATTTCCCTTGGGCTTTCATTACAAGCTCTATGACATCTCTAACAGCTCCATTTCCACCAGAAACCGGAGAAATATAATCGCTTATGCTTTTAACTTCTTCAGTAGCATCGGCTGGGCAGCATGCTAAAACTTTCGTAGATTTCATGAGCAAATAATCGGGGATATCATCGCCAATGAAAAGGACTTCTTCTTCTTCAAGTTCTCTTTCTGAAATGTATTTTTGAAAAACCGGAAGCTTCTGGTCTGTTCCGACAGATAAAAAAATATCATGAATACCCAATCCACTTAGTCTCGTAGCTATGCTCTTTTGTTTACCTCCAGAAATCACTGCCATTCTGTAGCCAGATTTCACAGCAATTTGCACTGCGTAGCCATCTCTAACGTTAAAAATCCTCTGAACATCATCCTCACCGACAAGCAAGGTAGCATCGGTAAAGACGCCATCCACATCGAATATAAAAGTTGTAATTTTGCTTAGCTTTGATTTTAGCTTGATATCCATAAGAGTACTTTAAGTTAAATACAAAATAAACAAAAAACGACGGTTTCCCGTCGTTTTTTACTCTAAAATAAGAATCATATTTAGGCTTTCCCCTTATTCAATTCATCTTGCCATTTTTTAAGTTCATCCCATTTGCCGTCTCTGGCCAAGGCCGATTGCTCAGGCCAAGTAGTTGGATCATGCATTTGAAATCTCGAACCTGCGGCATCTAAAATTTCTTTGATTTTTCCAACCGAGGTGGAGGCCAACTCTGCAAATGTATAAATACCTGCGTTGTTGCACAATTCCTCTATTTTAGGGCCAATGCCCTCCACAATTTTGAGGTCATCCTTCTTGTTTGCCACTGGAGCTGCTGCAGCAGCTGGAGCTACAAAAGCTGCGGCCACTGGAGCTGCTGCTACCGCGGCAACAGTTCCAAGATCGACATTGGTTGAAGTAGAAACTTTTGATTTTCTACAAGCCTCCAATTCTCCTTCCAAGAAATTGATTCTATCTTGAAGTTCGCTTGCGTGAGATTTTAATCTGTCACCCAGTAATTTAGAGAGTAACCACCAGAGCAATAAGCCTAAGAGCAATGCGAACAAAAATATATCCCAAGGGAAACAATTGAATAAACATTTAAGATTTTCCATATAAATTAAGATTTTTGATATTGAATTATTTAATAAGTCTGATTGAAACTCGTCTGTTTTTTGCTTTATTTTCAGGTGTATCGTTTTCAACAATTGGCTCGCTTTCACCTTTACCTATTACGGTTAGGCCAGCATCTGCAAAACCATCTTTTACCAAAATAGTCTTAACAATACCCGCCCTTTTCTCCGAAAGAGCAATATTTGAGGCATCATCACCATCGCTATCGGTATGACCCGTAACACTTAGTTTTTCGTTTGGATTTTTCTCCAAATAAGCTTTTGCGGTGGTCAACCAAGTGTTAATTTCTTCGGTTCGGTTAATCGAAGACTTACCTGATTGAAAATAAACATCAAGAGGTTCAAAGAGAACTTTTTCCTCAGGAGTGAGATTAGCTTGAGTCGTGTCTTCAGCTTGTACAGTTACGGTATCTGTTACAACTGGTGTAACTGCAACCTCGGCAACAATGGCCTTTGGCTGACAATCAGGGCAGTAGTCCTTCCTGTTGCAATTCCAAAACCAACTGAAAAGTAATGACCCTAACAAAATCAGCAGCGGAATCAATAATCTATTCATGATTAAGATAAGGGGTTAGTTATAAAACGATTTAATAATACAATTTAAAACAAATTTCAATAAAGACAATAATTTTGACGCTTAATTTAGAAAAAGTAACAGAAAAATATCAAACGTCACTTATTAATAATCAATACTTTACTCACTAATTCAATCATTTGACAGTCTTGTATTGGAATGACAAAAAAAAGGAAGCCTTATCAGGCTTCCTCATATTTATATTTTTCAGAAAGAAAATTACCTGTTCATAGTCATCAAAAACTCTTGGTTGGTTTTTGTGCCTTTCATTTTAGAAAGCAAGAATTCCATGGTTTCCATAGGATTCATGTCGGCCATGTATTTTCTCAACAACCAAACTCTCTGCAACTCGTCCTTGTCCATCAAGAGATCCTCTCTACGAGTTCCTGATGCCAATATATCAATAGAAGGGTAAACTCGCTTGTTGGCCAATCTACGATCCAACTGAAGCTCCATGTTACCAGTACCTTTGAATTCTTCAAAGATAACTTCGTCCATTTTTGAGCCTGTGTCAATCAATGCTGTAGCTACAATGGTTAGTGAACCTCCATTCTCTATTTTACGAGCAGCTCCAAAGAATCTTTTGGGCTTGTGCAATGCATTTGCATCCACACCCCCTGAAAGTATCTTACCCGATGAAGGCATTACGGTGTTGTAAGCACGGGCTAAACGGGTGATGGAGTCTAAAAGTATAACTACGTCGTGACCTGATTCCACCAATCTTTTTGCTTTTTCTAGAACCAAATTCGACACTTTTACGTGCTTCTCGGCGGTTTCATCAAAAGTTGAAGATATAACTTCAGCCCTCACACTTCTTTGCATATCTGTAACCTCTTCAGGACGTTCATCTATAAGAAGGATAATCAAATAAACTTCTGGGTGGTTAATTGTGATAGCATTAGCTATTTCTTTCAATAAAACCGTTTTACCAGTTTTGGGCTGGGCAACAATCATACCCCTTTGCCCTTTTCCGATAGGTGAAAACAAGTCCAAAACACGGGTAGACATGATATCCGACCTTGTACTAAGGTTAAGTTTTTCCTGAGGAAATAATGGCGTAAGATATTCAAAAGGTATTCTGTCGCGAATTTCCTCAGTAGTTTTTCCGTTTACCGATAGTACTTTAAGTAAAGCAAAGTATTTCTCGCCGTCTTTTGGCGGACGAATAGAACCATGAATGGTATCGCCCGTTTTCAGTCCAAAAAGTTTGATTTGAGATGGTGAAACATATATATCATCAGGACTGGCAAGGTAATTATAATCTGCTGAACGCAAGAAGCCATAGCTTCCTTCACTCATGATTTCCAAAACACCAATATTTTCTATTAGGCCATCAAATTCTTTAACAAGATTATTGAACTGCTTTTTTATTGAGCGTCCGTAATCTTCTTTTCTTTTGGCGTCTTGTTTCTGCTCGTTTGTCAAAACTTCCTCGCCTGGCAAACCCAAATCTTCATCTGTAATATCCGGAATTTCTTCTATTAAATCCGAAATATCTATTTCATCTGATAAATCTATATCGTTTATTTCGCTTGAATCTGGCTGAACATCAAGCTTCTCAGATTCTAAATTTCTATTTCCCTTAAGAACTTCAACTTTTTTATGATCTGGCTTTCTAAACTCTGGCCTTTTGAATTCCGCTATAATTGGTCTTATTTCTTCTTCTTTTGGCTCCTCTGCTGGGGTGTTCACCAACTCCGGCGTTTCGGTGGACATGGTATCGTCTGTCACCACTCTTGTAATTCTCTTCCTTAGCCTTGGCCCCTTATCTTCGGGTTCCATAGAAAGCGGATTTTGAGAAGGCTTCTCTGGAAACAAAGAGTCCATCTGCGGCTTTACTTTTGTCGATTTTGTAGCTTTCACTTCTACTTTTGACTCTAAAG
The DNA here is from genome assembly GCF_024343735.1 of Lacihabitans sp. CCS-44. Lineage (GTDB taxonomy): Bacteria > Bacteroidota > Bacteroidia > Cytophagales > Spirosomataceae > Leadbetterella. The sequence goes on from NZ_RJUE01000064.1 coordinate 50,592, forward strand.
TAGTAGGTACTTGCTTATCAACAATTTTTTGAATAATGTCTTTTTTTGCTGCTCCCTTGTCTAATTCAATGCCTAATTCGGCTGAAATGGTTTTTAGTTCTGACAGAAGTTTTAACTTCAAATCTTCTTGGTTATACATAGAAATTTTGTTTTGGAAAAACAATGAAGGTTGTTAAAGTACTTATGAATACATTAAAACTCTTGGTTTGAAAAAAACTTGAATATTTCGGATTTTGAAATTACGAATCGGAAGAAGTCCGTAGCAGTAATTTTGATTTCGTATGCAATTTTAAGCATTAAAATCTTTAAGAGCAAAAAAAACGACAAAAATATTAACGATTACGACACTTCACCTACAAAAACAAACAATGCAGGGCCTTTTAATAAGATTTCAGAGAATTTCTGCCCTATTTCAAAACTCACTTTAAGCTTACCTCCAAGGGTTTGTATTTTAATTTTTTGAGATAACCCTTTCTTTACCGAAGCAGCAATAGCTGCTGCAGTAACACCAGTTCCGCACGAAAAGGTCTCGTCTTCTACGCCCCTTTCGTAAGTTCTAACTTTTATATTTTCGTCGTCGATGATTTGAACAAAATTCACATTTACTCCACCTTTAGAAAGCCAATAGTCACTGAATCTGATGGCAGCCCCTTGGGTCTTTACATCCAAACTATCCAAATCTTCTTCAAAAATAATAAGATGTGGCGAGCCTGTGTCGAGAAAATATCCGTTGGTTTCATCAAATATTTCTTCTACATCTATCATACCCAACGAAACCTCGTCATTTTCTACCATGGCATGATGAGGTCCATCGACAGCTATAAAACTGGTTATTTTTTCAAATATCCCTAAGTCAGATGCAAACTTTACTGCACATCTTCCTCCATTGCCACACATGCTTCCCTCCTTTCCATCGGCATTGAAATACCGCATTCTGAAATCAAATCCGTCCACTTTTTCAATCAAAATCAATCCGTCCGCTCCGATTCCGAATCTTCTATGACACAGAAATTCCACATTTTTTATAGAATCGTCAAATCCTCCCTCACGATTATCGATCATCACGAAGTCATTGCCAGTTCCTTGATATTTAAAAAATTTGGTCATAAAACGAAGTTTTGCTTTGGTGCTATAAAAGTAATATTATTTTGACGGAAAAAGTTCGATGGGTGACGAAGTTTGATGGGTTTAAGTTTGTGTGGACACAAACTTCGGCGGCAAAAAAAAAGTCATCTCAAAGAGATGACGTTTTTTGCACAAATTATGAAAAAGCTATTACTTAAAATTATTAAGCAATGTTACTTACTTTTTTAGTTCTTTGATTCTCGCAGCTTTACCATGTTTTCCTCTTAGGAAGTACAATTTAGCACGACGAACCTTACCTCTTCTAAGAACTTCGATTTTGTCAATACTTGGTGACAAAACTGGGAAGATTCTCTCTACTCCAACACCGTTAGAAATTTTACGTACTGTAAAAGTCTCACCTGGAGTACCGAAGTTTTTTCTTTGAATCACAACACCTTGGTACAACTGAATACGCTCTTTGTTTCCTTCAAATATTTTCACAAATACGTTAACAGTGTCACCCGCCTTGAAATCAGGTAATCCAGCTCTTGAACTGCTGTATTCTGATTCTACAAACTTAATTAAATCCATTTAATAAAAAAATTATTGATAAAAAATTTATTGAAAGTAAAGAGGCTTCTTTTAGGCTAAAAGAGGCGTTTACTGAAACGAGGTGCAAATATAATGGATTTTGCTAAATTAAAAAATTCATGGTCAGAATATTACATCATTTTTTAACTAAAATGTATATCTCAGACCACATTGTCCTTGCCAACGCGAAGCAATCGGGTCAGACTGCCATGGTTTGGTACTTGGGTTGTTAAACTGAAAAGTTGGTTTTCCGTTGGTTTCGTTTACGTATGTGAGTAACTGATAACCCGAATTGGTGGTATTGGGCACAAAATACTGTTTGCCCCAATTTGGATTAATCACGTTCAGCAGATTTATCAAATCGAAAGTAACTTCAATTTTCTGAGTTTTCTTCAAACCTATCTTATGCGAAATCCGCACGTCAAAATTATTGTTCCATGGAGTTCGACCTCCGTTGCGTTCGCTTACTTTTCCTTTTCTGCTGTTCAAATATTCATCTTGAGTAATGTAGGCATTAAATTGTTCGACTTGTTGAGCGGCGGTGGCTATTATATTAGAATTTGCTTCTTTCAAATCTACAAATTGTAGTTCTAAAGCATTGGTTGGAATGTAAACCAAATCGTTTGTCGCTGAGCCATCTCTGTTATAATCTCCGGCATAAACATACGAAAAAGGCAAACCACTCACCACGGTGTATATTACTGAAATGGCAGAACTTTGCTTGTGTTTCCAATTGACCTGATAGTCAGTAAAAAGCGATAACTTATGCCTTATATCAAAGTTAGAATAGCTCAAACTTGGGTGGTTGACATCGGTAGTTTGGTTCCATTCCCAATTTGCCTGATGCGAAACCCTCACGCCATTCATGATGTCTCTAGATTGTCCATAATTATATGATGCTGAAGCATTTAATTTTTCAAAAAACTTTTTCTGAATGCTCGCCGTGAAATTATATCGATAACCTTTGTCGGTATTGGTCAGTAAAAACACACTGGTATATTTCGGATTTATTCTTTGAGCATCACCCGATCCTAAGTAAATATCACGGCTATCATTGCCTGCAAACTGCTTCACATTTGGCTTAAGATTCAGGTTTTGATGAAGGACATCATAAATGTTTTTTGTAAAAAGAGCTTCCAAGGTTAGTAAAAACCCATTCGGCAATTTAAAATCTATCCCAATATTTGAACGCCAAACTCTGGGTAACTTAAAATCGTTATCTATCAGATTAATCTCGCTTTTTACAGGCTGCAGTTCAGCCAACTTTTGAACATCTAAAGTCTGCTCAATCTTTGTAGTAGGACGAACGTCCAGATTACCAAATTGGCGACCATTGTAAAGGTAATTGTACGCAAACCAAGCAAATGGTACTCTTCCGGTAAAGATGCCGCTTCCTCCACGAACCTGAACTGTACGTGCCTCACCCAGCTGCCAATTAAAGCCAAGTCTAGGACTTAAGACTATGTTGGAGGATATTTTATCAGAGTTAAACTGGCTAAATTCTGTTGTTAATGCAATATCACGAGTTAACTGGGTTTTGTCCGGAAAAATGCCCATTTCTAACCTTAGACCCGCAGAAACATTTAATCTATCAGTCACGTTGAATTCATCCTGAACGTAGAAATTCAGCAGCCATGCTCTAAAATCCGCAGATGGATTTTGCTGATTAGAAGCTCTAGAATTATCTCCGAAATTATAAGTGCCACGAATTCGTGATGGGCGTTCCGCTAGAAAATTGTCTATGCTAGAATATGCCCAGCGGCCATTCCAAGGCGTGACGAATGAGTAAAGAAAATGATAAAGTTCGTTGTGGGTACCGATAGTAAACGAATGTCTATTTTTATAAAAATTGAGGTTATCGGTAATTTCAATAGCATTTTGTTTCATGCCAAAAATGGCCGCTTCACGGTAAGTTCCAAGAAAAATAGTTCCAGCTGTTTTATAGGTAATTTCGGTATGCGGAAAAAGCGGCTCCGGCGTTTCTCGGGTGTCGTGAACTTGGCTGATTCCAACGGTAAGTTTATTGAACAACTGGTTTGAAATTCTGCTACTTAGCTCTGTAGCCAAACTATGACTTTTGCTGTTGTGCGTATAAGATTGGCTACCAAAATTCATCAAAGTTGGCCCGCGGGTAAGATTTTCGGCCATGGCATCTACAAAATTGTAGCGAAGTATAAGTTTGTTTTTATCGTTGATGTTGGCATCAAACCTCAAAAAGGTTTTGAGATTTTTGGTATCTATTGAAAATTTATCAAAACTACCTGGGTCATAATTATATTCTTCTTTCAAAAAGTTAACGATTTTTTCCATGTCTGCTACCTCAAAAACAGACTGAGAACTACCTGCACCGAAAGTCACAGGCTCTTGGCGGGTAGAATATTCCACATTCCCAAAATAAAATATTCGATTCTTTTTGATAGCTCCACCTAAGCTCGCACCAAACTGATGATCAGAGAAGTCGAAAGGCTGCTTATTGCCATTTTCATTGGTTTTGGCAGTTATATATTTATTTTTTGCAAAAGAGTAAACCGTACCACTGGTTTGGTTTGTCCCACTTTTTGTAATGGCATTGATACTACCGCCTGTAAAACTTCCGATGGTGACATCATAAGGAGCGAGATTGACTTGAATTTCTTCCAAAACATCTAAACTGATGGGTTGTGTACGTGACAATGCACCAGGTGTACCCGAAGCTACAGAACCTCCCGCACCTACGGCGGGTTCCATAAAACCAAAGGCATCGTTGTGAGCTATGCCATCTATACTTAGATTATTGTATCTAAAATTACTCCCAGCAAAGGAATTAAAATTACCCTGAGACATGGTTCGGGTTGCATCTTGAATACTTCTGTTTAGACTAGGTAATTTATCAAGATTTTTTAGATTGCTAGAAGTTCCTTTGCGTTTATCACTTATGAAATCATTGCTTTTGGATTTTACAACAACTTCATCTAGGCTATAAACTTCGTCTTTTAATATGAATGAAAAAGCTTTATTGGAGCCCAATTCTAGATAAATACCAGAGAGTGTGTCAGAGATTGAACCTACCGAACTCACTATAATCTTGTAAGGGCCGCCGCTTTTGATGTTAGGCAAATTAAACCTTCCGTCTTCGCGAGCCATTGAGCTATACTGACTGCCAGTTGGTAAAAAAACAGCAAGAATATTGGCACCAAAAAGTGCCTCCTCGTTCTCAGACTTTACCTGACCATAGATATTGGAAGAGGTAATTTGAGAAAAAGCAGTAGCTGAACACACTGCGAAGAGCAGCAGTGAAAATAGAGATTTCAACATTTTCTTGCTATTAAATTATTGGCTTGCTTTTACCTTACTGAGCGATAAGCGATTAAAATAACATATTGTTTATCAACAACATCCACCGCCATCATAAAACCAAGTAGAGTCTGAAATATAAATATCATCTCTACCCAAAGCTTCAAGTGCCCCAGCTGTTTTGTCACACACGGCCAATGGCTGGTTGGTCAATAAAATATGCCCCTTGTGGTCGTCAAAACAGTCTTCGTTGCCATAATAGATGGCAGTTTTACCAGTAAATACACACGGTCCATCAGCAGGCATTGGGTCTTTTATGGCACAAACTTCTACTGATTCTATAAAAATCAAATCATCGGTTGGATAATGATTGGGCGAAAGTACTCTGTAGGCTCTTTTGGCTCGTACCTCTACGGTTCCAAAACCTACATCTGTTATCATTTTTATATAATCTTTCAAAGGAATAGAACCCGTCAGGCACAAGGCACGCAAACGTTCGTCATTACGAAGTTCGTCAGACATTTCTTGCTCGCAAGTTGGATCAGACATCACCAAACGACCACGGGGTTTTAGCACTCTGTACATTTCCTCCAAGGCCAGCTTGAGGTCTTCGGCTTTGAAAATATTGAAAAGACAATTTTGGGCAGCAATGTCGATAGATTCGTCTTCAACCGGCAAACTGAGAGCATTTCCTTTTCGGATATCTATAAAATCAGGCTTAAACCATTCGTTACTTGCTTCGGCTTCTTTCATGTTTTCTTTGCAAGCTGTTAGCATTTCATCCACAATATCTACCCCAATAACTCCGCCTTTTTTTCTACTAAAATACGAAAACTGAAGCAACTCCATACCTCCTCCGATTCCAACATAAAGTATAGTAGGGTCGTTGACCAAGTCACGTGGATTTACGGTGCTTCCACAGCCATAATTCATTTCGAGCATGATTTTGGGCATCGTAAGACCCGGCAATGCCCAAACTGGGGTTGTGGTACAACATAGACCCACATCAGGTTTTTCGGCAGCTTGTTTATATACGTCGATCGTGGTTTCTAAGTAACTTTCCATATAATCGTTTGAGAGTAATTTTTTATAAAATATTTTAAAACAAATAATAACTATTTAGACAAAATCAATCAGGCCACCTCGCCGCCACAAGAGCTACCAGCTCCAGCAGTACACCCATAGCAATGTTGATTAACAATAATGGAACGATTGCTCAATTCTTCAAAATCAAAGTCGCTGATGTGTTTTGATTTGGCATCTACTTTGAGTTCCAGCATTTGATTGAAGTCACAATCGTAGAGATAGCCATCCCAACCGATGGAAAGTGTGTTGCGGCACATGACGTTTTCGGCTGCCACTGGATTATAAGCCTCCACAAGTTTGTCCATGTAAGAAGCGTAGTTGCCGCTAACTAACAGATAATCAAGATATCTACTGATTGGAATATTAGTAATGGCAAACAATGAATTGAAAACAATTCCGAATTTTGTACTTAAAACCCTTTTGAATTCTTTTTCCAGACCAGCTTGACCAGCGGGTAAAAAGGCTCCAGCAGGATTGTAAACCAAGTTGAGTTTTAAATCTGAATCCTCTTTTCCATAACCCACTTCATTGAGCATGAGCAAGGCTTTTATTGAATCTTCAAAAACACCATCGCCACGCTGAGAGTCTGTTCTTGAGGCACTCGTAGCTGGAAGTGAAGAAACTACTTCTAGCCTATGTTTTCTGAAAAAATCGGGCAAATCGTGGTATTTTGGATTAGCGAGAATAATAGTAAGGTTGCACCGTACTATAATATTGATGTCTGCATCTACTTTTCTGATTTCTTCTATAAACCACCTGAAATTATTGTTCATTTCGGGAGCTCCACCCGTCAAATCCAATGTCGAAAACTTATGTTTCGCCAAAACGTCAATGCATTGCTGCATAGTCTCTTGGGTCATAATTTCCTTTCTGTCTGGACCGGCATCTACATGACAATGCTTACAAACCTGGTTACACATTTTGCCAACATTTATTTGGAATATATCCAGCTTTGTTGGTTTTAAAGGAAACAGAGATTGCTCCTTCAGTTTATCCCTAAACAAAGATATTTTCTGACCGAGACGGTGCTCGTCGTTAAGTACTTTTAGCTGAAAAGCAGATTCTCCTAACTCGCTTTTTTGAGCTTTTAGTGATTTTACTGGGTTCATTTAAATTCCATCAATTAGGTAAAAGACACTTACATAGTGACTTCTTTTGCTTTATTTATCATCTGTACACTGTGTACGAGTTTTACACCCGCTGCCAAGGCCGCCGCCACATGCACAGCTTCCATCATTTCGTCTTGTGTGCAGCCTTTTTGTATAGTGTCTGTCGTGTAAGCATCTATACAATACGGACACTGCATGGTGTGAGCTACTGCCAAGGCTATCAGTGACTTTTCTCTTTCGGTCAAGGCTCCATCTTTAAATGTTTCGCCGTAATATTTAAAGAAGTCTTTGGCCAAATCTTTTGCTCCAAATTCTCCGATTTTACCAAATTTTGGAAGGTCTTCTGAATTGTAATAACTGCTCATCGATGTATTTTTTTTTATAAATGAAAGATATACGCTTGAAAATATAAAACGGATTAAAAAGCAAAGAAAGAATTTAAAATCTATTTGAAATGTAATATAGCTTACATTAACACCATTTCGGCAAAAATCTTGTCGAGAGCTTCTTGAGGTTGTTGACAATAACCGGGATGAATTTCGGAAGCCTGAATAATCGTGCTTCGGCGTGCGGTTAGCCACCTGAATCTTGAAGCCAAATCCTGACTACCAATCAAACCTGAATCTGGGGTACCTTGACATATTTTTTGGAAAGACAAAAGATGGCTTTCAACTTCTTCCAAATCCACTTTAGGAAATAAAGCCAAGATTCTACTGTTTTTTATTTGAAAAACAAAGTCGAGCGTTTTGAGGCTTTTGCAATACAAAACCACACCAATATTGATATATTCGCCTCTTTCGACCCTCGGAACGAGCCTAATTACTGCATACTCATATAAGTGCCTTTCTTGCATTTTCTATTTGAGTTTCAAAAATATGGGCGTTTTCTAATCTTTTAAGGAGAAAATCCATATACATTTTCTTGTTGGCTATTTCTCCCTCGCCAATCCAATTTTCAGGAATCAGATTTACTATTTCTTCCAAAAAATCTTTCGAAATCAAGGATTTTGATTGGGCGACTATTCGTTCTAAATCATTGGCTTTTGAAAGCAAAACATGGTCTTTTATTTGAACAAACGGCTTAACTGCCTGCTCTTCCCAAGTTTCAGGATTATGGTGAAAATAAAGCGAAGCACCGTGGTCAATCACCCACAGTTTTTTGTTCCAAAATAGCATGTTGGTATTGCGGGCGGTACGATCAATGTTCATCAAGAATGCATCTAACCACACAATTTTAGAGGCCATTTCGGCATCAACTGTATTCACAACGGCATCAAAAGTAATAGAACCAGAAAGATAATGAAGTCCAAGATTCAATCCTGTGCTGAACTTTAGCAAATCTTGAATTTCTTCGTCAGGTTCGGTACGTCCAAAGCCTTCAGCGAGTTCGGCAAAGACCAATTCCGGCACCAAAAGCCCTAGCTTTCTAGCGATTTCTGCCCCAATCAAATCAGCAATCAATGCTTTTGTTCCTTGCCCGGCACCTCTAAATTTTAGCACATATAGAAATCCGTCATCCGCCTCCGCTATGGCAGGCAATGAACCTCCCTCGCGAAGAGGTGTTACGTATCTGGTGATATTTACGGTACGGATTTGTGACATTTATTTCAAATTTTCACTCTACCCCAACCCAAGGTTTTCACCATCCAGTTAGGGAGTGGATTTTGAGTTTTACGTTTTTTAAGATTGATATACCAGCCAATTTTTTTCAGAATTGGCACTTTGTGCGTTTCTACGAATTCTATCAGCGTGCCGTCAGGATCCTCTATATAAGTAAATCTACCAGCAGCATCGCCCATGTCGAAAGAATTGGCACTGTCTACCACAAACGGATAGCCATTTGATAGTAGTTTTTCACCCAACTTATCCATATTAAGGGCATCAAAACAAAGGTGTATAAAACCCAAATCGCCCCAACTGCGACCTTCCATGATAGTTTTTCTGTCAGTTGTGTCAATTGCTTGAACCAACTCCAATTCAATATTTCCAAACAATCTTGAAAAAGCCCCTTCTGCTGATTGACCTTTTCTCAACAAAACCCTTCTAAACTGTTTATCTGCAGCACCTAATCCACCAAAATCCTCAAAGACTCCTGTTTTATCATAAACCAAATTGTCAATTCCAAGAATATCTTTGTAGAGCTTTAGGGCTTTATCAATGTCGCTTACACCCAAAATAACTCCCAAAACTCCACCAGTGTTCGATAGATTATTCAAAAACCATGAGTCGTCCTCTACCAACTGCAACTGATTACCATAATTGTCTTTCAACCAACCTGTTGGTTTACTTTCTGGTGTTCTGAAAAGAGAAATTGGTGTTGATTTTGAAAAGGCCAGTAAATCTTGGCTTTTGATTTTTAGGGCAAAAATGCCCAAATCGCCCAGTTTTGGTTCGAAATCACAAGGAATGGGAAGCGGATTTTTCGACTCCCAAATTTCGGCTCCGCCACCGCCTGACATATTTACTGCAAGAATAGCCCGACGCTTTCTGATATTGCCGTTTGTATATCTGACCATCAATTTGGCATCAGCTATATCATCAAAAACTGGCACATCAAGCCCAAGATTTTTATTGTACCATTTAAATGATTCGCCGGCATCTACTACACCAATACCTACTTGTTGTATACCAGAAATCAAGTTTTCGTTTTTAGACATATCGAGAAGATTATAATTTCGCCTAAAAATAATAGATTAATCTGAGTTTTGGGTATTTCAGAAACCAGATAATAGAATTTGTAGATGCTTGGGAGTTTTTAGAACGTTTAATACTCTAAATTCAGGATTTGAGTATACTTATCCTTAATTTCATTTGGAGAATAGCCACCGTTGAAAAACATTCTCATGGCCATAAAATTAGCCCACTGAATTTTCCAAAATTTATTGTTTTCATATTTCCTGGCAGACACGATTACAGATTTCTTTATTATTCCAAACTTATACTTTCCTTTCGCTTTCCGCAAGAAATCATATTCTTCCATGATCACAAATTTTTCGTCATAATGACCCAATTCATGAAAGACCGACTTCTTAACAAATAAGGTTTGATCTCCTCCTCTACACCAAAGAAAATGAAAACGAGTAAAATAACTGTTGATTTTCAAAAGAAAATTAGAGGAATCAATGGTCGCTCTGTAACAACCTAAATCATAAGTTGAAAGCATATTTTGGATATCAGCAACATAAGTCTGAGGAAGCACAGTGTCTGCATGGACAAAAAAAAGCACCTCGCCTTTTGCAAGATTTGCTCCGTAGTTCATCTGACTTGCTCTGCTACAAAAGTTTGATTTGATGTATTTAGCATCATTTTCCGGCAAAGCATCAACTAAATTATCTGAAGAATTTACAGAATCTATAACCAAAACCTCTACAATATCATCAGTTTTACCATTCAAAATTGACGACATCAAGTGGTGAATAAGTTTGGATTCATTATAAGTCGGAATGATAATGCTGATGGTCATCTTTACAGGAAAAATTTATTGAATGTAGCAACAATACTGCTATTTTTGAAAAAAAAGATACAATGAAAATTCTATCTACGAAACAAACACAGGCTCTGGATGAATTTACAATAAAAAACGAACCAATTCTTTCTATTGATTTGATGGAAAGAGCCGCGAAGGCATTTGTAAATTCGTTTGTTTCAAAATTTGACAGTACAAATAAGGTATTTATATTCTGTGGAATCGGCAACAATGGAGGCGACGGCTTGGCGGTTGCCAGAAAACTTCATCAATTGGGTTATGATATTGAAATTTTTGTTTTAGGAGATTTAGAAAAAGGGTCAGCTGATTTTCTAATAAACTTAGAAAGGCTCAAAAATCAAAATTCTTATAAAATATTAACGGATTCGAGCCAAATTATATGGCCATCAGATCATAAAACTATAATTATTGATGCATTATTTGGCTCAGGACTTAATCGCAAAATTGAGGGTTTTGCAGCAGAAATTATCCAAAAAGTTAACACTTCTGAATTACCAATTGTATCTATTGACATTGCTTCTGGATTACTTTCTGATACGATTTCAGACAAAACAAATATCATAAAGCCTGCCTATACCATTACTTTTCAATATCCCAAGTTGGCCTTTTCTATGCCCGAAAACGAAAGTTTTATTGGAGAATGGGAAGCGGTGGATATTGGTCTTTCACAAGAATTTATAGACTCGGCAGTCACCAAACACTTCTACACAAGCCCAGACGACATTTCACCAATGCCAAGGTCAAGTTTTTCGCACAAAGGCACTTTTGGGCATGCTTATTTAGTGGCGGGAAGCTATGGTATAATGGGTGCGGCGGTTCTCGGAACCAAAGCTTGTTTGAGGTCAGGTGTTGGGAAAATCACTTCTCACATTCCAATAAAATGTGTAGATATTTTACAAATTTCTGTTCCAGAAGCCATTGTAGAAGTCAGTGAAAATAACGATTGTTTTGGAACAAATTGGGATTTGGAAAAATATGATGCATTAGCCATTGGCCCAGGAATTGGTTTTAATAATCCAACTGGTTTTAAGTCATTTCTCGAAAAAGCAAAGGACAAAAAACTTATAATAGATGCTGATGGAATTACAATTTTAGGTCAACTGCCAGAGTTATTGACACTTTTGCCTGAAAAAACAATCCTGACACCGCATCCAAAAGAGTTCAAGACCTTAATTGGCAAAGATTGGAAAAACGATTTTGAAAAATTAGAAATTCTTTCTGAATTTGCGGTTTCAAACAAAGTAATCATTTGTCTGAAAGGCAAAAACACCGCTGTGGCTTTAGCCAATGGAGAAATTCACTTTAATTCTACTGGCAACTCTGGAATGGCAACAGCTGGCAGTGGGGACGTGCTAACAGGAATTATTTTAGGCTTTTTAGCCCAAGGTTATTCTCCAGAACAAGCGGCTATTCAGGGAGTTTATGAACATGGTTTGGCTGGTGACAATGCTGCCAAAATGCGTTCTGAGCGTTCAATGATTGCGAGTGATATAATTGAAAATTTAAGATAAACATGTTAAAAAAAACACACCATATCGCCATTATTTGTTCTGATTATCAGAAATCTAAAGATTTTTATGTCAACAAATTGGGCTTAGAAATATTGGCAGAAGTTTACAGAAAAGAAAGAGACTCTTACAAACTAGACTTGGCTCTTAATGGCGATTATATTATTGAATTATTCTCATTTCCAAATCCTCCAGCTAGAACTAGCCGACCAGAAGCTTGTGGACTAAGGCACCTCGCCTTTGAAGTGAATGATGTAGAGAAAGCCAAATATGCACTAGAGGCCAAAGGCATTATCTCCGAACCCATCAGAATAGACGAATTTACAGGTAAGAAGTTTACCTTTTTTGAAGACCCCGATGGTTTGCCTTTGGAGATTTATGAGGGGTGAGGGGGTAGAAAACAAATCCCTATATGAAAACTCAATTAAGTGGTTCAATCTTAATCAAAGATTGATGCTTTTTTGCCAATTCCCAGTTTTCGAGAAGTTCAACTTTGTGTAAAGCAGCCCATTCCACAACCATGCCTAAAGACTTTGGAGGCAGGCTTCCTTCTAAAATTCCGAAGTTCTCAATACTAATTACGACATTATAATCCCCATATTTGGCATGAAAATGTGCCGGATTATGATCATTGTAGTACATGTAAATCAATATTCCAAAAAAAGCACTAATTTGAGGCATAAGCGTTTTCAGTTTTCTTCCAATCATCAAAAGTAATTCCTTTCAATTGCAAATAAAGCGAGTCTGGGCACAAATCAATGTCTTCGTTCCAAGCTATAGCTTTTGAAACAGAATCAATAAAAACTTCGTCGAAAGTATTTCCAATTTCCCAAATTTTAAACACCCCCTTCCCAGCTAAATAAGACAAATCAACCTCTCCTTCTATCTGATCTGAATAATTCAACCAAATTCTGTATTTCCCTAAAGATCTTACTAGTATGGGTGCTGGAAACATATATTTGCATTTTTGTTCTGCTAAATTAACAAAAATGATTTAGTTTTAATCCCTAAAGTGTCTAAAAACTAAAATGACAATCTCAAACTTCACCCAAATCGACTCCCCATCCCTTCTCATCTTGAAAGAAAAAGTTGAGGGTAATATTGATAAAATGATAGCCATTGCTGGTGGAGATTCCAGCAGATTAATGCCGCATATCAAAACCAACAAAATGGAAAATGTGGTGCGAATGATGATAAGCAAAGGCATCAGAAAATTTAAGGCTGCTACTGTGGCAGAAGCTGAACTTGCTGCTATGGCAGGAGCAGAAAAAGTGCTGATATCGCACCAACTTTTGGGCCCAAAAATAGACAGATTATTAAGCTTAATTGAGAAATATCCAAATACAAAGTTTGCGTCTTTAGCGGATTGTAATGCCGTAGTTGACGAAATATCAGAGAAATTTTCTACAAAAAACCCGACAGCCGAAATTTATTACGACATCAATAACGGCATGGATAGATCTGGTCATGAAATTGACGACCAACTTGCAGATGATTTAAAATACGCAACGTCAAAATCTCACACAAAACTTTCAGGGCTCCATGTTTATGATGGCCATATTCGAGACGATGCCTTCGGTGATAGAAAAGCCAAAATAGAATCTGGAATGAAAAATGTTTACGAGATTCTGGCGGAATTAAAACCCGAAATTGGTGATTTAGAAGTCATAGCCGGTGGAACTCCAGCGTTTACATCACATGCTTCTGAAATTTCTCGCACGCTTAGTCCTGGCACTTGTGTATTGTGGGATTGGGGCTATGGTGATAAATTTGCCGAACAAAACTTTGAGTTTGCAGCATTGGTGATGAGTAGAATCATTTCAAAACCCAAACGAGGAATTTTGACCACAGATATGGGCCACAAAGCCATTTCCTCCGAAAATCCGATTGACAAACGCATCAGATTTTTGAACCATGACGACCTAAAATTGGTTTCACAAAGCGAGGAACATGGCGTAATTGAAACCTCAAACTGGGATGATTATGAAGTTGGAGACATAATTTTGGGTGTTCCGTATCATGTTTGCCCAACCGTTAATCTTTATGACGAGGCACAAATTATTGAAAACAGCAAGTGGGTAGACACTTGGAAAATTGAAGGTAGAAAAAGGAAAATAACCGTATGATAGGCGTATCAAAAGACAACAAATTGAAGAAATTGATGGTAGTGGGCGACAAAGTTTTGATCAAGCCCAAAAATCCAAAAGATAAGACCAACTCTGGACTTTATTTACCACCAACAGTTACCGAAAAAGAAGATGTACAGTCTGGTTATGTAGTAAAAGTTGGCCCTGGCTATCCCCTACCCAACACCGCCGAGGAAGAACCTTGGAAAGCAACTGAGGAAAAATTGAAATATATGCCCTTGCAAGCCGAGGAAGGCGACTTGGCGATCTATCTGCAACGCCACGCCATTGAAATTCAGTATGAAGGCGAAAAATTTGTGATTGTTCCGCAGGCCTCTATTTTACTTTTAGAAAGAGCGGAGGATTTGTTCTAAATAGCTCGATTTTTCAAATCGAGTATTTTAATTTTAATAGCTAATTGGTGTTTTTTGACAGCGATTTGTAAAATCGATTTTAGTGTGAGCAGCCATCTTTGCGATTTAGGAAAATCGCACTACTTTTTGAGTAATCCTTTGGTATAATCTGCTTCATCCATCAATAATTTTGGAGGAAAAACACCTTCCAGCCGGTTTACCAACTCGCCATCTGGGCTAAAAAACAAATAGGTTGGAAAAGCATTTACCATATATTTCTGAACAATTACTCTTCCGGGCACATCTTCAGCATTTACTTTGTAGGCTATGAACTCGGCGTTGAACTTTTTGGCAACCAAACTATCCGAAAAGGTCGTCTTATCCATCAATTTGCATGGTCCGCACCAAACCGCATACACATCCATAAAAATCATTTTATTTTCAGACTTTGCTTTTTTCAAAACATCCTCAAAACTAATTTCCTGCATTTTCAAGAAATTCATCTGCTGTCCGTAAACTTGGCTTAAGCCAGCCATAAAGACGAACATAAAAGCAATTTTATTTTTTAGAAAAATCATACAAGAAATTTAATCTGACAAAACTGGTAATAATTGTTAATAAAACCTCTTTTTAAAACCTTTTTTAGGGTAATTTTGTAATCATTTTACAAAACAAAAATTTCGGAAATGCTTAGAGCATACTTAGGTCAAATTGGCCATATACTGGTGATACTTGCTTTTATTTCTTCACTCATTGCTACTTATACCTACTATATCAGTGCAAAAGATAGTTCAAAAGACTCCGATTTCTGGCGTTCAATAGCCCGGAAATCATTCTTTCTACA
This sequence comes from Lacihabitans sp. CCS-44, assembly GCF_024343735.1. Classification (GTDB taxonomy): domain Bacteria; phylum Bacteroidota; class Bacteroidia; order Cytophagales; family Spirosomataceae; genus Leadbetterella. Next base: position 66,033 of record NZ_RJUE01000064.1, read on the forward strand.
TACTTTTTTTGTAATTGGAGTAGTTATGGTGCTTTTTAGCATCATTTTCAACAAATATTTCGAGTACCATTATGCATGGGACAACGCTTCATTGAGTTTGCCGTTGGGCTATGCCATTTCATGTTTTTGGCAAGACCAAGAAGGTAGTTTTCTACTTTGGATGTTCTGGAACGTAATTTTAGGCGTTATTCTGATATTTTGGTTTAGAGCCAAAAAGAAAAGCTTTTTGCATTTCGAAAGTCCAATGATGGCGATTTTCTCAGCGGTTCAAGCATTTTTGACCAGTATGATTGTAGGTGCGGTACTCTTTGGTGATTTCAAATTGGGCAGTTCGCCGTTTTTGCTTTTGAGAGAATCTATGCCAAATTTACCAGTTTGGGCCACAAATCCAGACTTTGTACCCAAAGACGGTAACGGCCTAAACCCACTTTTACAGAACTATTGGATGGTTATACACCCTCCAACTCTTTTCTTAGGTTTTGCAACTACTTTGATTCCTTTTGCATTTGCATTAGCTGCTCTTTGGAAAAAAGACTATAGCGATTGGACAAAAGTAGCCTTGCCTTGGTCGCTGGTTTCAGGCGTTATTTTGGGAACAGGTATAATGATGGGAGCCATTTGGGCTTATGAAACTTTGAATTTTGGCAGTTATTGGAGTTGGGATCCAGTTGAAAATGCGGTTTATGTCCCTTGGTTGGTATTGGTGGCCAGTATACATACTATGCTCATTGCACGTAAAAGTTCGTCAGCTCTAAAAATCACTTTCATATTAAGTATCACACAATTCATTTTGATACTTTACAGTACATTCCTGACAAGAAGTGGAATTTTAGGAACTTCATCTGTACACTCCTTTACAGACTTGGGACTCTCTGGACAATTGCTCATTTATTTATTATTTTTTGTAATCGGTGCAATTTTGTTAATGGCCTTTAGGTGGAAATACTTACCAAAAGACAACAAAGAAATCTCGACCTACTCAACCGAATTCTGGATATTCTTAGGAGTTACCACGCTTACTTTGGCGGCATTTCAAATCACCATAACTACTTCAATACCAGTTTATAACAGTATTTCCGAACTGTTTAATTACAAATTGAATATGGCCATGCCAACTGACCCATTGAAACATTATAATACATTTCAAATGTGGTTGTTTATCGGTGTAATCACATTGACAGGTATCGCACAGTTTTTTTGGTGGAGAAGAGTCGATAAATTGTCTATAAAAAAACTATTGAATCCATTGATTATCACGCTATTACTTTCGGCTATTGCTATCACAGTAACAGGTGTAAATAAATGGCAATACATCATATTATTAACCGCTGGCATTTTCTCAATAACGGCCAACGCAACTATTCTTTTGGATATAATTAAGGGGAATTTTAAAGTGGCTGGTGGGGCAATAACGCACATAGGTGTGGCTTTGATGTTAGTCGGCATAATGTATTCGTCAGCCTACGAAAAGGTCATTTCGGTGAATTTGGCCAATGAAAAGATATTCAAAACCGAGAAAGACAACAAAGAGAACGTCTTACTTTATTACAACAGGCCAACGCAAATAAATGATTTCACACTCGATTTTCGTGGCGAATTTGTAGATGTCAGAAACGTGCCTGGATACATAGAAAAGAAATTTATTCAGCCTATACCAACAAGTGATTTTCAGGGTATTGCCAAGGCTGATATAATGGACGGTGATAAACTATATGTAAAACGAGGCGACACCGTGGAATACGAAGCAGAAAACACTTACTATCAGGTAAATTATCAGAAAAAAGGTGAAAAAGATTTTAACTTTTATCCAAGATACCAGATAAACCAAAAAATGGGAAATGTGGCGTCGCCGCATATCAAAAAATACTGGAACAAAGACATTTACTCTCATGTAAACTACGTAACCACCAACGAGGACAAAGAATGGAGCGTGCCGGAAAACTATTCTGTGGCTATAAAAGACACTTTCTTTTTGAATGATTTCGTGGCGATTTTGGACAATGTTTCTCCAGTGAATGAATTAGACGGCTTACCACTTCAGCAAGGTGATGTGGCAGCACAAGCGACGTTGCGTATTCTAGAAAGGGATGGAGAGAGAATCATGAAACCGATTTTTGCCATTAAAAACAGAGAAGTTTGGAGCAAGCCTGTAATCAGTAGCGAATTGGGAATCAGAGCTCAACTTTTGGCCATTAATCCCGAAACTGGCAAGTTTACTTTTGCCATAAGTAGAGGTGAAAAAGAGTATATCGTGTTAAAAGCCCTAGAAAAACCACATATCAATTTACTTTGGTTAGGCACAGCCTTGCTGGTTATTGGAATGAGTATAGCCTCAGCAAGACGATTTAGAATTGCCATGAAATGATAAGAAATTGGGTGAAAATACTATTTTACGTTGCCTTGATTCTCCTAAGCATTTTTGTTTGGGAGAAAGTTAAAAATTTGAGTTTCTTTAAGGCTGATGAGGTAAAAACCACCCACAATGTTGTCATAAAGGAAATAGTAAGTCTTGGCAAAATGGAATTGGTTAAATATTCGTTCAGAGATGTCGTCGAGCAAGAAATCATTCGAGATTTTCTACCAGATCCAAAAGCGATTCTTATAGTACAGGGCGAGGCAGTGGGCTGTATAGATTTGAGTAAAATAACTGAAAAAGACTTAGTAACCACAGGAGATACCCTGATTTTAAATCTTCCAAATCCTGAAGTTTGCTATCATAAAATTGACCATTCGAAATCGAAAATCTATAAGACAGACTACGCTTTTATGAATGAGGCCGTTTTGTTAGACGAAGCGTACCGAAAAGCGGAAGAGCAAATTCTCAAATCGGCTTTGGATTCAGACATTTTAGAACAAACCAAAAAGAATGCTGATTTGATACTCAAACCTCTCATCGAGAATATTTCTTCCAAAAAAGTAGTGATAAAATACCCGCTTTCGGGGGATTTGAAAAGACTAAAATGAATTGTCTGACGGTTTGTCATAGTTTACTTTTGGAATAAATTCCATCTCAAACTACCTCAAATACCTATTATTCAGTTTTTTATAGATTTAAACAAATTCTATTTCATCTGTCAATTTGACCGTAAATCCTTAAATTTGTAATTGCTGCACTATTCTTGTAAACAAAACGTTGGAATTCAGTAAATTTGCATTTCATTAAAATAGACATTTCAGAACTTAAGATATAAACATGTTCAATTTTTTAACAAAGAGTATTGCCAAGGTTTTTGGCACAAAATCAGACAAAGACATAAAAGTACTTAGCCCTTATGTCGGAACTACTAACGAAGAATTCAGAAAACTTGCGGGACTCACCAACGACCAGTTTAGACAAAAAACTGTCGATTTGCAGCAATACATCAAAGATAAACTTGCTCATATAGATAACGAGGTGATTGCTCTAAGAGCAAGTTCGGATGAAAATCCTGACATGTTGATAGACGAACGTGAATTGATATTCAAGAAAATTGACGAATTAGAACTTAAACGAAATGTAGAATTGGAAGAGGTTTTACTTGAAATTCTTCCAAAAGCATTCGCAATCGTAAAAGAAACAGCACGTAGATTTAAAGAGAATAGCTCACTTGAGGTTACAGCAAGTCATTTGGATAGAGAATTGGCCATGACCAAACAGCATATCCAGATAGAAGGCGACAAAGCCATTTGGAAAAACGAATGGTTGGCAGCTGGTAATCTGATTAAATGGGACATGGAGCATTATGATGTGCAAATCATAGGTGGTGCGTCTCTTCACAAAGGAAATATCTCAGAAATGGCAACGGGTGAAGGTAAAACTTTGGTGGCAACATTTCCGGCTTTCTTAAATGCTTTGGCTGGAAGAGGAGTACATATTGTAACAGTAAACGACTACCTTGCTCGACGTGACTCTGAGTGGATGGGGCCAATATTTGAATTCAACGGAATTACATGTGATTGTATCGACATTCATCCAGCCAATTCTTTTGCAAGAAAAAGAGCCTACAACGCAGGCATTACTTACGGTACAAACAACGAGTTTGGTTTTGACTATTTGAGAGACAATATGGTCAACGACCCAACAGAGTTGGTTCAGAGACCACATCATTATGCTATGGTCGATGAGGTTGACTCCGTTTTAATTGATGATGCTCGTACGCCATTGATTATCAGTGGCCCTATGACCAAGAAAAATGATGATGAGCTTTTCAATACACTAAAACCGAGAGTTGGCCAAATTGTGGAAGCACAAAAACAATTGGTTGGAGGATTTTTAGTAGAAGCCAAGAAATTGATAGCAGATGGCAAGAAAAAAGAAGGAGGTTTATCTTTATTTAGAGCTCACAGAGGTTTGCCTAAAAATAAGCCATTGATTAAATATTTGTCAGAAACAGGTAACAAAAAACTTTTGCTTGAAACTGAGGCAATCTATTTGGCAGAAAATCAAAAACTGATGCCAGAAGCTGACGCTCCGTTATATTTCACCATTGAGGAAAAAAACAACTCTATCGAATTGACAGACAAAGGCTTAGATTTCCTTTCGTCACATGATTCTGACGCGAATTTCTTTACAATGCCTGACTTAGGCATCGAGATGGCGGCCATTGAGAAAATGGACATCAGCAAGGAAGACAAAATCCTGAAAAATGATGAATTAATCAGGGATTATTCGACAAAAGCCGAGCGTATTCATGCCGTTAACCAGTTGTTGAAAGCCTATACCTTATTCGAAATCGATGTAGATTACGTTTTGATGGATGGCAAAGTAAAAATCGTTGACGAGCAGACTGGTCGTATAATGGATGGCCGTAGATGGTCCGATGGCTTGCATCAAGCCGTAGAAGCAAAGGAAAATGTAAAAGTAGAAGACTCTACCCAAACTTATGCCACCATTACGCTTCAGAACTATTTCAGAATGTACCACAAACTTTGTGGTATGACGGGTACAGCCGAAACCGAAGCAGGCGAATTCTGGAAAATATATAAACTGGATGTAATCTCGATACCGACACACAGAGACATTATCAGAGACGACAGACAAGACAAAGTTTACAAAACAGTAAGAGAAAAATATAACGCCGTTGGGGATGAAATCCTTGAAATGGTGAACATTGGTCGTCCAGTATTGGTGGGTACTACTTCGGTAGAAAACTCGGAGCTTTTGAGTAGAATGTTGACTATCAAAAAGATTCAGCATCAAGTACTTAATGCTAAACAACATGCCCGTGAGGCAGATGTAGTAGCTGAAGCTGGTAAGCCAGGAACGGTAACCATAGCCACCAACATGGCAGGTAGAGGTACCGACATTAAGCTTACTCCAGACAGTAAAGCGGCAGGTGGATTGGCGATTATTGGCACAGAGCGTCACGAATCTCGACGTGTTGACCGTCAGTTAAGAGGTAGAGCTGGCCGTCAGGGTGACCCAGGTTCTTCCCAGTTTTTTGTGAGTTTGGAAGATAACCTGATGCGTATGTTTGGCTCGGACAGAATAGCCAAAGTGATGGACAGAATGGGTATGGAAGAAGGCGAGGTTATTCAGCATTCTATGATTACCAGCTCCATAGAAAGAGCACAAACCAAAGTAGAGGAAAACAACTTTGGCATGCGTAAGCGTCTGATTGAATATGATGACGTGATGAATATCCAGAGAGATACAATTTACAAAAGAAGAAAAAATGCCTTGTTTGGTGATAGATTAGCCCTGGATATTGCCAATATTATTTATGATACTTGTGCCGATTTGGTAAAAAGCACACAAGGAAATTACGACGAGTTTGAGGTGAGAGCTATGCAACGGTTAGGCATGAAACCTGAAATTTCTGAGACCGAGTTTGCAAAAGGAGGTTCAGCATTGATTCATAAATTGTATGACCAAGCCGAAGCCCATTACAAACATAAAAATGAAGCTATTAGAAAGAATATCACTCCTGCATTAAAAAATGTTTTGAATGACAGACAAGCCATGGAAGGTGAGCCATTTATGGCCATCGTGGGGGATGGAAACCACCACATTGCCATCTATGTAGATTTGAGAAAAACGGTGGAGACCGACGGAAGAGAGTTGATATTGGAAATGGAAAAAAATATCTCTCTTAACGTGATTGACTCTGAATGGAAAGAACACCTAAGAGATATGGACGACCTTAAACAGTCGGTACAAAATGCTTCTTATGAACAAAAGGATCCGCTTTTGATTTACAAATTTGAGGCGGTAGAATTGTTCCAAAACTTCTTGAAGAAAGTAAACACGGAGACAGTAGGTTTCTTGATGAAAGCCAATGTGGCAGAAATGAGATTCCAACAAGCTGCTCCCGTACAATCTGCTAACAAACCAAAGCTTTCTACAAACAGAGCCGAAGGTGCTGAAGAAGGGACAAAACCACAAATGCTTGCTCCAGCGAAATCACAGAAAGTGGCGAATAGAAATGACAGAGTTAATGTACAGTACAGAAACGGCGTAGTAAAAAGAGACGTAAAATTCAAGAACGTCGAGAACGATGTCTTGAGTGGCGATGCTGTTTTGGTAGATTGAGAATTTGAAAGAATTATTCAAAAAAGGGAGCTTTCGCTTAGTCATGGTCGGAAGAAATTCCGGCCATTTTTATGTTTTAAAGTGTATATTAGGATTTCCACCAGATAAGATTACGATTTCTCTTATCAGCAAGTTTCTGACCTCCATTTTAAACCTTCTTTTTGCGGTTTTATAACTAAGGTTGTTGGCATGCTTATATACAAGTATCAGCATTGCTGCTATTAAAGTCATGTAAAGCATTACTTTTATTCCATTTTCATTTAGTGAAACCAGATGACTTACATTAAGCTCTTGTTTTATAAAACGAAAAAACACTTCTATGTCCCAACGTTTTTTATAAATATCGGTAATTTCCTTTGCCGTCAAGTCGAAGTTATTGGTGATAAATGCCATTTTATACTCTCGATTGTTTTTACTTTCGGTCATAATTAACCTTAAAGGAGTCTGTACAATTTCCTCTCTATAATGAAGATTTCCTTTCTTATTTTGTATAGGTTTTCCTGTATAAAGGTAGACCTTACTATCTTTTAATAAGGTTAATGACCCTAAGTCACAATCGGTATTCGAGTTTATTAATGACGAAAGCTCTTCGTATTTGCGATTTTCTTTGGCTCTGGCT
>NZ_RJUE01000065.1 GCF_024343735.1 Lacihabitans sp. CCS-44
AGCAATGCGGCGATAGCATCAACGGCAGGTCAAACGGCCATCAATGCCTTGACCGCAACAGATACAGATGGAACGATTGCGAACTACAGAATAGAGACCTTACCAACATTGGGAACCTTGTATGTAGGTGGAGTAGCTGTTACAGCAGGTCAAGTATTGACACCAGCTCAGGTAGCCACACTAACGTATGACCCAACAGGCACAGCGAATGGCACCGATACCTTTACGTTCACAGCGATAGACAACAACGGAGCAGAAGATGCAACGGATGCGACAATAAGTATTCCAGTGAGCAACAATCCTCCAGTAGCGAACAACGACAGCAATGCGGCGATAGCATCAACGGCAGGTCAAACGGCCATCAATGCCTTGACCGCAACAGATACAGATGGAACGATTGCGAACTATAGAATAGAGACCTTACCAACATTGGGAACCTTGTATGTAGGTGGAGTAGCTGTTACAGCAGGTCAAGTATTGACACCAGCTCAGGTAGCCACACTAACGTATGACCCAACAGGCACAGCGAATGGCACCGATACCTTTACGTTCACAGCGATAGACAACAACGGAGCAGAAGATGCAACGGATGCGACAATAAGTATTCCTATAATAGGAATTCCGCCTGTGGCTTTGGATGATGCTGATTTATATAACGCTTTTGGAACAAATAGTGTTGTTAATGTTTTATCAAATGATACATTAGCTACAGGTAGTTTAGCTACAACATTAAATGCTTCAATTGATTTAAATCCTTCTACGCCCGGAATAGAAAATACTTTAGTAGTTGGGGGAGAGGGTACTTACACTTATAACAGCTCAAACGGGGAAGTAACGTTCGTTCCTGAATTAGCCATGAGTAGTAATCCAGCTCCAATTAATTATGTATTGATTGAGAACAATACAGGACTAAAAGATACGGCTTCTATTTCAATAACATATGCAGGATTTCCTAATGCTATAAATGATGAGGATTTGAATAACCTTCCTGGTGTGGTTGCTGTAGTTAATGCTCTTTCAAATGACACTTTGAGCACTGGTTTTATAGCCAATACCACTAATGCAAGTATTGACTTGAATCCGCTTACACCTTCTGTAGAGCATATTTTGACAATAAACGGGCAAGGAACTTATCAGTATAATCTTAGCACAGGTATTGTTACATTTATACCAGACAATGGTTTCGTAGGTAATCCAACTCCTGTTAATTATAACTTAATTGAGTTGACAACTGGCTTTACTGATCAGGCCACTATAACGATGACTTATCTTTTACCAATTGTTGCAATGAATGACACTAGCATTCTGAATCAACCTGGTGTTAATGCAACTTTTGATATAGTTTCAAATGATAGTTTATCTAACGGGGCTTTAGCGACAGCTGCTGAAGTTTTTGTTGACATTGATTTAACAACTGCAGGCGATCAAGATTCACTTGTAGTTTCAGGAGAAGGTATTTGGTCTTATAACTCCACCACTGGAGAAATAACATTTGATCCAGAGATAGGTTTTGTAAATGACCCTACAGTAATCAGTTACATTCTTACAGAAGCAATGACTGGGCTGATAGACACTGCCGCAATTAGCGTTCAATACGGAATACCTCCAATTGCTAATAGTGATGCAGACTTGGTTAATCAGCCGCAAACATCTACAGTTATTAATTTACTTTTGAATGATTTTCTGTCAAACATGAGCAACGCCACAAGTCCAATGGTTGATGTTGATTTAGAGCCAACAGCAACGGGAATCCAAACCTCACTCTTGGTTCCTGGCGAAGGTAATTATGTATATAATCCATCAAATGGTAATTTGACCTTTACTCCGGCCGTTGGTAACTATGCAAACCCGACGCCATTGATTTATAGTCTGATAGAGAAATCAACAGGCTTAAGCGATACAGCTTTGGTAACTATTCAATATCAATTTAGTCCCTCATTAGAATTAATCAAGACTAACACTTTGATGGGTTCTGGAGTGGCTGGAGATTCTATACAGTATGATTTTACTGTTATAAATACTGGTAATGTACCGGTAACTGGAATTACTATTACGGATACTAAAATTTCTCCAACTCCTATTCCGGTTTCGCCATCAGCTTTAGCCCCGGGTGGTACGGCTGTTGCATCAAGAATGTACTATCTTACAGCTTCAGATATACTTGCGGGAGAAGTTTTAAACTCAGCTACAGTTAGTGGTACTTCATCAAACGCAGTAGCCCTTACTGATACTTCAGACAATGGAGACCCAGGGATGCCAGGTGGAAGTAACCCAACAAGATTACTTTTGCCACTTGCTTCAGACGTAGACGTTAAACTTACAGGTACAATAATTGGTAACTGTGAAAGAGTTGTGGGAGATACGGTTATTTATCAGGTTAAAGTATTTAGAGAAGATTCAAATGCTGGCTTTGTAGATGTTGTAGTTAAAGACAGTTTGGGAGTGAATTTTGAACTTGTTTCACAAATAGCCACAGAAGGGTCGTTTAATATAAGTACATCAAGATGGTCTGGCATAAGCCTTGCAGCAGGCGATACAGCAACACTAACCTTCCAATTGAGAATATTAACTAATATTGGAGGCCTTACTTGTGTGGAATCTTGGGTGGATTCATTATCGAGAACCGATTTAGATTCAAATCCTGGTGATAGGATTACCACAGAAGACGATATAGCAAGAGCTTGTATAAGTGTTCCGATATCAATCTGTACATCTAAGGCTGAAACTGCAGAACTAACTACGTCCCTTGGCTACACAAGCTATCAATGGTACAGAAACGGAACGGCTATTTCAGGAGCTACTTTACCTACATACATAGCGGGACAAGGAGGCTCATATACTGTTATTGTGAACGGAAGTTTATGCCCTAATGGCAGCTGTTGTCCAATTGTAGTTCAAGAGAACTGTCCATGTCCTGTTGAGATTTGTTTACCGATTACAATCAGAAAAACAAGATAGTTTAACATTTCATATTAAGAGTTGAGGGTCATCATTTATTGATGACCCTCTTTCTTTTTCAATAGTTTTCAAAACTTGACATTCCTCAAAAAACATAGAATTGTTTTAAAAACTATCCGATTTTAGTTTTTTTTTTGTCCATTTTTTTCCAATTTTGAGAAAATTATTCCATGCCAAATTTATTGTTTTCAAGCTAAAAAGCTATCCACCATTTCACTAGGTTTAAAGGAAGGGGTGCAACTATCTATAAATTAGGTATTTGTATTCTAAGTGTGAAGAATTCAAGAAGTAAAAAATTAAGAATTAAAAAGTTTTCTGATAAGCAAATTGATTGGCATTTGTTTTGCGGCTTAAAAGGAAAAAACTAATTATTTTGATGCAACAGCCAAAGGTATTTATTCCAGCCGAAGACGTAAGTAAAATTTTGGAAATGAGTAAGGATGTTTTTAATAATGATGAAGAACTCAACTTTATTAAGTCTTGCCTTTATTATTTGATGGAAGGTGTCTCAGCAGAACATGCCATAGATATGGCCATGATAGATTATCTAATTGATTTATAAAAAAAAGCATTAGAAATAATGCTTTTTTTTATAAAATAAGTGAACTTCTTCTATGCTTCTAAAAGATTCTTTCTTCTCAGAATTGATTCAAAAAGTTTGTGATCATGCTCTGCATTAAAGACCTCAAATCCAAAATGCAAAAATTGCCCTCTACCAATGTGAAGAAAATACCCAGATTTGTCTTTTTCTGCAGATAAAATAGACTCCCATTTAACTATACCGCCTTCCTTAGCATTTATTTTTACCATTATTTGGCGGCTATCAATTTCATAAGCAAACTTTTCAAACATCTGTTTGTTTTGATCCATTTCGGTGGCAGCATAAAACTGAACATACCAAAATAAAACATAAAGCCCCCCTCCGACAATAGCGGTGATCAATATCCACCAGTTTTTATAAATTCCCGAAAAATGTAATCCAAGTCCTAAAATAGCTACAGCTGCAGGTATAAGCAACCATTTCCAACTAGTTTTCATTTGATTTGCAAACGCTTTCTTTATATATAGCTTTTTATTTAGAGCGAATTTCTTTGTTTTTACAATCATCTAATACTTTTTTTATTTTGTGCAAAAATAAAAAAAAAGGCTCGGATGCCATCCGAACCTCTTAAATATATTTGATAATTTGTGCTTTCTGTTTCTTCGACAGTCTTAATCTCTCTTTAACTGCAATGTGTTTACTAAAAATCTATCATTCTTGTCTTTCTTTATTAGCATATACACCAAGTAATCGCTGTTTTTACTTCTATAGTTACCTATGCAATATTTCAATGCAGAATTGCTGGCTCCTTGATAAACATAACTGAAAGATAAAGGTGGGTTTTTCTTAAAGAAAGAATTTAAAATAGGTTTAGCTTGTGATGATGGGAGGTTTTGAAACTCTATCTTGTCGCCATCAATGATTAGTTCTATCTCTTTGTCGAGGCATGAAGTAAGCAAGTCTGAGTTACCTATTTTAAACGACTGACTGATGACTTTCGAAATCTCATTTAGATTTAGTTTTTTAGGTTCTGAGCTTTTCAATGTGAAGCCCGATAAAAAAGCTATAAAAATTATTCCTATTAAATTCTTCATAATCCTAATGTGCATGTTTTGCTTTATATTTGTTTTCTGGTAATAATTATAAATACAGAAATTATGCCAATGTGGGCAAAATGGAATAACTATATTTGAGATGGGAGAAGAACAATATTCAAAAATACTCGACAAAGACCGGACACTGCAGAAAGTAAAAAGAATCGCTTATGAGATTTTTGAAAATAATTTTGACGAGAAAGAAATAATTTTGGCGGGAATTGACGGTGAAGGATACTTTTTTGCTCAATTATTGCAGCAGAATTTGAAAGAAATAAGCAGTATAAAAATAAATATAGCAAAAATAATATTTGATAAAACCGCTGAATATCAGCCAGATATAATCTTGGAGAGTGATGTAGATACTTTCAAGCATAAAGTAGTAATTATTGTTGATGATGTATTAAATACTGGAAAAACCTTAGCCTTTTGCCTAAGGCCATTTTTGTCTATTCCGCTCAAAAAATTGCAAGTGGCCGCCTTAGTTGATAGAAATTACCCTAAATATCCAATATCGGCCGATTACGTAGGATATAGTTTGTCCACTACACTTTCTGAACACGTTAAGGTGGTTTTGAGTAACAATGATGAGCTAGGGCTTTATATTTTTTAAAAGAGTTTACAGTAAAATTATCAGAAATGTTGCTGCTTTAATTTCTGGCTAATTATATTTACAAAAAATCCCCAAAATCTAGTGGATGAGATAGTCTCGTTTTTTACTTATATCATGAACTCCGAAGAAATCATTCAGACGGGTGGTTTATTGGCTATTATTCTTATTGTCTACATTGAAAACGGACTTTTCTTTGGCTTCTTTCTTCCTGGAGACTACCTGCTTTTTTTGTCAGGAGTATTTGTTTCTACAGGTCTTCTCGAAGTTTCAGTATTCGTGCTATTTTTTGGAATAGTAGCTGCAGCTATCGCTGGTTCTTTTACAGGGTATGTTTCCGGTAGGTTTTTTGGAGATAAAATTCAGAACAGAAAAGATTCATTATTTTTCAAACAAAAATATATCACCAAAACCCGCAAATATTTCGAAAAATACGGAAGTAGAACGCTAATAATTGCACGCTTTTTGCCAATAGTAAGGACTTTTGCTCCTATATTGGCAGGTTTAGTTTCAATGAATTTTATTAGATTTACAATCTATAACATCATAGGTGGTTTTATATGGGCCATCACGCTGGTGGGTAGCGGCTACTATTTGGGTATCAAATATCCTTGGCTGATTGACTACGTACATTATATCATCATGTTCTTTTTGGCTATCACCACTTTTACGGTTATCAAAGGCTATTTCAATGCCCGCAAAGAGATGAATTTGCCCGACGAAGATTAAGCCGTTTTGTAGTCAATTAAGTCCAGTTTTTCTCCATCAAAACATGCGTACGAATAAAAATAAATCCAATCACCCAAGTTGATATATCTACTGTTTTGGTTTATCTGCAGGTCAAACTTGTAGTGTCTGTGTCCAAAAATATAAAAATCGCGATGGATAGTTTTTTCTTCTTCTAAACAATACTGAAAAAGAATTTCCTTATCTGTGGATTCAAAAACGTACACGTCTTTTTCTTTGTCGTGTTTTTGCCAAGAATGACTCGCCCAAGCATAGCCCAGTTTTAGGCTCAGGTCTGGATGCAAAATATTGCCAAACAGCCAGCGACAAATCTTGTTTTCAAAGACTTTCTTCAGAACTTTATAAGCATAGTCACCAGGCCCAAGTCCGTCGCCGTGTCCTATCAGAAAACGCTTGCCATTTATTAAGTATTCTTGAGATTCTCTGTAAGTAGGAGCACCAAAGCTTTGCATGAAATAATCCCTCATCCACATGTCATGGTTGCCCGTAAAAACCACCAGTTCTATGCCAGAATCTACCAATTCGGCCAGTTTTCCAAAAAAACGAACATAACCTTTTGGAACGGTTTGGCGGTGTTCAAACCAAAAATCGAACAAGTCACCTACCAAAAAAATAACCTGAGCGTCGTGTTTGATTTCATCTAGCCACTGACAAATTTTTTTTTCTCTTACCAAACTTTTCTCATGATTGGGAGCTCCCAAATGGAAGTCTGAGGCGAAGTATATTTTCTTGTTTGGCAGGAGATTTATTTCTTTCAAAAACGGTATTTTTCTTCAAAAATAATATTCAAAAATATTAAAATGCTATTTTTTTGCTTTTTAATGTGAAATGCACAAGGTTTATTTTCAATCATTGTTGTTTTAAATTATATTTACGGCTTAACAAAAAAACGTTTTCAAATTATGTCTACTCCAAATAGAGTTCTCATAGCAGAGGATAGCTCAGTTATCCAAAACCTAGTAAAAAAAATTCTTGAATTTCAGAATTTTGAAATTACAGCTGTTAAAAATGGTGAGCAGGTGGTGCAGTTGTTGGATAAAGAAAACTTCGACATTGTGTTGCTAGATATAAACATGCCCGTAATGGACGGTATGGAGTGCGTAAAGGCCATTCGTGGCATGAGCGATGCCGCTAAGTCTGGCGTGCCGGTAGTGGCAATAACTGGCAATGCGAGGAATTACACAGAAGAAGAGTTCAAAGAAGCTGGCTTCAACGACGTTTTGATGAAACCTCTGAATTTTGATAAATTGGTATTGGTTGTGAAGGGTTTAACGGAGAAGTAAAACCAATCGCAATGAAAATTACATTCCTAGGTACAGGCACATCTACTGGCGTGCCTGTGCTTACATGTAAGTGCGAAGTTTGCAGATCCCTTGATTTTAGAGACAAAAGACTCAGAGTCTCTGTCCTCATCCAACACAACGACAAAAATATCATCATAGACTCCGGGCCAGATTTTAGACAGCAGGCTCTCCGTGAAAACTTGCAAAGTCTTGAGGCATTGGTTTTTACACACGAACACAAAGACCACACTGGAGGTCTAGATGACGTGAGGCCTTTCAATTATCTTTCAGGAATTAAAAATTGCCCCATTTATGCCCATGCAAGAGTTTTGGAGCAACTCAAAATGGAGTATTTCTATGCCTTTTCCGAAAAGCCCTATCCCGGAGTTCCGATAATTACTTGCAACGAAATAGACACCGAACCTTTTGACATCGCAGGTTTGACTTTTACACCTATACAAGTTTTACACCACAAGTTAACCGTTTTGGGTTTCAGGATTGGTGATTTTACGTATATCACCGACGCCAATTATATTTCTGAAGAAGAGCTTTCCAAGGTTTACGGCAGCAAAGTGTTGGTTTTAAATGCCCTTCAGCGAGAACCGCACATTTCGCATTTTAATCTAAAGGAAGCCATCGAATTGTCGGAGAAAATAGGTGCCGAGAAAACATATTTTACGCATATCAGCCACAAGTTAGGTCTGCACAGAGAAGTAGAGAAAGACCTGCCAATCAATATTTCATTGGCTTACGACGGCCTATCATTTTCGCTTTGAAATGGTAGAACTTCCTCCCAAATATTATCATACCAATTTTGAATATTTACTCAGTTTTGTAAAAGACAAGTACAAAACCTTGCTGATAGAGCAGGAGTGGAGGTTTCTTCGAAAATATTATTCTCTGCCTGAAGATGCCCAATGCCTTTTTATTCGGTTTACCAATCGCAAAGGTTTGTTTTTTAAAACCGAGGGCCTGAAATATGACGAGTTGGGAGAAATTCCGGATCAGGTAGATTTATTAAAAAAACAAGGTTTTATTACTTCATTAGATTTTGAAGAGCATAAGCTTTGGCTTGGGGAGATTCTCTCTGTACTAACCAAGGCCGATTTGGTATCAATTTTTGAACTAAAAAACTTGAAAAACGAAAAACGGGAAGTGCTCGTTGACTTTGTTAAAAGTGAATTTGAGGTTGCCGAGATTTTTCAGGAAATAAATGCTCATCAATCAATCGTGAAAATGAACTTCGAGCAAGAAGTTTCGTTTTTAAGGTTTTTGTTCTTTGGCAACAAATCTATGGACATGACGGAGTTTGTGCTTAGAGATATGGGCTTGGTACAATATTATCAACATTCTGACGATGACCTCGTTGCCCGGTTTGAAACCCGTAAAGATGCTGAGGATAAATGGATGGTTTCGGAGCAATTTGTGGTTTTTGATAGTCTCAAAAACGAATCTTCGGACTCAGAGATATTGGATTGGTACAGTAATCTCTATCAAACTTGCCAAGATCTGAGTCCTATTGCTTTGCCTTCTTTTCAAAAACTACAACTCCGGATTGGTAAGTATTTTGAACAAAGAAAAAATTATCAAGCAGCCATTGAGGTCTTTAATGAAACTCAAATTGTGCCTTCTCGTGAACGTAAGGCACGTTGTTTGGCGAAGTTGGGTTACATAGAAGAAGCGAAAGTTACTTGTAGTGAGATGCTAGAATTCCCACAAAATGTGGATGAAGAGTATTTTGCGGAGTATTTTTTGAAGATTTTAGAAGGAAAGAAAAACAAAAAACAGACCACGGATTGGTTAAAAACAGCTGACGAAATAACCATAGACAGAATGTACCGCAACCAAGTGGAGTTTGGAAGTATTGAGTATTACTTGGAGTTAGGTTTTTCAGCTGGTTTTTCAGAAAATCACACCTGGCGGACACTTTTTGGTTTACTTTTTTGGGAAATAATCTTTGACCCGAGCTTGGTTTCGTTTCATCATCCTTTTCAAAGGCGGCCGTCCGATTTACACTTGCCTGAGTTTTATGAAAAACGTAAAGAGCAGATTCATAATTTGTTAGATTCTTTTGACGACAAAGACGATTTCTTGGTGCATCTCTGGGACAATTTTCAAAAAAATGAAGGGCTAGCCAATCCATTTGTGGTTTGGCTGGAAGAAATTTGGGAAATGGTGCGAGTGATGGTTTTGCATATAGAGTTAGGGCAATTGAAAAAAATAATGGTAAAAATTGCCGAAAATCTTGTAGAAAACTCCCGAGGATTACCCGACTTGCTGGTTTGGTCTGAAAATCATTATGAGTTTGTGGAGATAAAGTCACCAAACGATACACTTAGCAACCAACAATTGTTTTGGTTGAGGTATTTTAAAGAACTGGGCGTAAATGCCAAAGTGCTTAGAGTTAAATTTGATTAATTCTAAATTTTCGACCAAAAACCATTTAACACGACATTAACAGTAGATTTTTTGCAAATGAAATTAAAAAAAGTTTACCTTTACAACAGTTTTTGATATGTTTAATTCTTGAATTTCAAAATAGAAAATGAAAAAATCACTTTTGTCTATGGCCTTAGTATTGGGTTTGATGACAGCGGCCAAAGCCCAAACCAAAATTCCACCAGATATTCAGAAATTGTTGACCAAAAATACGTGTTTGGCTTGTCATAATCCTGACAATAAACTGGTAGGTCCTGCATATAAAGAAGTTATGAAGCAGAAGAAATATACTGCCAAGCAAATCGTGGACTTGATTTACAAGCCGAAGCCGGGCAACTGGCCTGGTTACCCACCGATGGCTGCCATGTCTCAAGTGCCTAAAGACGAGGCATTGAAAATGGCTACTTGGATTGCTGGTTTAAAGTAATTTTAGTAAGTTTAAGGACATAAAAAAAGGATTGCCGAGGCAATCCTTTTTTCGTTCTTATGAGATATTCTAAATCAATTAAGCCTCAACTTCTTCAGCTACAACGCTTACAGAAACTTCTTTCTTAACTTCTTTGTGCAAGTCCACAATCGCTTTGTAGGTTCCTACAAATTTGATGTCTTCTATTGTTATCTTTTTTCTGTCGATATTGATTCCTTTAAGAGCCAATGCGTCAGATATTTGAATACTTGTAACTCTACCGAAAATTCTGCCACTTTCGCCAGTTTTCATGGTAATTATAAATACTGAATCACCGATTTGTTCAGCAATTGCTTCAGCGTCAGACTTAAGTTTTTCAGCTTTGTGAGCTGCTTGCTTAAGGTTTTCAGCCAATATTTTTTTGTTTGACGGGGTTGCCAAAAGAGCGTATCCTTGAGGGATCAAATAATTGCGACCATAACCTGGTTTTACGTCTAGGGTATCATTTTTGTAACCTAAACCAGCAATATCTGTTTTTAATATTATTTCCATTTTAAATTAAATTAATTCATTAAGATGATTACAATCTTACTTTGTTGTTTTGAGTCCTATTTAAGACCGTCAGCTACGTAAGGCAACAACGCCAAGTGACGAGCACGTTTGATAGCTGTTGATACTCTTCTCTGGAATTTTAGGCTGTTACCAGTCAATCTTCTTGGAAGAATCTTACCTTGCTCGTTCAAAAACTTCAAAAGGAAGTTAGGGTCTTTGTAATCAACATACTTGATCCCCATTTTTTTGAATCTACAATACTTTTTGCGATTAAGCTCTTTTCTTTCGACTTTTTCGTTAACTAATGACATAATGTTAATGTTTTTAAATTTCTTACTCTGTTACTGGAGCTTTGGTTTTTGAAGCACCACTTTTACGACGTGCTGAATAAGCAGCAGCATGTTTGTCGAGTTTAGTAGTAAAAAAACGCATTATACGTTCGTCACGTTTGTACTCGGTTTCTAGCGTGGCAACCAATGTAGGTGCCGCTTTAAATTCAAACAACTGATAGTAGCCCGTGGTTTTATGCTGAATTGGATAAGCCAATTTTTTTAGACCCCATACTTCATCGTTGAGGATCTCAGCACCATTATCAGTTAATACTGACTTGAATTTGTCTACAGCGTCCTTTATCTGGGCTTCAGATAAAACGGGAGTTAAAATGAACACTGTTTCGTACTGGTTTTGAAACATTTTACTTAAAAAAATAATTAATAAAAAATTTTTATTTCCGAAAATCGGACTGCAAAATTACAGCTTTATTATTGAAAGTCAAATTATTGACTCGTAATATTTAAAGTTTCTTATTTTTTGGTAAGGATGGAAGCCCAAATTATTTTTATTCTATAAATTATTCCCTATTTTTTTGGATTTTATTTATTTTATTTTCCCTAATTGACATTTTATGAGTGATTAAAATTTTTGAGATACACAGAAATTTTAACTTTGTAATTGTATTTATACTGATTATTAATTTAAAATAAATCAATGAAAACTGTAGATTCTTTTGATTTTTCAGACAGAAAAGCTCTGATAAGAGTAGATTTCAACGTTCCGTTAAACGACAGACTTGAAATTACCGATGATACTCGTATCAAGGCCACTATCCCTACCATAAAAAAAATATTGAATGACGGAGGCTCATGTATCTTAATGTCGCACCTAGGCAGACCAAAAGATGGCCCAACTGAGAAATACTCTCTCAAGCATTTAGTTGCCCCACTTTCCCTAATTTTAGGTGTACCTGTAAAATTTGCGGACGATTGCATTGGTCAACAAGCCACAGATTTAGCAGCAGAGCTCAAAGCAGGCGAAGTTTTATTGCTTGAAAACTTGAGATTCTACAAAGAAGAAGAAAAAGGAGATGTAGCTTTTGCGGAGAAATTATCAAAATTAGGCGATGTTTGGGTAAATGACGCTTTTGGTACGGCTCACCGTGCACATGCATCTACAGCTGTTATAGGTCAGTTTTTTACAGATAAAATCTGTGGGAAAGTAATGCAAGCAGAAATTGACAATGCTCAGCATATACTTGAAAGTGCCGAAAAGCCTTTCACGGCCATTATGGGAGGTGCTAAAATTTCGGACAAAATATTAATCATAGAGAGACTTTTAGATACTGTTGATAATCTCATTATTGGCGGTGGGATGACTTACACTTTTACAAAAGCCTTAGGTGGAAAAATCGGGAAGTCGCTTTTGGAAGCTGATAAGCAAGAATTGGCTCTGGAAATATTGAAAAAAGCCAAAGAAAAGGGTGTAAATATCATTATGCCGCTGGACAATGTTTGTGCAGATGATTTTAGCAACGATGCCAACAGGCAAACAGTTGACACTGGCCTTATTCCTGACGGATGGGAAGGTTTGGATATCGGACCGAAGAGTATAGAATTGTTTATTGAGACCATCAAAAACTCTAAAACAATCTTATGGAATGGCCCGATGGGTGTTTTTGAATTTCCGAATTTTGCAACAGGTACCAACGCCATTGCAGAGGCTGTTGTTGCTGCCACAGAACAAAACAATGCTTTCTCATTGATAGGCGGCGGAGATTCTGCTTCGGCTATAAACAACGCGGGCATGGGCGATAGAGTTTCTTATGTTTCAACTGGCGGCGGTGCATTGCTAGAGTACATGGAAGGAAAAGTATTGCCAGGAGTTGCTGCTTTAGACTAAGACTTTAGGTTTTTTATATATTGAAAAGGGAAGCTTCGGTTTCCCTTTTTTTGTGCCAAAAATTTAGGAAAAGAAATTTAAATCTTAAAGGAAGCCGAGTTGTGGTCACTGAGCGGAGCGGAAATTCGGTCACTGAGAGGAGCCGAAGTGCCAAATCCCAATTTTTCCATTTCCTCCTGCCGCAATACACTTTTTATCTTTACAACTTACTACATGAAACGAGTCCTTGTCGGTAGCTCGCCAATTTTGTCCATTGTCCAGCGAAATTGCAGTTCCTATGGTACCAACACTGATAAATCGATTTGTCGAAATGGTAGAAATACACTCTGTAAGGCCATTTCTGTAGAATTCTTGGTTGGTTTTCCAGAGTTTACCCTTGTCGTGTGAGTAGGCATATTGTAAGGTAGGATTTTTATCGTCTGTATAATCTCCGCCAACTATCAATCCCAAGTTTTTATTGAAGAAGAATGTGCCAAAAATTCCTCGACTTTGGGCGGTTTCAAATGGTGTCTCCAATACCTCCCAAGTTTTTCCGGAGTTTTTAGAATGAAAAATTCTGTTTTGTGTATTAAACCAAACCTCATTTCTAAGTATCGAAATACACGAATTACTGGCAGCAAATGAAGCTTCACCAACCAAAATATCGGGTAGGTTTTGTACTCTTTCCCAAGTTTGGCCACCGTTTAGTGTTTGCAAAAGATAGGGTTTGGAGTCTATCGCATCACCCAAAATGAATCCTATCTTCGAATTTTGAAATTTTATAGTATCAAAAAATACACCCTTTTCCTTCTTTTCCAAGATTACTTTCCATGTTTGGCCACCATCTGTGGTTTTGATACAAAACGCTTTTCCTTCGGAGCCATCTCCGGCACTCATGGCTATGGCTTCCTTACTATTAAGCACAGCTATTCCTCTGAAATCAAAGTTTTTGTATGCTTCGGGGCAAACATTTTTCCAGGTTTCGCCTCCGTCATTGCTTTTCATTATACTGCCTTTGCTACCCGACAGCCAAACGGTGTCCTTGTTTAATCTATCAATGGCTCTAAATGAAGCCTTGCTTTCGATTGTCTGTGTTTTCCACTGAGCATGGGCTGAAAAGGTAAGCGTTAGTAGTAAAAAAGATAATAATCGCATAAGTTTTAGTTTGTATCTATTTTACAAATTAAAGAAAATTATGGCAGCTTTTGTTAATTTTGCAGTATGTTGAAAACCTTTACTTGCAGTTTTTTTCTGTTAATTTTTGCTCTCTGTGGTGTTTTTGGCCAAATTCCATCGCCAAGAGTAGAAATTACGTCTGATGAAATTCAGCCCGACGGAAAGTTGGAAATAAATGTTTTTGTAGTAGGCTCCACGTATTTGGTTGGAGATTTTCCTGATATCAAGGGTTTTAAGAAAGAGAATCGAGCCATAAAACATAGTCAGGTTAGAATCAATAAAAGGAGAGAGGATCAGCATCAGATTTCTCAAATGTACACCCCCGAGGTTTTTGGTAAAGTTACGATTCCAGCATTTGAAGTTTTGGTCAATCAAAAACCGATTGCTGTAGAAGCCAAACAAATAACTGTTTTAAAAAAGGAAGAATCTCAAGCTGTAAAGGATTTTGAGATAGAACAGGTTGATTTTGTGGTAGAGATATCCAAAAAGAAGGTGTTTGTAGGAGAGGGTTTGGTTTTGAATATTAACTTTTATTTGTCAGACAAAACCACTACTCAGTTGCAATTTCCGAACAATATTGGAACGCAAGTAGAGCAATTTGCAAAGAAAATTAAACCCAACGATTGCCTTGAAAGTCGATTTGATATTTCTAACCTGGCAGGTAAAAAAATATTAATCAAAGGTGAATCATTTACTGTTTACAATCTCTATGAGGCGGTGTATTATCCTTTAAATGATAAGGACGTTGTTTTTCCGTCGCTTACGCTCACCATGCAAAAGCAAAAGGGTGGAGCGTTTGTTGACATGACGCTTAAGTCTAAAGGGCAAACCATAGTGGTTGAAAGTTTGCCTGATCACCCATTGAAAGAAAAGGTACCCGTGGGAGTGTTTCGGTTTCAAGAACAACTCAAAGATCCGAATAAACAAATTACAGGAAATAGCTTTGAATATAGGCTAACTGTGGAGGGGGAAGGTAATTTTGGCGGAGTAAATGTTCCTAAGGTAAGCAATAATAAACAATTTGATTTTTTTGAAAGCAATGTGGTTTCTAGGCAAACGCTTGGAAGTCCTACTGGCAGTAAATCAGTGTTTTATAAGATTATACCAAAAGAATCTGGAGAATTTGAGATGTCAAACTATTTCAATTTAATTTATTTTAATACCCAAAAAGCCCAATACGACACCTTGAAATCGAGCAAGAAAGTGGTGGTGTCGGGGAAATCTTTTTTCGATAATAAGGAGGTGAAAAAAGATATTTATAGCGATATAGAAAATTTAAAAACGGACGAAAAATCGTATAATTTCAGAGAAATAGCCAAAGTTTTCGCCAATTTTGTGGTTGGTTTGATGATATTGGTGTATCTCTATATTTTGAAAAGCAAAAACAAAGGTTGATGAGCAGTACTTACGGAAAAATATTTAAGATTTCGACTTTCGGAGAGTCACATGGAAGAGCTATTGGCGTAGTGGTAGATGGTTGCCCGGCTGGAGTGGATTTTGACGAATTATCGATTCAGAATGAATTAGACAGAAGAAAACCAGGTCAGTCTAGAATTACGACACAAAGAAAAGAGGCCGACAGTTTTGAGGTTCTCTCGGGAGTTTTTGAAGGTAAAACTACAGGCACGCCGATAGCGTTGGTTATTTTCAATGAAGATCAAAAAAGCAAAGACTACGCTCACATTGCAGACAAATTCCGTCCGTCGCATGCCGATTTTACTTATTCTACCAAATACGGCGTAAGGGATTACCGTGGCGGAGGACGTAGTTCAGCTCGTGAAACCGCTGCAAGAGTAGCGGCTGGTGCGTTGGCCAAAATGGTGCTTAACTACCATGGAATCGAGATTTATTCGTACGTATCGCAGGTCGGAGCCATGAAACTCAATAAATCTTACCAAGAACTGGATTTGAGTAAAATAGATGACAACGCTGTAAGATGTCCTGATGCCGAAATGGCCGAGAAGATGTTTAATTATATCGATCAAGTTCGTAAAGACGGAGACTCTATAGGTGGAGTTATTACTGGAGTTATAAAAAACGTTCCTGCGGGCTGGGGAGAGCCAGTTTTTGATAAATTGCACGCTGAATTAGGCAAAGCCATGTTAAGCATCAATGCCGTGAAAGGCTTTGAATATGGAAGTGGTTTTGATGGGGTAGAATTGTTGGGCTCGCAGCACAATGATGCTTTCTACACAGATGATAACGGAAAAGTAAAAACCAAAACCAATCACTCAGGAGGTATTCAAGGAGGAATTTCAAACGGAGAAGACATTTATTTTCGTGTAGCTTTTAAGCCAGTTGCCACTATTATGATTGACCAAGATAGCGTGAATGCTGCTGGTGAGGCAGTTACGGTTTCTGGGAAAGGCCGCCACGATCCTTGCGTACTGCCAAGAGCAGTGCCTATTGTAGACGCTATGTCTGCTTTGGTTTTGGTTGATGCTATGTTGAGAGCTAGGGTGAATCGGTTGTAAGGGTTAGCATTAAACTTCATTGTTTTAAAATCAATAAAAATAATAGGTTTGGGTCTGAATCAATAAGAACCTTTCAGTAATGGAAACAACTACCATTTTGTGACTTATAAGTATAAAATCCTTCAAATACATCGCATATTTGATTTGAAATTTCTTTAGAATTCAAAGGTTCTATATACAACAGATTCTTGTTGTGAAATATGATTTTTTTTGTTTTGGTATCTATGGTCCAAGCAAATATTTTTGAACTAGACTTTATAGGCAGCGGGGTATACACACCAAGGGTTAATATACCGACTCCAAAACCTTTAGCTATTTGAGTTCTATAATTAGGTTTGGTTCTAGTAAATCCTAATTGGTATGCAATAATCAACTGATCTACTTTGTTTTCTTCAATTACATTAAGTATGGTTTCAGATAAATTGTAGGACTTAATTAGTCTATTCCGATCCTTACGTGATGGAGCCTGGACTAATAAATTTTCAAGGTTGAATAATTCTTTATATATAGCATCTAAAGTTGTGAAATCTACTAAAATCTCCTCTTTGCTTTTTTGATACCCAGCCATTTCTGTGATAGAATGGAACACTATTTCAGCCGCTTTTTCTGATAAATTGTCATCAACTTGAAATTCGTTCTTTTCTTCAATGAAGTCTACTTTCGATGCAGGTCTTATTATTCCAATATTTAAATTGTTATTGGACTTTCTGAAGTCTGAGGAAATGTACTTTTCATTTACACAACCTAGAAAAATAATTGCAAAGGGTATAGCCGAGCAGAGGAATCTGAATTTTTGCATGGTATAGTTTAATTTGTATTTCTATTAATAGATATTACAAAAAACGCACCACTATTTTTATTGGACAATCGAATAAACAGTAATTCACTCTAGCAACAAAACCTCACCCCATCTCGCTCAACTCCAACCACCTCAGTTCTTTTTCTTCTAAATCATTCACTGTATCTTCCAATTTTTTAGAAATATCGGCTATTTCGTCAAAAGGTAAACTACCCAATGAGAGCTTTTCTGTCAGCTCAATTTTTAGATTTTCCAAAACACTGATTTCTTTCTCAAGCGTATCAAATTCTGTTTTTTCTTTGAAACTCAGTTTGCGTTTAGGTGCAGTCTCTTTTACTTCTGCAACTTCAACCACCGCTGGTTTATTGTCTCTATCTTTTTTCTGCTGCTTGGCGTTTTCTTCTTGCCAGATTCTGTAGTCAGTATAGTTGCCCGGGAAGTCTTTTATAACACCGTCGCCTTCGAAAGCAAAGGTATGGTCAACGATTCTATCTAAGAAATATCTATCATGCGAAACCACCAAAAGGCAACCTCCATAACCCATTAGAAATTCCTCAAGAACATTCAAAGTTGCTATGTCGAGATCGTTGGTCGGCTCATCTAGTATCAAGAAGTTAGGATTTTCTATCAATACTTTCAAAAGTTGCAATCTTCGCTTTTCACCTCCCGAAAGTTTCGAAATTTGAGCGTACTGGGTAGCTGGTGGAAACAAGAATAGCGTCAAAAATGCAGATGCACTGATTTCTCTACCATCACCCATTTTTATAAACTCGGCCACTTCTCTTACGTTTTCTATGACTTTTTGTTCTGGGTCAAACACCAAACCGTCTTGCTTGTAGTATCCTATTCTTATGGTTTCGCCTTTTACTACTTTGCCTATGTCAGGTTTTATTTCCCCATTTATCATTCCTAGTAGGGTAGATTTCCCCATTCCGTTTTTGCCGACAATGCCTATTCTATCACCTTTTTTGAAGGTATAGTTAAACTCTTTTACAATTACCTTGTCTTTGAAAGACTTGCTAACGTGCTGAATTTCAATTATTTTATTGCCTATTCGCTCCGATTTTACACTGAGTTCAAGTTTGTCTTCATTGCGTTTACCGGAGGTTTTTTCTTTTAATTCATAAAAAGCATTTTCTCTGTAAGTTGCTTTGTGTGTACGAGCCTTTGGTTGTCGACGCATCCATTCGAGTTCCTTCTTTAATAAGCTTTTGTCTTTTTCGAGTGTTACGGCCTCTATTTCAGCTCGTTCAGCTTTTTTCTCCAAAAAATAAGCGTAGTTGCCTACATACCTATGCATTTTTGAATCCACCAATTCCATGATTCTGTTGCACACTTTATCCAGAAAATATCTATCATGCGTAACTAAAAACAAAGTAGTATTGCTTGAAGACAAATGATTTTCTAGCCACTCTATAGTATCCAAGTCCAAATGGTTGGTAGGCTCATCAAGTATCAAAAAATCAGGTTCTTCTATCAGTACTTTGGCCAGAGTTACACGTTTTTGTTGTCCACCAGATAACTCACCCATCAGTTTGTCGAGGTCATGTACATCCAGCTTGCCCAAAATCTGCTTGACTTTTGATTCATAGTCCCAGCCGTCTAGCTCGGTTATGAGTTCTGTGTATTTTGAAATGCCGTCGTAATCATTGTGTTCAATGGCGTGTTCGTAGTTTTTTATGGCTTCGGCAATTGGGTTTTTCGAAGCAAAAATAGTTTCTAAAACTGTACTGGTTTTGGAGAAATTTGGGTTTTGGTTTAAGTACCCAACTTTGATTTCTTTCCTGATGCTCATCACGCCTTCGTCAGCTGGAATTAAGCCCGCTATTACATCCATTAGTGAAGACTTCCCACAACCGTTTGTACCAATCAATGCCACCTTTTCTCCCTGAAGCACTCCAAATGATAGACTCTTAAATAACCATCTTTCGCCGAGATTTCGGCCTAAGTTTTCTGCTGATAAATAATTCATGCTGCAAGTTAGCGAATAACTGCCGAAACTGAGAGAATTACTAAATGGATAGCATTTTTATTCTAATTTTTAGTCATAAACTACTCTTTTGGCCATTTTTGATTAATTTGCGAGTAAATACTTTATAAAAAATATGATAAATAAAAAAGAAATTTTTCCCTTAAAATTTGACAAAAAGTACAGTAAATCGGTTGCTTATTTTTCTATGGAATTTGGCATCGACCAGGCTTTGAAAACCTATTCTGGAGGTTTGGGGTATTTGGCAGGGTCGCACATGAGAAGTGCATTCGCACTCAATCAAAACCTGATGGGTGTTGGCATTTTGTGGAAATATGGCTACTATGAGCAACAACGAAATACAGACAACAGCCTTCGTGTTTTTTTTAGGGAGCAGATGTACAGTTTTCTGGAAGACACTGGTGTGCGGTTTCAGATAAGCATCAAAGGCAGAGACGTTTGGGTGGCTACTTATTATCTCCCTTCCAATGTTTTCAATTGTGCCCCGATGTTTTTCTTGACTACCGATACCGACGGTAATGATGAGTGGGCGAGGTCAATTTCGTATCATTTGTACGACAAAGACGCTGAAATAAAAGTAGCTCAATGTATGCTTCTGGGTATCGGAGGAGCCAAATTTTTAGATAAAGCTAATTTAGTGCCTGAAATTTATCATTTTAACGAAGCCCATGCCATATCATCAGTGTATTATTTGCTTAGCCAGCACAGTGACTTAAATAAACTTAAGGAGAAGTTAAGATTTACTACACATACGCCAGAAGAAGCTGGAAATGAGAAACATAGTTTTTCGTTTCTTCAGAATCTTGGCTTTTTCTGTGGCTTAAATTCCGTTGAGGTGGCTCAGATTTCGGGAGTAAAAAATGACATCTTTAACCATTCTTTGGCTGCATTAAGGGTTGTAAAAAAAGCCAACGCAGTTTCTAAACTTCATGGGGAAGTATCGCGTGATATGTGGGGTCATGAGGATGGCATTTGTAAGATAGACCACATAACAAACGCACAAAACCGTACTTACTGGGTTGATAGTGTTTTGGAAACCAGTAGATTGAAGGGGAAAGTTGATCAAATAAATGAGCGAAAAAAAGAACTGAAGTCCGTGCTTTTCAATGAAGTTGCAGACCAGGTGGGTAAGATTTTTGATCCAAATGTATTAACTATTGTCTGGGCGAGGCGTTTTGCTGGGTATAAAAGGCCAGAGCTTATAACCAAAGATTTGGAGCGATTTGAAAAGTTGATTTCAAGCGGAAAAGTGCAAATCATTTGGGCAGGGAAACCTTATCCTTTTGATTTTGGTGCAATTGACACTTTCAATAAGTTGTATTATATGAGTCATTTGTACAAGAATATGGCCGTATTAACCAGTTATGAGTTGAAACTTTCCAAGATGTTGAAAGACGGTACAGATGTCTGGTTAAATAATCCTGTAGTTACAAGGGAGGCCTCTGGTACCTCAGGAATGACTGCAGCAATGAATGGAGCAATCAATTTGTCCACTTACGACGGTTGGGTTTGTGAGTTTTCTGATGAAACGAACTCGTTTATTGTGCCTGTAGCTGATGGTTCGGATGGCTATTTGAGAGACAAAACAGACATGAATAATATACTGGATATAATTGAAAATGAGATTATTCCGAAGTATTATGAACATCCCAAAAAATGGAATGCAATGGTGCTTAAAAGCATGAATGACGTAAATGAGTTTTTTGATTCTGATCGAATGGCCGACGAATATTACATGAAATTGTATAATGCTTAATTGAAAATCATAAACCTCGATATATTGTCGAGGTTTATTCGTTATGGTTTTTGGAGATTTTTTAGAGATAAATTTCCTAAAAACAAGATTGTGTGACGTATTGGTTTCCTTTTTTATCCAAAAAAAAGCTATCTTTGTCATTTACCCTATTTTCTTAAATGAAAAGTTTTCTAATTTTAGTTTCATTGGTCTTTACTTTAGGTTGTGGCAATAAAACGGCGGTTTATTACCCTAAACCGAAGGGTTTTGAGAGAATAGAACTACCCAAGCAAGAATATCAAACCTTAAAAGGTAATTATCCATTCAGTTTTGAATATTCTACATCTGCCATCATTACACCAGATAAAACCAAAGACGCGGAGCCCTACTGGATCTTGGTAGAATATCCGACTTTAAATGCCAAAATTCAGTTTACTTACAAACCTTTAAATGGCGATTTGGCAAAATTAGATAAGCACGTTTCGGATGCTTATAAATTGGCCTCCAAGCACCAAGTAAGAGCTACAGCCCAAAGAGAGCAAGTGCTACAACTCAGAAATGGAAAAAAAGCAGTAGTTATAGAAATAGAAGGAGAAGTACCGAGTCATTTTCAGTTTTATGCCACCGATACGTCCAAGCATTTTTTGCGTGGGGCGGTTTATCTCAATGCCGCCACGCTGAACGACTCGCTCATGCCAGTTGTAGACTATCTAAAGGCGGATAGTAGAAGGATTTTGGAAACCTTAAAATGGAATAAGTAAAATGGCGAATTGGGTGACGATTTTCAAAGAAAAAGATAGGATGCGAGCAGAACTTTTAAAAAATGAGCTTGAAAATAATAATATTGAATCAGTTATACTTGACAAGGTCGATCATAACTATCCTGTTTTGGGTATTATAGAAATAAAAGTGCAAGAGTCTCAAAAGGCCCTGGCAGAGATAATAATTAACGATTTTAGAATTGATGATTAAGAAATTACGAGATAGATCAAATCTTACTCAGAGAATAGTCGCAGCACTTATTGGTGCTCCGCTTATTATTTTCGGGATTATGTATAGCCCAACTAGCTTTTGGCTATTGATTTTGGCAATTACTGTATTAACACAATACGAGTTTTATAAACTTTTGGGAATGTCTGGTGGTCTTCCATTAAAAATATATGGAACTTTTTGTGGTGCAGTAATAATCTCGCTCACCTATTTCATAGAAACCTATACCATAGATTTTGAGAATTATTATATCATGGTTCCTATGCTTACGTTTACCTTTTTTATAAAACTGTATAAGAAGAAAGACCCAAAGCCATTTGTAAACCTCGGATATACATTTTTAGGAATTATATATGTGGCACTTCCTTTTGCCCTTCTCAACGAACTCGCTTTTTGGAAAGGTAGCTTTCAACCTCTTTTGGTTATTGGGGTATTTGTAATATTGTGGTCCAATGACTCCGGAGCTTATTTGGCGGGTAGGTTGTTTGGAAAGCGTAAACTTTTTGAGAGAATTTCTCCTAAGAAAACTTGGGAAGGCTTTTTTGGTGGAGCAATAATAGCCTTACTGGCCTCGTTTCTTTATTGGAAGTTCACAGAAACCCTCTCAATGGCCCAATGGCTGTGTATTGCAGCTATTATAGCCACCACAGGTACATTGGGTGATTTGGTGGAGTCTTTGTTTAAAAGAAGCATTGCAATCAAAGATTCCGGTAGCCTGATTCCAGGCCATGGAGGTTTTCTAGATCGTTTCGACGGGCTGTTGCTCTCTATGCCATTTATTCTTACATTTATAAAATTTTACGCCCGATTGAATTGAAATATTTATTAAGTACAGTGTTCTTTTTAGTAACGGTATCCATTGGTTATCAGGCAAATGCACAGGGTGAAAAGAAGTTTGTCACCTTTTCTGGTTTTGTGATTGATGGCAGCAATGATGAGCCTTTGCCTGGTGCCTACGTTATAAACGACAGAGCAGGAAGGGGTGTTTTTACAAATTCAAAAGGCTATTTTATAATTGATGTCTTTCCAGGTGATTCTATTTTGTTTTCTTATCTCGGTTTTAGAAAGCAGTTTCACATTATCCCGAAGAATGTTGGTTTGGATTATTCGGCTGTGGTGGAGCTAAGTATCGATGCTAAAATGTTAAAAGAAGTTAAAGTTTATCCGTTCAGAACGGAGGAGGAATTCAAAACGGCCTTCTTAGAAATGGAGCTGCCAAATGCCAAAGAGCGTGATATTATAGAGAGAAATTATAGTTCCGAAAACATCAAACGTATGGCCGCCAACCAAGCCATGGGATCCGTGGGTAACTATCGTTATGCTATGGATCAGCAACTGATGCACCTTCAGGGTCAAAAACAGGTAACTCAGAATCCGCTAACCAACGTGTTTGCCTGGAGCAATTTCATAAAGTCAGTCAAAAACGGAAGTCTCACTGACAAGTCTTGGAAAAAAGGCAGCTATATTCCGACGGAAAAAGGAACGAGGGATAATATATTTAAAGGGAGTAATTAGAAATTTTTCTATTCTTCTTCCTTAAACCATCCAGAATAAAGTACATAATTATTCGCCGTTCTCATAAAAACCTCTCCCAGTTCTGGGCTGACATCTTTGATATATTTTGCAGGATTTCCAGCCCAAACAGTCCCAGGAGGTACTTTGGTGTTTTGTGTTACTATTGCACCGGCACCTATTATTGAATTCTTTCCTATTATGGCTCCGTCCATTACTATAGCTCCCATTCCTATCAATACTTCGTCTTCTATGGTGCAACCATGAACTATGGCGTTGTGGGCAATGCTTACGTTATTTCCAATGATAGTTTTGGTCTTTTGGTAGGTACAATGTACCACTGCTCCGTCTTGGATATTTACTCTATCACCCATCACTATGGCGTTTACATCGCCTCTCACGACGGCATTAAACCAAACTGTGCAATCCTTGCCCATAGTTATGTCACCCACAAGTGTAGCATTTGGTGCAAACCAGCAGTTGTCTCCATAAACAGGGACTTTATCAAGAACAGGTAAAATAAGTGCCATAATTGTAAATAAAAAAAGAGGTCAAAAATGACCTCAAATGTATATTGAATTTTTTCTAGAAATGAATCTTTTCAAAACCAAAATCGGTTTTCATTAACCAATTAACCAATTAACCAATTAACCAATTAACCAATTAACCAATTAACCAATTAACCAATTAACCAATTAACCAATTAACCAATTAACCAATTAACCAATTAACCAATTAAAAATGACTATCTCCTTTCTCTCTCTTTGCCAATAAAACTGCCCCTGACATAGCCACTAAGAAAAGAACAGAAACTAATTCAAAAGGCAGCATATAATTGTTAAATAATACTTTACCGAGGGTTTCTATTAAACCAGTTTTTGAATCGAAATCATTGTAATTTACTCTAATGGTTTCAGCTTTTTTGATGGCCACTATCAATATCAAACCTAGTAGTCCACCTGCAATAGCCGCCGAAATCAACATCGAGTTTTGGCTGAGTTCGTTGCTTTCTTTTTTGAGGTTGAGAAACATCAAAACAAATAAGAACAATACCATAATGGCACCCGCATATACGATAATATTTACTGCTGCCAGAAACTGTGCATTTAGCAAAAGATAAATACCTGAAAGCGTAAAGAAAGTTAAAATCAAATAAACTACACTGTGGATTGGGTTTTTAGAAAGTATCGTTCCCAAAGCACCAAATAAGCTCATGATGGACAAGAAATAAAAAGTCCATTGAACAAAAGTTAAATTTTTTATCAGTTCTAGATATTGCATAAAATCCTTATTGTTTAATCCAAAGTTTGGCCATGTCTTCTTTAGTCCAGGCATCTCGTAGGTATCTGTCACTCATGTCTTCTACCAATTGGTCTTTGCCATAAATCACCTGATCTCTTGACGTAAAAACAGGAACAAACTTGTCATGTCTTAGATAAACGGCTTCTTTGGGACAAGCTTCCTCACAAAGACCGCAGAAAATACAACGCAACATATTTACTTCGTAAGATGCTGCATATTTTTCCTCTCTGTAAAGTTTTTCCTCACCTTTTACTCTTTCAGCGGCAACCATCGATATCGCCTCAGCAGGACAAGCCACAGCACAGAGTCCGCAAGCTGTACATCTTTCTCTACCTTGCTCGTCTCTTTTCAGTATATGATGGCCTCTAAATACTGGCCCCAAATATCTTTTTTGTTCAGGATATCTTATCGTAGCTTTTTTCGAGAAAAAGTGTTTGATGGTAACACCCATTCCTTTAAAAATACCTGGGAAATAAGTATTCTCTACAATACTTAATTCTGAATTATCCGTTTTTCTAGATCTATTTGTTAATGTCATTTTGGTGTTCTATTAATTAGCACTAACGGTTTTCTTTTTAAAAATTGGAAATAATCCAAAATATATCACTCCAAATATGGCCAGACCCACCCAATTATATAATAAAGGTTTTCCAGAAAGTTCCGCAGCGGCAGTAATAATCAAATTTACGATGGCAACAGGCATCATCCATTTCCAAGCTACATTCATCAATTGATCATATCTGAAACGTGGCAATGTCCAACGAATCCACATAAATAAAAATATAAAGAAGAATATTTTCAAGAATAGGGTTAGGGTGCCTAATGCAGTCGCTAAATTGTGACCAGTAACTTCACCAAAAGAACCTACCAATTTGCTGTAAACAAAATCCATTCCCGGGTAATTAAAACCTCCTAAATAAAGGCTGGCTAAAACCGCGGAAGATATAAACATGTTGACGTATTCTGAAAACAGATAAAGTCCCATTTTCATTGAACCATATTCGGTGTGATATCCAGCCACCAATTCATTTTCTGATTCTGGTAAATCGAAAGGAGTACGATTACACTCTGCTAATGAGCAAGTTAAAAATAACAAAAAGCCCATTGGCTGATAGAATATGTTCCAATCTATACCATGCTGACCAAGAACTATCGATTTTACAGAAAGTGAACCCGTCATTAATATAATTGCTAGCAAAGAAATGCCCATCGCCAATTCATAAGAAATGGTCTGAGAAGCCGCTCTTATGGCACCATAGAGTGAATATTTGTTATTGGAAGCCCAGCCTCCGATTAAGATACCATAAACACCTAAGGAAACTATGCCAAAAATCCACAAGATACCGATATTAACATCCATTCCTTGAACATCTATTTTTTGG
>NZ_RJUE01000066.1 GCF_024343735.1 Lacihabitans sp. CCS-44
TGATCCCCACGCTTTCGTGCATCAGCGTCAGTTTATTCGTAGCAACCTGCCTTCGCAATTGGTATTCCTTCCGGTATCTATGCATTTCACCGCTACACCGGAAATTCTAGCTGCCTCCAAATATCTCAAGCTCAACAGTATCGATGGCATGTAAAACAGTTAAGCTGCTACTTTTAACCACCGACTTATTAAGCCGCCTACGCACCCTTTAAACCCAATAAATCCGGATAACGCTCGCCACCTACGTATTACCGCGGCTGCTGGCACGTAGTTAGCCGTGGCTTATTCTAATGGTACCGTCATTACCTCTCGCAAGAAGCACATTCTTCCCATTCAAAAGCAGTTTACAATCCAGAGGACCGTCTTCCTGCACGCGGCATGGCTGGGTCAGAGTTGCCTCCATTGCCCAATATTCCCTACTGCTGCCTCCCGTAGGAGTCTGGCCCGTATCTCAGTGCCAGTGTGGGGGATACTCCTCTCAGAGCCCCTAAGGATCGTAGCCTTGGTAAGCCGTTACCTTACCAACTAGCTAATCCTACGCATGCCCATCTACATCCTATAAATATTTCAACTAATCATGATGCCATGGCTAGTATTATGCGGTGTTAATCCCAGTTTCCTAGGGCTATCCCCCTGATGTAGGTAGGTTGCATACGCGTTACGCACCCGTTCGCCGGTGACATTGCTGCCCCCTCGACTTGCATGTATTAAGCCTGCCGCTAGCGTTCATCCTGAGCCAGGATCAAACTCTCCATAGTAATTTCTTACATCGAAAGATCTCCCAACTTTATGTTTCGTCTCTATCTCCAATAAGTTAATGAACTTTATCCCACTCTAGCGTGAGCTCGTTACTGTTTCCAGTCCCCTTTCTATTTCCTTCTCGTTCCCTTCCGTCTTAATCGGGGTGCAAAGGTAAGAACCTTTTTTTAATCCCCAAATGTTTTTAAGAAAAAAATTTATTTATTTTTATGAACTTTATCCCTCTTCTAGCTTCTCCATCTATACTTCCTCGCCGTTTGGGAGTGCAAAGGTAAGACATCATTTCCCCCTTTTCCAAATATTATTTTAATATTCTTTTTAAGCCTAAATATTGATTCACTGATTATCAAATGCTTAGTCATTCATATCCCTAAAATATTTATACTCTTTCTTTATTATTTACAAACTTACAATTATGTGATTTTGAAGAATTAGAGAATGTAAATATTGAAAATGGGTACCATGTCATGTTTCAGTCTACAATTACTTTTGTGAAATTGAATAACCTGATATTATTTAAATAAGAATGTTCTATATAATTGATTTGGAAAATATTGAGAAAATCCAATTTCTTACTGCGGAAAGGATAGAAGTGGAAAGCCCACAGCGAGGAACGAGCGAGGACTTGGAACGTATAGCCTGACCCTCCCAATGATAATTGGGAGGGATCCGCCCAAAAGAAATTTAATGGTTAGAGACTTTTGGAAGGTTTAATCGTATTTGAAAAGTCTGTTTGCCATAAATGCGTTCACACCTAAAATCTTGGCAAAGTCGCCCAGATTAGTAACTTCTATTAAGAGTTCATCTTTGAAGTCAGGTAAACAATACTTATTGATGGCGTGTTCGACAGGATTTACTATGATTTTACCAGCTTTTGAAAGCACTCCGTCTATTACTATGATTTGAGGATTGAATAAGTGAACGGCCACGGATAATCCTTTGCCCAATTCTATACCTATATTATATAGGATGTCGATAGCGAAGGCGTCTCCGTTTTTAGCTGCCTCGATAACCATCTCAAGATTTATTTGTTCAAGCTTATCTTTGAATTCGGATAGAATCGAAATTTGACCGTTTTTCAAACCTGCCTTTATACTCTTTAAAAGGGAAGATGCTGAGGTGACGGTATCTAGGCACCCAACTTTACCACACCCGCAGAGTTCGCCGTCGGGATTGACTTGTATGTGGCCGAGCTCACCAGCAAAGCCCGATGCACCATTGAAAATCTGACCATTAAAAACAACACCAAGGCCTACACCCCAGTCTACATTAATAGATAGTACATGTTGGAGATTTTTACCAACGCCAAATCGAGCCTCGCCATAGGCCGCCGCCTTGGAATCATTGAGTGTAAAAACTGGTAACTTGAAGTTTTCGCTTACTCTTAGGCTTAATGACTTGTTTTCAAAATTGAGATTTTTATAGGTTCTATTGATACCCGTTCGCTTATTTACCAGCCCTGGAATAGTTATTCCTATGGAGATAATTTCTTTTTCTTGAGATTTTAGTTCATTAATTGTAGTTTCAATTAATTTGAAGAGTTCTAATAAAAAAGATGGCAGTGCGGTAAGCCTAAGATTATACTGCTCTTGATGAATAATCTCATTTTTGAAATTCAGGACAAATATTTTGGTATCATGTGTAGTAATATCAATGACGATCACGTGCTTCCATTGCGGATTCAAAGAATAAATGGTAGGTCTTCTTCCTTGTTTTTTATTATCGAGTTCTTCACCAACTAGCCAATTCTCCACCAAAAGTTCTTCAATATGCGATGTCAATGTGGGAATACTTATAAATAAGGATTCGGACAAGTCCGAAATCGCCATTTTACCATTTACATAAAGAGCATTTAAAATACTCTTTTTTTGTTTAAATTTTTTGAGTTCAACAGCCGATTCTTTGAAAGAAATCTCACTCTGGTGATGGTATTCTAGGTTTTCAGAGTCCATTAAATATTAAAATATGATTTTTTTTGAATAAAATTTAAATATTACAAGTTTAAAATTAGTTAAAAAGTCGTATTCTTTACAACTTCTGAAGCAAAAAAACCTTTTTGCTAATTTTTTTTAAAAAATAAGTTCTTAAATACCCTCCCGATTGTATGATTGGAGGCTTTTCGATATATTGCATTTGAAAAACTTCTCAATAAATTTTCATGAAAAAACTACTGCCATTAATCCTTCTTTTCGTGCTCTTTTTTAGGCCTGCCTCAAATGCACAAAAACCTCAAAATCATGTAAAAAATGTAACCATTACTAGAGACCAATGGGGCATTCCGCACATTGAAGGAAAAACTGATGCAGATGCAGTGTTTGGATTGATGTACGCTCAGTGCGAGGATGATTTTGCTAGAATTGAAATGAATTACATAGAAAAACTTGGGCGATTATCAGAAGTGAAAGGTGAGGAAGAAATATACAATGACTTACAAATCAGAATATTGATAAGTGAAAGTGAGGCTAAAGCCGAATATCTGAAAGCTCAAAAATGGCTAAAAAAGCTTTTGGATGCATACGCTGAAGGTATAAATTACTTTTTGGCAAAAAATCCAGAAGTTAAGCCCAAGCTGTTGAATAAGTTTGAACCGTGGTATCCTTTACTTTGGACAGATGGGAGTATTGGGGCTATTAGCACAGCAGACTTAGAAATAAGCGATCTAAAGGCATTTTATGGAAATGATAGAAGTGTTGGTTTTGTAAAAAAGAATGAGGATTATCAACAAACAGGGTCGAACGGCTTTGCGATTGCTCCAAGTTTGAGCAAAACTAAAAATGCGATGTTATATATAAATCCGCATACTACGTTTTATTTCAGACCCGAAGTACATGTAAAAAGTAATGAAGGATTGAACGTTTATGGAGCCGTAACTTGGGGTCAGTTTTTTGTTTATCAAGGCTTTAATGAATATTGTGGTTGGATGCACACTTCGTCAAATGCTGATGTAGCGGACACGTATTTGGAAAAAATCACAAAGAAAAGCGATGGCTATTATTATGAATATGAAGACAAACTCAGGAAAGTAACTTCAAAAAAAGTGGATATTAAATACCTGAAAGAAGGGACTACTTTGACCCGAACTTTTGAGGTGTATTTTACACATCACGGACCGATTATGGCAAAAAGAGGCGAAAACTGGGTGAGTCTAAAATCCTACAACCGAGCACAGAAAAGTCTGGAACAAAGCTGGTTAAGAACAAAAGCTAGAGGTTTTGAAGATTACAAAAAGGCTATGGACTTGAAAGCTAACACTTCAAACAATACTGTTTTTGCAGATAAATTTGGAAATATAGCCTATTGGCATGGCAATTATATGCCTGTCAGAGATAACACACTAAATTGGGCGAAACCACAAGATGGGAGCAAAGCTACCACTGAGTATAAAGGTTTGCATACAGTAAAAGAAGTAGTACATATATATAATCCAAAAATTGGGTGGATTCAAAATTGTAATTCAACACCATTTACTGCCTCCGCCGAAAATAGCCCAAAACGGACAGACTATCCTGATTATATGGCTCCAGACGGAGAAAACTTTCGTGGCATAAATGCAACAAGACTTTTGGAAAAAGTAGAAAAAATCAATCTTGACGAACTCATAGCTCTTGGCTACGA
Source organism: Lacihabitans sp. CCS-44 (assembly GCF_024343735.1). Lineage (GTDB taxonomy): Bacteria > Bacteroidota > Bacteroidia > Cytophagales > Spirosomataceae > Leadbetterella. The sequence goes on from NZ_RJUE01000066.1 coordinate 4,375, forward strand.
CAATTATCTACCTGCTTTTGAGGTACTTATTCCGAGTTTGAGAAAAATAAAAACAGATAATGCAGCTTTAAAAGAAGCCATAGAATTATTGCTTAGTTGGGATTACAGGACTTCAGAATCCTCAGTAGAAACAACTTTGGCTATAGAATGGGCACAAAAGCTGAGTTCTGCCATCCGGAAAATATATGTTGACCAAGGAGAAAATGATCAAGTGACCACTACCAAACGTTTTGCAGAGCTGGCTAATGAAAATGAACTTTTAGAACCTTTGGAAAAAACTATCAAGGAATTAACTGAGAAACATGGTACTTGGAAACTAAAATGGGGAGATATTAACAGGTTTCAAAGGCTAAATGGCGAGGTGACAACCGAATTTGATGATAATTCACCGAGTATTCCAGTTGGAAATGCTTCGGCACTTTGGGGAAGTTTGCCTTCATTTAATAGTAGGTATTATCCAAACTCCAAGAAAAGATATGGATACAGTGGTAATAGCTTTGTTTGTGCTGTAGAATTTGGCGACAAAGTAAAAGCCAAATCTGTTTTGGCGGGTGGAAATAGTGGCGATAAAAACTCCAAGCACTTTAATGACCAAGGTGAAATGTATTCAAAAGGCATATTTAAGGACATACTTTTTTACAAAGAGGATATTCTGAAAAACGCGGTGAGGACTTATCAGCCTGGTTTATGATTGGTTATTGGTTATTGGTTATTGGTTATTGGTTATTGGTTATTGGTTATTGGTTATTGGTTATTGGTTATTGGTTATTGGTTATTGGTTATTGGTTATTGGTTATTGGTTATTAAAAATGATTTTCGATAAAAATGAGTTCATTTGAAGTAAAACTTATTCACCCATAATGGTTAAAACAAGCTTTCTTCCGGAATCGGCGTTTCGGTGTTCGCAGAGATAAATGCCCTGCCACGTGCCGAGATTTAGTTTTCCATTGGTAATCGGAATCATGACTTGGCAACCGAGCGTCGAACTTTTAAGATGTGCTGGCATGTCGTCGTCCCCTTCATAATCATGTTGATAGTAAGATGCTCTTTCAGGAAACAGAATATCAAAATGGCGTTCGAAATCTCCCCTGACTGTGGGGTCGCAGTTTTCGTTAATCGTTAAACTCGCAGAGGTATGTTTAATGAATACTTGCAAAAAGCCAATTTTGACTTTTTTAATTTCATCCAACTCTTTCAGAATTTTGTCAGTAATGAGATGAAACCCACGTTTGTATGCTGATAATTTTATTTCTTTTTGAAAGACCATAGTTCATATTTTTCAAGCCGAAAACTCCAAAATAGCTTCAACAAACTCAACAGGCTTAGTGGCATGAACCCAATGATTTGCCCCTTCAATGGTCAATAATTCAGCATTTAAAAAAGACGATTTAAAAACCTCAAAATCAGCTTCAGTGACATAACTTGACTCAGAACCTCTAATGAGCAAAGTAGGTTTTTCCACTTTTTTATCCAAAATTATCTCACCACCAATTTGATAAATCTCTTTACTTATTACTGGAATGTTAATTCTCCAATCAAAACCTCCTTCGTCAGTTCTGTAAAGGTTTTTTAGGATAAATTGCTTTTCGCCAAAATCAGACACATAGTTGGAGAAAATATCTTCGGCATCTTTTCTACTGGTGATTTTTTGGAGGTCAATAGCTGCTAAACCAGCCAAAATGTGATCGTGGTGGGTTGGATAAAACCTTGGGGCGATATCTACAATTATTAATTTAGAGAAATTGGTATAGGTTTGTGCAAAAGTCATGACAGTTTTCCCGCCCATGGAATGCCCCATGATGATTGGGTTTTGAATATTGTTTTCATCTAAATACTCGTTGAGGTCAGCGGCCATTACTTCATAGTTAAACACCTCGCTTCGTGGCGATTGTCCATGATTTCTCGCATCTAAAATATGGACTTCGAAACCCGCCTCCGCTATTTTTTTACAAACTGTAAAAAGATTGTCAGATGACCCAAAAACACCATGCAATACTACAAAAGGCTGCCCCTCTCCTACTTTTCTCGAAAACAAATGCATAAAAATAATATCTATTGAAAAACAAAAATAACACATCGCATCGGGCAAATCCTTGATTTTTAAATCATTTATTGCACCTTTCGTCACAAATATATTGTAAGAGCCATAATTTTTTAGGAAGATTTGTGTTATATGTGTTCCCAAATAATTCTAAAATAATGCCTTTTGTCGATTGGTTAAAAAACTTATTTTCAAAAAATAAGATAGAAAATTCAGAAATAGTTGAGATGCCTACCTCAGACATCATCAGTACTGAATTGGTGGCTTTCCCCAAACAAAACATTCAGGAGCTAATAAACGATGAGGAAGAATATCCCTATTGGCTTAGTAATGAGGACGCTCTCAGGGATGAAGGTGTGATTTTCGGACTTTCTGAAACCAAACCTGAAGAAAAACTCAAAATAATTGATTCTATTTTCCAGAAAAAGGCTTCTGGCTTGAAACAAAAACGTGATGAGCTTTCTGAAAGAATTGGCGAACTGAATCTTTTCATTGAAAAACAAAATGAAGAAATTCAAGCAATCGATCAAAAATCAAAAATAGCCAACGAACAAGAATCCAAAGAAGAAAACCTTTTCAGAGTAGCTGTGGGCTTACTTTTGTCTATTGGCATGTGTGCTGGCAACTATTTTCTGATTGACGAAGGCCTTAAAAACTCTTTCCCAGAAAACCACCAATGGATAGCTTGGGGCGTTTTTCTGACGGGTATGTTTAGCCTTTACAATCCTACTGCGGTGATACACAATGATGCAAAATTGACTTGGAAAAGGCTTTTGGAGGAATTTGGAATGCCATTGGCTGCCTCCATTTTTGTATTTGTCCAAGTTTATGAAGCCATTCCATTATACAAATCTTTGGCATTCCTACTCTTTACTTTTTTTGCTTTTATGATTTCTGGCAAAATACTTTTGGGAAGTATAGCCAAACTGAAATATGAACTGCGGGCTTTGAATCAAAACCTCAATATTAAAGGTGACAAGAAAAAGGTCAACACCGATTGGCATGTACAGAAGAATGAAATAAACCACGAAATAGAGAAAATCAGAATAGAAAAATGGAAGATTTTGCCTGATTTAAACGAAATAGAGGCTCAAATGGCAAAAATAAATGCCGAAAAGGAAGCCATCACCAATGTGTTTTTGAGCGAGTATAATCTGGCCAAAAACTACAAACAGAAATTGAATAGCAGTCAAATCAAAAATATTTTAGGAGAATGAAACCAAACGGAGAGGATTTTGAAAAAGGATTTGAAAACGGCATAGATAACGTAGAAAGAGCCAATTATGAGGGCTATTTGTCGAGCGAAGTAAGTCTCGATTGGTTATTGGGCAATAAAGAGATCATAACACAGGATTTGGATGAAACCAAAGTTTCGCTCGAAAACTCAAGGCTGGAAAAATTAGAAATCTTGAAACAAAAGCAAGAAATCTTGACAGAATATGAGGAGCAAAACCATTTGACCGCTCAGCTTGAGAATGAAATTGCAGACAAAAAGCATAGAATAGCAGAAATAAAAGAACTCAAAAAGCAAAATCAGTCACCTTACCCAATGTTGGCTGGCATCATTTATTTGGCGGCAGGTATCACTTTTATTTTCGGTGATTTGATTATCTCTCACGAAATTGTGGCTTATGCCCTCAATATCCGAAATACTTTTGAAGCGTGGGCATTTGCATTCGGTTTGGCGGGAGTTTCTATATTGTTAAAACCTGCCTACGAACGAATTATTGAGCAGCCTTACCTTACCCAAGTTAATACCTCATCTAAAAAAGCACATGGGTATTTTCAGCTTGTTTTGGTTATCATATCCATCGGCACATTGTCTATTTTGGGTTGGTTTAGATACGAAGCTTACAAAACAGACAAACTGAAAGAAGCAATAAACAGAGAGATAAAATCACTTCAGCTCGAAGCCACACCGTTGATTTCTGGTGGGCAAACGGTTGAAAATCCTATTTTAACCCAAAAAATAGAGCAAAAACTTAGGGAATACGATGCTTTGAATCAGCAATTGGTGAATAGTCCTTGGGCTTTATTGTCATTTGTTTTGAGTGGGGTTTTATTTGCGATAGCTGGGGCCATTTGTTTGGGTATTGCTTTTCCCGTTTTGCAGGTTTATTGGAAACGTTGGCTGCAGTATAATCCAGTGATAAACAGTGCTAATCGACAAATTAGGAAGAAAACCAAGGCTTTGAACGAAATAAAAAAACCATGGTTTAAGGGAAAATCACTGTTGGATTTGGCTGACCAAAAACTTGAGTTATTGCCTAATCTGGAAGAACTTACCAATAAAAAAACAAAACTTGAGAATGATCTTTTGGCCATAAATGAAAAAATCAAATTGGCCATAGAATCTGCTCGGGTGAGTACCTACAACGAAGGCTACGAAAGTGGAAATACCAATCGTGACAACCTCTCCGCCGAAGATTTGGAGAACTATAGAAAACACATTTTGGAAAAAATAAAGCAAAGTAGGGAGGATTCTAGCGACAGAACTCCAAGAACCTACAAAACGAACGGATTACGCCCACACCAAGCTCTTAGAAAAGCCATTACCAATTCTTTTAATGAAAATTGAATTTGTTTTTTGGATTAATTAGCCAATTTTGTAAGAAAAAAGAAAGTTTTGGTAAACATTGTTAAAATTGGGGGAAATGTTATAGATAATCCCGAAAAGTTAAAGTCATTTTTAGGCGAATTCTCGAAAATAAAAGGTCCTAAAATACTGATTCATGGAGGCGGAAAAATAGCTACAAAAATAGCCAAAGATTTAGGCATAGAAACCAAAATGGTGGAAGGCCGCCGAATAACCGACGAAGCCATGAGAGATGTGGTAACGATGGTGTATGGTGGATTGGTCAACAAACAAATAGTAGCTCGCCTTCAAGCCAACCATTGCAACGCCATTGGCCTAACTGGTGCTGACGGAAAGTCGATTTTAGCTCAAAAACGCCCAGTAAAGACCATCGATTATGGTTTTGTAGGAGATATTTTGGAGATTAACTCTTCATTTATCAAGTCACTTTTAGATGCAGAGATAGTCCCTGTTTTTGCTCCTCTTACCTTTGATATGAACGGCGATATGCTCAACACCAACGCTGACACGCAAGCTTCGGCAGTTGCAACGGGCTTATCTTCTTTATTTCCAACAAATCTGGTTTATTGTTTTGAGAAAAAGGGGGTTTTATCAGACCCAGAAAATGATGATTCAGTGATAAGAGAATTAAATCCCGCCAATTATGAATCTTTCAAAAGCCAAGGTGTTATTTATGAGGGCATGATTCCGAAACTCGACAATGCATTTGCGGCATTGAGAAGTGGCGTTAGTCAAGTGACGATTTGCCACGCTGACCAACTAAAAATGGCTTTGGAAACTGGAAATGCTGGAACAAAAATAACCCTGTAAAACTTGGAAAACGACAGACTTTTAAAAACCGAAATAGCCAACGCTCTTTCCCATGGGATTGGAGTGATTTTGACTTTGGCCTTTGGGCCTTTGTTGGTTACAATGGCTCAAAATAAAGGAGTTACGAACTTAGGACTTGGTACAGCTGCATACACTTTTGGCTTGTTTATGGTTTTTAGTTTTTCTACTTTATATCATGCCATTTTTAATCCTGTTGCCAAAAGAGCACTTCGGGTTTTAGATCATATCAGCATTTTCTTTTTGATTGGAGGCACTTACATTCCCTTTATCATACTCTTTACAGATACTGCAACGGCACGTTTGTTTTTCATAGTTCAATGGTCACTCATAGCTTTGGGAATCATCAAGAAAGTATTTTACACGGGAAGATTTAGGCTCCTTTCTAGCTTGATTTACATCTTCATAGGCTGCATGATTTTCTTTTTCGACAGAGGTTTTTGGGGAAGAATACATGATGTTCCATTCTATTTTTTGGTAGCGGGTGGATTGAGTTATCTGGTGGGAGTAGTTTTCTACCAAAATCAAAATATTCCCTACAATCACTTCATTTGGCATCTATTTGTGCTTTTTGCTGCCATTTTTCATTTTGTGGCGGTGTATTTGGTGGTAAGTTAAAATGATTTAGTTTTAAATTTTATTGTACTCTTCTCTATTTCTCCATTTATCCAAATCTCCTTCCCACACCAATTCTCCCTGCATTTTCAATATCTGCAATTTGGCCTGTTTTTCACAATATTCTTTCAACGCTTGATTTACTACTGCTTTTTTAGTTCTTAAGCCAGAAATCGCTATGGCATTCTGAATCAATTCTTTATCAATATAAATATTAATCTGCATTTCCTTCAAGTTTAATAAACCAAATAGTATAAATAAAAACTGAACCTAAAATAATAAAACCTAATCAATTGTTTATTAAAAAGTAGTTTATTTCCCATTGAAACTCGCCAAAAATCCGCCTAGTACTTTTAACCCATCTTCAACAACATCAGAATTTTCGACTTGAATTTTCAAAAACACTTTGCCATTCTTATCTTTTTCAATGATTTTATCCAAAAGCTCCTGAGTCGCCTTTGGATTCTTTAATATTTCTATCAAATTGCTAAAAAATGACAATCCTTGATTTACCAACTCAGTAGATTTATCTGATTCTTCCAAATCAAAAATATCATCATCTCCCAAAAGCCCATTTTCTTCATTTTCAACCTCAATGTCTTTTGATTCGGACTGAAGTTCAAATACCGGGTCAGCATCAATTTCAAAATCTATATCAGTCGATATTTCATCACTTACAGTCGCTAAAGACTCCATAAATCCTTTAAACTGCTCACTATTTAGAAATATAGTATCTTCACCTCCGTCCAAAACTCCATGGGCCATGGAAGATTTGAATTTCAAAACATCCAACATTTTGTGTTCAATCGTACCCGTTGAAACGAGATTTATAACGGTAACATTTCTGTTTTGCCCTAACCTGTAAACACGACCAATTCTTTGCTCAAGAACCGCCGGATTCCAAGGAATATCCAAATTTATGACCAAAGAGGCAGATTGAAGGTTGAGGCCAACTCCACCAGTATCCGTTGAAAGAAAAATCCTTGAGTTGGGGTTTTCTTTAAAATTTGTCAATAATTTTTCTCTTTTATGACTTGGAATTCCTCCATGTAAGTATTCATATTTAATACCTTTTTTGTCAAACTCAGCCGCAACGAGGCGTGTCATTCTCTCCCATTGACTAAAAATAACCACCTTACTGTCATTGGTTTCGAGAAATTCTTCCACAATATTCATGAGTTCGTCCACCTTGGTGTCTTTCCTCGTTCTTTGGTCAATAATGAAAGTACTATCACACACCATTCTCATACGACTCAGCGACAAAATCAACTTTTGCCTATCCACCTCATTGAGAAATCCAAACTTCCGCCATTTGCTCACCAACTTACTGACCAACCTTTGCATTTCGTCATGAATTTCCCTTTGTTCAAAAGTCATCGGAACAAATAGATTTTTATCCATTCTTTCTGGCAGTTCCTTCAACACTTCGGCTTTGGTTCGCCTAATAAGTGTATCTGCTAGCATCGATTTTATTTCATTTAAATACTGATAACCAATCACTTTACCTGATTCAGGATCTTTTAATTGGTACCTATCTACAAATTGATAAAGCGGCCCGAGCTGATAAACATCGATAAACTGCATGATGGAATACAACTCCTCCAATCTGTTTTCAAGAGGTGTTCCGGTTAATACAACCGCATAAGTAGAATTGAGTTTTTTTACACTTTTCGAAACCTTCGTTTTCCAGTTTTTTATCCTTTGGGCTTCGTCCAAAATCACAAAATCGAATTCTAGGGTTTCATTTATAAAATCTATATCTTGGGCGATGGAGTTATAGCTAGTAATCTGATAATAAGCACCATTACTTGTATATTGTTCTCTTCTTTTTTGGCTACTGCCCTCAATAATTTGTACCGAGCTATGCGTAAACCGCTCAATTTCGGACTTCCACTGGTACTTTAGTGAAGTTGGACAAATAACAAGTACGCTATTGGTTTGTAAGACTTTTTTATAAATCTCGGCCACCGCAATCGCCTGAATGGTTTTGCCTAAACCCATATCATCAGCTATAAGACTTCTACCAGCTCTTGCCGCAAACTTTACACCTTCTTGCTGAAATGGGAAAAGCTGAACTTTGAGAGCCCCACCTATGTCAGAGAATTTCGAATTTTTCTTGAAAAAATCGCCCAGTTTAATCCTTCTCGTTATGTTCTCTCTAATTTTGATTACATAAGTCAAGGCATCATCATAACATATAAATGAGCTATTTATCTCTTTGGCTTCCTGAAGAATTTTCTCGAAAACTGGAAAAGATGTAGCTAAAAGTTCGAAGTTATCCGAGAAGTATTTCTTTCTAAAAACCTCATATTGAGCAGTATTATCGGTTCCAATCTTGAGTTTTACCTGACGGCCACCCACATAATCTAAATAAATACTTGAATAAGTACCAACGAAGACCTCTTTCTGAAGTTTAGAAATGTCATTATTTGTCTCAATAAATTTTATGGTAGCCGCAATGTGCTTACAAATTCCTAATCGATTGGTTTTAAAATCTAGACAATTGCAGAAGTTTTTTTTGTAATCAAAATCTCTAATTGAAACTTTGTAGTTATTGATAGTGTGAGGATTATATACCAAATAATCAGAAAAAACTTGTTGTTCACCGATGTTAGAAATCACAAAAGGATTTTCCTCACCAAACTGTTTCCTGAGCCTCCATTGCCACTCATCAACGGACAAACGATTAGGTTTTTTGTAGTATGGAATACGCAATTCTGAATTACTCTCAGAATCTGACTCATTGGTTTCCGTCGACTTCTTTTTCAATTTTTGGGTTTAAAAGTTTACTCAAAAATAAGAAACAAACCGACGGCCAACCAATATTAAACCTACTTTCTCACATAAGTATGTCCAAAACCATCATATACCTCGTCAAACAGGAAAAGGCTATCATTTTTGATTGTATATGACATGTTCATAGCGTCTTCGTTGGGAAATACGATCATTGGCACGAGCTCTGTAGAAGTGATTGACTTGGCGTTTTTAAGCTCATAACGTGCTGAAATGGTCGTTTTCCCGCTTTGGATCAAAGAAAAATTACCTTTTGCGTCAAAAATCATTTGACGTTGATCAGTTTCTGATGGCTTGATTGTCAAACCTGCAATGCCACCTTGAGAAACCACCCATTGCCAATTTCCAACAATACCCGAATTAACTTTTTCAGCTTCACAGCCCATTACCAGCAAACAAAATAATACTGCAACAATTCTCATAATAATAGCTTTTAAATTCAAAAATAAGATTCTTTTAATGGAAAATAGGTTGTAAGCTGCATTGAATTTATTTTTGTAAAAAATTTATTAGATGAAAAGTTTAGAAATAGAAGAATTGAGTGAATTTGCTATTGGTTTCTTAAAAAAACTGATAGAAACGCCTTCTTTGAGTAAAGAAGAAAATCAAACACTTGAACTTTTTAAAGAACTTTTCATTGAAAAAAACATACCTTTTGAAACTATAAAAAATAATATCTGGGCAAAAAATAAATATTTCGATGCTTCGAAACCAACGATATTGCTAAATTCTCACCATGACACTGTAAAGCCAAATGCATCGTACACTAGAAATCCATATCAGGTTGAAATTGTAGATGGCAAACTTTATGGCTTAGGAAGCAATGATGCTGGTGGGCCATTGGTATCGCTATTGGCAACTTTCTTCTACTTTTATGAAAATTCAGAATTGGCTTATAATCTGATATTTGCAGCCTCTGCTGAAGAAGAAATATCAGGAAAAGACGGAATAGAACTTTTGATAAAATCTCTTCCAAAAATATACTTGGGTATTGTGGGTGAACCTACGCTTATGGATATGGCGGTGGCCGAAAAAGGGCTGATGGTGTTGGACTGCAAAGCCATCGGCGTAGCTGGTCATGCGGCCAGAGACGAAGGCAAAAACGCTATCTATGAAGCCATAGATGACATAAATTGGCTTAGAAACTTCCAGTTTGAGAAGGTTTCAGAAAGTCTGGGGCCTGTAAAAATGTCTGTCACAGTGATAAATGCTGGAACTCAACACAATGTGGTGCCAGATGAATGCTCATTTGTAGTGGATGTGCGTGCGACGGATGCGTATAGTTTGGAAGAAACCTTGGAAATAATCAAGCAAAATGTAAAATGTGAAGTAACGCCAAGAAGTGTAAGGCTCAAGCCCTCAGGCATTTCGCTTGAACACCCCATTGTAAAAAAAGGAATAGCTTTGGGTATGAAACCTTACGGCTCACCAACACTCTCCGACCAAGCTCTGATGCCATTTACCAGCATAAAAATCGGCCCTGGAGATTCTGCTCGCTCACATACCGCTGATGAATATATTTTTGTGGAAGAAATTTATAGAGGGATTTCGGGTTATGTGGAGTTGTTGAAGGGGTTGAGGATTTAGGATAAAGAACTTAGAAACTCTTCTGCACTCATAATTGACAATAGCGAAAATTTGAAGTCCTTCTGATTTCTTGTAATAATGATATCTTGATTATATTCTATGGCAGAATAATACTGTAAACCATCTTCAAAATCCTTAAACGCTGAATCATTTAAAGCTAAATCTACTATTTTTTCAGAAAGGGAAACTATTTGAACGAGTAATTTAAACTTTCGGAGAATTTCCTTCGCTTCACTGGCAGATTTTAATTTTGATAAAACATAATTTGTGTTGGCGAACGTCAGTGAAGAAACTGTCAATTGAATCTCGTTTCGATCTGCCAATGAAAACAGTTTAGCTGAGCTTTCGTAAAACGGTTCTCGTTTGGCCAATAAGTCCAAAACTATATTGGTATCAATGAATAATTTCTTCATTTATACTTTTCAAGTAGAAAGTCAGTGTATTTTTCTTTTGCATCAAAGTCATTTTCCAAAGAAATTACTCCACTCAAACTTTTAACCAATGGAGAAATCTCAATTTCCTCCGACCTTTTACTCACCAAAGAAGAAAGATAAGATTCTATTAATCTTGATAAGCTAATTTTCTGACTTTTAGCATATTGCTTAGCCTTTTCGATAATTTCTTTATCGGCAATCAGCGTTAGTTTAGTATCCATTACCTTAAAATACGTATAGAAATAAAATATTTACACGTAAATTTACCTTAAATTATTTGTATTTTTTTAGTTTTGATGATTTATTTTTGTGTTCCTTAATCAATAATTTCGAAACAAATATCTATTAAAATATTATCCCTCCCCTTGAACACCACAACCCTTAAAAAAGCCGCCAACTATTGTGTTTATCAGGAACGCACGCAGGATGAAGTCCGAAAGCGATTGCAGGAATGGAAGGTTTGGGGGGACGAAGCCGAAGAAATTATCGCCTATTTGATTACCGAGAATTATTTAAACGAAGAACGATTTGCTAAGGCTTTTGCTGGAGGAAAATTTAGAGTAAAAAAATGGGGAAGACTTAGAATAAAAGCTGAACTAAAAGCTAGAAAAATGAGTAAATACATCATGGAAGTGGCCATGAAAGAGATACCAAATGACGATTATTTTACTACTGCAACTCAACTCATTGAAAAAAAACTTCACGATTTAAGAACGGAAAGCAACTACCTCAAACGCAAACAAAAAACGTTCAACTATTTGATTTCCAAAGGATATGAGTCCAATATCATTCTGGAAATCTTAAAAGATTTTGGAAAAAAAGTATCATAACATCGGCTCTTTTTTAAAATGCCGAATCATCTGTCCGTAGTCCATTTTGTGTAACAATCCATAAATGCACATATATATCCGCTTCGATTTGGTTTCGTAAGTTTTGGCAGATTCCACCCAGTTCGAATAATATCTTTGATGACCCTTTGGATACGAATTAAAAAGACCCAGTGCTTCAGGCTCTAGTTCGAGGGAAGCTAATAAATCTGCCGAAATTGGCAATTCCTCTGTTTCTGCATCCAAAGCTATTTTGAGTTTGTCTCCCACCTGTTTTTTGAGTACTTTCCTCATTTGGGCATTGAGTGGCAGTATATAATTTCCTTCTCCAATAGGCACCAGAGCCACTTGATTGAGGCTTAAAGCATCCATTTTGCCCTTTACCCGATAAGTAATTTTGGTATTTGGCTTTATTTTTTCTGCAATATCTATAGGAACTTCCACAAAAGTCCAACCAGTTTTTTCACCGTTTTTGGCGTATTTTAATATTTCAGCTTCGAATTCGACCATAGACAAAATGTATTTTTGTGCGTTAGAAAGTTAATTCTAAAAGACATGAAAGGCGTTTCATCCGAAAATTAGTCAATATTTGGTGAATTATAAATCGACAAATCCGTATTTTGCCATTTAAAACTTTAATTTTCCGCTAAATTATTTTTTGACTTCTCTAAAAAGATGCGAACCTAACTTTGTTTTGTAGATTTGTAATTTATCATTCAATAAGAATAAAAATGCTCCAGTTCTTAAAATACGTTTTGGCCACGATAATCGGAATTTTCCTGTTTTCGCTATTTTCTTTGTTATTAATTATCGGTATTGGTTCGATGATGTCAAGCAGTGAAGATGAAACCTCAGTTAAGTCAAATTCAATTTTGCAGCTTGATCTTAATACTCAAATAGCAGAAAACTCAACCAAAGAAGATCCTTTTTCTGAGATTTTTAGTAGTGGCGAAAAGAAAACAGGCTTAATTGACCTCAAAGAAGCAATTGCCAATGCCAAACTTGACCCAAACATTAAGGGAATCAGTATAAAGCTGGAGTATCCTGTAGCTGGTTTTGCTGAAATAGAAGAAATCAGAAATGCTTTGATTGACTTCAAAAAATCAGGCAAATTTGTATACACCTACGCCGAAATAATGACCGAAAAAGCCGTTTATCTTTCGTCTGTGGCCACCAAAAGCTTCTTGAACCCAGCTGGAGGAATAGAATTTAATGGCTTAGATGCTGAGATAAAATTTATGAAAGGGCTTTTTGACAAAATCGGTGTTAAACCAGTGATCTTTAGAGTGGGTCAGTTCAAAAGTTTTGTGGAGCCGTACATCAGAACAGACATGAGTCCTGAAAATAAGATGCAAGTTTCGGAATACTTAGGTTCTATTTCTAACCACATTTACACTAAAATGGCCGCCGAAAAAGGCATGACCAAAGTAGAAATAGACGAAATACTCAATAAAGCCTTGATTCAAGAGCCACAAGATGCCGTAAAATATAAAATACTTACGGATGTAGGCTACGAAGATCAATATGATGCGGCTTTGAAAAAAGCTGTCGGAATTAAGGAATCCGCCAAACTGAGCTTTATAAAACTTGGCAGCTACAAAAAAGCCAAAAAATATGTAAAAGAAGGCTCAAGAGATAACCGAATAGCGGTAATTGTGGCCGAAGGCGATATAAATTCGGGTGAAGGTGGCTCAGAATCTATAGGATCAGAGACATTTCTGAAAGAACTCAGAAAGGCAAAAAATGACAAGAAAATAAAAGCTATCGTGCTGAGAATCAACTCACCAGGTGGAAGTGCTTTGGCTTCTGACGTTATGTGGAGAGAGATTCAATTGACCAAAAAAGTAAAACCAGTGATTGCCTCCATGGGTAGCGTAGCGGCATCTGGCGGCTACTATATGGCCATGGGTTGCGATACCATTGTGGCTCTTCCAACAACCATTACGGGTTCTATCGGTATATTCGGAATGCTGTTTAATACTCAAGAATTGATGAACAACAAGCTCGGAATTACTTTTGACGGAGTTAAAACCCATGAATTTGCTGACTCACCATCGTTAACAAGAGAAATGTCAGACGCGGAGAAAATGTTGATTCAAAACTCAGTAAACAAAGGCTATGAAAAATTTACCTCAAAAGCAGCAGCTGGCAGAAAAATGCCTATTGAAAAACTAAAAGAAGTGGCTGGCGGAAGAGTTTGGACAGGCGTTCAGGCTAAAAACGTTGGACTTGTTGATGTCATTGGAGGACTGGACGACGCCATAGCCATAGCCGCAAAAAAAGTAAAACTCAAAGCTGGCGATTACCAAGTAAAATATTATCCTTATCCAAAGTCGGAATTTGAGCAAATAATGGAGAAATTTGGTAAAAGCCAAGAAGACGCTAAACTGAAGGAATATTTAGGCGTATTTGCACCAATGGCCAAAGAAATAAAATACTTACAAAACATGGAAAGGCTTCAAGCTAAACTTCCTTATCATCTGGAAATTAAATAATCAGATTATCAATTATTAACACCTCAAAAGCTCAAGGAAACTTGGGCTTTTTTTTGTGGTATAGTTTTTAATATTGGGACTTTGGATTTCTTGACACGAAGTTTCACGGTGTTCTTTTTTACATATATTTCGTTTTGAGTTTCACTGAGTTTTCGCTTTGCTCAATCGGTGATGGTGGTTGAATTTAGCAAGTTTTAAATTCTAATGATTTTTGATTTATCAATATTACTCTATCAAATTCAATTAATCGATGTGTGAATTTTATTAAAATCAAATAAAATCTTATAAGACCTTTCCGCTTGAAAATCAGCAATTTTGCCGAAATAACCATTGGCAAAAATGAAGACTCCAGATTTTACATCCGAAGAAAATACACACCTAAAGAAATTCCACAAAATAGTACAACAAAGCATCGAGGCAGAGGAACTCATTATTTACAATCTGCTCCATCCGCCTACCGAAACACTCAGTGAGGGCCAAAAAATATCCGATAAAGTGGCAAAGTTTGGTGGTAGCTGGAGGTTTATTATTTCGTTTGGAATAGTTCTAAGCATCTGGATTATTTTCAATGCCCTTATTGTGGTCAAATTCCGTTTTGATCCTTATCCGTTTATACTGATGAACCTCATTCTTTCGTGCATAGCGGCTCTTCAAGCTCCTATAATTATGATGAGTCAAAACAGGCAAGAAGAAAAAGACCGAATGATGAACGAAAACGATTATTTGATAAACCTAAAGGCAGAAATGCAAATCCGCAGTTTGCACCAAAAGATGGATTTGCTGCTGGAGGAACAAATAAAGACGCTTTTTGAGTCACAAAAAACGCAGTTGGATATCCTCAAAACCATAAGCACTAAAATAGCAAACATGTGAATATTGTAAACTTAAACTTAAATAATGTAACATAGCCAAAAGGAATTCTCCTGACTTTTGACAGAGTAAATAAACACTAAAGGCAAGCAATAAGAGCCTATCCTGCGATTGATACTTTATGAAACTGACAAAATATTGACAAAGACATGTACACCCAAAAAAGAATTGAAATTTGGATTGATGAAGATTCAGCACACCTGATTGAGTTTCGAAAATTAAGAGTGGAAACGGTAATCATTAGGGCGAGAATCAAAGAAAAAGAGAAGTTTCTACAACCAAAGGAAGAACTTATTGACGACAGCAATCTGCAGGAAAATTTCTTCAAAAAGATATCCGAGCAACTGAAAGACTTTGAAGAAATTCTAGTTTTTGGGCCTGATGATGCAAAGCAGTCATTTGAAAAATATCTCAAAATGACTATTCTCTTTGCCGACAAAAACATCATACTACAAATTGCCGACAAAATGACTGACAACCACAAACATGCCTTTGTTAACAAGCATTTTAAAACATTATCCTACAAAAAGAATGAGAAATAGTTTCAAAAAAAACTCAGATAAAAATCAGAAAGAGAATAGTCCAAGTTTTCATAAACAAAAGACTAGTAATAAATAATTATAAAACTGATATACAATGAATTACATTATTTGAAGTTATAACTGTACTTAAAAAATTTGCAGAAATATGCTCATCAAATATTTGTTATTCTCGATTCTTTTAAACATTTTTACTACTGAACCCATTGCCACCAAAAGTAAAAATCTGGAGCTATTTGAGGCGTGTAAAATCTCTGAAATGATTGATTTTGAGACCTTCAACGAATCACTAAAAGGTTTCGAAAGGTTTCATCCAAAAAAATCTATCATTACTATTGTGGATTTTAGCTTACCTTCAAGCAGAGAACGTTTTTTTGTGATAGACATCGAAAAAAAGAAACTGCTCTTTAAGTCTTTGGTGGCTCATGGAAAAAAATCAGGAGAAATAATGGCCACTTCTTTTTCTAACAAATTGGAGTCGCACCAGAGTAGTTTGGGATTTTATATGGTTGGCGGCATAATTCACAGCCCAAAACACGGCAAAGCACTGCTGCTGAATGGCTTAGAAAAAGGACTTAACGACAATGCTCTTAAAAGAGAGATAATAATTCATGGAGCCGACTATGTAAGTACGGCTTTTGTTCAACGATATGGTCATTTAGGGCGAAGTTACGGCTGCCCTGCCTTGCCAAACGACATAATCCCACAGGTAGTACCTGTGTTAGCAAATGGAAGTTTACTTTACATACATTCTTGATTTTAAAACAAAAAAGCCTTTTCTTAAATTGGAAAATGCGATTTTTAGACTATCCACAATTGTCGTTTTCAACTGTCTGTTACTCTTTTTGGCATTAATGAGTTGCAGCAAAAACAAAGCCGCTAACAAAGGTATTTTGCCCGATACGAGCATATATTCTAGTCAAAATTTCAGTGAGAAAATACTTGATAGCACTATTTTAGCCAATTTCTATCAAAAATACCACACCGATGATTCACTCCAAACCCAGATTATGGAGTTCTACAAAAGAAGAAACTACCAATACGCTTGGTTTGACAAAAATGGCATTACGGAGGCTTCTCATATTTTTTACAACCAGCTCCAGAGTTTTAGTTCCGACTTCGATGATCAATCCATTAACACAAAACTCATAGATTCTCTTATAAATATTGCTCATAATGAAGATAAAAAGGTGATATTACCCGAAAGCGAAACCCACAAAATAGAATTTTTACTAACTTCCAATTTCTTTAAATATGCCGAAAAGGCTTTTGGCGGTATAGCAAAAAACACTTTTGACCTAGAGTGGTTTGTGCCTCGAAAAAAGAAAAATTTTCAGATATTACTCGATAATATAATTTCAAACTCAAAAAGTAAAAACCTGCAATACTCTATAAACCAATACTATACAACCCTGACTTCTCAGCTAAGAAACTATAAAAGTATAGAGAAATCAGGTGGATTTCCCAAAATCGTGACCCTCAAAAAACAAATAATAATGGGCGAATCCGACACTTGCTTGGTAGCTTTGAAAGCCTATCTACTCATGACAGGCGATATTAAAACAAAAGACTCCACACTCATTTTTGACGAAAATCTAAAAACAGCCCTAAAGAATTTCCAAAACAGACATGGTTTGACTGAATCAGGAATACTTAACAAGGCAACAATAGCTGAATTGAACATACCAATTCATGACAGAATAAGTCAAATGATGGTAAATCTGGAGAGACTGAGATGGCTTCCCGAAGAAATGGAACCCAACTTTCTGCTGGTCAATATTCCTGAATTTAAGCTGCATATTTTTGAAAACGGCAAGCCTATAAGCCAAAGCAAAGTGGTGGTGGGTAAAATGGCCACCCAAACGAGTATTTTTAAAGGGCAACTCTCCACAGTGGTACTCAATCCTTACTGGGGACTCCCAAATAGTATAGTCATAAACGAAGTATTGCCCAAAATAAAGCGAAACGTCTCCTATTTGAGCAAAAATAATATTGAGGTTTTTAGTAAAAATTCGATAATAGACCCAAGAAACGTAAATTGGAACCAATACAAAACCCAGGTTCCTTATAATTTCAGGCAAAAACCTGGCAAGAATAATTCTCTGGGTAAAATCAAGTTTCTGTTTCCGAACAATTACAACATATACCTTCATGACACGCCTGCCAAAAGCCTATTTGGAGAAACCAATCGGTCGTTCAGCCATGGATGTATTCGTGTAGAAAACCCAAAAAGCCTAGCCGAATACATTCTCAGAAATGATGCTAAATGGAATTCAGAAAACATAGATAATATTCTAAAAACTGACGTAGAAAAAAGAATTACGGTAACACCTACCCTTCCCGTTTACTTGCTATATCTTACCTCTTGGGTAGCTCATGACGGTAACCTGCACTTCAGAAAAGATATATACGGTCACGACAAAAAACTGGCTTTTGAAATATTTGCAAAGGAAAAATAAACCTACTAATTGACTCAAAATTAGCATGAAACAGGAATTACCACTAGCCGCCCAAGACATAAAAGGCTTAACTTCTAGCGAGGTGCTAGGCTCAAGAGACAAAAACGGAACAAATACCTTGAACTTTAAAAAGGAAAACGGCATTTTGAGTGTCTTCAAAAGACTGGCCCAAGATCCCATGGTGATTATTCTTCTTGTAGCATCTGTCATATATTTTATCAGCAACAAAACCGCCGATGCCCTATTTTTGGCCTCTGCTATTCTTTTTCAAACCGGTATCTCATTTTTTCAAGATGCCCGCAGTGCAAATGCTCTCGAAAAACTCCAAGAGTTTATAGTTGCCAAAAGCAAGGTTATCAGAAATGGAAAAATAGAAGAAATTAAAAGTGAAAATTTGGTTGTTGGAGATGCCGTAATTGTAGAAGAAGGCACAGCTATTCCGGCTGACGCCACCATTTTACGTTCAAACGACTTTTTGGTAAACGAGTCTATACTTACGGGCGAATCTCTGGCTGTGGAGAAAGACACAAAGAACAACCAGATTTTTAAAGGCACCAATGTGGTTGGAGGCCTAGCCATAGCCCAAGTGACGGCCATTGGCAACGAAACTGCTCTCGGCAAAATTGGTAAAAGCCTTGATGGAATACAGGAAGAAAAAACACCTTTAGAAAACCAAATTGCCAATTTTGTCAAGAAAATGGCACTCACAGGCGGGGTGGTTTTCTTCATTGTTTGGGGCATTAATTATTTCAATACCTGCGAAATCTTGGACAGCCTGCTACAATCTTTAACGCTGGCTATGAGCATTTTACCAGAAGAAATACCTGTAGCCTTCACCACGTTTATGGCTTTGGGAGCTTGGAGACTAATGAAAAACGGCATAGTGGTAAAACAAATGAAAACCGTAGAGACTTTGGGAAGTGCTACGGTAATCTGCACAGATAAAACCGGAACACTTACCGAAAACGTGATGGATTTGGCCAAAATCTATGATTTCAAATCAGGTGCCATATTTGAAACCGAACAAAGCCTAACAGAAACCAACAAAAATCTCCTTCGGATAGCCATGTTTGCTTCTGAGCCTATTCCGTTTGACCCCATGGAAGTAGCCCTACACCACGCCTACATGCAATCGGCAGAAAACGATGAACGTCAGCACTTCAAAATAATCAAAGAATATCCATTGAGTGGTACTCCACCTATGATGACTCACATTTTTGCAAGCAACCGAGACCAGCTAATTATCGCTGCAAAAGGTGCTCCAGAAGCCATTATGCAGGTTTCGGGTTTGTATACCGAAGATAAAACAAGAATTGAAAAAGTCATAAAGGAGTTTTCTGCCGAAGGTTACAGAGTTCTGGGCGTTGCAGAAGCTATTTCAATTTCGAAAGATTTCCCAAAAACACAACAAGAGTTTAAATTCAACTTTAAGGGTATTTTGGCATTTTATGATCCACCCAAAAAGAACATCAACAAAGTGCTAAACAATTTTTATGACGCAGGCATAAATGTAAAAATAATCACGGGCGACAACGAGGCCACCACTGTTTCTATTGCCAAACAAATCGGTTTTAAAGGTTTCGAAAAACACATTTCTGGAAAAGAACTGATGCTTTTGTCAGAAAAAGACCTCGCCAAAAAAGTAATGGAAACACAAATATTCACAAGGATGTTTCCTGAAGCCAAACTAAAAATCATAAATGCTCTTAAGCAACAAAATGAAATAGTGGCCATGACTGGCGATGGCGTAAACGACGGCCCAGCACTCAAAGCCGCCCACATAGGCATAGCCATGGGCAAAAAAGGCTCTGAAATAGCAAAAGATGCAGCTTCCTTAATTTTAATGAATGACGATTTATCTAAAATGGTCAAAGCGGTTTCGGTAGGAAGGAAAATTTACACCAACCTCAAAAAAGCTATTCAATACATCATTTCTATACACATTCCCATTATTCTTACTGTTTTTGTTCCATTGGCTCTGGGCTGGATCTATCCCAATATTTTTTCTCCAGTCCATGTTATTTTTTTAGAATTAATAATGGGACCTACCTGCTCCATTATTTATGAAAACGAGCCGATAGAAAGAAACACCATGAAACTAAAACCAAGGCCACTAAGCGATACTTTTTTTAGCTGGAAAGAACTGACCACGAGTATATTACAAGGCTTGGCCATTACTGTCGGTACATTGGGAACTTATCAATATGCCATTCACCAAAACTTAACTGAAGCCACAACTAGGGCAATGGTTTTCACTACTTTAATAGTAGCTAACATAGTTCTCACTTTGGTCAATCGCTCTTTTTATTACTCAATAATAACAACATTAACATATAAAAATAACTTAGTACCCATCATTATAGCCATCACTTTGGGCATAACGGCTCTACTATTATTTGTAAAACCGCTTTCTCAGTTTTTCCAATTCGAAACTCCAAATATGTATCAATTAAGTTTCTGTTTAGCTTTTGGTTCATTAAGTGTACTTTGGTACGAAATAATAAAAATTCATAAAAGGAGGACACAAAAAAACCTTGTATAACATGACCATAAACCTTAATTCTATCCTAAAAAAACTCCTTGTTGTAGTATTAATTGTGGCCATCTTGATTTTTGCCAAAGGATTTCTGATGCCTTTGGTCATAGGCGGCATATTGGCTACACTGTTTTTGCCGTTTTGCAATTGGATGGAGAAAATTGGTTTTGGAAGAGCCATAGCCATTTTTATAAGTTTACTCACACTTCTACTGGTTTTTGGGTTAATCATAGCCCTACTTTCGTGGAAAATATCCGAACTTTTTACTGATTTTGATTTGCTCAAAAACCAGGCAATCAAGACTTTCAGTGAAATCCAGACTTACTTTCTTGAGCATTTTGGGATTACTCTAGAGAAACAATCACAAATATTTAAAAACGAACAGCCATCTCTCACCAGCCTAATGCAGCTTACTGTAGGTTCTTTAAAATACATTTTGACCAACATCATATTGGTGTTGGCTTATTTTTTCTTTTTGTTATACGCTCGAATTCACATCAAACAGTTTTTCTTAAAACTCACAAAAGATAAGCAACATGGAGAAATGGACCAAATACTAAAAAGTACCACCCATGTTTCGCAACAGTATTTGCTCGGTCTAACCAAAATGATTATTTGCCTTTGGGTGCTATATAGTATCGGATTCAGTATAATTGGTGTAAAAAATGCTGTATTCTTTGCCATTCTCTGTGGTTTATTAGAAATAATCCCCTTCATCGGAAACATCACTGGCACCCTTTTAACAGTACTCATAACAGCATTGCATGGGGGCCAAATTCCCCTACTTTTGGGCATAATTATAACTTACGGTATCGTCCAATTTATTCAAGGCTGGATTTTGGAGCCTTTAATTCTTGGTCCTCAGGTCAAAATAAATCCACTATTCACAATTATTGCACTCGTGGTGGGCGATTGGATTTGGGGCATCCCGGGAATATTACTAGCCATACCCATAACCGCAATGGTCAAAATAGTTTGTGACCACGTAGAACCTCTCAAGCCATACGGTTTTCTGATAGGCGACTTGGTTTCGGAAAAAAAAAGCAAAAACAGAATGCAAAAATTCCTTAGGAGTATTTCAAAATTCAGACAATAAAAGTAAACATAAAATCATAAAACGCTCATTACAAAATACTTAAAGTAATCAAACAGTCCAATTTAGAAGATTTTTAATTTCTAAAAAAAACTAAAAGCGGACTTTGTACATTTAGGGCTTTGGTTTCTGTAAATTACAAGTCATTAATAAAAAATAAAATGTCAGACTTTAGCGACCTAAAAGGAAACTGGGAAGAAACAAGAGGCAAACTCAAACAAATATTTCACACACTGACAGACGAAGATTTACGCTATATTGAAGGTAATCAAGATGAACTTTAGGGGAAAATCAGCCGCAAAGTAGGGAAATCCAACGCTGAAATTCATACTATTTTAGCTGGTCTGTAATATTTCGAAAAAATATTACCAAATACCTTAATTGGTTTTTTTGAAAAAAAAACTAATTAAGGCAAAGCAACTTTCAGCCCATTTGACTGATAAAAACCCATAAAATGGAGATTTAGTATAGGAAAATAATGTTTGATAAAACGTATCTTTGTTGCTCATTTATCAACCTTTTCATGATGCATTATCTCAGATTATTCTTTGGGACACTTTTTGTTTTTGTTTTATCAAGTCAGTTTACTTATTCTCAACCCAATAGCTCATTAAAAGGCAAAATTATAGATGCTCAGAACAAAGCACCTTTGGGCTTTGCAAGTGTTAAGATTTTCCAAAACACCAAAATGATTACCGGCAATGTAACCACCGAAAATGGAGAATTTGAGTTTAAGATCCCGGAAGGAAAATATACTTTAGAAACAGAATTTATTGGTTATAAAAAATACATTTCAGCCGAAATAAACTTAACAGGGAACACCATTGATTTAGGCGAAATTGCGATTGCTCAATCAGACAAATCATTGGATGCCTTGGTGGTGCAGGGCGAAAAAAGCTCCATGGAGTTAGCTCTTGACAAAAGGGTCTTCAATGTGGGCAAAGACTTGGCTAATGCTGGCGGTTCTGCACAAGACATTCTGATAAATATTCCGTCTGTTACGGTAGATCCAGACGGGGCCATAAAACTACGAGGAAGCAGCAACGTGAGGATTCTGATAGATGGAAAACCCTCAGGCATGGTATCGTTTAAAGGTGGGGCGGGCTTAAGACAACTGCAAGCCAGCATGATAGACAGAGTGGAGGTAATCACCAATCCATCAGCCAGATACGAGGCAGAAGGACAGTCGGGCATTATTAATATTATTCTAAAAAAAGACTCTAAACAGGGTTTCAACGGGTCTTTTGAGCTCATTGGCGGTGTACCTGACAACTATGGTTTTGCGGCCAATCTAAATTATCGACACAGAAAAATTAACTTCTTTGTAAACTACGGCTTGGCCTACAGATGGAATCCTTACCGAGGCGATACGTATCAAGAAGTGACTGCTGGCGACACCCTAAAAATACTACAACAAGACAATACCGGCGACGTTTCTGGCCTTGACAACAACATTCGGGCGGGTCTAGAGTTATATTTTTCAGAAAAAAGTGTACTTACAGGTTCTTATATGTACAGCAAGGCCGGTGGAATCAGGTACACCAGAAATGTTTACAACGATTTTTACAATACGCTCACAAATCCGCTGGGCTCTATCACCCGTATTCAAGATGAGATAGAAAAAGAGCCTCTCTCGGAGTATGTGTTGAGTTATAAACGGAGTTTTAACAGAAAAGGGCAGGAACTTACAGGCCAAATTCGATTTTTAGACCATTTTGAAAACTCTGACCAGACATTTAACCAAACAGCGGTGTTCCCAAATGGTGCTGTAGATAGTAAAAATACTCTTCTGCAAACATCTATAAATGATGAATACGAAAAGCAATATTTGTTTCAGTTGGATTATGTGCAGCCATTTGCCAAAGAAGGCAAGATGGAATTTGGAGCCAGAACTTCGCTAAGAAACATGGTGAATGATTATGTTGTAAATGACGTAATTGACGGCAAGGATATTCCAATAGAATGGCTCGACAATTATTTTATTTACGACGAAGACATTTCGGCAGCTTATGGAATTGTGTCTAATAAGTCAAAAAAACTTGGTTATCAGCTAGGACTGAGGTCGGAATGGACAAGCGTGACCACCACCCTTCAAAAAACCAACGAGGTGAATCCCCGAAAGTACTTTAATCTATTCCCAAGTGCCCATTTTACATATTCTCTTGACACCGACAACTCTCTTCAACTTAGCTATAGCCGGAGAATCCGCCGACCAGTTTATAACGATTTGACTCCCTTTTCGACCTTATCTGATAGTAGAAACTTTTTCAGTGGAAATCCAAACTTGAATCCTGAGTACAGCGATGTTTTTGAAATTGGACATCTCAAAAACTTCGAAAAGGGTTCTATAACATCATCCGTATTTTATAGAAATTCGCAGGATTTAATTTTTAACATTAGAAGTGTTAACGACCAAGGATTTTCGACTTCTTTACCAGAAAACCTAAATTCCGAAAAGTCTTATGGAGTAGATTTTACAGGCAATTATAAGCTCTTCAAATGGTGGAAAATGGATGTAAACTTCAATCTTTTCCACGCCAACATAGACGGCTCAAACATAAACGAGCAGTACGTGGCCGAAACTAACTCATGGTTTGCCAGACAGACTTCAAGGTTTACGCTCAAAAACGGCTTTGATATGCAGCTAAGGTTTAACTACGAAGCTGCTCAAAAAACGGCCCAAGGCAGTAGAAAAGCCATATATTTCTTCGATTATTCACTCAAAAAAGATATTTTGAAGAAAAAAGGATCTATAAACTTTACAGTTCTGGACATTTTCAACACCCGCTGGATGCGTACCATCAGCCAAGGGCCAGGGTTTTATACCGAAAGCAACAGGCAGTTTAGGCCAAGACAGATAAATTTGACTTTGAGTTATAGATTAAAGCAGTAAGATTTTACACGTATTTATACATTTCATTTCAGGGTGTTTGGTATTTTTGTATAATTAGACTTTCAAATGAGCCAAAAAGATACTCAAAATATTGACCTTTCAGAAACAGAGAAATCTGATTCTTTTTATCAAAATAAGGTTTTGAATGAAGGCATTTTAACTATAACCATCTTAACCAAATCTATTATTGAGTTTAAAAAACAACATCTGAAAGTTAGTCCGTTTGTTATGTCAATGAAGGGAGCTTTTCAAACAAAAGTGGATTTAGATTACAAAGAAGAATTGGTTAAAATACTATCTGACAAATATTTATAACAAACTGGTGGTAATCACTCCCGAAAATTTCCTAAAAACCATTTCTTGAAATGCAAGAATACTTCAATGTAGACCTAAATTTCTGGCAATTCCTAGTTTTTGTGGTGGTAGGTACGCTTACGGGCATCATCAACACCATAGCTGGGAGTGGTTCACTCATAACCTTGCCAGTTTTTATTTTTATGTGTGACTTGTCGCCTTCAATTGCCAATGCGAGCAATCGCATAGGTGTGTTTTTACAAAGTGTAGTAGCTACTGGCAAATATGCTCAATCCAAACCAGAAGTATTCCGTGGCTCGCTTTGGTTAATTATCCCATCGGTTTTGGGTGCTATTTTAGGCTCAAAAATTGCGGTAGATATAGATGAAAAAATGATGAACTACACCATTGGTGGTCTTATGGTTTTTATGCTCATTGTTTTGTTGTTTAAGCCCGAAAGGTGGCTCATTGAAGACAAACTTACCAAAGCCCAAAACAAAAACATCGGCACATTTGTAACTTTCTTCCTAATAGGTATTTACGGCGGTTTCCTCCAGGCTGGAGTTGGTTTTTTCTTGTTGGCTGGCTTGGTTTTGATTTCAAAATATAGTCTTACCCAAAGCAATGGACTTAAACTTGCCCTGGTGCTGGCATTTACTGCACCTGCACTTGCACTATTTATGTATTATGGCAAGGTACATTATGGCTATGGCTTGCTTATGGGTATATTTCAAGCATTCGGGGCTTGGATCGGAGTGAAGTACGTTGTGAAAATCCCTAACGCCAACCTCTGGATTTACAGACTTTTGATAGTTATTGTAGCCGCATCTGCTATTAAGTTTTTTGTCTGAAATTCGCCAAAAAAGCTTCTCAATAATTCTTGAACTGCCACCAATTGTCAGTTATAAAAGCTGACGCAGGCAAGCCTTGGCTATTTTTCAAACTTGCCTCAGAGGTATTTTTCCATTCAAAACGAGCAAAAACAGGATAAGAAATCTTTGAATTTGTCAAAACTATGGTATTGCTTTTTATTCTAACAGTTGCCTTTCTAAATTCGCCCGAAGTATCAGCTATTTCAAAGTTATTCTGGCAGTTTTTGTCACATTTGAGTTCTTGTGTATCAAAAAACAAAGTTATCTGGCCTTTTTTTGACTCATAAAGCAGCAGTTTCGGACCCGAAACATCGCCCTTATAAGCACTATAGAGACTTTTCAATGCCACATTTGCCAATCTTATTCCTACATCTTTTTTGTTTCTTGGGTGGATATCATCAATATTCCCAATGTCTGAAATCGTCACCATGGCAGTCTTTGGAGTAGTTTCTGCCATTCTTTGTGCATTTCTAAGTATTACCCCTTCTTCTGGATTTCCGTATTTGTAAGGAGCTATTTGAACATAATAAAAAGGCAACTCCTCGCCCCAAACTTTCCGCCAACTGTTGATGAGGGTGTTGAGTAATTTATCATAATTAGCTGCATTGGAAACATTTGATTCTCCCTGATACCACAAAAAACCTTTGATTTTTAAGCCAACCAATGGTGCCACCATGGCATTGTAAATTGCGGCAGTTTTCACCGGTCCCCAAGGCACCTCTTTCAAGCTCAAGGCGTCCTTGTAAAGCACAGCATCCGTTTTTATGCTTTCCTCAGGCATCCACGCTTCTGCTGGAGTACCGCCCCAAGAAGTGTTTATGATTCCGACTGGAACTTGAATGTTTTCGAAAATATGTTTGGCAAAATAATAACCTATTGCACTAAAATTCTTCATCGATTCCGGCGAGCAAACTTGCCATTCGCCAGACAAATTTTGTTGTAGAAAAAGAGCCGTTGAATGATTTACACCAAAGAACCGAATGTCGGGAAAGTTGGCCTTAGCTACCTCTGAGTTGGCATTGTCAATCCCCGAGGCCGCACTCCACTCCATGTTGCTCTGCCCAGAAACCACCCAAACCTCCCCAATGAGGATATTTTTAAGCGAAATCTCATTATAGCCTTTTATTTTGATTTCGTATGGGCCACCGTAGATCGGCGTTTCTATTTCTATGAACCATTTTCCATTGTTATCTACTTTATGGGTATACTGTTTTTCATCCCAAGAAGTCGTTATAGAAACTGGTTCGCTGGTTTTGCCCCAGCCCCAAATTTTCACTTTAGATTTCTGTTGCAAAACCATTCCAGAGTTAAAAAATGTAGGAAGAGTAATATTTGCAAAACTTGAAAAGGATGCTACCAAAAATGCCGCTAAGAATTTAAATCTCATTGGTATGGTTTTTATTTAGATTAAAGTTAAAAATGATGGATTGAAATCAAATATATTATGCAATAGCTTATTAAAAATAGGCTAAGTGAGTTTGAAAATTCGCCTTCCCTGAAACAAGTTTATGTCTATTTTATATGTTTCAAATCTATTTTTTCAAAACAACAGGACTTCCCATTTTTGCCAAAACCGCATCCGAGATATTACCTATTCCCTTATCTCCAGAATACAGAACCACTCGGTTCGAAGTCATTGGACTATCTGCTTTATTTCTGGTAAAAATATATTTAAATCCTTTCTCTTTTGCCACAGCTTCTGCAGCAGTTTTTATACTGGTTTTGATCCTTATTACTCCATCACCAGTAAATTGTTGAAGTTCCTTTTCGGCTTCTCTTTGGAAGTTTTCAGAAGCCGACTTCACCTCCTGAACTTTCTTGAGTTTTTCATTCAGTTTTTCAGTAGTAAGGGAGTCAAGGTTTTTCATACTGTTTTGGTAATCAAGAAAGAGTGTTTGATACTCAATAGCCATTTTGTTGTATGTATCCTGATATCCTTCTTGTTTCTTTTTTATGTCTTCATCGAGTTTTTTTACCTCTTTATAATTTTCAAAAATATAATCCTCGAAAATGTAACCTATCTTTGGTCCAGTTCCAGCTTTCACTGAAGCGGCTTTTGCAGGGGTTTTAGTCGTTGGTTTTTTAGTTTGTGCGTTTACCAAATTTATAGAAAGTGCTACCAAAGCAGCCAAAATAATACGTTTCATCAAGTTTTTATTAAAATTTCTCAAAAATACCGAATTCTATTTAAAATGAAAGCAAATTTTATTTAGTGAGAACCTATAGAAGGCCACTACAAACGCTTCATAACAGATTTTTTAAGGAAATATTTTTCTATTTTTGTCAAAAAACGATAGTTTGATTTTCTGAAATGATAAATTTTTTAAGATATATTATTCTCTCAATTTCATTTCTCTCTTGTGTATCAGAACCAAAAATAGTCGAAAAAGACGGAATGGTTTTGGTGGAGGGCCGTGGGAATATTAAAGATTTTTGGGTAGATAAATACCCCGTAACAGTGGCACAGTTTGAAGACTTCATCAAAGCAACAGGATACAAAACACAAGCCGAACAATTTGGAGATGCGGGATATTTCGATTTTAAAACCGGCGAATGGACACTTAAAAAAGGAGCTAACTGGCAGTTTCCGCTAGGAACAGACACCACAGCGGCACCATTAAATCATCCTGTAACGCAAGTTTCTTGGAATGACGCAGTAGCTTACTGCAAATGGGCAAAAAAAAGATTGCCTTCCAGCCAAGAATTTCTGTTTATTGAAAACAATGGACAGCCCGATTACGAAAAAACTTACACTTGGGGAAACGATTTCTTTGAAAACGACAAGTTCAAAGCCAACTTTTGGCAGGGAAATTTCCCATTGAACAATACCGTGGAAGACGGTTTTCTAACTACTTCTCCGGTTGGGTATTTCGGTTTGAACGAAATAGGACTTGCTGATGTGGGCGGCAATGTATGGCAATGGTGCAGCGATGAAAATCCGGCAAAACCCACCGAGTGGTTCCAAAGAGGTGGTTCCTACCTATGCGACCCAAAAGTGTGTCACGGATTCAAAATTGGTGGAATTTCATCATCTACCCAAGAAACTTCGTTGATGCATGTGGGTTTTAGGTGCTTTAGGGATATTTAGGGAGGTTGTTACTGGTGAATTGGTATATTGGTTCACTGGTTTATTGGTGTATTGGTTATTGGTGTATTGGTAATTAGTGTACTGGTTATTGGTGTATTGGTAATTAGTGTATTGGTGAGTCGTTTACTTGTTATTAGCACGGATATTTAGAAATTGATGAACCAGACAGCTATTTTCAGAAGTAATTGGTATTTCATTTCTAGAGAATAAGGAATGAATATTCTAAAGATGATACATTATACTTTTTGTTAATCATTCCTAAAAAAAAGAGCCTTCACCATTTGGTAAAAGCTCTTTAGGAAATTATATTCTATTCGATCACTTGTTCTTATAAGCCCTATCTAGAAATTCATATCTAGCGTCATCTACTCCTTTTTCGAGTTTCGACTCGGTGTTGATATTCATAATGGGTGGAGTTTTGTCGCCCGCTTTGGCTGCTTGCCATTCCGGTAATTTCTCACCATTTGGATTTCCAGTTTTTATAAAATTAGCAAAATAATTCAACATCGTTTCCGAAGTTTTGTAATCATCCGCCGTCCAGTCAAATTCTTTGGCCAAGTGCAAATTACCCATGCAATATTCTATCTCACTTGCGTGTGATGCTCCAACTGGTTCAGGGGCTTTAGGTGTATTTCCATCTTTTTTCAATGTACCACCAGCCAATCCTGCCACCAAAGATTTGTCTACAAATGCCGGACGAATCTTGCTAAACATGTATCTGTAAACTGCCGCTGAACTGTTGTTTCTATGCAAATCAAACCATTTCCAAGTGCTGTATGAAATAAATCTATCCGATGCCAAAGCCGTGGCCGAAAGCTCTACTTCACGCTCGTTGCTATGCGGGTACAATCTCAAAACCTCTTCAAAATCAGCAGGATACTCTTTTTTAACTCTTGTTATAAAATTCTCAGGGGTATTAGCCATGCCAAACATAAATGCTCCACCAGGTATTTCGGCGGAGTTCCAACCGACCAATAAAGGCACTTGGGCCTGCTGCTTGGCATTAAATATTTCTGGCAATGTTTTAGGCAAAAAGTATCCATCCAAAACCACTGGAAAACCGAACCTCTTAGACTCATTGTATATTTCATAAATCTCTCTGCTGCTCAAAGCTCTCAATTGCTTTAGGCTCGGCACACTCGCATTTTTGGCAAACTCTGCCCCTTGTTTCTCTGCCTCGGCCAATGTTACTGGAGCTAGCGTTGGGTTAATTCCAGCCCCACTCTCTCCTATCGCTCCGGCTATCAGACCCTTAGCTAAAGGAGAGGCCATTTGATAACTTACCGATATAGAACCTGCCGATTCACCTGCGATTGTAACTTTCTTTGGGTCACCACCAAAAGCCGCGATGTTTTTCTGAACCCACTTCAATGCCGCTACTTGGTCTAACAGACCGTAGTTACCCGAACCTTTATATGAAGTTTCGGCACTAAGCTCTGGATGAGCAAAATTACCGAAAACATTGAGCCTATAATTGCAGGTAATGACCACAATACCTTTTTTGGCCATACTTTCGCCGTCATAACGTGGCTCAGAAGCATCGCCTGCCACATTGCCGCCACCATAGAAATACAACAACACTGGCAAGTCTTTGGTATTGCGTTTGGCTGGTGTCCAGACATTTAGATATAAGCAATCTTCACTTACGCCATTCGAACGCGAATTCATATCTCCAAAAACCACTGTTTGCATTGGTCTTGGGCCAAAAGTTTTGGTCTCTTTTACACCCGTCCAGTTTTTAACAGGCTGAGGAGCCTTCCAGCGAAGTTCGCCCACTGGTGGTGCTGCAAATGGCACACCGAAATAAGTTTGAATGCCAGACTTTGTGTCGTAATTGCCCTCAATTAGGCCATTTTCAGTTTTCGCCTGTACTGCAAATGCATTTTTGTTTTGTGCTTTTAGAGAAACTATAGCCAAAAACTGCAAGGCCAAAATGCCAATTATTTTTTTCATTTAAATTTAGAAGGTTATTTATTGTCTCACTTTGTGACAATATTAATTAGTTTTATAATATTTTCCTATTTATTTTTGAAAAAAATTACCCAATTGCTGTTTTGAGCCCAAACACCTACCTAAAAAATATTGCATACGATTCTGTGGTTTTTGGTTTTTCTGGTGAAAAACTTAAAATCCTAGTCATGAAATACCACAACACCGATTTTTACGCACTTCCGGGTGGCTTTGTAAGGCTCAATGAAGACCTTAACACGGCCGTCAGGATAGGTTTAAAAGAGAGAACGGGGCTCGATAATATATTTCTGGAGCAGTTTTACACTTTCGGTAATGTGTCGAGATTTAAACCTGAAATCATGAAGCAGATTATGGAAGTAAATGGTGGAGTGAATGAAAACGTATGGATTCTTGAGAGATTTATTTCTGTGGCTTACTACGCACTTATCAATTATGACGACGTAGAACTCACCCCCGATGCTATTTCCGAATCTTGCGATTGGTATGACCTCGACAACCTCCCAGAACTCATCTTTGATCATAAAGAAATAATAAGCAAGGCTCTTGCTACACTTAGAGCTAACCTCGAAACCAAACTCATGGGTGTAAATCTTCTACCTCCTATGTTTACCATGAAAGACTTACAGAAAGTTTATGAAGCTATTTTAGACGAAAAACTTCACCGAGGGGCTTTCCAACGTAAAATACTGAGCATGAACTTGTTGAAACGCCATGAAAAGCAGTTCTCTGGTGCGGCTCATAAAGCACCTTTTTTGTATAGTTTTGAGAGATAATCGGCCAAATATTCTACAAAAAGAACACAGATTAACACAGATTAGACACGGATTCTATTTTTCAAACAAATGGAATCAAAAGCATAAGGCAGTTTGTAATCACAAAAAAACGATTATATACGTGGCAAATCCTTAAAATCCGTCCAGGCCGCCGTTTAGGTACCATAACCTATATCTTAATAAAAATCTTCTTTTTATGCATCCACCAAAGTACAAGCCATTCTAGAAACAAAACCAAAGCACCACTAACCAGATGCTCATAATGTTCTCCGAAAATCTGAGCATAGTTTTTGCCCAAGTGAACTGGTAAATTATCCGAAATAAAATAAACCAAAGTATGGGCTATCACGTAGGCGGCAATGGAATTTACGCCAATAATTTTCAAAAATTCGAACCATGAATTTCTGCCTTTTATTTCGACCAAAAAATAAAACAAAGAAAGCAACAAAAAACACCATCCTCCGCTAAATAGCACCCAAGTGGGTGTCCAGATACGCTTTACTGTTGGACAAATTCCTGAAAGATTAAGCAAAAAACCGATAACTAAAAGTGAAACTCCATAAATCAAGAATTGCCTCAATTTTTCTTTATTGCTTTTCTCAGATTTCAAGATATTTCCAGCAAAAAGTCCCAAAATCATAGTACCAAGCGTGGGAATGAAACTCAAAGTCACATAACCACCTCTGTTAAATGTATATGGTTTTTCTCTCGGAAAAAGATTCAGAAACCAAGTATCAAATGCCGCTGCAAGATTAGTGAATTTGTTCCAATGAGCAGCAAAACCACTTAAATACGGCTGCGGTTGGCCATCTTCACCCAACAAATAAAAATCAACCTTGGGAGGCGTGTAAAGTGCAAAAGCCAACCAATAACCCACCAAAATTACCGCAAAACTAACCCACTGCATTTTGGGTTTCAGAAAACCGATTAGGAATAGAATAGTATAGCCCAAACCAATCTGAGTCAAAGTATCTTCAAATGTCCAATTGGTCATGACCCTACCAGTTGACCTCAGAAATACACCCAACAAAATAAGAATAAGCGACCGCTTCAGTGTATGCAGCAAAAGTGACTTAAAATTAGCACCTTTGGCCATTCTACTGGCTATAGAAAAAGGCAAAGCCACCCCCACCAAAAAACTAAATGAAGGCTGAATGAGATCGTGAAGTGAGCAACCCACCCACTCTACATGTGATTGATGGAAAGCCAGAAAACTCCAAAATTTACTATCGGGAATGGCTTCGGAGACTTTTGAAAACTCAAGTACTTCGGCCATCATTAGGAACATCACAAAGCCACGATATATATCAACGGCGTGATTTCTTTGGGTTGAGGTTTGATTCATTTTAAGATTTTTTAGGGTTGAATTGTTAGTAAAAATAATATCGAATCGGCTATAATTCTATTTTTTGACCCGTTTCTACCCAAGCAAATCCTTTCATCTTCAAATCTTTTCTCTCTTTTGAATTGGGTTGTAAAATAGGATTGGTGTGATTCAGGTGAATAAATTTCACCTTATTCTTTTCATTTTTTGGCAACTCTGATAGCAATTCTACGGTTTCCGTAATAAACGGATGCGGAACTTCGCTCATCGGTCTGGCAATTTCTCCATCCTTATAAAACGTTCCATCTAAAAGTAGGACATCATTCTCTTTTACAACTTCAAGTAACTTTCTATCCCACTTTTGCCATTTGTCTATGTCGGGAATGAATATCAGACTTTTATCTTTTGTAATGATTTTATAACCAACAGTTTCTGAAAATTCGTCGCGGTGCGGCACTCGGAAAGGCATTACTTTTAATCTCTCATTTAAAACAATAACTTCAGCTTCCTCCATTCTACGAATCCCGACATTTTGAATATTCACCAACTGACTCCAAGGGCCATTATTTTCGAGAAAATCTTTCATTTTAGGCATTGCAAAAACCTTTACTT
The DNA here is from genome assembly GCF_024343735.1 of Lacihabitans sp. CCS-44. GTDB lineage: Bacteria > Bacteroidota > Bacteroidia > Cytophagales > Spirosomataceae > Leadbetterella. The sequence continues at coordinate 37,915 of NZ_RJUE01000066.1, forward strand.
TACTACTTCCCATCACTTCTCGGCCCAAATGCATCAAACCCGTGTAGTGACCAATATGAGCATGGGTGAGAAAAATACCATCCAAAGGTGTTGAACTTCCTGTATGGTTATTGAGCAAATGAAGTTGCTCTGGGAAATCCGGAGTAGCATCGAAAATCCATTTTTGCTTAGATATGGGATCAATCAAAGCAAGTGAGGAAACACCTTCGTGAGGTATTTTATTTTCCCAAACCGATTTGCAACATTCCTTTTTACATCCAGCTTGTGGAAATCCGCCATCCTGAGCCGTTCCAAGAACCAAAATATAGGGTTTCTGTGCTGAAACCTCTTGGTTCGCAAAAATGAAAAAGATGATAATTTGCAGAATTAATCGCATCCAATTGAATTTAATGTCAAATTAGAATAATTTTTCAAGAAAAAACCCTTAAAATTGTTGAAACCTTCAAACGAACTATGAAACGACTTCTATTTATCTTATTTTCTTTTGTTTTCATTCCTTCTTTTTCTCAAAAAATCCTTTCCGAAAAAGAAAGAGCAGCAGTGGTTGACGAAATTCTGGAAGACAGAATGACCAATCTTTTACCCAAATTGATGCGAAAAGCTGGTATCGACATGTGGATCATCATCGGTAGAGAATACAACGAGGACCCTGTCATGAAAACTATGCTTCCATCGGTTTGGCTTTCAGCTCGTCGGAGAACCATCATGGTTTTTATGGACAAAGGCGAAAAAGAAGGTGTGGAACGTTTGGCCATAGCAAGATATGACGTCGGAAATTTGCTCAAAGGTGAATGGGACCTCAACACCAACCCCGACCAATGGGATGCCTTGGTAAAACTCATAAAAGAGCGTGACCCGAAGAAAATTGGACTAAATTTCTCGAAATATTATGCTCACGCAGATGGATTGACCTTTACAGAACATTCAGAATTCCTCAAGAAATTACCTTCGGAGTATCATTCAAAAATAATTTCAGCATCAGATTTGGCCGTAAATTGGCTTGAAACCCGCACGGAAAGAGAAATGGTGATTTACCAGCAAATTTGTAAAATTTCGCATGAAATAATAGCCGAGGCCTTTTCTGACAAAGTGATACAACCAGGAGTAACCACCACCGACGATGTGGTTTGGTGGATGCGACAAAAAGTGACCGACTTGGGTTTAGAAACGTGGTTTCACCCTACAGTGGATGTACAAAGATACGACCCTGAGAACTTTGACCACCTAAGAACATTCTCAAAAAGACCTGAAAAACAAGTTATTATGCCAGGTGATTTACTTCATTGCGATTTTGGCATAACCTATTTACGTTTAAACACTGACCAGCAGCAACATGCCTACATTTTGAAACCTAGTGAAACCAAAATTCCTGACCATTTGGTGAAGGCTTTTGCTCAAGGCAACAGACTGCAAGAGTGCCTAACAGAAAACTTCAAAGCTGGAAAAACAGGAAATGAAATATTGGCTGATGCTTTGGCTCAATCCAAAAAAGAGGGAATAAACGGCACAATTTACACCCATCCGATTGGTAACCATGGACATGCCGCTGGCCCAACCATAGGCATGTGGGATAACCAAGGCAAAACCATCGGGCCGGGGGACTATCCACTAAACCCAAATACAGCCTATTCTATTGAACTTAATGCTGCAGTCCAGATACCAGAATGGAAAAAGACCGTAAGAATCATGCTGGAGGAAGACGGTTTTTTTGACGAAAAAGGGAATTTCAGATACATTGATGGCAGACAAAAAGAGATTTATATGATTCCGAGATAATTAATTAATACCTAAAGATATTCAACCCATGGAAAGAAGAGATTTTTTAAAAAATGCAGGACTTGGTTCGGCTGCGATTGTTTTACCAAAGCCTGTTATTCAAGCCGAAACCAACTTAAAACCACGAATAAAACTCAGTGTGTCGAGTTATTCCTATTGGCATTTTAAGGGTGATAAGTTTCCGATAGAAAAAGTGATAGACGATGCTGCCCGAATGGGTTTGGATGGGATAGACATTTTGCACCGACAAATGGAAGGGGAAGACAATACGTACATCCAAAAAATTAAGCGTCATGCATTCGAAAATGGCATAGCACTTACTTGTTTGTCAGTTCATCAGGGTTTTGTGTATCCTGATTCCACCGAACGAAAAAAACACGTCGACCATACCCTTCATTGCATAGAATTGGCCGCCAAAATGGGCATTCCCTGCTTGCGACTAAATACTGGTAGATGGAACACTATAAAGTCTTTTGATGATTTCATGAAAGCTCGAGGAATAGAACCAGCCATGCCGGGCTATACCGAAGATGATGCTTTTGGTTGGTGTATAGATGGCGTGACCCAGTGTGTAAAAAAAGCGGAAGAATTGGGCGTTTTGTTGGCTCTAGAAAATCATTGGGGACTTGCCGCTACCCCACAAGGAATGATTAGAATCCACAAAGCCATCAATTCGCCATGGTTACAATTGTTGATGGATACGGGCAATTTCTTGGAAGATCCTTACGATAAACTCGAAATGATAGCCAAAGATACCTGTTTTGTTCAAGCCAAAACCTATTACGGTGGTGGAGTATGGTATAGTCTGGATTTGGATTATGAAAGAATCGTAAAAATACTCAACAAGGTCAATTACCAAGGCTATATTTCCATCGAATTTGAAGGTAACGAAGCTGCAGAATCTGGTGTTAGAAAAAGTGTAGAAATGTTGAGGAAGTATATTTAGAATTCAGAATTAAATGCTGCGAATGCACGAATGATTTTTTCAAAAAATTAATAATCAAAACCTTAAATTCGTGCACTCCTGGCAAATTCTTAAAACTCTATCGGAATAGTCACTGCTGTTTTATCCCAACCGATATGCATATCAGTTCCTTTGGTTTCGCTTTTGGTAAATACTATGGAAAGATTTTCTAGGCTCTCATTTAAGGCTTTCGTTTTAACCTTAAATCGCATTACATCTTTGGCTTCCTTGTAGTCATAATCGCCCCAAATATCAGTTTCAGAGTTTAAGATAATGGTCCATTCGTCAGCTGTTGGAATTGCAAAAAGACTGTAAACGCCTGCTTTTACTTTTTTGCCATCAATTTTTACATCTTTAAAAAATTTGATTTCGGTAGCCTCATTAGCTCCAAAACGCCAAACTTTGTCATAAGGCACCAACTTTGCACCAAAAACTTCACGGTCTTTCTTGGCTGGTCGAGAATACGTAACTCTTACAAATGCTTCTTTACCCACCTTTTCTGGGGCAAATTTGATGTCGTGGGCAAAATTGTCTGGATAATAGGCCATATCCATTGGGCTTTTATCAAGGCCTCTGAATTTTTGGGCTTGGGTATTTAAAAGAAATGCAAACGAGCATACCAAAAGAATAAGGTGTCTTTTCATGTTATTTTTTTTATTATTCAAATATCAGAAATTTCAGCGAAATAACTGATTTAGGCGAAACAATCTGCAAAAAGAATTGACAACGACAGAAATACTAATCAACGTTTTTTTCTTAATTTGAAGTCAATAATAAAACAAGCTCAAAAACCGCTATGAAAGAAAATAAGGAATTTACGAAATTGAATTTGGAAGAATTGAAGAAAAAGGAAAGGCCCTCAGCATTGCTTTTCAGGTGATAATAGGAATGGTAATTGTCATGGTTATAGTTGGCATTTATATCACTATTAAACAAGGCCCAGGGGTTTTTCTTTTTTTACCACTTGCATTTACTCCTATAATTACTACCAATTATATGAATTTGAAAAAAATACGACTAATGATAAAAGAAAAAGAACAAAGCCTTTAAATAAATTTTACGCCTTTTGATTCGTAGATTTCTTTCAAACTGGGTTGGATCTGAGCATCTGTAATTATATTCTTCACAAAAGAGATTTCCGCAAAGGGCAAATACTTGTCTTTTTCAAATTTTGAAGAGTCACATAAGAAATAGACCGTTTTTGCATTATTGGTCATGGCCAATGTCATTTCTGTCTCGTTTTCTGAGTTTGCACTTAGGCCATTTGCAATCGAAATTCCATCAACTCCCACAAAGGCTAAGTCAGCTTTGTATCTCAAAATATGTTCTACAGCTATTTTACCATGAGCCGCCTGTCTATCGGCATCTATTTCACCACCCGCAAAGTTCACATGCACTTCGGAGCCTAAAAGTTCATTTACAATTGGCAATGAATTGGTTACGATCCTTATTTTTTTATTCTTAATGTATTGACAAATCCTAAAAACCGTACTTCCACAGTCCAAAAACACAACATCGCCTTCTTGAATAAGGCTTGCGGCCTTTTTGCATATTTCGTCTTTGGCTTCTGTATTGACTTCTGCTTTTTGAGAAAACGCGACTTTGGTTAATCCAATCTTTACAGCCCCACCATGCGTACGAAGCAATAGATTTTCGTTGGCCAAAATGTTCAAATCTCGCCTAACAGTAATTTCAGAAATGCCCAATTCAAGTGCCAAATCTGGAACTTCCACTGAATCATTTGCGTCTAAAATCTCTAAAATTTTGTACTTCCTGAGTTGAAAATTCATATCATTTTGTATATTTGTTCAAAAATAATCAATAATAATCATAAATAATCAAAATGAATATAAAAAATATTAAAACCGAAGTACTTTCTGACAATTGGTACACATTAAGAAAAGTGACTTTTGAACATCAAATGAAATCTGGCGAATGGGTAACACAAAGCCGTGAAGCATATGACAGAGGCAACGGAGCGGTAATTCTTCTATATAATCCAGAACAAAAAACGGTGATTCTTACTAAACAATTCAGAATGCCAACCTACCTCAACGGCAATGCAGATGGCATGCTCATAGAGGCCTGTGCGGGATTACTGGACGCCGACAATCCTGAAGATTGCATAAAAAGAGAAACCGAAGAAGAAACTGGATTCAAGGTAACCGATGTAAAAAAAGTATTTGAAGTATATATGTCACCAGGTTCTGTGACTGAAATCCTCTACTTTTTTGTGGCTGAATATTCTAAAGATTTACAAGTAAATGATGGCGGCGGGGTAGATAACGAAAATATTGAGGTGTTAGAATTATATTTTCAGGAAGCCATGAAAATGATAAAAACTGGAGAAATTAAAGACGCCAAAACCATTATGCTTTTGCAATATGTTTTTATAGAAGGTTTGGTTTGCTAATTTGGCAATGTGCTAATTTGTTAATGTGCTAATGTAACAATTTTTCAATTTGATAATATGTTAATTGGGCGATTAAAGAATGTTTGGTTGAATGGAAGCATTTATGAAATAAATAAGCATACCACCTTGTAATCAAATGATAATAAAACACTTAATATAAAATATATTAAAGTATTAAGAACGTCAAAATGTTGAAACCAAAAACTACAGAATGAGTTTTTTGCTCTTCTCACTCTTTGCAATTCTAAAAAATACTTATATTATTTCCAAACCCAGAAATTGCTCGTATTTTTACTTTTATTCAAAAAATATCAATGAGCAAAAAAATAATATTTACAGAAAAAGCCCCAGCGGCTATTGGTCCTTACTCACAAGCCGTATTGGCAGGAAATACACTTTATGTTTCGGGGCAAATCGCTTTGGATTTGGCACCATTAGGCGACATAGAAGCTGAAACACAGCGAATCATGGAAAATCTAGGTCATATCTTGGCCGAAGCTGAAATGGATTATACCAACGTAGTAAAATCGAGTATTTTTCTAAAAAATATGGATGATTTCGCTATTGTAAATGAAGTTTATGGCAGTTTTTATCCAGAAAACCCTCCTGCCAGAGAAACCGTACAAGTGGCTAAACTGCCCAAAGATGTAAACGTGGAAATATCAGTTATTGCAGTAAAATAAAAAACCTCCCGATTGCTCAGGAGGCTATGTTTAAGGTCGAGATTGATCGTTCATTAAGGTTAAATAGCACGACAAAATTATGACAAATTCAAGAAAAAGTATAATTTTCGTTTAAAAAATTTCAAGAAATTTTACATCTATCTCATAATCAACCATTAAAAAATGAATAACAGAAGAGAATTTATCAAAATGAGCCTTGGTGCTGCTTCCATATTGGGTTTAGGAGGAATGACAGAAAGTGCGTTTGCTCATCACTCAAAAATAGAAAAGAACAATTTTAAGATGCTTTACGCACCACATTTTGGTATGTTTAAGCATTCTGCTGGCGATGATTTGTTCGATCAGCTTCAATTCATGGCCGACAACGGTTTTATGGCTTTAGAGGACAACGGAATGTTGGCGAGGCCGGTAGAAACCCAGAAAAAAATTGGAGAAACACTGACCAAATTAGGTATGAAAATGGGTGTTTTTGTGATTGATGGCGGGGAAAACTGGAAGATCTCTTTGGCCTCTGGAAAACCTGAATTCAAGGAAAATTTCTTAAAAACCTGTCGTGCATCTGTAGAAACAGCTAAGCGATGCAATGCCAAATACATGACTGTGGTACCAGGATTTTTTGAAAGAAAACTTCCAATTGGCATTCAAACCGCCAATGTAATAGACGCCTACCGCAGGGCTTGCGACATCTTTGAACCCCACGGCTTGGTGATGGTGATGGAACCCTTGAGCGATACGCCCGACTTGTTTTTACAGAATTCTGATCAAAGTTATTTGATATGTAAAGCAGTAAACAGTCCATCTTGCAAGATATTGTTTGACATGTGGCACATGCAACGCAACGAAGGCGAAATGACCAGAAACATGGATTTGGTTTGGGATGAAATCGGTTATTTCCAAATTGGTGACGAGCCGGGTAGAAAAGAACCTACTACTGGCGAAATAAACTATAATTTCCTTTTCAAACATATCCACGACAAAGCCAAAGCCAACAATCAGGAGTTTATAATGGGTATGGAACACGGCAACATGTTTCCGGGCAAAGAAGGTGAACAAAAACTTATAAAAGCCTATGTACAATCTGATAATTTCTAAGAAAAATACATTCATAGCAATTCTTGTAGTATGGGTATTAAGTTCCTGTACTACAAGTTTTTATATAGTCAGGCATGCAGAAAAATCTACTATTCCAAAGGAAGACCCTTTGTTAACCGAAGCGGGTAGTCAACGAGCAGAAAGGTTAAAAACAATTCTGGAGCATAAAGGAATAGAGAAAATTTATTCTACCAAAACCGTACGAACCACCACTACAGGAAAACCATTGGCAGATGCCCAAAAACTTGAAATAGAAATATATGAACCTAAGAATCAAACTGCTTTAATAGAAACCCTAAAAAAATCCAATCAAAATACTTTGGTAGTGGGTCATAGCAACACCATCAGACACATTATCAACGGATTGGCTGAGAAAGAATTTCTTAAAAAAGACCTAAAGGATTGGCTGAGAAAGAATTTCTTAAAAAAGACCTAAAGGATTGGCTGAGAAAGAATTTCTTAAAAAAGACCTAAAGGATAGTGAATATTCTAATTTGTATTTGGTCAAACGGGGGAAGTTTGGGAAGCCGAAGGTGAAGATGGAGCAATTCTGAGTAAACTGTTAGTATTGGAATTTTAGGATTTTTCTAAAGAAACTATCCTAATTGTTAAAGTCACATAAGTATTAATATTTAATTTGAAAGTGCAGCTTTAAGTCAAAAACGTAACCTTAAAATTTTGATGTTTTTGTTAACCATTTTTTTGCTCTAATTTTAAATAAAATTTCAAAGTATGATTCATCCCAGCGTACAAGTCTTTTTGCCGGAAATTCTCGAGCTTTTAAAAAAAAGCAAGGTGGAGAGTGCATTTTTGTTTGGTTCAGTTCTTACTAATAGTTTTGGCCCAGAAAGCGATATTGATTTCATCATTAATTTTAAGGAGCAATTAGACCCAATGGAGAAAGGTGAATTGTATTGGAATTTATATGATAATCTAAAAAATAAGCTTGACCGAGAGGTCGATATTATTTCTGAAAAGTCACTAAAAAATCCCTATTTTATTAAAGAGATTAATCATTCAAAATACAAAATTTATGGATGATAAAATTAAGAAATATCTTTTTGACATAAAGATTTCCATTGGTCGGATTGAGTCCTTTTTGGATACAAACCGTGACTTTGAAAGTTATGCCAAAGATATTTTATTGCAAAATGCAGTAGAAAGGAATTTAGAAATAATTGGTGAGGCGGTGAATAAAATACTGAAAATTGAACCCAATTTCCCATTAACAGATGCTAGAAAAATCGTAGATACAAGAAACAAAATAAGTCATGGTTATGATGAAATAGAACCTGAAAATATTTGGTTTATACTCATTCGTCATGTTCCGATTCTTAAAAAAGAAGTTGAGGATTTCCTGAAAAATAAATAAAACCAATTAAGAAGGGGAAATTTTTCTACCCACAAAACTTTAACTTACGCCGCATTTCAGACATTCGCCTTTGGTGATATTAAAAGTATAAGACAATTGAAGTTCTAATGATTATTTAAACCTCTCAAATCAGCATAGTTCAAAACGAAAAACTTTGATGAATTGAAGATATTTACATGGAAAAACGATATATATTTTACTTCGATTAAAGACTGAAATCCAAAATTTTTGGGGCATAAGTATATAAGTAAAAACCTTCTAGCATGATGCTAAGTGATATCTAATCAAAACAACAATTCTAAAAAATATGCTCTCCCATTCCCAAACTTACATCCTAAAAAACCACCAAGTGTCAACGCTAACCTACGCAGACACTTTTCGCTATGGTGTGGAGATAAGTTTGGGGCTTAAAAATGTTGATGTTCAGCCAATAAATATCGAAATTGACAACGCTCTTTTTGCTTTAAATAGCCAAAGTAAAAATCTGCCTGATGTTGCGGTAAGTCAGATTGAAGCTGATTTAGTGCTAACTTGTGGATGTGGTGCCATTAAAAACACACTTTGTGAACATCAAACTTTGGTTTTGCAAACGCTCATTTCTAAGCCAGACTTTAAGGCATTTTTTGACAAAAACCTTCGTCTTGAAAAAATAAAAAAAGCTGCTGAAGCCTACGGGATGGCCGAGGAAGAGGATTTGGAGAAATATTTCGGGCTCAAATATGCTGATAGACAGACTTATACAGTTCCACTTAACCCAGAGTTGATTCCTGTTGATGAAAAATCTACTTCTTTTTTAAAAAGTAAATTATTCGCAAAAAAAAACGACTCTTCTGAAACTGAAAAGATCGAAACAACACAGCAAATTTTGGTTTTTAGAAGAAATAAATTTCAGGAAACCTATTCGCTCGAACTTTACGATGCCACTTTAACAAAAAATGGCAAAATTAAGGCTCCTTTTAGCCAAATTGATCCATTAAATGAAGTTTGGAATCATGAAAAGGCTGAAGTGATTCGTTTTTTTACGGCATTAGCCAAAGTGCAGAAAAACACCGAATGGAATGATAATCAGGCGATTGATTCAATTGTTAAAAACCCACTTTCTCTTAATTTCTATGTTTCTGAAAACGATACAATTTCACCAAACAATCTGATTCCTGTTAAACTTGAAAATGCTTCCGTTGGGCTCAATATTAAAGTAAATTTGAAGGAGCCGTTTTATGAAGTAACCACAAGCGTAACTATCAATGAGCATATTTACGCATTGCAGGATCTGAAAATCAGATTCAATTGTTTCTTTCAAATTGGCGATAGATTGGTTTTTATTTCAGATGCTGAAATGTTGCCAATCATTAAATATTTCGCAGAAAAGCGAGCAATTATGCTCATTTATCCTTCGAAATTTGAGCTTTTCCGAAAAGAAATTCTCGATGCTATGTCTGACAAAGTGAGTATTGTGTATGCCTTTATTAAAAAGAAAAAAGAGGAGAAATTAATAGAATGGGAAAGTACTTATGAGGTAGAGAAACTCATTTATTTGACAGACGAAAAGAATTTTGTCAACATTACACCCGTAATGAAATACGGTCAATTGGAAGTGGCGGTGCATTCTAAAAAACAATTGATAGATGTTGACCCAAATGGAAACCACTTTTCTGTAGAGCGAGATGATACAGCGGAATTGAATTTCACCTCAATGATTTCAAGATTACATCCTGAGTTTTCTGGACAATTGGCCGACGGAAATTATTTCTATTTGCATAAACAGAAGTTTCTGGACGACAATTGGTTTCTAGATTTCTTTGAAATTATTAGAGAAAACAATGTAAAAGTTCTAGGATTTAATTCTTTGACAAATAACAAGTTAAGTCCATACAAAGCATCAGTCGAAATAAGTGTTGCCTCTGGAATTGATTGGTTTGATACTAAAGTGAAACTGAAATTTGGCAAAAAAGATGTTCCACTAAAAGTATTGCATAAGTCTCTCAGAAACAAATCCAAATTTATTGAATTAGACGATGGGACCTTAGGTTTGATTCCAGAAGAATGGATTAAAAAATTTAATAATTATTTCAAAGTAGGCAAGCTGGAAGGGGCATTGATTCGAACACCGAAATCAAGATTTCTGGATATTCTGGATTTATACGAAACGGAAGTTTTAAGCAAGGAAGCCTGGGCAGAAATAAGTTATCTAAAATCCAAATTCGAGCATTTCGATACAATCGAAGAAGTGGCGGTACCTGATGAATTGAATGCCACTTTACGTGATTACCAGAGGCATGGTCTCAATTGGTTGAATTTCCTTGACGGCTTTAATTTTGGAGCTTGTCTTGCCGACGACATGGGTTTAGGAAAAACGATACAAATCATTGCATTTCTTTTGATTCAAAAACAAAAACATCCAGAGCAACAAAGTTTGATTATTGTTCCAACTTCATTGATGTTCAATTGGTTGGATGAGTTTAGTCGATTCGCTCCGAGTTTAAAAATTGCCTCACATTATGGCAATACCAAATTGAATTCAAAAGAAGAAATACAAGGTTTTGATGTAGTTTTGACCACTTATGGTACTTTACTTTCTGATTTGCATTTTTTGAAAAACATCACCTTCAACTACATCATTTTGGATGAATCCCAAGCTATCAAAAATCCAGAATCTCAACGATACCGTGCGGCTAGAATGCTGGTCTCCAGAAATAAAATAGTTTTAACGGGTACGCCTATAGAAAACAACACTTACGATTTGTATGGGCAGTTATCCTTCGCTTGTCCAGATTTGTTGGGCAGCAAAAGCTATTTTAAAGACATTTATGCTGAACCCATAGATAAATTTAAAGAAAGTCGAAGGGCGGAAGAGTTACGCAAGAAAATCAGTCCTTTTATTCTTAGGAGAACTAAAAAACAGGTGATTGAAGAATTGCCTTCAAAAACAGAAATGTTGATTTACTGCGAAATGGGCTTGGACCAAAGGGCTATTTACGATAACCATGAGGCCGAACTTAGAGATTATTTGCAGCATAAAACCGAGGAGGAAATTAGCCCGATGCACGTATTGACAGGACTTACAAAACTTCGCCAAATATGTGATTCCCCCTCACTCCTACCCGATGACGAATATCCAAACGAAGTTTCTTCGAAGATAGATGTGCTTTTGGAACAGATTGAAGGTCAGATAGGCGAACACAAAATTCTGATTTTCTCTCAGTTTGTCGGCATGTTGGATTTGATTAAAAAATCGTTGGTTGCTCGTAATATTAATTTTGAATATCTGACAGGTCAAACCAAAAATAGAGCTGAAAAAGTCAAAAACTTTCAAGAAAACCCCGAAGTTAGGGTCTTTTTAATAAGCCTTAAAGCAGGTGGAGTTGGACTAAATCTCACCGAGGCTGACTATGTTTATTTAGTAGATCCGTGGTGGAATCCTGCCGTAGAAAACCAAGCCATTGACCGTGTTTATAGAATTGGTCAGAAAAACAAAGTGATAGCCGTAAGACTCATTTGCCCCAACACCATTGAGGAAAAAATGCTCAAACTCCAATCCTCCAAAAAAGATCTTGCCGGTAAACTTGTCAATACCGAAGCCGATATTTTCAAAGCTTTTAATAGGAAAGAGTTACTTGAGATTTTAGGAAAATAGACAGTTGATAAAGATAAGGGGTCTTATTTCAATTCATAAAAAACCTCAATTTACTTTTCCAAAAAGTGCTACACCTTTATAACTATCTGCACCAGACTCACCTACTATAAAATTACCGTTTATATCTATAGTACATGAAATTCCAAGACCATCGAAATTTGTAATAGTTCCAGGATCATTTTTTTTACTTACGAGTCTCCAAGTCTCCCCGTATCTTCTAAAAACACTAAATGAGCCATTGTTTGTAAACCCTCCTTCATCGTCTTGGTTAGCACCCACAATTGCGTAATCTCCTGAAATACCCACAGAGAAACCAAAATAATCATTACTTGCCGCGGCGGGATTGGTAAGTTTAACTTGCACTTGCCAAATCCCAGTACTGTTATTCCTTTTATAAATTGTAGCCGAACCAGACCATAGAAAACCACCTTCAACATCGGTATATGCTCCTACAATTGCATAATCTCCAGAAATAGAAACTGAGAAGCCAAATGAGTCATCGCTTGCAGCGTTTGGATTACTCAGTTTACCTTGCGATTCCCATATACCAGTACTACTGTTTCTTTTAAAAATAGTTGCAGTACCACAATTCGTTAATCCTGCCTCATCATCTAGATAAGCACCGACGATAGCGTAATCTCCAGAAATAGCGACCGAATATCCAAATCGATCACCTAATACTGGCCCTAGATTGATCAGTTTTCCTTGTGACTCCCAAATATTTGAAATATTATTTCTTTTAAAAACGGTGGCGGAACCATTATCATTAAAGTCTCCTTCATCGTCGTAGGGAGCACCTACTATCGCATAATCACCGGAAATAGCAACTGAATTACCAAAGTTATCCGAATTTGCCAAAACTGAATTAGTCAATTTACCTTGAGATTCCCATACTCCCGATGTTCCATTTCTTTTAAAAATAGTTGCAGAGCCACAATCAATAAATCCACCCTCATCATCCAATTCTGCACCTACGATAGCATAATTTCCAGAAATAGCAACAGACCTACCAAAAAAAACAGAACTTGCAGTGCCTGGATTGCTTAATTTTCCTTGAGACTCCCAAGTACCTGTATTACTGTTTCTTTTAAAAATAGTTGCAGACCCCACATTTAGTAATGCTAGTTCATCATCTTGGTAGGCTCCCACAATTGCATATTCTCCTGAAATGGCCACCGAAACACCAAAGCTATCATAGGACTGACCATCTAGGTTACCTACAGGTTGATAAGCTACAAATGCAGAATTATCGCAGCCCCAACTTCCAAAACCTTCAGCTTCAGCGGGAGTAGAGGTGGCAATGGCCAAGTTTACCCAGTTACTGCCATTGTAATACCAGTTAGTAGCCGTTCCCTGATTATAAACCATCATTCCGTGTTGGGGAGAAGGTATTGCGGTAGTTATAGCTGCTATACTGACGTAACTTGGTAATCTTAAACTCTTTGAGTCAATTTCAGTAGCCTGCTGGGCATACACTTGAATCGTAGATAAAATAAATAAAATTACAATTATTCTCATTTGATACTTCTTTAGGAGTTTTAGATAAACCAATTACAATTTCCAAAATTATCGTGCTTTCCAAAGATATTCCCCAAAAAACAATCATATTTTTTATTTTAAGGCTGAGCACAATTATTTACAGCTCAATACTTTGCAGAAGTATGCAAAATATGATTTGCTCATTTTTTGAATACTTAGAGGAATGCTCAGTTGTCATAGGACTTCAAAAGGAACTATATATAGAATTGCAAAGATGCAGTTTATCAAAAATTAATAAAAGAAATATCTTTTATGAAAAGAAAGCCAAGTAAAAAATGCAGAAACAAAAGCCGCCAGTTTGCTGTATTTCTTACGTGTTTTCTCTAAAAATTAAACTTTATAAGGCAAATTCATTCAAAAAATGGCACACCAACCGGGGCATACTTCCGCATGGCCTCCTCGTTTATTTCCACACCAATTCCTGGTTTTTCCGAAACCGTAATTTGTCCATTTTTAATCATTGATGGGTCGTAGTTCACGATTTCTTTGAACATCGGATCTTTGTGAAAATATATCTGCCATTCCAAAATCATGAAGTTTGGCACTGACGCACAGACATGAGCAGAGGCCATCGCACCCAAATACGACGCCACCATGTGAGGTGCAAACGGCACGTAATACAAATTGGCCAAATTGGCAATTCTTTGTCCTTCGCCCAATCCACCCGCCTTTTGCAAATCGGGCATGACGATATCCACCGCCCCTGATTCCAACAAAGGCCTGAAACCGTAAGCCAAATAATGATTTTCGCCGGCACAAATAGGCGTAGAGGTCGAATTTGTTATTTTCTTATAGGCATCGGCATTTTCGGCAGGAATGGGTTCTTCTAACCACATAAGGTTGAGGGGTTCCAACATTTTGGCGATTTTTTCACCGGTAATGGCATCATATCGACCGTGCATGTCGGCACAAATATCTACGTTCGGCCCAACCGCGGCTCTGGCTGCCGCCATTTGGTCGTACATCCTTTGCAGCTCCGCCTGACTGGCCGTCCAATTGTATTTATCATATTTGTTGGGGTCATTGGCTTGGTCAAGGTCAAACTTAACCGCATTGAAACCCATTTTCACAGCTTCAAGTGCCGATTCTGCAAAATCTGCGGGCTTCGGAAGTCTGTTTTGGTATAGAGCGGTGTCCATATATAATCTTATGGTATCTCTGAATTTTCCGCCCAAAAGCTGATATACCGGCACACCAAGAGCTTTCCCTGCCAAATCCCAAAGTGCGGTCTCAACGGCAGACAATACCGCAACATACATACCAGATTGAGCTCCTTCAAAAAAGCCAGACTTTCGTATCTCCTCAAAAAGCCTATGCACATTCAGCGGACTTTTGCCCTTGATTCTCTGGCCAAACATTTTCACCAAATGGTAGGTGCCGGGTGTGGCATCTACGCCTTCGCCATGGCCAACTATATCTTGATTGGTATATATTTTTACGAAAAGGCTGTGGCCATTTCTGATATATCCGCATTTGATATCCGTTATTTTCAGATCAGATGGAGCCGAATTTTTGGGAGCCTTGTCTACGGACACTTCATACTCTCGACCAAAATTTAAAAGTGGTGTGGCTGCTAATGCAGAGGTTAAAGCAGCTTTGGAAAGGAAATTTCTTCTTGATGACATTTTAATATTTTTATAGGTTGAATAAATGAGTTTTTGAGAGCTTAGACTGCTAAAACCTACCAAGTTCTACCTTTCAGCATTTCTTGGATTTGTTCCATAGGAACAGGTAATTTGGCTTTGTTATCGTTAAGCCACTTCGAAAAATCCTTTTCGATTTCGTCTGACCAACGGGTATCTATCTGGCCAGGTGTATACTTTTGCTCTCTAAGTCGTTGATGACCAAACATATCACGTAACCTTACAATTTCAGATACCTTTACACACTCCTCTACCAAATGCGGCGGAATAAAAAGCACTCCACCATCTCTACCAAAAACTATGTCACCGGGCATTACAGTAGCGTTTCCTATTCTGGTTGGTGTATTTATACCAATCAGCGTAGTGTTTAGAGAAGTGGCCGCGTTGTTGAGGTGGTGTGAAGGGTGGTAAGACTTAAAAAACGAAGTAAAACCACCAATTTCCTTCAATCCGTTTATGTCTCGCACTGCTCCGTTGTACACAATTCCATTTCCAGTTTTGGTATAAATGGAGTTACCAAGATTGTCGCCAATTGTGGGGCCGTCTTCGTAGGCATCAAACTGATCAACGACGTAAACGTCTCCTTTTACCAATAAATCTATTGGCCACGAATTTTGTGATTTCACACGACCCTCTTTTTCATGACCTTTATCGTCAATGGCCGTTTGAATATCAGGCCTACCCGGGGTAAAAGTTGCGGTTACTGCTCGCCCTACCAGAACCGAATCTGGGTTTATGGTTTGCCAGTTACCTTCATATTGGTGTTTGTAATTTTTATTCCGAAGTACCGCCCACACTTCCTCCAAAGTAGATTTTTTTAATCTAACTAAAAGAGCATCAGGAACTTTTGGCCTACCGTCTGGAAAACGCTCACCTTTCCATTCTCGGGTGAGGTGTAACAAATATTCTTTGGAAATTTGTTGAGAATAACTCGCAAAAGAACCCAAAGAAATCAAACAAATTAAAATTATTTTTTGTATCATTTTTTTTAAATTTAACATTAATCTTTAGTTTTTTTTGAACCCCACCAACTGGCCAAAAGCGACCCAGAAATATTCATCATTGGACCAAAAATGGCAGAAGCCAAACCTACCGTTGCTAGTTTACCCATTTCGTTGGCCAATGCTGACGCCAAGCCACCGTTTTGCATGCCTACTTCCAAGGCAATTGCCCTTGCGTCTTTTTCTTTGAGTTTTAAAAGTTTGGCAGCAAAATAACCCAATAAATAACCGCCAATATTGTGAATAAAAACCGCCAAAAGTAATAAAACACCTACCGTTTCAAGTGATTTTTGACCACTCGCTGTAACTATCGTGATGATAAACCCGATACCCACCATCGAAAAATAAGGAAGTATGTTCTTGATTTTGGCCATGAGTTCCGGCAGAAATTTATTGAGTAATACACCCAAAACCACAGGAAGAATTACAATTTTTGTCATATCCCAGACCATACTTAAAAATTCGATTTCTATCAGTTCACCCCCTAAGGTCTTCATTAATAATGGCGTAAGAATTGGGGCCAGAAGTGTAGCCAAAGTTGTGATGCATATAGACAAAGCAACGTTTGCCTTTGCCAACATAGCCATCACGTTTGAAGCCAATCCACTTGGACTACAGCCAATTAGTACAACCCCAGCGGCTATTTCTGCAGGAAAATCGAACAGCTTTGTTAATCCAAAACCTAGCAATGGCATAATCATAAACTGAGCTACAAGGCCGATAATGACAAGTTTGGGAGTCTTTATGATGGCCACAAAATCTTCGGTTGTAATGGTGGAACCCATACCCAGCATAATAACCTGCAAAATTGGAATGATGAACTTACTGAATTTAACCCCATTAATTTCAATAAAATAATTTGGGAAGTTAAAGGCTACTATCACTATCAGAATGATTGATAGAGGATATGCATATTTTTTCATTTAAGGTATTTTTAGAATAAATATAAAGTAAAAAAGACAAACTGTTGTATGATTTGCCTCATCAGATCCCCTTTAGCTCCAAGTACGATCCCAACTATCGACTTTGTCCCACTCAGTGGTAGGAGCGAAATAAAGTTCGCCTGAGGCCAAGTGTTCTTTTGCTACTTTTTCGTTCATATCAATGCCCAATCCCGGTGTATCGGGTACTTTTACAAAACCATCTTTGTAGATCGGTTTGTCAATGCCCGTCACTAAATCTTCCCACCAAGGCACGTCAAAACTATGATGCTCAAGAGCCACGAAGTTTTCAGTAGCAGCTGCACAGTGAATATTTGCCATAAAACACACCGGAGTACCAGCAAAATGCATGGCCATAGGTATTCCACGTTCCTCGGCATAGTCACCAATTTTTTTGGTTTCTATCAAACCACCCGAACTCGCCAAATCAGGCTGAATCATGTCTACAGCTTTGTTATCAATGAGTTTGACAAATTCTTCTTTCAGATAGATATCTTCGCCGGTCAAAGTTGGTGTGTCTATGGCATCTGAAATTTGCTTCCACTGGTCGGTGTAAAACCACGGCACCATGTCTTCAAGCCAAGCGAGTTGGAATTTTTCAAGTGCCTTACCCAATCTGATGGCCGTATTTACTCCAAAATGGCCGAAATGGTCTGCAGCCAAGGGAATATCGTAACCCACCACCTTGCGGGTTTCATCCACAAAATTGGCCATAATTTCTATGCCTTTGTTGGTTATTTGAATACCCGTAAATGGATGTTTGGTCATAGAATATCCACGGGCATTACCCTTCTGTGGCCCAGCAGTGCCCCATTGTCTGGTGTAGTCCATGTTCTGACCGCCAATTACAGTACCCGGATGATTTTTGAGTAGCTCGACCCCAAAGTCCATTTTCAAAAAAGTAAGTCCGAGCTTTTTCCGCTCGTTCATTTTTTGAGCAAATGCTATTGGATCGGGTAAAGTTGGGGTGTCCCCATAGATGCGGATGTGGTCACGATATTTGCCTCCGAGCATTTGATAAGCAGGCACGCCATAGGCTTTTCCCGCCAAATCCATCAGGGCCATTTCAACCCCACAAACACCACCTGCGGCTCGGCCATGGTTGCCAAATTGTTTGATTTCTTTGAAAATCATTTCAGGTGTACATGGATTTTTACCCAACAAACGGCTTTTTAAAAATAGGCCGTATTTGGCACTTGCCCCATCACGAATCTCGCCATACCCAGAAATACCCTGGTTGGTGTCGATTCTGATAATGGGGCATGTCATGGGTGCCTTTGTAATTACCGCAATTCTAACATCGGTAATTTTCAAGTCGGATGGATTACTTGAGCGATTTACTTTTTGGGTTAAAAATTCTATTTCTTTCGAAGGGTTTCCGTCAAACATCATTCCGAGCGATAGTCCGCCTAGGGCTGATTTTCTGATAAAATCCCTTCTATTATCTCCTTTGCTTTCAGTATTTTGTTGAATCGGACTCAGACTTTCGGTTTCTTTTGGACCGCTAGGAATTTCACCGTTAAACTTAAATCTGTCTAAAAAATTCTTTTTCATGTTCTTTATAGTTTTGGTTGAATAAAATGATAGCGGTTACCAATTTCGGTCTTTCATAAACTTATCCAGTTCGGCTCTGGTCATGGGCAAGAGTTTTGGATTGTCGTTTATCCATTTCAAAAAATCGTCTTTAATTTCTCTAGACCATGCCTGATCTATTTGGCCCGGTGTATATTTGCCTTCTTTCAGTCTTTGTATGCCGAACTTATCTCTTAGTGCAATAAACTCTGAGTTGATGATGACTTTTTCGGCCAAATGTGCTGGAATAAATATCACACCTTCTCTTTTACCCAATACCAAGTCGCCGGGAAAGACACTTACTCTTCCAATTCTTATTGGGCAATTGATGCAGGTCATAATCATTTCTTTGATATATGATGGGTCGGCACCACGAATAAATCCTACAAATCCGTCAATATTCTCCAGACCTTCGAGGTCTCTAATAGCACCATCGAATACCACTCCTGTTTTAGATTTGGCATAAATGGAATTTCCAAGGTTATCACCAATGAGCGTTCCGTCCACAATTTTGCCGTAACCATCGGCCACGTAAACGTCGCCATTTTGTAATAAATCTATCGGCCAAGAGTTTGGAGATCCTAGCCTGCCTTCTGCTTTTCCTTTTTCTTTGATGGGATTATCCAAATCGGGCCTTGAGGGCATATATTGTGTGGTTACTACCCTGCCAGCCAGTACTTTGTCGGGATGAATGATCTGCCAGCCACCTTCAAACTGATTATTGTAGCCTTCGTTTTTCATAGTCCCCCAGGCTTCTTCAATAGAAATACTGGCCAGTCTTTTCACCAAATCGTCTGATACTTTTGGGCGACCATCGGAGAATCTATCGCCTTTGTATTGTGAAGTAAAAATTAACATTTGGTCTTTAGACCATTGAATGTTTTGACCAAACAAGGTATAGGAGCATAAAAAAAAACTCCAAAAACTAATTTTGAAAAGTAATTTCATACTAAAATTTTATAAGGTTGAATAAATGATGGGCTCAGAACACTGCTCCTAAAAAACGAATCTCTTTGGCAGGTTTACCAAAGAGATTCAAAAAAACTAATTCTTATTTGTCCCACCAAACTTTGGTGTCAAGGTCGTCGGCACCTTGGCGGCCAATGGCTTCTTTTACATTTACACTGTTTACCGATATTTCAGAATTCGGATAAGTGAGTCTATTGATAAAATTACCCTTGATACCTTTCCCCGGAAATGGATTAGGTGTCAAGACAGGAAATCCACTTCTTCTGAAATTAGCAAATGCCTCTGGGCCGTTCAAAAACGAAGAAACCCAGTATTGTGTATTTATTTGTTCCAAAGCCTTAGCAGCATCAAAAGTATTGGCCACAAAATAGGCATCAATATCGGCAGGTGCTACAGCCGAATTGGCATCGTAAGTTGCCAGTTGTTCCATGTGAGCCTTTACACCATTTTTAAACAATGTCTCTACGGATCCAGTTGTCCAACCTCTTTGTACCGCCTCCGCTAACAAAAGTTGCGTTTGAGAGTACGTTACCAAAAACATCGGAGCGGTTGTTTTTACCATTCTCGTTCTATCTACTTGCGAAAAATCATAAAAACTCGCCAAACTAAGGTCTTTTACCGGACCTGAAATTGTACTGTTGTCATAACCGAACGGCATACCAATTTGTACACTAGGATCAGTACTGGCTTTTGCAGCTACCATGTCTACGCCAGATTTGGCTCCCACATAACGCACAGCTATGGACTTCAACCTAGGGTCTTTGGTGTTCTTTAGATAATTGGCAAAAGGTGCTGCTATGAAAACGTTGGCTGCCTCAGTAGCGTTTAAAGTAATTCCTATACCATTTGTATAATTGGCATCATGCCTTACTAAGGCGTTGTCGGCATTTGAAGTCATTAGTCCACCACTTACAGCTTTTGCTACTATTTGTGCGGCTTGTGTAGGATCAATTTTGCTTAACCTCATTCCAGCTCTCAAAAGAAGTGAGTTTCCAAACTTCTTCCATTTGGCCACATCACCTCCATAAAGAACATCAGCCGCCTCTATGGTTTTGGAAGCATCAAGTGCCGCTGAGGCCTCGGTTAATTCTTTAATAATGCCGGCATATATTGCTTGCTGTGACTCATATTTTGGCAAAACTATTTGATCTGAATACCCTTTTCCGGCTTCTGAATAAGGAACATCTCCGTAAGAATCTGTCAAAATCATGAAAGCGTAGGATTGCAAAATCCTAGCCATGTTGTACAAATTGCTTCTAGCAGGCAAATCTTTGGTTGCCAACAGCACATCTTTGGTGTTTCTCACAACGTTTCGGTAGTATCTTTGCCAGTTTACAACGGTGTTGTCTCTACTGTCTTGGTTAAAGTTTGCACCTGTTAAAACCCCAGAGTTTGGAGAAACCATCTGTTGTACAATTCCAACTTCATAAAATACCGTTGAGGCCGGAAAAGAGGAATTAACAGTGGCATTGTTCAATATAAATACTGGATTCAAGGCTGTAGCGGCAGTTTTATTGATGTTCAACTCATCAAAACCCTTGTCGCAAGAGGCAAAGCTGAAGGCTATCAAAGTGAAAACGAAAGACCATTTTTTTCTAAATATATTTCTCATAATATTTTCTTTTTATGTTTTAAAAAAATCAGTTTGGGATTAGAATTTAACATTTAAATTGAATCCTAAACTTCTGGTGGTTGGTAAACCTGTTGACTCCATACCTACCAAGTTGTCTGATGAATATCCGAATGATTCTGGATCTATGTTGTCTATCCATTTTTTCAACATCAGCACATTATTGGCAACAAAACTGATTTTAGCACCTTGTATAGGGGTGTTTTTTGGAATAAACTTAGAAATATCGTATCCAGCCGTAATCTGACGTAATTTCCAATAGCCTCCATTAAAAATAACCGGCTCAATCAAAGCACGAGAACGAACTACTGACCAATAATCTTGAACATTGGCTTTCACAGCATTTACCTCGCCTTTTTCGTTAACGCCCACTGCCGTAATACCATTTGTTGAACGCCCCTCCAAGGTCATTTTATGTAAGCCATGACGAACGGCGTTGAAGTTGGTACCCGAAAGAACAGTATTGCCCAGTTTGAAATCTATCAAAGCAGAAACACTGAACCCCTTGTAGTTGAAACTGTTGTTGATACCGCCAACCCACTTTGGCAATGCCGAACCGAAAGAAATAAGATCAGTGGTAGGAATCGGAATACCATTGGAACCAAGAATCATTTGCCCTTTATCGTTTCTTTTGAAACCAAACCCGTAGATTTGGCCCATTTCCTGACCAACAACCTGACGAAGCTCTCCATTAAAAACGTGCGTTCCGACCGTAATTCTTTCCCCTTCTGTGCTGGTTTTCAAGCTCAAAACCTTGGTGATGTTATAAGAACCGTTTAAATTAACCTCCCATTGAAAATCTTTGGTTTTTACTGGCACCAAAGTTAACAAAGCCTCTACGCCATTGTTTCTGCTGCTACCACTGTTTATCAATGTGGTGATAAATCCCGACGCATCAGAAATCTGAGCCGACACGATTTGGTCATCTGTGATCTTACGATACACCGCCATATCCAAAGACACTCTGTTGTTCAAAGTTTTCAGTTCTAAACCTATTTCTGACTCGGCAGTACGCATTGGTATCAAGTTAGCATTTGGCACAACTGTACCCAAAGACCCACCAACTGGTTGAGGAATTCCGGCTGGATTATTAAATAAGTTTGAATTTACACCATAAAATAAATTATTGGCATAAGGCCCAACATCGGTGTCACTACCCACTTCTGCATAAGCAACCCTAAGTTTTCCAAAATTCAACCAGTTTGGCATATTTTCAAAAGCCTGCGAGAATACAAAACTGCCAGATAGTGAAGGATATAAAATACTTCTATTGGCCTTTGAAAGTGTTGAAAACCAATCATTTCTGGCTGTAATATTTAAATACAAAAAGTTTTTATAAGAAAATTCACTCGCTCCATAGACTGAATTTACTGCTCTTTCTGAAAGACCATAAATTGGGTCTTTAACTCTTGAATTCATTGCTGTATAAAGTCCACGAACAACAAAATCCTGTGCCAATACAGAATTAAGGTCCGATCGACGATACATTTGATTGCCCCCCACATTAAAGTCAATACCGAAATCACCAAAAGTTCGTGTACCTGATAATAAAACGTCCACATTGGTTTCTCTAAATCTACGAGACTCTTGTGTGTAAGTACCGTTTACAAAACCTGCTGGTGCAAGTGCTAATGAAGCGTGGCCAGTTGGGAAATTGTTAAAATCTTGATCACGTGACCAAAAATCCTGACCTACACGGCCTTGCAAAAACAACCAAGGCAAGAGGTTATATTTGGCAGAAATATTTCCAAAAACTCTGTCTCTACGGATGTTCTGAAACTGCTCGGCCAGTACCCAGTAAGGGTTGGTACGGTTTCTAAATCTCGAGTACACGTATTCATCTCCAGCTGCATTGTATTTCTTTTCATCCAACAATTCTAAAGGCATAGAGTTGGCCATGTTGTAAATTGACGTTGGAATCGAGTTGTCCTGGTTCGCAATGTTCGGTGGGTTTTTGTTGTATTCGTTTGAATAGTTGATATTCCCAGCAAAACTCAATTTTTTAGACAAATCATAACTGTAGCCCAAATTGATGGTCTTTCTGTTAAAACTATTGTTGGGTACTATTCCTTTGCTATCCATGTTCGAAAACGAAAGGTTCATTCCTCCTTTATCTCCACCGGTAGATAAACTCACAGTGTTTGTTAAATTTTGCCCATTTCTAAAAAACTTACTGATTCTGTCATACTGAGGCTCGTAAGGCACTGTTACACCGTCAAATAATACTTGGGTCATACCTAGGGCAAATTTCTCTCCAAAAGACCATTGACCAGAAGTTGGATTGGCAGAAGTCGGTCTAAGGCCATTTTCGCCCTGTCCATATTCATATTGATAATCGGTAAAGTCAAGAGGCGTTTCGTTGGTGTAGTTCATGTTGTAAGTTACCCCAATTCCTTTACCAGCACCACGGGTTTTTGTAGTTATCATTATTACACCGTCTTTGGCTCTTGAGCCATAAAGTGCTGCCGCAGTAGCTCCTTTAAGTACCGTCATGCTTTCTATGTCGTCGGGATTAATAGACGAAAGTCCATCACCACCATCTGATGTATTTCCACCGCCTCTAACACCTATAGAGTTATCAGCCGCCGCATTTCCTGGGTTTGTACCAAAGTTAGTGTTGTCTATTGGCACACCGTTTACCACTATAAGAGGGTTATTTTGACCCGAAATAGACGATTGACCACGTATACGGATTTTGGAAGTACCAGCAGGGCCAGTTCCTAAACCCGAAATGTTTACACCGGCTATTTTTCCTTGAAGCGTGTTCATGAAATTTGGCGAGCGGTTTTCAGTAATAGCAGCGGCATTGACAGTGGTGGTAGCATAACCAAGTTTTTTTGCGTCTTTTTTGATACCCAGGGCCGTTACAACCACCTCCTCAAGGCTGGAAACATCTTCATCCAAACTCACGTCAACGATAGTTTGACTGCCCACTTTCACTTCTTTGGTACTAAAACCAATATAACTAAAAACCAAAGTAGCTCCAGAGCTAGCATTGACAGAATAATTTCCGTCAGCGTTGGAAGACGTACCCGCATTAGTTCCTTTCACTTGTACAGAAACTCCTGGAAGCGATGAACCGTCTCGGCCGCCAGTTACCTTGCCCGAAATTTTCTGAGCCATTGCGAGCGAGGACAGGAGTACTCCCACCGCCATAAGCAGAATAAAATGTAGTGTTTTTTTCATAAAAAAAGGTTAATTAAATTGAATAAAGGACAGGTTAAAAAAGTATCAGTTTTTTACCATTAGCAAATGTCCTGTAAACTTTCGTGATAAACTTCCAAATCTCTTCACTGGTGATTATTATAATAATAAATGTATTTTTTTGCACTATTTTTACATAAAATCAAGCTTTGAGTCCAAAATATTTTTTTTTAAATCAGTAAATGAATCTCTTTTCTCTAATAAAAGGTAAATCACAAGAAATCTCACCTTGGCCGCACATACTGGAGTTTTCGAAGATGAAAATTCAGTCTGTAAAGGCCGATTCTTTTTTGATGGAAGAAAATCAAGGCATCCGGTTTGTGTTTGTGATAGACGGCAAATATTATTGGACCATAGAAAATCAAACTTTTACGGTTTTCCCGAATGACCTGGTGGTGGTTTTTCCTGGGCAAACTTTCGGAAGTCTTTCTGGCTCGTTTGAGGTTGGCACTTTCGTTTCATTAAGCCTTGGTGTTGGTTTTCAGGACAACTCCGAACTCAGACTTGGCGATTGGAGCAGTATTTCGGATTCTGAACAAAGGTTAATCAGTCAAATTTTATCTCAAAAAGACCAGTCGATAATTCCGAGCTTCAAACTTTGTGGAGAATTGCTACAGAAGATTGAACATGAAATGTTTGCAAACGAAATAGCCTACAAAAGCAAGGTAAATAACCTTCTGGATGAGATATGGATATGGTTGGCTCGCCAAATGAGCAAAAACGAAAACCAAGGAAGGATATTTCCGCAGACGTTTCATAGATTGGACCAAATGCTCAGAGAAAACCTTTCACATCCGTGGACGGTAGAAGAAATGGCAGCTATTATGGGCTTAGGCACCACAACCTTTACTGAAAAAGTAAAGGCGTTTTCGGGATTTCCACCTCTCAATTATCTCATAAATTTAAGGATTTCGGAAGCTATAAGGTTGTTAAAAAACTCTAATAAAAGCCTTACAGACATAGCTTTAGATACCGGATTTTATTCTTCGCAACACTTTTCCACTACTTTTAAAAAACTCACAGGATATACTCCTGGACATTTTAGAAAAAACAAATAATTACGAAAGAAAATGGATTGTATCATAACTATAGACATAAATACCTCGGCTGTTAAAATTGCTGCATACAACCTTGACGGAAAACTCGTGGCCTTTAGGAAGGGTTCATTCTCGATACTCTATCCGCAGGCCGACTATAGCGAACAAGACCCCGAACAGGTATTCATAACGGTGCTTTTTGTTTTGAAGGATCTCATAAGAGAGCAAATATTAGGACAAAACCACAAGGTTTTATCTATCGTTTTCAGTGCTGCCATGCACAGCGTATTGCCCATCGACAGCCGCGGAAATCCGCTAGGAAATGCAATAATTTGGGCGGATAATAGAGCAAAAAAAGAAGCCGACATGATAAAGAAATCTGCGAATGGGGTAAAGATTTACGAGAACACCGGCACACCTATACACGCCATGTCGCCATTGGCCAAAATCGCTTGGATAAAAACCGCCCAACCCGAACGCTTCAAGAAAACCAGCAAGTTCATATCTATCAAAGAATATATTATATATCAATTTACAAATCAGTACGTTATAGATTATAGCATGGCTTCAGCTACAGGCCTTTTCAACATCAAAGAGAAGAAATGGGAGCAGGATTCGTTGGATATTTCAGGACTAAAAACAATGCAGTTTTCTGACCACGCCTCTGTATTTAACACGGATCTTAAAATAAAACCAGGGCTGGCAAAATCACTTCAATTGCCCAAAAACACCAAAATAATTTTAGGAAGCACAGATGGATGTCTTGCAACACTTGGGTCGGGAGTGTTTGGAGAAGGCCAAGCCACCATATCGATAAGCCATACGGGTGCTGTGAGAGTGGCAGGTCAAAAAATAATAAAAGACAATGAGAATAGGTTTTTCAACTACGTACTTGACGAAGAAACCTATATTTCTGGCGGGCCAACCAACAACGCAGGGGTTGTATTGGAGTGGTTTGCGAGTAATTTCAGAAACCACCCCGTTATAGTCGACTTTGAAGACGCAGTAGAGGATTTGTTCAAAGAAGCCACTTTAGTAAAATCAGGTTCGAACGGACTACTGTTTTTGCCCTATTTATTAGGCGAAAGAGCTCCAATTTGGAACTCCAACGCCCGAGGTTGTTATTTTGGAATAAATATCAAACATCAACCAAAACACTTTTTGCGTGCCACCATTGAGGGTATTATTCTTGAAATATACAGCATTGGCAAAATTTTAGAGAAATATCGCAAAATTGACAAGCTATATTTGACTGGAAAATACGCAGCCTTGCCCATTTGTGCTGGCATAATAGCCGACGTATTTGGCAAAAAAGTAATCGTATCAGACGAGGCAGAAAACGTAAACAAAGGAGCGGCCTTGCTCGGAATGATAGATGCTGGGATTTTTAAAAACTTAGAGGAAGCCGCCAAAAGTATCGCCATGAAAAATGTTTTTGAACCTGTAGCCGAAAACAACGATACCTACCAAAAACTGTTTGACATATTTCAAAGGCTAACGTACAAACTGTCTGAAGAGTTTGAGCTGATTGAGAAATTGCAGTAAGGTATCTATTAAACCGAATCTTTAATTTCTCAAAGTGAAATCACGACCGATTATTTAACACGGGTGAGAATTCCCAATAAACCTTTTCAGTGCCGCCGCAAGCACCACAATTTGGAGCCCAAGCATTATTTTCTGAGCTAATTTGAGCATTATTTTGATCAATTTCATGCTCAAGTTCCTTCCTAGATGTCTCAATTCGGGTATCTAAAACCAATTTCTCCAATTCCAACAAGATATGATACGAATCTGTCAAAAAATACTCTGCTATAAAAACTGGAGTGAATTTACCCGCCAAAAACCGTGTAATTGTGTTTTCATTTATCACAACGTTTTTACATTTTTGACACACTGACCCATCCAAAGTTGCGGAACCATTATCAGGCAATACAAACGAACGATCTTTTGCAAAACCGTAGGAAATACTGGCCAAATTACCCAACAAGGCATTCTTCCAATACCCTAAACTCTCTCCATAATTGAGATTGATATCGTTGAAGGACCCAGCTCCGCCAAAAGCATGCAGATGATGCTCAGTGGATTCCGAGATGTTCCATTCCTCCATATCTTGCTGCATCCAGTTGGCCCAAAAAGGTTCATTATTGGCCGAAAGTAGCTTTTGCAGTAACTCTAAGGCTTTTAGGTAGTTATTCAATTCTCTATTTCCCATACAACTCTTGACCTATTTTTTCATATTTATCGCCAACTTTCCACTTCGGTGCATTGGCCCTATTGGCTATCAATCTGGCTGAATGAATATAAACTTTGCAGAATTTTGTCAAATAACTCATGCTTATGTTTTCGGGATTGTCTGCTGCTTGGTGGTAGTATTTACCAATTTCAGCATCAAAAGCCGTAAATCCCGGAGCCATATTTGGTGCAGGAATTCCCTTGGCGGCCAGACTGACATTATCCGAACGATCAAACAAATTTTGCTCAGGTGCTGGATCATTTATAGCCTCTATTCCAAAAGCCTTTGCGGCTGCTTTGATGTCTCCTTCGGCTCCAGTTCTATCCAAACCATTGATGGTCACTTTTGTAGAATCATTGTACCCTGCACCGTCGCTGTTGAGGTTAAAAATACATTGCTTGAGTGGGACAAGTGGATTTTCAGCGTAATATTTTGAACCCAACATACCCATTTCTTCTCCGGTGTAGCCTATCAAAAGAATAGACCGCTTGGTTTTTTGAGCAGAAAACGACCTTGCAGCCATCAAAAGAGCAGTTGTACCCATGGCATTGTCTCTTGTGCCATTAAAAATAGTATCCGAATCGGTCACTTTTCCATAATTTTTACCTGCACCGATGTGGTCAAAATGTGCCGACAAAACCAAATATTCGTTTTTGAGCTTTGAATCAGTGCCTTCTATAACACCAACCACATTGTAAGCCGGTACTTGTTTCTTCACCACTTCCCCTACATTCATTCCCAAAGAGTTCATGTTTTCTTTCGAAAACTGCTTAATAAATGTACTGTTGACCCAAATGTGAGGAATTTCAGAGTTGACGCCCGAAGCTGCCATGAGTCTTTCGCCACCAAAGTTTCTGATGATGGATGCAAACGGGAAGTTTAGATTATACAACTGAACCAAGGCCAAAGCACCATTTTCGGCAGCAAACTTGGCTTTTTTTGTAGAGCCAGTCATGTTTTCAAATGGTTTGTCGTTGTTCGGAATTCCAAACTGACAAACTACTATCTTGCCTTTTACGTCTATATTTTTGTAATCGTTTTGTTTATCGTCTATCCAGCCATAACCCACAAAAACTACAGGTGTATTTTGAAATTTGGCAGCCTTTCCACTCAACATAACGAAATCTTTGCCAGACTTCAGGGTGTCTTTTCCCACAAACATTTCGCTGGCTTTACCTCCTTTTGAATACTCTAGTGGCACTTTTTGTAGATAATCGGGCTGACCACCTGTCGTTTTTATGCCCAATTTTCGAAATTGCTCAGCAATGTATCTGGCCGCCACATTGTTGGTTACTTCTCCTGTTCTTCTACCCAGCATTTCGTCGGAAGCCAAAAACCTGATGTGCGACTCAGCTTCGGTTTGAGAAAGGGTGTATTCAGGCAGCTTGTTGAGCTTTTGAGAAAATGCCGAAATAAATGTGCTAAAAAGTAAGATGAAAGTCAGTTTATTACGAAGCATAAGGTTTTTATTTCAAATATAAGGATGAAAAAACGAATGTGAAACAATTCTATCGCTCTCTAAAATTATAACTCTTCGGGCTCAGCCAAGTTTGATTCTTTAGTGCCAAAAAATAGTATCTTAAACAGTTCTTCAGAATTAGCGTTTGAACTTTCGCTTTGGGTAAAAAAAACAAAACCAGACCAAAAGCTCCGAGAATCACTTTAAAGAATAAAGTATTGATCACCAAAAGTATATGACTCGGCACTTTCTGTATTTCAGAAAAATTATTTTGGATATAAACATGCTGCGAAATAATTACTTCGGTCTTTGTAAGAGCGGACGTTTCTAGGTTGATTCTGCTGGCACCTCCGTGTTCGTGTACTATGTTTACATTGCAAAGCAAGGCCAACAATCCTCCAGCATCTTTAACTTTTTTAGATAGTTCCACGTCCTCCGAATACATCCAATAGTCTGTATTCCAGCCTCCTACCCTATCAAACCACGCCCTCGAAATCATTACAACAGAGCCTGAAATCCAGTCAGGAAAAACTACTTTGGCATTACATGTTTGGCAGTTCGATTCCTTGAATTTTGAAGAATTTAATAGCTTGTAAAGGCTTCTTTGAGGCCCGAAAAGTGTAAAAATACTTGGAGATATTTTTTGATAGGAAGACGCCTTTTCAGATTGCTTGCAAGTCAAAATCCCAATTTCTGGATTTGCCTTGTATTCCCAAAACATCCTTTCTAGTGATTCTTGAGGAGCCAAAGTGTCAGGATTTAAGAATAGTAAAATATTACCGTGTGTATGTTTTACTCCTAAGTTGCAGCCGTGTGCAAAGCCCCAATTACCTGAATTTTCTATTATTTTAAACCGAGGATAATCTAATTTGAAGACTGATAAAACTTTGTCATCAGAGAAATTGTCAACTACAACAACCTCCAACTCGATATTTTCAAAATGATAAGATGCCAATAGATCAAGATTCTTTCTAAGAATGCTCCAACTTTTGTAGTTTACAATGACAACTGAAAGAATATCCATTTGGAATCGAAATTTGGAAACAAGAAAATCTAAATAGAGAAATGAAAGTACTAAAAAACTATACTTTTGTTGCCCTCAAAACGGCTTTTCTTAAATAGGGAGGCTTAACAATATTTGTTTTTCCATAGTAGAAAATCATGTATTTGTCAGAAAAATTATTTTCAAATCCTTTGTTTTTCAATAACTTATCTAAATCCTCGGCATCTGTCTGGCGATGATAAGTACAAATAGCAATTTTGAGATTTGATTGTGCTTTTATCAAGTCCGAGGCTCCATTAATCACTTGAGCCTCAGCACCCTCTACATCTGCTTTAATAAAGTTTACTTTCTGATTTTTGTTAAAAAAAGTATCCAATCTGATGCTCATGTTGGTGTCCTGATCAGAAACATATTTCTGAACTATCTTGACTTTTTCTTTCCAAGGCTCAAAAGTAGCTTCGAGAGCCTTTATCCAGTCTTTTTCAACCTCAAAAATATAGACTTGCTTAACTTTTTCTATAACGCTCAAAGAAAAATTACCCTCGGCGGCTCCAACATCTACTATGACGTCATTTATATCTACATCAAATGTATCAGTAAGATAACGATGGGGAGAAAGTGGGTCTTGCTCCAGCAGTAAACTATTAAAATACACTTGTGCCTTATTAAACTGATGTCCGTTTTTATAATATAGTTTTTTACCTTCCCAAAGCGTATAATAAAGTCCATTCTCAGGGTCAGTTTCGATGAAAATATCATTAGAAATATACTTTTGCGGAAAACTATACGGAAAAACACTCAGTTTATGATTTTGCAAATATTCATACACCTCTCTTTGCTCATCATTCAGAACGCGATCACCTAAATACTTTACAATTTTATTTTTGAGCCATTGTAATCTTATAGATTTAGGAATCAATTTTTCGTAGATTGGAACTTTCATTTCCGAGTTTATTGATTGTAATCAAATTTGACAATGCAAAATAAACATGAAAACACTAATTGTTTGTAAAAATATAGTAATTCAGTTTGAAAATTCAAAAATCTATTCAAAATACAATAAACCTATTTGGTTTGGCCTTTTTAGACCTTCAATTTAGCTAATGATTATCATAAAACATTGACTTCAAATATTTGTTCAAAACCTCATTTATGTCTTTTGATCTTTAGAAAAAAAAACGTCCAGTGTGGAAATGTAAAGATTAAACAACGATATTTTAGAATGATTATAAATTAATAAAGTTTAAATATTTGTGGCAACATTTCAATTTCCTAATTCGTAAAGTAATACAAAACAAACGCATATTAATGACGAGATACGAATTTTTAAAATCTGCTGGATTTACTGGGGCTTCTTTGATGACACTGCTTTCTTGCGTGAAAACTGACGACAGCTATGTAGAAGCGTTGGTACAAAACCCTGACGGATCTACAGGAACAGCTACCACTGGATCAACTACTGGTACTACATCGGGAACGACAACTGGTACAAGTAATACTACTGGAACTAGCACTGCAACGACATATGCGGCTACCAATGCTGACAAGACTCAGTTCATTACGACCGAAGAGCTAAACAAACTTACAGCCAAGCTCAAGATAGATTTAACATCTTCTACTTATACTAAACTGAAATCCTTGGGTGGTTACGTAGTAGTAAGTAGTTCTTACGTAGTGGCACTTTCAAAAACAGGCAAATTCATAGCCGCCACAGTAACGTGTAGCCACGAACCAAAAAAACGAATCATTTACTCCAACGAAGAGTGGTATTGTACTGATCATGGAGCTAGATTTTCTCTAGCAGGTAAAGGATTAAACTCCAACGGTAGTAAAGGGTTAACAATTTACAAAACAGCCACCGACGGCAATACGCTCATAATTTACTAGAAAATGAAACTATTAGCAATAAAAATCCTCTTTGCGTTTATGCTCAATGCTGCTCTTTGGGGCGAAAACCTCGAAACAGCACAATCAGATGCAAAGCAAAACCACAAACTGGTTTTGTTGTATTTCTCTGGATCTGACTGGTGTGGACCATGCATAAAACTGAAGCAGGAAGTACTTGAAACTGCTGAATTTCAGGATTTCGCGAAAGAGCATCTGAATTTGGTAAGAGCAGATTTTCCAAGAATGAAGAAAAATCAACTATCGAAAGAACAGACTGCGTACAACGAGAAATTGGCCGAAAAATATAATCCTAAAGGTAAATTCCCGCTGACGGTATTAATTAACCCCGAAGGCAAAGTGATAACAGAATGGGACGGATACCCCAAAAATCTCGACACACAATCCCTTAAAAAACAAATACTTACGCACTTTTGAATCAAAAGCTTTTTTCAAGAACGCTCCGATTGATG
Organism: Lacihabitans sp. CCS-44; assembly: GCF_024343735.1. Taxonomy (GTDB): domain Bacteria; phylum Bacteroidota; class Bacteroidia; order Cytophagales; family Spirosomataceae; genus Leadbetterella. Next base: position 70,437 of record NZ_RJUE01000066.1, read on the forward strand.
GGCAACAGATTTGTAATTACCTTGGCTGCTGATAATAGCACTCAAGGAGAATTACTAATAGATGAGGCCGTAAGTGAGATACAGAGAATTGAAAGCTTACTGACTACATTCTCGGAGAATAGCCAGACCAACCAAATAAACGAAAATGCTGGAATAAAGGCCGTAAAAGTAGATTTAGAGGTGTTTGAATTAATAGAAAGGGCCCAAAGAATTTCGGAATTGACAGATGGAGCCTTTGACCTGAGTTATGGTTCTTTAGACAAACAATTCTGGAATTTCGACAAGGCCATGACTCAAATACCTGATCCTAAAACTGCCGAAGAAAAAGTCAAATTGATAAATTTTAAAAATATCATTTTAGATAAAACAGCAAGAACTGTTTTCTTGAAAGAAAAAGGAATGCGGATAGGTTTTGGAGGAATAGGCAAAGGATATGCGGCAGACAGGGCTGCTAATTTGCTCAAAAACAAAGGCGTAAAAACGGGAATTGTGAATGCAAGTGGAGACCTCATAACTTGGGGAAATCAGCCCAATGGTAAGCCATGGACTATTTCCTTAGCTCATCCCGATCAACCGACACAAGCGTTTTCGGAATTGAATATCAGCAACTTAGCAGTAGCAACCTCTGGAAATTATGAAAAATTCGTAGTAATTGACGGTAAAAAATACTCGCATACTATCAATCCAAAAACGGGCTATCCAATTTCTGGAATAAAGAGCGTAAGTATTATTTGCCCGATTGCAGAACTTGCCGATGCCTTAGCTACTCCCGTTACCATTATGGGTGTAGAGGCTGGATTGAACCTCATAAATCAGTTAAAAGGTGTAGAGTGCGTGATAATTGATGATCACAACCATGTTTATAAATCAGACAATATTAAAATCGACTAAAATGCGAAAAATGCTTTCAATCTTATTTTTGGCCTTGTCTTTTGGCTCATGTGTGAGTGTAAAGGAATACCAAAAAAGCAGAATAAACGACTCCGAAATGGAGTTGGCGAACAGAAAAGTAGAAAAATTTGAAACCAATTTTTATCTCTATCGTGAAGGTGCTGCTGGTGCCAACGGCGGAAAAAGTGGTGGTGGATGTGGTTGTAATTAATCAAAAAACAAACCTAATCGGGCCATTATCAAACAATTAGAAATTAGATGAAGAAAGTAATTATAAGCATAGGCATATATTGTAGCGTAGTTTTGGGTGCCAATGCCCAAACCAAAACTCCTGAACTCAAATTAGAAGAAGCTAAAAAAGAAAAAACAGGCTTAAAAAGTTTGAAAATTGATGAGGTTAATTTGGTAAGTTCTTATTACACCCAAACCGGCAACAACTCTGCCATTACAGGTGGAATCGGTACAGAAAAGCTCTGGGATGCTGCCAATTCTCTAGATTTGAAGCTGTCGTTTACTGACAAAAAACTTAGAACTAACGCTGTAGTATTAGATGCCGCCATGGATTATTATTCATCTGCCTCATCAGATATGATAGACTCTCGCTCTCTGTCTTCTGCATCTATGACTGACCTCCACTTCTACCCAACTGTGGCTTGGAGTAGAAAAGATGAATCTAAACATAGCAATTTTGGGCTAAGTGCAGCGTATTCTACCGAATGGGACTATGAGTCTTTTGGAGGAAACATTAGCTACAGCAAAAGTTCTAAAGACAACAATACGGAATTGAGCCTCAAAGCAGGTGCTTTTTTTGATAAATGGATGGCCATTTTGCCTTATGAACTTCGTCCAACTGCATATCCGTCTGGTGCTGAAGGGGATCAAGGGGGCATTGCTTTCAAAAACAGAAATTCCTACAATGCATCTATTGGAGTGTCCAGAGTAATTTCTAAAAGATTACAAATGATGCTGACTGTTGAACCTGCATTTCAAGAAGGCCTATTGAGTACTCCATTTCATAGAGTATATTTCACAAATAACACGCTAAAAGTAGAGAAATTACCTGGACAAAGAGCAAAATTACCGATGAGTGTTAGAGCCAACTATTTCATGGGTGATAGGGTGATTTTTAGGACTTTCTACCGATACTACACGGACTCTTGGGGCATGACCGCCCACACCGTCAGTGCCGAAACTTCTGTAAAAATCAACTCTTTTTTATCTTTTACGCCGCATTATAGATTCAATAGCCAAACGGCAGTAAAGTACTTTGCAGCTTATAAAAAGCATACTTTAGCCGAAGAATATTATACCAGCGACTACGACATTTCGGGATTCAACAGTGCATTTTGGGGTGCTGGGTTAAGAATTGCTCCTCCAGGAGGAATATTGGGTAACCGTTGGTGGAATTCGCTGGAAGTTAGATATGGACATTACAACCGTACAAATGGCATGGTTTCACATGTTATTTCATTGAGTACTAAGATTAAGTGATCTCATTACTGGTTATTGGTTGACTGGTTATTGGTTGACTGGTAGATTGGTTGACTGGTTATTTGACACTGGGCGGTAGTTGAAGTGTGCTGCTGGTTATCAGGAAAAGCAAACATCTTTCTTTTTAAAACTGGCGTTTTTTCAGGTCCGACTATCGTCTGACCGCTTCCTTGACAGAAAATGTTAAGTTCTTTCTTTTTAAAACTGGCGTTTTTTCAGGTTCGACTAGTGTTAGGCTGCTTATAGAATAAAGATTTGCCAAATATTAACAAAAAACCTTGCGAGCTTTGCGAAAAACCTTTGGGGCCTTTGCGTTAAAAAAAAACTGGCGTTTTTCAGGTCCGACTATCGTCTGACCGCTGTGGATACTACACAAACAACTATCCCCCAATCTGCCTTTTATCTATCATTTCTCTGAAGGCTTTTTTGTATGTATCTGAAATCGGAATTGTAGATTTGTTTATTACCAATCTATCTTTTTCTATTTCTTCAATGGCCGCAAATGCAATTATAAAACTATTGTGAACCCTTATAAACCTATCACTCGGTAATGAAGCCTCAAGTGATTTCATAGTTTGAAGAGAAATTATCTTTTTTTGAGGTGTATATATGCACACATAGTCTTTCAAGCCTTCTATATACAGAATATCTGAGAGATTGATTTTTATGAGTTTTGTTCCGTCTTTTACAAAAATATAGTCCTGATTTGGAGCAGATTGAACTTCCTGAATGACTGTGGTAATTGACTGAGAAACATTGCCGTCCAATCTCGCAATTCCCTTTTCTACGGCTTTCAAAAAACGCTCAAAACTGATGGGTTTCAAAAGATAATCGTACACTTCGAGTTCGTAACCCTCTAGAGCATACTCCGAATATGCTGTGGTAAGAATAATCAGAGGCTTGGTTTTCAATAATTTAAGGAGAGTGATACCCGTTACCTCTGGCATTTGAATATCAGAAAAAAGAACATCTACTGGATTTTCTCTTAAATACTCAAGGGCATCCAATGCATTCGAAAACGATTGTTTGAGTTCCAACCTTGGCACTTTAGAGATATAGGCCGACAGGAGATTGCGTGCAAGTGGCTCATCTTCAACAATAATACAGCTATAAGGGGTCATTTCTAAAGGTCAATTTTCAACGAAACTTCATAAGTATGGTCGGTTTCGGTCTGCTCCATAATGTATTTATCGGGGTAGCTCAACTCCAACCTTCGCTTCACATTTTGCAGGCCAATTCCTGACTTTTCCAAAATAGAATCTTTGGGCAATTTACTGTTTTTGACCTTATAAACAATACTTTTAGGGAGTATTTCAACGGAAAGCTCGACATAAGAACCTTTGAAATTATTGCTTACACCGTGCTTAAAAGCGTTCTCAAGAAAGGTAATTAATATCAAAGGTACAATCTGCACAGTTTTAGGATTACCGATTACATCAAAAGTCACCGGTACTTGATTGTCTAATCGCAACTTTTCGAGACTGATGTAGTTTTCCATATAAGCCAATTCTTTTTCTAATGAAACCAGCGGATGATTGGACTCATATAACATGTAACGCATCATTTGCGAGAGTTTTTCTATGACCTCGGTGGTATTTGGAGAGTTTACGGTGGCCAAATAGTACAGATTATTAAGTGTATTGAAAAGAAAATGCGGGTTAATCTGGGCTTTCAAAAATCTTAATTCCGACACAAGTTTTTCATTTTCTACTTCCTTCTTTTTAGACTCCAAAGCAAACCAATCCTCCACAAACTTGAGCATACCTACAAAAATCGTTATAAAAAGCGTTACGGCTGTGTGTTGAAATATAAATTTCCCGGTATTCATAAAACCCTTTCCTTGTTCTATAAACTCTGAGTATAAAAATCTTTTAAACGAAATATGCAAGAAAACAACTATTACGAAAGGCACAAAAAACTCAAACAGATACTTCCAAATATTCTTGTGTTTAAGAAACCTGGGTAACCAAATGAAATAATTGAGATAACTGGCCGTACCCATAAAAAAGACATGTGACAAGGCATCAACGAGTGCCCGACCGATATTGATGTCGTCTTTATGTCTAAAAAAAGTAATCTGATAAAAGAAAAAAGAGAAATATAGACACCAAAAAGAAAGGTGCATCACAAGTACTCTTTTGTTTGAAAATATTGCTTTAGTCTGCATTTATCTAGGTTATTAACATTCAATATTACGGTGATTTTGAAGATATTATCTCATAAAACCTACTGTTTTATATATCTCGGCCTATATGTTCTACAAATGGGCTTTTTGGCTCGAAGATTGGCATTATTCGTCTAAAAGCAGTCAAAAGTTGGAAAACACACCATATTGTCGAATTATTAGCCCTTTTGGTCTATTGCTCACAAATGTTCTTAAACTTCTATCTTTATTTTGTGTCATTATTCCACCGAAAGACATAAATCATTTAAAAAAAAACAAAATGAAAAAGATTTTATTGACAGTATTGATTGGCCTTGGATTTAATGCAACATTTGCACAGTTTGGCCCTCCGGGTGGCGGAGGCGGTGGAGGAATGGGAAGACCTGGCGGCAACGAAAACGGAAGACCATCAGGAAATACCCAGAAACCTGCAACACTTGACCTTGAGGCCAATGTGCCTAAAGGAAACTCAAAAATATCGGGTAATGTAGTAGATGACGCAGTAACTACGGCTGTAGAATTTGCTAACATAGCATTGATAAACCCAGTAACCAAAAAACCTGTGGATGGCACAATGGCTGACGAGAAAGGTTTCTTCTCCATGAAACGGGTAGCCGCTGGTACTTATAATATTCAAATATCTTTTATCGGCTTTGACAATAAAATAATAGAGAAAGTTGTCGTAGAAAAAGGCAAAGATGTTGAATTGGGCGTTATAAAGCTTAAACAAAGTGCCAAACAACTGGACGAGTTGGTGGTAAGCGGACAAGCCGCCATGATAGAAGAAAAAGTGGACAGATTGGTTTACAATGCCGAAAAAGACCTCTCAGCCAAAGGCGGCGATGCGTCGGATATACTTAAAAATGTACCCATGTTGAGCGTAGACTTGGAAGGTAATGTTTCCCTAAGAGGAAGTGAAAACATCAGAGTGTTGATCAACAACAAACCTTCAACAATTGTAGCGAGCAGTATAGCAGATGCCTTGAAAATGATTCCAGCAGACATTATCAAAAGTGTGGAAGTAATAACTTCACCATCTGCCAAATATGATGCCGAAGGCTCTGCGGGTATTATCAACATTATTACCAAAAAATCTTCTTTGCAAGGTTTAAACCTTAATATAGACTCAGGCGTAGGTTTGAGAGGGTCTAATCTTGGCCTAAACGGAAACTTCCGTAAGGGCAAGCTAGGTATTACACTTGGTGGTTTTGGTAGAGCATTTTATAATAAATCTGCAGGCGAAACAAGTCAGTTGCTGAAAAGCACAGGCGTTAGCACAGAGCAAAACCAAGACGGAAACCATTTTGGTATGTTCGGCAGATATAATATAGGCCTAGACTATGACTTGGCGAAAAACCAATCTTTGTCTGGAACTTTAGCATTCGGCTTACGTAGCTTTGACAGAGACCAAGTCTTAAATTCTTCTAGTTTCCTAAATGGTTCTTTGCTTAATTCGTCTATCAGAGATATATCTTCTGTAGACAGATCAAACTCTATGGACGCCAATATTGACTACATCAGAACCTTTAAGCCTGGCCAAGAATGGTCGGTATCGACACAGTTTAGCCAGAATAAATTGATTAACAATTTTGACTCTGACCTTTTGAGTATTTCAAACGAAATATTGAGCAGACAAAAAAATATCAACGATAACCTAAACACCGAAATCACTTTGCAATCAGATTATGTAAGTCCAATTGGCAAAAAACAACAGATTGAATTCGGTGCAAAAGGTGTATTTAGAACCGTAGAAAGTGAGTTTGAATATCTTTTGGCAAACCCTACTGGAAGCTTTAGCAGCGATGCAAGAAATCCTTCAGGATATCTTAATTACTCGCAAAACGTAATGGCAGCCTATGCTTCGTATTTGTTCTCAACCAAAAAGAAATTCAATTTTAAGGTAGGAGCAAGATACGAATACACCGAAATAACTGCTGATGACTCAAGAGGAGCCATAGAAATACCTGCCTACTCTAACTTGGTACCGAGTTTTAATGTTTCCAAATCCATAAAGGCTACTACTTACAAGTTGGGATATAACAGAAGAATACAAAGACCTGGATTACAACAGCTCAACCCTAACATAAACTTGGTGAATCCGTTAAATATAAGCTACGGTAACTCAAGCTTAAATCCAGAATTGACAGATAACGTGGAGTTTAGCATAAGCAAAAGCATCAAAAAATCATATTTGACAGTTTCGCTTTTTGCTCGTCAATCTAACAATTCCATAACAAGAGTAAGTTTTGCATCTGATTCTATTCCAGGTGCTATTGTGACTACTTTCGAAAACATCGGAAAAGAGCAAACTTTGGGTACCAACGTTTTCGGAAACGTTATTTTATCATCAAACTGGACACTTAATGGTGGTGTGGATGTGTATTACAGATATTTGGAAGGTTTCCAAACTGGCTTAACTGGCATATCAGAAAAAGTTAGCAACGACGGCATAGTGTTGAGCGGAAGATTAATGTCCAACCTAAAAATGAAAAAAGGCTGGGCCATGCAAGCCGGTGGTGGTATGAGAGGCAACAACATAAACCTACAAGGAACACAAGGCGGCATGGGTATGTACTCATTGGGTGTCAGAAAGGATTTCGGCAAAAAAGCCAGCCTTGGTATGGCTGCAGAAAACTTCTTTGGAGGTATGGTAATGAGAAACTCAACAGATACACCCGTGATTTTCCAAAAGTCGGTGAATTACATGTACAATTCGAACATAAAAGCGACGTTTAGCTATAAAATAGGAAACATGAGGTTTGTAGCAGACAAGAAAAAAGTTAAAAACGACGACGTGAAAAGCGGTGGTGGAGACGAGAATTAATGACATTAATTAGCAAATCTATATGTTAAAGATTTGCTAATTTTTAAAATCTCTAGCAACCAATTCAAATTTAAACCGTATTCTTATAATTCAATTATATAATTTCTAATCTAAAATTTATTTCTAAAATGAAAAAAATCAGTCTTTTGGCAATCGCACTTTTCACTACAATTGCCGTTTCAGCCCAAAAATGGACCCTAGACAAAGCACACTCAAAGTTGACTTTCACGGTTACGCACCTTTTGATGTCAGAAGTTGACGGTGTTTTCAAATCTTTTGACGCCAGCATTACATCTTCAAAAGAAGATTTTTCTGATGCCGAATTTGAGCTTACAGCAGACTTGACTAAAGTAACCACCAACAATGACATGCGTGATGGACACTTACAAAAAGAAGATATGTTCGACACTGCTAAGCACCCTACAATGACTTTTAAAAGCACAGGAATCAAAAGCACAGGAGGAAACAAATATGCACTTTCGGGTAACTTGACCATGAAAGGTGTTACTAAGCCTGTTACATTGAACCTTACTAAACTTGGAACTGGAACAAACCGTCAAGGAAAGAAATTGGTAGGTTTTAAAGCAACAGGTACTATAAAAAGAACAGACTTTGGTGTAGGTGCTATGCCGGGTGCTGTTGTTGCTGAAGACGTAGAATTGACAGCAAGTGGTGAGTTCGCTTTGAATTAAGGTTGGGGTAAAAGTGATATAGATAAAAGGCAGTCTCTCGAAAGAGGGGCTGTTTTTTTGTGTTTACGCTTTTCTGATTCAAATATTTGCTGACCAAAAAACCTATAGCTATTTTTGATAAAAAAGAGAATATTTTATGGCCAACCTGAGCCTCAAAAATTTCAAAAAGCATTTTGCCGACGATACCAAACTTTGGGCGGCACAGTGTACCGTAAGAGAATGTGACGAAGAGAAAAAAGGAAACTTCGTGGCGTTTGTAGACCAAGGCGACCAGTCATTTGATGTAAGTCTTAACATAAGTACAAAGCAGGAAATCCTCTCAAGCACTTGCGAATGCCCAAAAGGCGACGGAATGTGTCAACATAAGTTTGCTTTAATGATACATTTAGCTGGAAACGAAAAGGTTGCGACCCCAAAACTCATTAAGAACAAAATATCACCATTAGACAGTATATTTTCAGACCTGAGCCACGAGGACCTCAAAACTTGGGTACTAAAAACCTTCGAAAAAGATAAGGCACTTCAAGCAGAATTTATTCAAGAATTTACCAAAGAAGAAGAAAAACTTTGGACTTTGCCTGAGCTTGAAAAAAAACTAAAAGGACTTCTGAAACTAGTTATTGGAGCTAAAAAGAATATTGAGACTGCCGATTTCAAAAAGGCGATGTCGTTGTGGGAAAGTTTTGCACTAAATCACCTAAAACTGTACCTTAAAAATCCAACCCTTTATATTCATTTTGAACAGCTGGACTTACTATATATAGCCATGTTCAACCAAGTTTCTGTATTATATACCAAAAGCTCCACAAGCTATAGCAATATTCAGAAAAAGATAGAAGCAGAAATTGCCACGACTTTTAACCAACAACTCTCTGAGGTTGACTTCAAATTGGCCGTAGAGATTCTAAGCTTCCATTTGGTGACATCGCGAGGATTTGACGCCACCATGCTAAAAATACTTTGGGGTATCTTTAGAAAAGCCAATGAAAATAATCAAAAGCAAATTACTGACTTGGTACTAGAGCAGTACAAAAAATTTCATGCCGATACCAAATTTGGCGACAAATATTTCACACAAGTGGTTTGGTCTATGATAGAAACTACCCAGACATTTGAAAAATACCAAGATTATCTACTTCCGATAGGTTATGACAATGACTTCAATGTAGATCTTATTGGAAAACTTATAGAAAACAAAAAGTTTGAAAGAGCAATTGAATTCTGTAATGCCATTATCAGAAATAACTATTATGCCGAGTATAACTTTCCCTATTGGGCTTTTCTAAAAAAATTATATACAGCAACTAAACAACCTGAAAAATCGCGTGAAATTAAAAAACAAATGATCCCCTTTACAGGCAACTTTGAGGATTTCTTGGAGGTTTATGAAAACATAGAAGACGAAAACGAGAAGAAGAGCTATCGTATCAATCTTCTGACCAAGTTCAGAACTCACTCAGAAAGAGGTAATTTCACTCCCACCGATTTGTTCTGCATCAAGTTGGCGGGATATGAGAAAAACTACAATAAATTGATAGACTATCTGGTAGATTTCCGCTTCATTCAGTTTTATGTTCCCTATTTAGAAGAAATGTTGACGCAAAATAAAAAGAAGACATTTTTAAATATCATTAACTACTTTAAGCATACGTCGCCTAGTTTAAAAGCGGAAATTGGCAGAGCAGAAAAAGAATCTTATTTGACAGTATATCAACTCCTCAGCAAGTTCTTCCCTGAATACGAACTCACCGTTTTCTTACGCCAGCAGCTACCATCGCATGAAAAAATATCACCAGACTCTTTGGTGTATTTTATATCCAAAAACTTGATTTAAGTGATCAATTACAACCACCTACTTCAGCTCTAAAAACAGTACCTTGGTCTGCCAAAAAGCCTTCATTTAGTTCTATAGCTCTAGCGGTGTAGGTTGCTCTGGTGCCGTTGCCACTTACTAGGTTAGTGGCGGTTATCTTGCCTCCTACTCCACTTGCCGCTGCTTTTATTACTACGCCAGAAGATATATTGTCAGCAGGATTTGTAAGCGAAAGCGTAGCCGCACAAGGATTGGGAAGAATAGTGACTGGCTTCGAATTATTGCTAAACAAAATACAACTTCCCAAACCATAGGCTTGCTCAATGGTTTTCCCAATCAAAGTATTAACATTAAATCCATTAGCATACATCAAACCATATATTTTGTAAATTCCTGCGGCCGTACCCGTGAAGTTTGAAGAGGCAGACACATCGGTAATCCTATTTGTGGTTTGGTTAATAGCAACATATGTGTAAGAAGTACCAGAAGATGGCAAGGAAATATCCTCAAAGACCTCACCAGGGCCGGAAATATTTAAATCAAAATTCACATTGTCATATACAATTACATGATATAACTGGCATTCTTCAAGTTGTATATTTCTTGAATAGGTAGATGAAATGGAATTTGAATTTGAACCGATAAAAGTACCACTTGTACAATTATATGGAGCATTACTAAATACAGAATAATAACTATAAAATCCGTTTACAGCGTCTACAGAAATATTATATTGTCCAGATTTTGTAACTCGGATAAGGATTCGTTTAGAATATACATCCCCAAAATTATCAACGCAGCCAGTATAATTTGAATTAGAATGTTGAATAAAGGGTCTTGAAGTAAAAGGAGATATATTCTGAATAAATCTATAACCATTTGCGAAAGCCGTCCCATTGAACTTTGATAAACCTAAATTTAAAGACGAGTTAGCAGCATTTACAGAGATGGCATCTTCATTACAAATATATGTTGCTGACAACGAACAAGTGGAAGTTATAGTAAAATTCACATCCGACGCATCAAAAAACTCAGCGGTAGTGCTGTTGTTACTTGCTACAATTATACGAGCAGTAGTACTGTTGGGTACATTTGAAGGAATTATCACAGCTGCACTCCCATCGTTGGATGTTGAGGCTGACAATACAAATGGAAATGAAGAGCCTCCGTCTATTGAAAGTAGAATTTTTACATTAGCACTTAATGAGTTGGTACTATTTACTGCCCATGTAACAGTATGAGATGCTCCTGCCGACAAATTTGTAGCAGTATTTGGAGAAGTTACAGAAAGAGGCCCTTTTGTAGCATCAACAGTAACAGCGACGGTTGAACAATGGACTCCGCCGCCACCAACTCTACCGTCTCTTCCAGTTAACCTAAAGTTCATAGCTCTGCTGACATTGGGCAAGTCTTCACCAACATTATCGGCTGGATTATTTGTATTATTTAGAACATAAGTCATAGCAGGAAAACTTCTGAAAGGATTGGCAGATTGCTGAGTCCTAAACAATGGTGCAGTGGTGCTGTTGACAGCATCTCCACCTAGAAAATTAGCCTTGTTACCTAGTTTACCAGTATCACTCACAGCAGCTAAGTCATACTGCTCCCACGTAAATGATAATACATCACCATCCGAATCTGTACCCGAACCTATAAGTTTGAAAGGAGTATTTTTAGGAATAGTATAAGCCGAACCAGCCAAAACTACTGGTGGTGTGTTTGAGGTTGTATTAGAGACTCCACAAGTGCTTCCTGTGCCAGATGTAATATAGGAAGAGATATCTTCCAAAGATTTGGCATGAAAGTAAGGCACTTTACCACCAGTTAAATTATAGGCAGAGGGAGAACACAAATTGGCATAAGACATAATAGTATTGCCACTACCTGGTTCATAAGCATAATCATCTGCCCTATTAGATGGACCACAATTTCCACTTCCATTTCCATTAAAGGTATGATCAGCATTAAACTGATGCCCAAGTTCATGAGCAAATAACAAAACATTTGAAGACGTGGTGCTTCCAGAGAGTGCTGCCGCTTTATATCCACTATTACAAACTCCATTTAGATAAGCTACCCCACCGCCATTACTATGAAGGCAGTGTCCAATGTCTAGGTTCGCCGAACCAAATCGGGAAAAGACTTCGTTTTGTATATTGAACAAATCTCCTATTAAGGTGGCGGTTGTACCTGTATATTTGTAAAAAAAATTACTACTTATAGGGTTATTGGGTGTCACCAAGGTAAATCTTACTGCAACTTCCTTCTCATAAATTCCATTCAGATTATTTACTATGGCTGCAATTTCACTATTTACTAATGGGTCAGAATTTCCCCTTGCTACATAAAATTCGGAAGTAATCACCAAAGCAAGTCTATAAGTTTTGAGAGTTGCACCATAGGAATAGCTAAGAATTCCCTTACCAGCAGAGATTTTACCTTGCTTTTCAGAATGCACTTTCAATTCACATGCTTGCTCATAATTTGCTGAGATAAACACTTGATATTCATCACTCAACAATGCACTAGGAGACTTTTCGATAATTATTATTTGGCCGTTTTCAATAATGCTGGCCATAATTTTTTCTTTGGTTAGGGTCACTCTACAGGTTACTGTTGGATCGCCTACTTTTTCCCCGTAATAGGTCCATATGTCTGTTTTCGCATTGTCAGGCACTATGAGATATTCCACCATCTTAAAATCCGCAAATCGATTATCCGGTAAAGGGAGGTTAATAATGGCTTCAGAATTGGCCAATTGACCTATGCCTAAAGTTTTCTCAGTTTTTGATTGTAAAAGTTTTTGAGAAAGATTTGAAAAGTTAAGTTGAACTTTTTGAGGGATTTCTTGCGAAAATGACACAAGACAACACAGTATCAGTACGATACTGCAAATCGTTTTTTTCATTAATTCTTTTTGGGTTAGAGCCTACTAAAATCAACCGAAAAATACGAGATTTGTTTTTAAAAAGATAATTTTAGTGAATTTTTGTGTCAAAAAGACACTTGTTTCTTATAGTCTAATCACATTCAATCTATGATTTCTCCAGTCTTACCACCACACTTTTACTCGTAGGAGTTTGACTTCCATCTGCTCTTGAATGCAATGGCACCAAAACATTGGCTTCAGGAAAATAAGTGGCCAAACACCCCCTTGGAATAGCATAAGGAACCACCAAAAAGCTTTCAGCCGTTCGTTTAATTCCGCCGAATTCGTTGATAATATTCACCTTGTCATAGTTTTCAATTCCATCTTTCTGCATATCTTGGGCATTCATAAAGACAATCCGTCGCTCATTATAAATACCTCTATATCTATCATTTAAGCCATACACAGTAGTATTAAACTGATCGTGACTTCGGATGGTCATCATCAAGTATTCACCTTCTTTTACCAATATCTTTTCCCATTGATTCACTGTAAATAGTGCTTTACCTGTTGAAGTTTTAAACTTTCCTTCCCTTGGAGCATTTGGCAAATAAAACCCACCATCTTCATTTACTTTTTTGTCGTAATCCTTAAAGCCTTCTATAACTTTAGAAATGTCCTCTCTAATTAAACGATAGTCTTCCGCATAGGACAACCAATTGATATTGTGCCTATTGCCAAGTACACCATGAGCCAAATGAGCCACGATGGCAGGCTCAGACATCATGTCTTCTGACAAGGGGCGTAGTACGCCCTTCGATTTTTGTACTACGCCCATAGAGTTTTCGGTGGTTACAAACTGTTCGCCTGATTTCTGAAAATCCTTATCGGTTCGTCCCAAACAGGGCAAAACAAGGGCAGTTTTTCCATGAATCAGATGGCTCCGATTAAGCTTGGTAGAAACCTGCACCGTGAGATTACAGTTTTGCAGAGCCTGAGCCGTATATTCGGTATCTGGCGAAGCCGAAAGGAAATTTCCTCCCAAAGCAAAAAACACTTTGGCTCTTTGCTCATACATGGCCTCAATGGCCTCCACCACATCGTAGCCGTGCTGCTGAGGTGGCCTAAATCCAAAATTCTTTTGAATGGCCGCATTAAAAGCAGCAGATGGCTTGTGCATAATGCCCACGGTACGGTCGCCCTGGACGTTGCTATGCCCACGCACTGGACAAGTGCCAGCACCTTCCTTACCAATGGCTCCACGTAAAAGCAGTAGATTCACTATTTCTTGAATGGTACTCACCGAGTTTTTATGCTGCGTAAGTCCCATAGCCCAACAGACAATGATTTTAGAATTTGTTGCCAAAATGTTCATCAATTCGTCAAATTGTTGTTCTGAAATTCCTGCATCAGTCAGTAAATTTCCTATTTCAATGTTTTCAAATTGTGCCAAAAAATCTTCAAAATTACTGGTGTTTTTTTGGATAAACTCAATATCCACAGCGTTTTGATCAACCAGTCGTTTGCAAACAGCTTTCAACAAGGCCAAGTCACCGTTTATTCTGATTTGAAGATATAAATCTGTCAATGTAGTGCCTTTTCCAAACAAGCCCTCCATAGTTTGGGGATTTTTAAAACCCAAGAGTCCAGTTTCAAACAAAGGATTGATGGCAACAATCTTCGCCCCGTTTTTTTTTGCTTTTTCTAGCGAAGTGAGCATCCTGGGGTGATTTGTCCCAGGATTTTGACCCATAATGATTATAACTTCCGCTTTTTCAAAATCATCGAGCGTAACCGAACCTTTGCCCAAGCCAAGCGTCTCGGTCAAAGCTACCCCACTTGACTCATGGCACATGTTGGAGCAGTCGGGCAGATTATTGGTACCAAACGCCCGTATGAACAATTGATAAAGAAACGCTGCCTCGTTGCTGGATCGTCCAGATGTATAAAAGATGGCCTCGTCAGGATTATTTAATTCATTCAATTCCGTGGCAATCAACCCAAAAGCTTCTTCCCAAGAAATTTTCTCATAATGCGTCTGGCCTTCTTTTATGACCATCGGATGTGTCAACCTACCTTGCTGACCCAACCAATAGTCAGACTTAGCGGCCAATTCGGCTACCGAGTATCTTTGAAAAAAAACAGGTGTTGCCTTTCTTGTGGTGGCTTCATCGGCTATGGCCTTCGCACCGTTTTCACAAAACTCGCCTATTGAAGAACGGTGATGGTCGGGATCAGGCCAAGCACAACTCGGACAGTCAATACCACCCTTTTGGTTGAGACTGAGCAATGTTTTCACACCCCGCCCAAAAGGCATGGCTCCAAAAACGTGTTTTACGCTAGCTATAATTCCCGGCCATCCTACTGCCGTTTGTGGTGTATTGGGTTCCTGCTTTATGCCAGTAAAGTCTTTCGGTGGCTGAGCTGAAGTCATATTTAAGGTATTTGTGCCAAAAATAAGCTTTTGAAATGAGATAACACAAGAATCCTTTACCTAAGGGCACTTTTTGACATTCACCAAAACGTTCTTTTGGTACTCAAAAATACCCAGAGTTGTGCCGTCAGCCACTTTAAGAATCTCTACCCGCAATACATCGTTAGTCCGTGAGAATTTAAAAGTGGCAGCATAAGTATATTTGGCGGGGTCATAATCTTGCGGAATATTACCAAATTGCTGTATATAAGTACCTGCAGTATTGAACGATTGAGAGCCATAATCGGTAATGTCGTCATTTATAATGGCTGATGCACAGGTAAAATTAAAAATAGCTTGCTGCCTATTCACAATCAAATCCGTGTTTTGGTTTTCGTTGCCCCAACTACCCGTCAAATCTTCGACTTTCACAAAATCTACCGAACAAGCACTGGAAATAAACAGCAACAACACAAGGAGGTATTTCATGAGACCAATGAATATTTTATAAGGAGATGCTAATTTATGCAGAAACGTTGGAGTAATATTATTTTTCAAAAAAAACTAACAAAATAGTTGCAAAACTAAAATAATAGTTTTATGTTTGATTAAACAAAAATATCAAGTGATGAATTTAAAAGAATTAACCAAAGCCGAAGAAGAAATAATGCAAGTGCTGTGGCAACAAGGAAGTGCTTTTGTAAAGGATGTTCTGGAAGTTTTGCCCGAACCAAAACCCGCTTATAACACCGTTTCTACCATTATCAGAATACTGGAGACCAAGGGATTTGTGAAGCACATAGCTTATGGAAAAACGCACCAGTACTACCCAGCAGTGGCCAAAGAAGACTACAGAACGTTTGTAACCAACAAGTTGAGAGCTGGGTATTTCGATAACTCCGCCCGTGCAATGATGTCGTTTTTTATGGAAAACGAACAAATAGACCTCAAAGAAGCAGATGAGATTTTGAAAATGATTGAAGAAATGAAAAAACGGCAATAATTATGGAAAAGCTAATCCCGTTCGTCCAAATCAACTTATTTTTAGTGGTGTTTTATGCTATTTATTGGCTGTTTCTTCGCAAAGAAACTTTCCACCAAGTCAATAGATTTTATCTGTTGGGTAGTAGTATTTTGTCGGTTATGCTGCCGTTTATAGACCTCAGCTCTGTAAGGACTTGGGCGGTAACAGGAGAAATTCAAAACCTTATTTATGAATATAATTTGCCCGAGCTGGTGGTGTCGCAAAACACCGATCACAGCCTCAACTGGGTGTTGATTATTAGCATTTTATACCTTACCGTTGTAGCCCTTTTATTTCTAAAACTGGCTTTTGGAGTAGCTCGGGCTTATGCCATTATACAGTCGCCGAGTTTTAACGAAAGCAATGCCTTTTCATTTTTTGGAATTATAAAAATTGACAAAAAACTACCGCATTTCAGAACCATCAGAGCTCACGAACGTGTGCATACCATCCAATTACATTTTCTGGATTTGTTCTTTTTTGAACTCCTGAATGTGGTGTTTTGGTGCAATCCCGTGGTATATCTCTATAAATTCACGATAAAGAACTTGCACGAGTTTTTAGCCGACCAAGAAGCGAGCAGAACACTGCCAAGCGTAGCCGACTATGCCACTCTCCTACTCAGCAAACAATTCAAAATAGCTCCTGAGCATCTTTTTGTGCAGCCGTTTTACAATAAATCAACCTTAAAAATGAGAATACAAATGCTACTGAAAGGTAAATCGAACAATTGGGCGATTTTGAAATATGGTGTTGTCGCTCCTATTTTGTTTTTGGCTGTTTTGGCGAGTTCAGTTTCTTGTTCTGACACCAACGTAAATGAACCAGTGGAAATAGATTTAAGCAAAGACGAAACTTTGGCAACACCTCCGCCACCGCCGCCGCCTCTACCAATAGATGAAGCCGATGCAGCAAGCAAAATCCAGAAAAAAGAAATCTTTACAGCGGTTGAGCAAAATCCAGAGTTTATGGGAGGACAAGCCGCAATGTATAGATTCTTGGGCGAAAACATAAAATACCCAGCCGCCGCACAAAGAGCGGATGTTTCGGGTAGAGTTTTTGTGAAATTTGTGGTAGAAGATGATGGCTCTATTGGTGACGTGGTGGTTATGAAGGGCATTGGATTCGGCTGCGACGAAGAGGCTATAAGAGTTGTAAAAAGTATGCCTCGCTGGAAACCAGGTGTGCAAAACGGCAAAAATGTGCGTGTATATTACAACATGCCTATTGTTTATAAATTAGATTAAAACGGCAATACAACATTATGGAAATACTCCTTTACTTTCTCAAAGCCAATATCTTTTTGGTGGTATTTTATGCTTTCTATTTTTGTTTTTTCAAAAACGAAACCTTCCATAAAGCCAACCGATATTTTTTGGTTCTCGGGGCCATTATTGCTTTGCTTTTGCCATTTGTCAGGTCTAGCCAAATGCAAAAACCTGAAATAGTTTCGACCGAAATAAAGTCAGTTGCCTATGAATTGTATTTCCAAAGCGAAGAGGTGATTGTCAGCTCAGCTGTAGAAACCTACAGTTATTTTGACATACTGAAATACTCATACTTGTTGGGTTTGATTGTAGCTGGAATAACACTATTAGCAAGAATCACAAAAACCATATTTTGGTTAAAAACCAATAAAAAGGTCAATGGAACAGCATTTTCATTTCTGGGTAAAATATTCATAGACAACCATTTAGAGCAGAAATCTGTGATTTTTAAACATGAAGACATACATGTAAAGCAAATGCATTTCTTGGACTTGATATTCTTTGAAATGCTTCAAATTGTATTTTGGATTAATCCAGTGATATATTTCTACAAAAAATCAATAAGCATCATTCATGAGTTTTTGGCCGACGAAGAAGCCAGTAAAATAGCCCAAGACAAAATAGCTTACGCAAGCCTTTTGGTAAGCAAACAGTTTAGCATTCAACCCGCTACGGTATTCACCCAACATTTTTTCAATCATTCAACGCTTAAATCTCGAATCATCATGTTATCAAAAAATCCATCTAAAAAAACCGCTTTATTGAAATATGGGTTATTAGCACCCGCTTTCTTTGTGATGTTGGCTATAAGTTCGTTTACGGTAGTGGATAACCCAAAAATGGAAAACATTTTTAACAATTTGAACAATGAAATCAACCAAAACTCTTTTAAAGATTTGGGTTTCCCTTCATCCACAAAAGCATTTGTAAATGAAGAAGTTGGTATTTTAGAAACTGGGGAAACTATTGAGTCTGGTAATAATAATATTTTAAATTTCCTACCCGATAATGAAGTTGCTGGGGTAGAAGACTTGAGTTTTCCATCAATAGAAGTAGATACATTTCCTCAAAACAATTCGAATAAACAAATATTTACCACAGCAGAACAAAACCCTGAATTCATAGGCGGGCAAGCAGAACTTTATAAATGGCTTGCAAAAAACATAAAATATCCTCTAGAAGCCAAAAATAATAAAATTGAAGGTCGGGTTTATGTAAGATTCGTAATAGAAGCCAATGGTGAAATTGGAGAAGTTAAGGTTATGAAAGGAATCGGATACGGATGTGATGAGGAAGCCGCTAGGGTTTTACAAGCTATGCCGAATTGGAAACCCGCAATGCAAAATGGGTATCCAGTAGCGATTTATTATAATATACCGATAGTATTTAAATGGCACAAAAATGTTGTTGATGAACACATGATGGTCATTGAACACGAAGAAGCTACGAAGAATAGAAAATTTAGTGTAGTTTCCTACCCGAGTTCCAAAAACAAATCACCGAAGTTTAAACTTGGCAATGAAAAAATAAACCCAATAATAATAATCGATAACGAAATAATAAAAGATACCAGAGGAATTGATATAAAAATGATAAATAGCGACTATTCCTCTTTCAAATTTCTGATTCCACAAAAGGCGATTCCACTTTACGGAAATCAAGCCAAAGATGGTGCAATTTTACTTGTTTCTAAAAATAAGAAATTGAGTAATATTAAGTCGAACGAAAGTATGTTGTTTCAAATAAAGAGGACAGAATCTGGCGAACATACAATAAAGACCAACAATCCGAACGAAATCGAGGCTCCCGAAAAAAGAGCCTTTCAACCTCAAAACCTCCTTCATGATGACACTAAACCAGTTGAAAAGCTTAACCTTTTGAGAAACGATAAAGAGCCAAAAGAATCTTATACCTACGTAAAATCCAGCAATGGAATAACAACTCTCAATGGATCCAAAGCAAAACCAATGGTTTTCGTTGATGGAAAAGAACTATTCTTAGGAATGGATGGACTAAGTTCGGTTAAACCCGAGACAATAGAGTCCATGTCGGTTATAAAAGAACCTGCCAAACTACAACTCTACGGCCCAAGAGCCAAAGACGGCGTTATTTTGATAAAAACAAAAACCAATTTCATCAAAACCGATGACAAAAAGTAAGTGTATTGTCTTCGGTTGTCTTTGCTTGATGGCTTCTTTTTGTTTTGGAAAGGAACTAGCAAGAAAGAATGAAACTATAGCAGACACACTCAAAAATCCCAAAGACCACCCAAATGATATTATATTTATAGGTGTGGACAAAAGCCCCGAATATATCGGCGGTCTAACAGAAATGTACAAATTTATATCTGAGAATATCAACGAAGCCGTAGCCACCAAAAAGGGAAGGGTCAATTTGAGATTTGTAATAGAAAAAGACGGTTCCATTGGTGATGTAGAAATCTTGCGTAGCCTATGCCCAGCCTGCGACGAAGAAGCCAAAAGAGTCATTAAACTGATGCCCAAATGGAAACCGGGACAAATCAGATACAGGAATGCACGATGCTACTATCACATGCCGATTGTGTTTAAATAAAAAAGCAGATTGGGGGCTTTTACACCTCTAATCTGCTCTTTATTAATTTCTTATAAATCAACTAGACTTCTTTGTAAACTTAGTCAAAATCACAATCTGCGTGCCGTTTACTTTGCCTTCAATGTGCTCGGGATTGTCATCCACCAATCTTATATTTCTGACAGCAGTACCACGTTTAGCAGTGAAAGTAGTGCCTTTTACGTTGAGGTCTTTTGTTAAAACCACCGTGTCGCCGTCAGCCAATAAAGCTCCATTGCTGTCTTTGTGTACAGGGTCGCCCTCGCCTTCTGGCTGATCTGCACCAGCTTGAGCCCAAGCCAAAGTTTCTTCATCGAGATACAGCATATCCAACAAATCTCCCGGCCAACCTTCGCCTTTCAGTCTATCAAGCATTCTCCAAGCCAATACTTTAACGGCAGGTACTTCGCTCCACATACTGTCGTTTAAACATCTCCAAAAGTTAGCATCTGTGGCATTTTTGTCCACTATTTGCTCGATACATGTTTCGCTAATGTAAGCATAAGAATCGTTGGATTCGTCTGGAGCGTGGCTTACCTCGTAAATCTGTAAGTTGTCAGTTGCACCCGATAATTCACACACGCCACCGCTGCGTTCTATAATTTCTTTTTCGTTCATCTGTATTTTTATAATGCTCCGCAATTTACACCTTTTATAATTAAGAAGAATTCTAAAAACTTAACCCACTCATGAATAGCGAATTATAAAAATTAAAGTATTAATAAATAGAAAAAAATCCGTACTAATCCGTGCTGCTAGTTCCGATAGCTATCGGAATGTCATCCGTGTTCCAATAAAAGAGCCGAAGCCTAATGAAACAAAGGCATTTTATGAATCAAATAAAGCTTAGCACATGCCCGAGCATCAGAAAGTGCATTGTGGTGATCCAGCGGAATATCGTATCTGGCACAACAAGCAGCAAGATTCACCTTAAAATTGCCTTTTTTTCTAAAAATCTTTACCGTACACTCCCAACGAGATTTTATTTGAAGATCGGAGTAATTGAGTCCGTAAGACTCCATGGTGTGATACAACACATTTCGATCGAAAGATTCGTTGTGTGCCACCACCATTTTGCCTTGCATGAGGCTCTTTATTTTGGGATAAACCTCCTCAAAAGTCGGTGCTGAAAAGGTATCTTTAGCCGTAATGCCATGTACTTTGGTGTTGTGGTACATGTATTCGTTGCCCGGAGGTTGAATGAGTGTATAAAATTCCTCCACAATTTCCTCGTTTTTGACATGAACGATTCCCACCGCACAAGCAGAATCTTTGTGCCAAGTGGCGGTCTCAAAATCTATCGCTACAAATTCCAAATTTCCTATTTATATTTTTTTACCGCTAAGACGCTAGGGTTCTATTTTTCAAAATCAATTCCTCGCAAAGCCGCAGAGACGCAAAGAAAAGGTTTTATTTCATTTAGCGAAGCGAAAACTCTGGGAAACTCAAAAACGCCACGTTAATCAAAAAACACTCTGAGAAACTCAGTGGTAAAAAAACACCGATACATAAAAAACAACTCAGTATCTCAGCTTCTTCTCCCACTGATACGCCAGCCTACTTTTTGCCACATTCCCAGACTCCAATTCTTTGGCCAATCTTGGGTGTACATTACCACGAGACGTCAAATGCCATTGCCCACAATCTTCACATTGATAGACCGTTACAGAGGAATTCTGTAAAAACCGAATGCGGGCTTCAATCAGAGCATCTAAAGCAAGATTCTCAGTCAAATACGATCTTTTATTACAGTTTGGCATTGTTTACGGCCTTCCATTTTTGTCTTCGACTCATTTCAACTTGCTCAATGACCAACGCTCAGACAACGAAAATATGAATATTTAATCAAAAATAAATAATTCCTTTTTGATTTCCCGATGCACTCCTGAAAACTTAATTTTGAATATGAAAATATCTGAGATTCCAAGATGATTATTTGAACTCATTTTACAAATCTAATCCTTGCTAATTTGTTTTAATCTTTTAACTTTACAACTTTAAATTCTTTGAAAAAAAACTAATTTTCACATAAACCCCACCACCATGCCGCTCTGGATTATCTCATTTGCCATTTGGTTTTTCAACATTCGTAAAAAGAAATTCTATCCGCCTAGAGCCAAGTTTTATTGGGGATTGGCGGTTATGTTTTTGCCAGTTGTCGGTTGGATAGCTTTCTATTCCTACGGCAAAAAAGAACATATTTTGGAGGGTGAATTATTTGATTATTCGGAAAATCTGCCGCTTAACGAACGGTCGTAGCTAATGAGAAATATCCTTATCTAGGTTTTAGCTAAATTGGAAAATAATTATTTCCTTGCATCTTTTCGTCCTAACGGTAAAAACTAAACACATGAAAAACCTTATACTATTTTTCTTCTTGTTCCTTACCACATTCGAGAATCTCGCCCAAAGTAAACCGTATGATCGTAGTATTATACATTTTAATATTTATGGCAAAGGCGAACCCGTATTTGTGTTGAGCGGTGGCCCAGGCAACAACTGTATGCAAGAAGAGGACGTGGCGATAGAAATTGGCAAAAAATACCGAGCCATTTTACTAGAACAACGTGGTACTGGCCGCTCCATGCCAAAAACTTTGGACTCAAACAGCATCAACATGGAGGCTTACATGAAAGATATCTTGTATGTGATGGACAGTTTAAAAATCAAGAAAGCCAAATTCTATGGACACTCTTGGGGAGCAGTTTATGCCTCTGCCTTTGCTGTTTTGTACCCAGAGAAAGTAAAATTATTGGCTCTTACGGGTGTGGGTGATATCAAAATTTCGCCTGAAAATGACCAAATAAAAATAAAAAACAGATTAGCAAAACTCGACAGTTCTGAACTAGCAATATTCAACGAAATATCAAGCAAAAACTCGACTGAATGGAGCAAGGACGAACGTTATACTGTAGCTGTTTTAGGTGTAAAATACAATACCTACGACACTACCAACTTAGCGTGGAAACAACAAAAAATAATGAGAGGAGCCAATAATTATACCACCTTCACATTGCTAAGAAACGACCAAAAAAAGCAAAATTTTGATATTTCGGCCAAGCTTGAAACCTTGGCGATGCCGATAACCATCATTACTTGTAAAGAAGATCCGCTGGCATTTCTAACGGAGGAATACAAACGCAACGCACCCAAAACCAGCATTAAATGGATAGACCACTGCGGCCATTTCCCGATGTACGAACAACCCGAGAAGTTTTATCCTTTGCTGATGGAGGCATTGAAGAGGTGAACTAATTACATTGAAATAATCTCAAAACTGAATGAAGAAAACAAAAAAGAACACTCAAGTATTTAAAGAAGTCTATTTTTTACTAATTTAGTATTTATTAAAAATGAAAAACAAACACAATAACAAATGAAAGACACCAAGGTAGAAACTCTGATTTTTTATTCAAAATTTACATTTGACAAAAACCACATCGCCAAATCATCGCAAGAGGAAATCCAAAAAAAGTTGGACGAATATTCTAAAAATGGGTACCGACTTATTTCTACAACTTCCACCGGTTTTGGATACGCCATCTATATCCATTTGTTTTTCGAAAAGGATATTTAGACCATTCTAAAATTTGAGTTTTTCTTTAGTTTACGACGATTTAAATGCTTCACTTATTTAAATCAAAGTTTTTAACTCAGTTTGACAAAACCCTAAACTATTTCAATAAAGTTTAAATACTATGGCTATAAACACCAACAAAAAACTCTCGGAAATGACCGTCGAGGAGCTTTACAAAGAAGAAAAAACACTTAACGACACTTTCTTTGCTCCAAAAATATTTTATCCAACCTTAGTAATTGCAATACTCATAGTAGCTTTCTCAACTTATGCACTTAAAGACAATTATGTACTGTTGCTTTTGGCAATAATCCTTTTGGTGATTTATACAATCGCACGTAAATTCAATTACCGAAATCAACTGGTGAAAGAGATTAAATCTCGAATTTGAGCGAATTTAGAAACTCAGACAAAAACTATAGGTTACTAAAAAATCACTTCATTAACTCCTTAAACATCAGCTCAGCAACAAGTTTGTTCCCAGCTTCATTAAGATGTACTCGGTCGGTGGTGAGAATACCTTGACCTTTGTTTTCAGGATTATTGGCAAGGTTGTAGGCCAAAAACTCTTTTCTCAGATCCACCAAGCCGCATTTATGTTCTTTGGCAAGGTCACGGATGATTTTTGAATATTGATTCAAGTCACCGTCTTGTTGGTTGCTATGGTCAGTTTTTTCACCTATCGCAGCTGGAGTGGTAAGAATAAGTTTGATTCCTTGCGATTGCATTTTCTTAATCAATGCCGTATAAAATTTCGTGAATTTATCTGCATCCGTACCTGTTCCGTAGCTGGCTTTATGCCAAACGTCGTTTACACCGACATAAATCACCACCACATCAGGTTTTTTTGAAAGAACATCGTCCTCCATTCTTAGGAAAAGATCGTACACTTTGTTTCCACCAATTCCGGCACCAATCAGCTCCGATTTGTCATTTGCTTTTGTGTACATTTCCTTTAGCATGGTGATGTACCCACCTGGATTTACACCTGCTTGAGTTATAGAATCTCCAAAAAATATAATTTTCTTTGGCGTATCGGCTTTGAATGCAAAAAGTAGAGAAGTTAAAAATAATCCAAATAAAAGGGTTTTCATTTTATGTTTACGTTAAGGTTGATAATTTCAGATTTCAAAGGTATTTTGTTTTGTTCAAAAAGTACGTCCAAATCCTCCAGTTTAGTTTTCAAATCTTCAAAACCATAATTTTTATAGTCGCTGTATTTGATTCCATTTTGAGTTTTCTGGTTAAAAGCCTCTCGGAATCTGATACCTCCACCATCAGTTTCGTAGGAATATGCAAAGTAATCCATCGACTTGGTTTGTTTTTCTATCCAATACATAAACACGTCGTTGTGGTCTTTTCCACCGCCTTCTTCATTGAATTTTACTTTGATTTTGTAATATTCTTTGTCTTTGATTTTTGTTGTGCCGAGCAATTCCTTGTTTACGGCTGGATCGTTCAGTGGCTTCGGTAACAAGAAAAAATAAGCAACAGAATTTACTGAATTCGTGTACTTTTTAGCCATCGAGTCTGCAACAGTAGTTTTTACTCCGTCAACATTTCTTTCAAACGAATCATTGGTTACCATATCCACGATTTTATGCCCTAAGCTATCTACTTGCATACGTGTGTATATGTATTGGCCTTTTTTATTTTCTATAGTATAGTGCATATTTCTAAAATCGAAATCTACGCAAAGGTCATCATATTTTTTACCCCCATGAAACCCAATACACTCATCCACAATAGATTGTGCAGTGGGTTTACAAGAATAATTGATTAAAATAAAGATGGTTAAAACCGCAAATGAACTTGATTTCTTTAGAAAGTTTCTCATGTAATAACTAATTACAAATTTATAAACAGAACCGAATTCGAATATAGCTTTTTTTAAATATTTTTGTAGAATTTTCAACCATAATTATCAAACGATGCAGATTAGTACATCTAAAATTCTGAGTCTCTTTGTTGCACTTTCCTTTATTTTCTTAGCAAACTCTTGCAAAAAAAACACTGGAAATGAAGAGTTTCTAGTAATCAGCGACAACTCGCCAGACCCCATAAAAAAAGCACAAGAAGTTAGAGACAAAATGCCCATAAAAATAGCTGATGGTCTCCAAATTAAACTTTGGGCCAGTGATACCTTGGCTCCTGACCCCATCGCTATGTCTATTGACGACAACGGTGCGGTATATTTGACAAGAACCAACCGCCAAAAACATTCTGAGTTTGACATCAGAGGTCACCAAAACTGGATGACGGCTTCAATTGGTTTGCAAACTGTAGAAGACAGAAGAGCTTTCCTTAGGAAAACTTTTGCTCCTGAAAAAAGTACTGAGAATAGCTGGTTGAGCGATTTGAACGAAGACGGCGTGCACGATTGGAAAGATTTGGCCGTAGAAAAAGAAGAAATCTGGAAGATAGAAGATAAAAATAAAGATGGCATTGCTGATGTTTCTACTCGTGTTTTCAACGATTTGTACGAAGAAATTACTGATGTGGCTGGCGGAGTTTTGGTAAGAGAAAAAGACGCTTTTATCGCTACTGGCCCAGATTTGTGGCGTTTAACTGACAAAAACAAAGACGGTTTTTATGAAACCAAGAAATCGATTAGCCATGGATATGCCGTACACATTGGCTTTGGAGGCCATGGAATGAGTGGGATTATCGAAGGTCCTGACGGTAAAATTTATTGGCAAATAGGCGATATCGGTGCCAACATCACTTCTGTGGATGGCAAAAGATTTGAATATCCCAATGAAGGCGTTTTGGTACGTTCTAACCCAGACGGAACTGATTTTGAAGTATTTGCATCGGGAATTAGGAATACACACGAGTTTGTTTTTGATAATTACGGCAACATCATTTCGTCAGATAACGACGGCGATCATCCTACTGAAAGAGAGCGTTTGGTGCATTTAGTAGAAGGTGCCGACTTGGGCTGGAGATCTAACTGGCAGTATGGAAAATACACCGACAACAAAAACAATAAATACAAAGTGTGGATGGACGAGCGTCTTTCAGTACCTCGCTGGGAAGGTCAGGCGGCCCATATTATTCCACCAATTATGAACTTTCACAATGGCCCAACGGGAATGCAGTTTAACCCTGGCACAGCTTTTGGCAAAAATTGGCTGAATAAATTTTTCTTAGTAGAATTCGTAGGAACGCCAACTGGTTCACATATTTGGTCATTTGGTTTGAAACAAAAAGGTGCTTCGTTTGAATTGGATGGAGACAAAGATATTTTGAGCGGAATTTTACCAACCGCTATACAGTTTGGGCCCGAAGGAGCATTGTATTCCGCCGACTGGGTAAATGGCTGGGATACAAAAAATTATGGTCGAGTTTGGAAAATCGATGTTACCGAAAAAGAGAACGATTTGGAAGCATTGAGAAAGAAAACACTGTCCTACATGACTTTGAAATATCCATTGCAAACTGACCCAATGCTGGCTGATTTGTTGGGTTTTGAAGACATGAGGATTCGTAAAAAAGCTCAGTTTGAATTGGTAAATCGTGGACAAAAAGGCTTTGTTGTTTTTGAAAATACGCTGAACACTTCAAAAAACCAATTGGCCAAGATTCATGCGATTTGGGGAATTGGAATGTTGGCTAGAACCGATGCTAAATATTCAGCATTACTTTTGAAAGTTTTAGATGATACCGACACTGAAATACAAGCTCAGGCTGCAAAAACTTTGGGGGAAATCAGAAATAAAAGTGCCGTAGAAAAACTAAAAAGTCTATTAGTAAGTGATAATTCAAGAGTAAAATTCTATGCCGCCGAGGCTCTCGGAAAATTGGATGATAAATCTGCCATCGCCAACATTCTGAGCATGATAGATAAAAACAAGGACGAAGATGTTTATTTGAGACATGCTGGCGTATTTGCTCTAAGTAAATTAGGTGCAGAAACTGAAATGGTTGCTTTGGCGGGAAATAAAAGCAAATCTTTGAGATTGGCAGCAGTGTTGGTTTTGAGAAGACTAAAAAGCGATAAGATTCAGGTTTTCTTGCAAGATGAGGATGAGTTTATAGTGGAAGAAACTGCAAGAGCCATCAATGATGATTTGTCGATTCCGAATGCGTTTCCAGCTTTAGTGAAATTGCTGAGCAATGACAAATTTACTTCAGAGCCTTTGTTCAGAAGAGCCATCAATGTGGCTTTGCGTGTAGGCGACAAAACATCGTTGGATGAATTGATAAATTATGCCAAAAAAGAAAAAATAACTGACGAACTAAGAGCTGAGGCCATTGCGGCATTGGGCACTTGGGCTGATCCATCGGTTTTGGATAGGGTAGATGGTCGTTACAGAGGAATATTTTTGAGAGATGTGGCCAGCGTAAAAAGTACAATAGAACCGCATTTGTCAGCTTTCCTAAATGCAGAAAATCCTGAAACCCAAATAGCTATCAGTCAGTTACTTTCTAACTTAAAAATAGATAATTTTAACGACAAGCTGGTCAATATTTTTGAAAACGCCAAAGATCCTAAAGTAAAAATCGCTGCCATAGAAGCTCTTTCGAATTTGAACTATAGCGGCTTGGACAAAATAGTTCAGAGTGGCTTGCAAAACGAAAAATCAGAAGTCAGAGTGGCGTCGATTGGTGCATTATCAAAACTAAATATTGACGAGAATAGCCTGAATGAAATTGTGAAACCAATAATTGAGAAAGGTTTAATCCGAGAAAAACAAAGGTTGATAAACACATTGGCAAATATGCCAATCTCCAAAACAGAGAAAGTATTGGGTTCGATGATAGACTTAATGGCAGCTGAAAAGCTGGACAAAGAATTGTTATTAGACTTGGGCGAAGCTGTAAAGAAAACCAACTCTGAAACGCTTTTGACAAAACTGAATGCGAACAAAAAATCAGACGATTGGTTTGAAGAATTCAAAGTGGCATTATTCGGAGGAGATTTTAGAGAAGGTAGGAATATTTTCAACAACAACTCTACTGCTCAATGTGTTAGGTGTCACACCACAAATCCTGGGGCGGCTTCAACAGTTGGACCAAATCTAGGTAAAATTGGCAGCAAACTTACTCGTGAAGTTATACTCGAAGCCTTAGTAAAACCTAGTAATAGATTGTCACCAGGTTTTGGTCAGGTAAGCTTGACACTAAAAGACGGACAAGAAATAACAGGAACTTTGATGTCAGAAAACGAGCACGAAATAGTATTGGCAACTTCTGACGCTGAGCCAACCAAAGTTGCCTTATCGAGAATATCAAAAAGGGAAAATATGCCATCAAGCATGCCTCCAATGGGCGATATTCTTTCAAAACGAGAGATTCGTGACTTGGTAGAGTACTTGGCTGGCATGAGGTGAGATTGAAAATTATTTTTATAAAATAAGTATCTTTTATGAGAGGATACTTATTTTTTTCAGAACAATCTTAATATCGGCACAAAAAATTAAAAGAAATATCCGATATTAAGAAAATTTTAGTAGCTTTGGGGATGGAATGGAAAAAACATGCGTTTGAATTTGATGGTCTTCAAGAGTATTTGAATAGAATTGATTCAAAAAAGACACTATTGGACAATAAAAGGCCAATACCAAACTATGCATTGGCAAGAATAAAGGAGAGCCTAACCATAGAGTGGACTTACAACTCCAATAGTATAGAAGGCAATACCTTGACATTGCAAGAAACAAAAATGGTAATTGAAGAAGGTTTTACAATTAAAGGCAAATCACTTCGAGAACATTTTGAAGTAATAAACCACCAGGAAGCCATTGAGTATGTCGAAAACCTTGTAAAACTGGATTATCAATTCAATGACAGGGATATTCTGGATGTTCACGCTCTAGTTTTACAGAAAATAGAAAAAGATTTTGCAGGAAGGTTTCGCACCTCTGGAGTGAGAATTTCGGGAGCAAACTTTGTACCTCCAAATGCATTGAAAGTACCAGACTTGGTAGAAGATTTAGTGATTTGGGCAAATTCGGAGTCTTTGGCCTTTCATCCGATAATAAGATCGGCCATATTTCATCATCGCTTCGTATGGATTCATCCTTTTTTTGATGGGAACGGGAGAACTGCTCGGCTTCTTTTTAATATTATTTTGATGAAAGAAGGTTTTCCTCCAGCCATAATTCTAAAAAACGATAGAAAAAAATATTATGACGCTCTTAACAAGGCAAATAATGGTGATTACTCTAAGCTCTTACTTTTAGTACTGCAAGCGGCAGAACGATCTTTAGATATTTATACGAGTCATTTGTATAACACCTATGAAGAATATCTGCCCATTCAGAGAATTGTAGAAGAGCCAGAAATAGCCTATGGAATGGAATATGTTAGTTTACTGGCTCGTCAAGGCAAAATTGACGCATACAAAGAAGGCAAAAATTGGGTAACTACAAAAAGTGCTGTTCAAGAATACGTAACAAATAGACAAAGAAAGAGAAAACTTACAAACTGAAGGAGTCCAAAAATACTCCTTCAATTTCAACTCAATTCCTCCGCCAATTTCTCCATCATAATCAAGCATTTTTCAACTTGGTCAATGGCAATAAACTCGTTGGCTCTGTGTGCTTGGGCTATATCTCCCGGGCCACAAATGACTGATTCGAAACCAGCCAAAGCAAATTGGCCAGCCTCTGCAGCATAAGCTACAGTACCTAATTCTTGATTTCCAGAGATTTTTTGGATAAAAGGTACAACTTCAAAATGCTCAGGTGTATCCAAAGGAGGTACGGGTGGATGATCTTCTTCTGTGATGATTCTTGCACCATCAAATCTTTGTTGTAGTTCTTTTTCTAATTCTTTGCAATAATTGTGATAGTCTTTCAGTATATTCTCAAGACTACTTTTTGGAATGATTCTGACATCCCAGTAGAAAGTACATTTGTCGGCAATGACATTTGGAGCGATTCCACCATTAAACTGCCCTACATGTATTGAAGTATGATTTGGGGTAAATCGTTCATCTATTTCACCCGACTCAAAAAGTTCGTTCATTTTGTTTTCGAGCCAAACCACCAATTTGGCAGCAACATGAATAGCACTCACTTCACGTTTGATGCGGCTACTGTGTCCAGCTGAGCCGTGAACCGTGGTTTTCAAAACACATATTCCTTTTTGACCAACTACAGGCTGCATCATCGTCGCCTCCCCGATTATTGCATATTTTGGTTTTTCTGTATAAAAATCTCTTATGGCACAAGCCATTTCAAAACCAGAAAGACAACCCACTTCCTCGTCATAAGAAAAAGCAAAATATATCGGTTTCTTAAGATTTGACTTCTTAAAAAGATCCACACTTGCTAAAAAACAGGCTAAAAAACCTTTCATATCGCATGAGCCTCGGGCATACCATTTTTCGTCTTTTTCGGTCAATACAAATGGTTCCGTAACCCAATCTTGCCCTTTTACCGGAACCACATCGGTATGTCCTGAAAGAATTACGCCACCATCTACTGCTGGCCCAATTCGGCAATGCAAAAGTGCTTTATTGCCCTCTAGGTTGGAAACAACCTGAAATTCAATATCTTGAGAGTTTAAGTATTCTTTCAAATAATCTATAATTACAAGATTTCCTTGTCCACCCAAAACTTGGAAAGCCACCAAGTCTGTTAAAATTTCTTTTGTTTTCTGAAGTTTCATTTTTTTTAATTTACCGCCAAGACAGAATGACGCGAAGATTTATCTAATCTGCTTTATAAAGACTTGAAATTGCTATTTTTTAATATTCTAAGAAATAAGCACTGGTTTTTCTCCACTATAATAATGACTATGTTTTGATAAAATCACGCTGGTCCATAATTAATCAATACCGAAATGACCACAAAAATAATGGTCAATACAACCAAAATTGCTACAACTGGAGCAATAAATCTGAGCCAACGCTCAAACGGTACTCTGCAAATAGCAATCATGGCAATGAGTCCTCCGAAAGTTGGATTCACCAAATTGCTTACACCATCCCCCACTTGAAAAGCCAATACCACAGTTTGTTTGGTCAAGTGCAACATTTCACCCAAAGGAATCAGAATCGGCATGGTGGCCAATGCCTGTCCACTACCGCTTGGAATCATGAAATTCATCAAACTTTGTGTAATCACCATTCCTATAGCTGAAAGATAATTGGGCAAACCTTCCAATGAATTTGCCAAATAATAGGTAATAGAATCGCTCACTTTGCCTTCTTCCATCACAATTCTAATCGTTGCTGCAAAGCCTACCATAAAAGCCCCTGGAGCTACTTTTGCTACAGAATCAAGTACCAATTCTCCGACTTCAATACTACTTTTTTTCAAGAAAAAGACAAGAAAGAAAGCTAAAATTAGGAACAATGCAGATATGTCGTTGAGATACCATTTGTATTCAAAAACGCCGTAAATCATGATAGTCAACATTATAACAAAAGCTCCCAAAATCAACCAATCCTTCCAATGCATTTTAAAAGATTCTATGGGTTTTGAAAGAGAAAAACCAGAAGAATCTAGTCCGGACCCAAGCCCTTTTTCAGGGTTGGCTTGTATTTTTTTGAAATAAGAAATATTGTACCAAGCCATGGTAGCAAGTCCAAGAACGCACAAAACA
The DNA here is from genome assembly GCF_024343735.1 of Lacihabitans sp. CCS-44. Taxonomy (GTDB): domain Bacteria; phylum Bacteroidota; class Bacteroidia; order Cytophagales; family Spirosomataceae; genus Leadbetterella. Next base: position 102,614 of record NZ_RJUE01000066.1, read on the forward strand.
ATTCTTAATAAAGCTCCAGAAAAAAGTGGCAGGTCAGCAATTCGTTGAGCCGTACCGACCGTATAAGGATTAAATGGAGAAAGGCCGAAACCGACAGTTACGCCACCAACCGCAATGCCCGTGGCCAATACTAAATCTCCACCGATGGCCAAACTCAAAACCGCTGCAATTGGGATCATCGCTATGTTGTTTTCATAACCTATAAACATGCCCAGAACCCCATAAACAAAGGTCATACCTACGATAAGCACGTTTTGATTGTTTTTCCCGAGCGTTTTTACAAATGACCCTACCACGTTTTCAACAGCTCCAGTAGCATTCAAAACTCCGAACATTATTCCACTGGCAACGATGATAAATATGACTTCAATGGCCGCTTTGTAACCTTTGGGCATAGATTGAAAAACAACTGATGGACTCAGTTTGGTAGACTCCACATAATGAAATGAACCAGCAACTACTTTCATTTTACCATCAATCTCCACTCTATCAAACTCCCCAGCAGGTAAGAGATAAGTAAAAAGCCATGCCAAAACTATCATTCCAAAAAGAATAATTACAGGATGTGGAATATACTCATACCATTTTTTCATTCAGGTTTATCAGGTTTATTGAACGGTAATTTAGTCCGAAAATAAATAATAAAAAAACGACGCTAAACCAAAATGCGGTTTTTGGGTGTTTATATTGAAATATTCAATTATTTTTGACAAACATTTAAACCAAAAATTATGTATTCTATCATTTTACAAGCTCACCATTGGATTGCATTCATCGCTTTGGTGTTGTTGGCTTATGCTACTATAAACGGAGCGGTTGGCTCAAATTCAGAAAAAGCATTTGATGATTCGAACAGAAAAATCAACTTATTCGCTTTGATTTCTACACATACCATGTTGCTTTTGGGAATAATTCTTTTGATTATTTCGCCTATTGCACAAAACGCATTTGCTGATATGGGAGCTGCTATGAAAGACGGGGCTGTAAGAAAAGCTGTTGTCGAGCATCCTTTTGTGAACATTCTTGCCGCTGTTTTTGCTACTATTGGAAATGCCAAATCTAAAAAAGCAGTAGGAAATGGACGTAAATTTAAAGTATCGATGATTTACTTTGGCTTGGCTCTTATACTTATTTTGAGTAGACTTCCTTTCGAAAGATTATTCTAAAAATATTGCCCCGAAAGGGGCTTTTTTTATGCACTCACCTATCATTTTATTCGATGGCGTTTGTAACCTGTGCAACGGGGCAGTGCAGTTTGTTTTGAAAAATGACAGCCGAAACATCTTTAAATTTGCGTCTTTACAGTCTAATTTCGCCCAAGATTTCTTAAAAACACAACAACTGCCAACTGAAAACTTCGGGACACTAATTTTAATAGAAAATGACCAAATTTTTGTAAAATCAAAAGCAGTTTTTAAAATAGCTAAATATCTACCCAAATACGCTTGGCTGCGTATTTTCAACTTCTTACCAGTTCTTATTTCTGACTTTTTCTATGATATTGTTTCCAAAAACCGTTTGAAATGGTTTGGCCAAAGGGAGAGTTGTTGGATACCCACTAAAGAGTTGAAGGAAAGATTTTTGTAGCTACGATTTTCTTTTAATAGATTTTTACGGAAATTGCAGGCAGATTTATACTCATCAATAAAACCTCAGAAAATGCATAATGCCATATACCAAGTTCCGCTTCCTCAGAACGAGCCAGTACTTAACTACGCTCCTGGAAGTGTGGAAACCATAAACGTTAAAAAAGCAATATCAGAACTTCGTTCAAAAACCCTAGAAGTGCCGATGTATATTGGCAAGAATGAAGTTTTTACAGATAAAAAAATAAAACTCTCGCCCCCTCATGACCACAAACATGTGTTGGGTTTTGCCTCTGAAGGTGATGCTTCGCATGTAAAAGCAGCCATAGATGCAGCCTTAGAAGCCAGAAATAATTGGGCAAATCTTCCTTGGAATGAAAGAGCCGCAGTTTTCTTAAAAGCAGCAGATTTGTTGGCAGGTCCTTTTAGAGCAAAAATAAACGCTGCCACGATGTTGGGGCAATCAAAAAATGCGTATCAGGCAGAAATAGACGCCGCTTGTGAACTGATAGATTTTTTGAGATTCAATGTAGCTTTTTATCAAGAAATAATGGCAGAACAGCCACAATCGTCGAAAGGCGTTTGGAATAAATTGGAATATAGACCATTGGAAGGATTTGTTTTTGCACTTACGCCTTTCAATTTCACAGCCATCGCAGGAAATCTCCCTGCAAGTGCGGCCATGATGGGCAATGTAATAGTTTGGAAACCAGCCTATACGCAAATATATTCAGCCAATGTCATCATGGAAGTTTTCAAATTGGCAGGCTTACCAGATGGTGTAATTAACATGGTTTATGTTGATGGACCGGTTACGGGCGATATAGTTTTTAATCATGCTGATTTTGCTGGAATTCACTTTACGGGTAGCACTGGCGTTTTTCAAAATATCTGGAAAACGATTGGAGATAATATCCATAAGTATAAATCTTACCCAAGAATTGTGGGTGAAACAGGTGGTAAAGACTTTGTGATTGCTCATAAATCTGCTGATGCCAAGGCCGTTGCAGTTGGCTTAGTTCGTGGTGCATTCGAATACCAAGGACAAAAATGCTCGGCGGCATCGAGAGCCTATATTCCTTCTAATATTTGGGAAGATGTAAAAAGACACATGTTGGCAGATTTGGCTGATATAAAAATGGGACCGACAGAAGATTTCTCCAATTTTGTAAATGCAGTTATCGATGAAAAAGCTTTTGATAAAATATCGGGATATATATCAGCAGCTAAAAATGCTCAGAATGCAGAAATTATAGCTGGCGGTGGTTTTGATAAATCCGTGGGTTATTTCATAGAACCTACTGTGATTTTGACCAAAGATCCAAAATACAAAACCATGTGTGAGGAGATTTTTGGCCCAGTTCTAAGTATTTTTGTATATGAGGAAAACGCTTGGGAAGAGACTTTGGAATTAGTAAACACCACTTCTCCTTATGCACTCACAGGTGCAGTTTTCTCTCAAGATAGGTATGCTATTGACCAAGCGACAAAGGCTTTAGAAAACGCTGCGGGTAATTTTTATATCAATGACAAACCAACTGGAGCAGTAGTGGGTCAACAGCCATTTGGTGGAGCCAGAGCCTCAGGAACTAACGATAAGGCAGGTTCAAAACTTAATCTTTTGCGTTGGGTAAATGCTAGGACAATTAAAGAAACTTTTGTTTCGCCCACTGATTATAAATATCCGTTTTTGGGATAATTTTGGAACACTGATTTAATAGATTGGACACGGATAGGCTTCTATTCGTGTCTTTTTTTTATTACAACTTTACCACTTTTGCCTTTTCCCAATCAATAGACGCTTCGGCAGTATGAATATCTACAAATTCGTGTTTTTTGATAAGTTTATCGAGTTTTGGCAGGCAGCCTTTTAGTCCATAATACGATTTGAATTTTCTGATGAAATTCAAACCTGGCACCATCGGTTGTTCTGCATCAAAATCTCTGGGATGAAAATAAGTCATCACATAATCTGAGTTTTTGGTCATTATATCCAACAATGGATACGGAAAAAGTCTGAAATATCCACCCCCAGAAAAAATGAGGTTTTTACCTGCGAAAGAAGAAAGATTAATCGGAAACTCCTTCATTCGCATACCGTCAATGTCGATCCAGCAAGGCTCGGCATGACCAAAGTGTGCAAATCCACCATGTGAACGCTCAGCTGGAAAAATGGAGGCATCAATCTCAATTCCATTTTTCATCAAAACCTCAAAAACCCATTTATTTTGCTCCATCAAAGAAAAACCTGGAGCTCTATAGGCTCTCACTTTCTTACCTACAACATCTTCAATGGATTTGATTGAGCGTTCCAAATCTTGCTCAAAAGTCTGGCGATTTTGCTCATAAGCCAATTGGTGTAAGTCAGAATGCGTAGCTATTTCATGCCCTTTTCGATCAATTTCTTTTAAAACTTCCGGGAATTTTCGAGCTACCCAACCCAAACAAAAGAAGGTGGCTTTTTGATCACCCAACATTCCATGAATTTTGTCCATATTTCCATGGATTCTCGACTCAAATCCCTCCCACTCGGCCTCTGTTTTGGTAGCGTCGTTGTCCAGAATATGAAACCATTCTTCTATGTCGAAAGTGAGTATTTTCATTTGTTTTACCGCAAAGACGCTATGCCACTAAGGATCAGCAATTTGTAATTTTGTAAAGAATAACTAATTGAATCAGATTAAAAAAAACGCTTTCCAGCTTTGTAAAACTCGTCCACATCCTTTCTAGTCGGGAAAGTAAAGTAGGTCATGTCTTCCGCTGGATTTGGAATCAAATCGTATCCACCTTTTTGAATCAATTCTACACTTTCTATAATACATTCCATACCAATTTGCTTGGTATGATATATCAATTCTTCTTGACTTCTATCGCCAATTTCTACTTTTTTCTGCACCAGTATTGGACCCGAATCTATCCCTTCGTCTACAAAGAAAACAGATACACCCGTATATTTTTCGTTGTTTTTCAACACCCAAAAAGAGGGCATCAAACCTCTATATTTTGGCAAAAGTGCGGTATGGAGATTTACACATCCATAAGTGGCCAAGTCCAACAAAGGTCTTTTAAAAATCTGGTTTCCACCGATTGATACCAATAAATCTGGTTTGTAAGTTTTAAGAATTTCTCGATTTTCTTTTGCATTTATCCCTCTATCAATATGAATTAGTGGAATTCCATGCTTTCCCAAAACCTTTGCAACCGAATTTTCAGCACTCAATTTCGACTTTAAAAATTTGAAGCTGTAATACAGAAAAAAACTTAGTCCGAAAACATCAAAAGTCTTTTTCATTTTCTGAAAAAAAGTCTCTCTTTTACCAAAGGGCGAAACCTCGAACAGCACTGTTCCAACTATTTCAGCATCTTTTGGCATATTTTTTACCAAAAAATCAATGTTTTTTCCCAAATAAAATGGGTCGTCTTGTGTAAGAATTATTATTCTCATTTTTAAAAAATCAAATTTTAAACAAAATCATTTTTTCTTAAATAACTGCACAATCTTCGAAAGCGGTTTCCACCAAAGTGTGTACCATTTTGGTCTCAATCCGTTCACCTTCCATGCTTTTCTATCTTCTTGATTGGCCACCCATCTGTGTTTCCATGAGGCCGTACTGGTCCCTCCGTTTCTCATCGTCATCAATACTTTGGGAATGTAATGGGCCGAAACATCGTTTTTATACAACATCCTCAACATCAACTCATAATCTGCCGAACAGGTAAAGTCTGTGCGATAATTGCCAAACTTTTCGTAACAGGCTCTTTTTACATAAAATGAAAGATGTGGTGGCATAAAGCCTTTGAGCCAATATTCTTTTTTGTACTCGCCAACAGTCCAGTAGCGAACTATTTTGTCAATATTATCAGGATTTACAAACTGCTTATCACCGTAAATGGCATCTGCTTTATAGGTATCAAAACCCGCCGAAACCACTTCCAAAACATCATTTGAAGGGTAAAAGTCATCCGAACCAATCATACCTATGATCTCCCCTTCGGCCATTTTGAGGCCTTTATTCATGGCATCATAAATCCCCTTGTCTTTCTCAGAAATGTATCTAATTCTATCTTTATATTTCTCCAAAACCTCCACAGTGCCGTCTTTCGAACCACCATCAACCACAATATATTCAAAATCCGTAAATGCTTGATTTAAAACACTCTGAATGGTATGCTCTATGGTACTAATGCTGTTGTAGCAAACTGTGATAATACTGAATTTCATCTCTGGCGGTTTATTTGCCGCTGCAAAAATACCACTAATTTGGTCTTTTCGGTATTTATCCATGGCATTTAAACAATATTTCACGATTCTCGAAGTTGTTTTTTATCATCAGTATTTGTTATAATGAGAATAAAAATCACATTTCTTTTTGCATTATTAATTTCGTCAACTGCTTTCTCTCAAAAAAACAATTATCGCAATCTGGTAATGGAAGGCGGCGGGATAAAAGGTATTGCCTACGGTGGGGCTTTACTTGAACTAGAAAAAAAAGGCATTTTGCAAAACATCACCAGAGTGGCCGGCACTTCAGCCGGAGCCATACAAGCCTGCTTATTATCAGTAGGATACACACCGAAAGAGATTATCGGAATAGTAAATGAAACACCCATAGAGACATTCAACGACGACGGTTTTGTGGCCAAAGGCACAAAAAGACTTTTCAAAGAATACGGTTGGTTTAAAGGAGAAAACTTCCTAAAAACCATGGAAAATGTTATCTATCAAAGAACGGGAAATGCAAATTTAACATTTGAAGAATTGCATAGACTGGCAGAGGCAACACCTTTCAGAGATTTGTACGTAACAGGCACCAATCTTACGGAGCAATCACTGGTAGTTTTTTCATACGAAACCTACCCAAAGATGCGAATTGCAGATGCGGTAAGGATTTCGATGTCCATTCCTCTCTACTATAAAAGTATATGGATAGACCAGGAAGGCACTGTGTATGAGGAGCCTACAGCCAACAAAAAGTGTAGTCTATTTGTCGATGGTGGACTTATGCTCAACTATCCAATTGATATTTTTGATAAAGTAAAATATATAAGCCACGAAGGTGATAAAGAAATTTTTAACGAACAAACGATAGGTTTGAGACTTGAAAAATGCACTCAAATAGACCATCAATTGGCTAAAAAAGAAGGTTTGGCCATAAAAAATATCAACGATATAAGCTCCTACATGGATGCCTTGGGTGGACTAATGATGAGAAATGTCAATGCTCCCAATAAAAGAGATTTGGAGCGAACCATCTTCATCAACGACAACGGATTAAGTGCCCGAGTTAGAAAAGTGCCCGACCAAGAAAAACAAATGATGATGACTGCCGGTCAACAAGCCGTAATTGAGTTTTTTGGCAGGTAAAATTGGTTTTTATCTGAAAAATTGTTTCTAACTTGTAAGCAATTTAAAACCCTTGGAATCTGGAAACTATAAAACATGCCTTAATTGAAAATTTAAAGAAAATTGCTTTATTTGGAAAAGCAGAAGAGGAAGCTATTTCTGAGAATCTGCACCCTTTCAGTTTTAAAAAGCGAGATTTTCTGCTTAAAAAAGGTCAAATATGCGACAAAATTTATTTTCTAACGAATGGAGCCATTCGTGAATTTATACTCGACAAAGACCAAAAGGAAGTTACCGTTTGGTTTGGTTTTGAAGGTGATATTGTTGTTTCGCTCTCTAGCCTGATACATTCTAAAGGAAGCAATACTGGCCTTCAAGCTTTAGAAGATTCGAAGGGATTTTATTTGGAAAAACAAAAACTCGAAGAGCTCTACAGTAAGTTTCATAAACTTGAAAGAATGGGTAGACTCGTAGCCGAAAGTTATTTGCTTAGCACCGAAACCTATCATTATGATTTTCATTATTTGACTGCCGTCGAGCGTTTTGATAAACTCCAGCAAGAAAAAATGTGGATATTCAACCGTGTTCCACTCCACTATATTGCCAGCTATTTGGGTGTTTCGAATGAAACATTGAGCCGCATAAGGGCTAAGAAGTCTTGATTTTGACTTTTATCAATATAAATTTCGTGAAATTTCAAATAGCTTTGCAAGAGTTCTATTTAACCCATCAATAAAATGAGAAATCTTCTACTTGCATTGCTTAGCATTTCAATGTTAATCGCTTGTAATTCAGGCGAAAAAACTACTTCTAAACTCGATATTACAAATCTAAAAAAAGCTTCAGAAGAAGACATTGAAGCCTTGGTGACCAAATTTATTGATGCAAAAGATGGTGATGTCATAGAAATTCCTGAAGGTTTTTATGAAATTGGCACTCAGCTGATTTTAGACAGTTTGAACGACATCACTGTAAAAGGTGCCGGAATGTACAAAAGTGTAATTTCTTTTAAAACCCTCAGCACAGGTGGCGAAGGTATGAAAATAGCAGGGAACAACATAACCCTAGAAGACTTTACGGTAATGGATGCTCCTGGCGACGACATAAAAACCCAAAAGTGTACAGGCCTGACATTCAGACGAGTAAATACAACTTGGACGCATTCTGACTTGGCTAAAAGCGGCACTTACGGCATTTATCCGGTTCAATGTAAAAATGTCTTAATAGAAGAATGTGAGGTTTCACACTCAAGAGATGCTGGAATTTATGTGGGGCAATCTGAAAATATTGTGGTGAGAAATAACTATGTTTTTGAGAATGTGGCAGGAATAGAAATCGAAAACTCTGACAATGCAGAAGTATATAAGAACAGAGCTATCAACAATACTTCTGGGATTTTAGTGTTTAATCTTCCTGGATTGCCAAAGGCTTTTGGAGTAAATACCAAAGTGTATAAAAACCTCATTAAAGACAATAATCACGACAATTTCGCCCAAGGGGTAGCTTCTGAAAATGGTAACCCTATTACGATGATTCCACCAGGAAGCGGAGTGATAATAATGGCTGGAAAAAACGTGGAAGTATATGAAAATCAAATTATTAACCACAAAACCACCGGTGTGGCTATTCTGGATTATCAAATTACGGAATTGAAAGTACCTAATCATCCGGGCTGGTCTCCTTACTCTAGCGATATATATTTTCATGACAATGTTTTTGAAAGAAAAATGGCTATTCCTGATATGTCCAAAGATTTTGGAAAACTCATAACGGCCAAGTGTCGTAAACCACAAGATGTAATATATGACGGAATTATAGACGAAAAAATCGGCAAAGACCCAACTAAAAATCCAATGAATATCTGTATAAACGAAAAATCTACTGATTTTCGTTTCACACGTTTTGTCATTCCAGACCATGGAGGAATCATGGATATAGCGGTGGTGAGCGATTTGGAGAATTTCAACAAATGCAAAGTTGAAGTAAAAACGGATGTAAAAGGTATCTGAAATTTATGAATTCTGTAAAAAAACTTACCCTTTTTGCTTTGTTCATCTGGATTGGTGTTTCCTGTTTTAAGATGAAACAAAGCAGAATTCCTTCGGAAATAGACTTTGAAAAGCTGCCCTACAAAAAACTCTCTGAATACGGCTTTTTCAAAGGTGATTTAGCCAATTTGGAAGCTAACGAAGGGGTACTTTTGTATGAACCAGCAGCATCCTTATTCACCGACTATGCCCACAAGAGCCGCTTTGTTTGGATACCTAAGGGATCAAAAGCTAATTTTGATATCAATGACCAAGACAAACCGTTTGATTTCCCTGAACAGACCATTATTGTCAAAAACTTTTATTATCCCGCGGACTTTTCTAAGCCAAAAGGAGATAAAAGAATCTTAGAAACCAGACTTTTGGTAAAAAAGAACAACAAGTGGGAGGCATTTCCTTACAAATGGACTAACGACCAACAAGATGCTGATTACAAATCAATTGGTGGAGTTATTCCAGTTTCGTGGAAAGACGAAAAAGGAGAAATGCACAACATAAAGTATGCCATGCCCAACAAAAATCAGTGCAAAAGCTGCCACAACCGAAACGGTACATTTAGCCCGATTGGACCAAAAACCAAACAACTAAACCACGAAATAAGCTATGGCACTGAAAAGAAAAATCAGCTGGATAAATGGGTAGAAGTAGGCTATTTGAGCAGTTTGCCTGATAAAAGTAAAATAAATGGGCTAAAATCCATCAACGATGCCACGGCTAGTCTGGATTCCAAAGCAAGGTCGTATCTAGATGTAAATTGCGGCCATTGCCACAGCACTTATGGCCCAGCTGCAAGTTCAGGACTTAGATTAAATTTCGAAGAAACTGATCCTTATCACTGGGGAGTAAAAAAATCACCGGTGGCGGCAGGAATCGGAGCCGGAACTTTTAAATACGATATCAATCCAGGTAAGGGGATTGAATCCATCCTTACTTACCGCATGAACAGCACGCATCCGGGCATTATGATGCCTGAGATAGGTCGTGTGAGTGTTCACAAGGAAGGAGTAAAACTCATTTCAGACTGGATTGATGGTCTAAAAGAATAGAATTTTCAGGTTTGGGAAACGGAAATAGGATAAATAGAACATCTTCCTTATTTTTGAATAACCCTTACCCAAAACTATGAAAATACGCCACAAAGTTCTCTTTTTCTTGTTCCTATTATCCATCATTACGTTTTTGGATAGAGTTTGCATGAACGTAGTGAGCAAGTATGTAAAAGAAGACCTTGACCTTGACAATCAATCTTTTGGATATATTCTTGGGGCATTTTCGTTGGCTTATGCATTGTTTGAACTCCCAACAGGTATTCTTGGCGATAGAATCGGCCCAAGAAAAGTCCTCACCAGAGTAGTGCTTTGGTGGTCGGGATTTACAGCCTTAACCGGTACAGCCTTTGGCTTTGTTTACTTACTCATTGTCAGGTTTTTATTTGGAATGGGCGAAGCTGGTGCTTATCCGAACGCTTCAATTGCAATCGCTCGATGGTTTCCGGCTGTAGAGGTTGGCAGAGCACAGTCTGTTATTTGGGCTGCAGGACGTATCGGTGGAGCCTTGACCCCGCTTTTGGTTATTCCATTGGTTCATTTGGTGGGTTGGAGAATGGCTTTTTTTATACTAGGAATTGTAGGAAGTATTTGGGCCGCGGTGTGGTATTATTGGTTTAGAGATAATCCATCTGAGCATAAGGGCACTACGCAAAAAGAGATAGATGAAATAGAAAGTGCCAGAAAAAACGCCCCGATTTCTCACAAAATACATTGGAAAACCATCATCAAAAATCCAAACATCTGGCTTCTGATGATTATGTGTCATTTGTTTTTTTACGCTTCCTATTTCTTTACCAACTGGTCGTCTACTTATTTTCAGGAAGGCCGAATGATGACCGAAGATCAAACCAAAAACTTCATTTCGCTCTCCTATTTTCTAGGTGCCATTGGCTGTATTGTTGGCGGATTTGCGAGTGATTTTTTGAGCAAAAAATTTGGTTTAAAACTAGGCAGAAGAATTGTTGGCGTCACAGGATTAGGACTTTCCAGCGTCTGTTTTCTTTGGGCTGGAATGACAACTGACAATCAAATAGCAGGATATGTACTCGCACTTTGCGTTTTTTTAAAGGATCTCACACTCCCAGTTGCTTTTGCTGTGTGTGTGGATATCGGCAAACGAAACGCTGGAACAGTAACTGGGGCCATGAATTTCTCAGGACAAATGGGAGGATTTTTCATCACAATTATTTTCGGTACAATTGTTCAGCAAACTGGTAATTTCAATTATCCACTTTTTCTGATAGCGGGCTGCTTGATTGTAGCCTCCGCTCTGTGGTTTTTTATTGACCCTACTAAGGAGATTGTAGAGGGGTGAGCGGTTTAATATGAATATTTTGAGTTTTTAATCTTAACCAAATCAATAACATTTACTCCGTGTGCAATTAAATGGTCTGAAAGATTGCTATCAGAAGTAATTACGCAATCGCATTTAAAATTGGTAGAATAATAAAGTATAATTGAGTCTGTTAACCCTAATTTATAAAAAGAATACATTTCAAGACCTTCTACTGACCGAACAAACTCTTCTGTGGTTTCCTTGGTTAAAACTTTCAAAGTCTCCACATATTTATTTCGGGAAATCAATGGATATTTCTTCATTAAGTTGTCCAATTCAGTCCATACGTTTGGAAATATAACAAGCCTTTTAAAGTCCTTGATTTGTTCCAATAGAAAATCGAAATCTTCCTTTGAATAAATAGAAGTTCTTTCATGAGAATTTACAATATTTGGATTAACCAAACCCAATGTCAAAACGAGTAAACTGTTGGTATCCAGAATTATCATTGATTATTTTAGCTTCAAACTTTTTCATAGATTAAAAACTCAGAAACGTCTTTATTCCTAATTTTAATCAATTTAAAAACTCGCTCATATGGAAGATTAGTTGTACCAAAGGCCGCCGTGAGAGGTGAAGCTGCTGGTTTATTCAAATTGTTGACCAAATATGAAACAACAACCTCCCAAGTTTCATCATCTTTACTCTTTGTCGCTTGCTCTAATCTAAAGTCCAGTGGTTCACTTGTAAGAACACTCTCTACACTCTCTTTGGATGTGGCATACAATTCTTTAAAATTCATAATTCGATTATTATTTTGAAATAAAGTTAATGAATATTTGAATATTTAAACGAAATGAATTCTAAAACATATCCAATCATTATAAAAGTAACCAAAAACTAGACCCTTTCAGGGTCTCGAAACTCCATATTTACGAATAGCCCCGAATTTCATTCGGGGCTATTCATATTTGACCACTTCGTGGTCGGAATGCAATTTTCAAATTGAGTCATTGCTTTTATAAAGCATTGTCTAACAATTTCAGACAAAATACAAACTAAATCCTCCTCACAACGGAATATTCCCGTGCTTTTTCTTGGGCAAATGATCTACTTTGTTTTCGAGCATGGCGAAGGCTTTAATGAGTTTTCTTCGAGTGAAACGTGGCTCTATCACTTCGTCGACAAATCCTCTTTCGGCAGCAGTATAAGGATTTGCGAAGAGTTTGGCGTATTCTGCTTCCTTCTCTATTAGTTTCGCAGCTGGGTCAGCTGCCTCAGAAATTTCTTTTTTAAATATGATTTCAGAAGCTCCTTTGGCTCCCATCACGGCTATCTCAGCCCCTGGCCATGCAAAATTCATGTCTGCTCCGATGTGCTTAGAGTTCATTACATCGTATGCACCGCCGTAGGCTTTTCTAGTGATTACGGTTACTCTTGGCACTGTGGCTTCGCTGAGTGCGTAAAGCAGTTTGGCTCCATTCGTGATGATTCCTTTCCACTCCTGATCTGTCCCTGGCAAAAAGCCCGGTACATCTACTAAAACCATAAGGGGAATATTGAAACAATCGCAGAAACGGGTGAATCGTGCGGCTTTTTTAGAACTCTCGATATCCAAAACTCCTGCAAGACAAATAGGTTGATTGGCTACAATACCAACACTTCTTCCTGCCAATCTTGCAAATCCTACAACAATATTCTCAGCATAATCTTTATGAATTTCCATGAAGGAATCTACATCGCAAATACCAGAAATTACCTCTCGCATGTCGTAAGGTTGATTGGCATTTTCTGGGACAATGCTTTCTAAAACTTCTCTGATTTCGTCACCCAATTCATAAGGTAATTTGGCAGGTGTTTCCTCACAGTTTTGCGGTATATAACTCAATAAAGCTTTGATTTGCTGAATGCATTCGAAATCGTTAGATGAAGTTAAATGGGTAACTCCAGACTTTGTAGCATGGGTCATGGCTCCGCCCAATTCTTCGGAGCTAACTTCCTCATTCGTAACAGTTTTTACTACGTTTGGCCCTGTAACAAACATATAACTGGTATTTTCAACCATCATCACAAAATCTGTAATTGCAGGTGAATAAACCGCTCCACCCGCACATGGACCCATAATGGCGGATATCTGTGGAATAGCACCAGAAGCACGCACATTTCTATAAAAAATATCGGCATAACCACCCAAAGAACGTACACCTTCCTGAATACGAGCCCCACCCGAATCGTTCAAACCGATAACTGGAGCACCCGTTTTCATGGCCATATCCATGATTTTACAGATTTTCTCAGCATGTGTTTCAGAAAGCGAGCCACCAAAAACCGTAAAGTCTTGTGAAAAAACATAGATCAATCTACCTTTTACTGTTCCGTAGCCTGTAACCACTCCATCGCCCAGGAGAATCTGATTTTCCATGTCGAAATCTTTGGTTCGGTGAGTGACCAAAGCTCCAATTTCTTCGAAAGAGCCTTCGTCCAGCAGCAATTCTACTCTTTCTCTAGCCGAAAGTTTGCCTTTCTTGTGCTGAGCATCTATCCTATTTTGGCCACCGCCCAGTGCGGCTTCGGCCAATTTTTTCTGTAATGTTTCTACTTTATTCGTCATTGTCTATATTTTTTCACCGCTAGGACGCAAAGTTTCTTGTCATTATTCTAATGATATTTCGTAAAAGCTAATCTTTGCAACTTTCCGCCTTTGCGGTTAATTAATTTCTTTCATCAATATTTCAATAATTTCCTTTCCAGCTTTCGCAATGGGTGTTCCTGGCCCAAAAACAGCTATTACACCATTTTTATACAAAAAGTCATAGTCTTGAGGAGGAATTACACCACCTACCACTACCTTGATATCAGGTCTTCCAAGTTCGGCCAAAGCTTTTATAACCTCTGGAACCAACGTTTTATGTCCAGCAGCCAAAGAGCTAATACCCACCACATGGACGTCATTCTCAATAGCCTGATTGGCAGCCTCTTGTGGAGTTTGAAACAAAGGCCCTATGTCAACATCAAAACCAATGTCGGCGAAACCTGTGGCGATTACCTTGGCACCTCGGTCATGACCGTCTTGACCCAATTTCGCCACCAAAATCCTTGGTCTCCGACCATCCAATTCCAGAAATTCATTGCTCAATTTTTGAGCTTCTTCAAAAACTTTATTGTCTTGCATAGCTTTAGAATACACGCCTTTTACAGATTGAATATCAGCTTTATATCTTCCAAAAACCACTTCCATAGCATCCGAAATTTCTCCTAAAGTACACCTTTCTCTTGCAGCGATTATGGCTTTTTCCAATAAATTACCATTTCCAGTTCTGGTAGTTTCAGTGATTTCATTCAATGCTGCTTGTGCTTTTTCGGTCTTTCTTGAAGCCTTTATCTTGTTGATCAAAGCAATTTGTCCATTTCTAACCGCCTCGTTATCTACCTCCAGCGTACTCAGTGCCACTTCTTCTTTTACCAAAAATTGGTTTACACCTACAATTATTTCAGTTCCGCTGTCAATGGCCGCCTGTTTTCTAGTTGCAGCTTCTTCTATTTTTAGTTTTGGAATTCCCTTTTCTATCGCATTGGCCATTCCACCGACGGCTTCTGTCTCTTCTATCAGTTCCCACGCTTTCTCAACTAATTCGGCAGTTAAATATTCGACATAATGTGAGCCAGCCCAAGGATCTATGGCTTTGGTAATGCCTGCATCCTCCGACTGTAAGTATTTTTGGGTGTCCCTGGCAATTTTGGCTGAAAAATCCGTCGGAAGGGCAATGGCCTCGTCTAAAGAATTGGTATGTAAAGATTGAGTTCCACCAAAAACAGCCGCCATAGCTTCAATGGTAGTTCGGGCTATGTTATTGAATGGATCTTGAGCGGTTAAGCTCCAACCAGAAGTCTGACAGTGCGTCCGTAAAGCTAGTGATTTCTGATTTTTTGGATTAAATCTCTTCACAATTTTGGCCCAAATCAGCCTTGCCGCTCTCATTTTGGCTATTTCCATGAAAAAATTCATACCAATACCCCAGAAAAATGAAAGTCTAGGAGCAAACTCGTCAATATCCAATCCTTTCTCTACGCCAATTTTTAAATATTCGAGTCCATCAGCCAGCGTATAAGCCAACTCTACATGGGCGGGAGCTCCTGCCTCGTGCATGTGATAGCCGCTGATGCTAATTGAATTGAATTTAGGGATATTTTTTGAGGTAAATTCAAAAATATCGGCAATAATCCGCATGGAAGGCTTGGGAGGATAAATATAGGTATTGCGAACCATGAATTCTTTCAAAATGTCATTCTGAATAGTACCCGAAAGTTTTTCCATCGGTACGCCCTGCTCTTCTGCGGCCACAATGAAAAAGGCCAATATAGGAATGACTGCACCGTTCATGGTCATCGAAACCGACATTTGGTCGAGTGGAATCTGGTCAAACAGGATTTTCATATCCTCCACAGAATCAATAGCTACACCTGCCATACCGACATCACCTGCTACACGTGTATGGTCAGAATCATAGCCTCGATGGGTGGCCAAATCAAACGCCACAGATAAGCCTTTTTGTCCTTGGGCCAAGTTTTTTCTGTAAAATGCATTACTTTCTTGGGCGGTCGAAAAACCGGCATATTGGCGGATGGTCCAAGGTTTGTTGAGATACATGCTGGCGTATGGTCCACCTAAAAAAGGAGTAATGCCAGACAAAAAACCTTGATGCAATTGCCTTTCCGCAGGAAAATCACTCAAAACCTCAATGCCTTCAGCCGTGGCATAGGCTTTCAGTTCAGGTTCTTGAACCTCTGAAACCGAATCGAAGGTTATTTTTAAAAAATCTGGCCTTTTCATCTCTTTTTCCAATTGGAATTTTCAATTTCTGAGACTTTCAGTTTGCTTTGGTTGGTATTCCAATGAGCCAAAGCCAAAAGTGCCGCATTTCTTGCTTTCGCTTTTTGCCAATCTTGTGCTTGTTCCTTTGAGAAATAATTCTTCACAAAATGGGTATCAAACTGTGCAGACCGAAATGCGTCGTGATCCATCACAAACAAACCAAAAGGCAATGTGGTGGCAAAACCTTCTATTTTATAGCTTTTTATAGCCTCTTTCATTTTTTGAATAGCCTCGGTTCGGTCTTTTCCGTAAGTCACCAACTTGGCGATCATAGGGTCATAGTATATCGGAATCTCCATGCCTTCTTCATAAGCATCATCAAGCCTAACTCCTTCTCCTTCTGGCCTTTGATATTTGGTTATTTGCCCGATAGATGGCAAAAAGTCATTTAATGGATCTTCGGCATAAACCCTTAATTCCACCGCATGACCTTTGATTTTTAAGTCCTCTTGGCTAAACGAAAGTTTCTCTCCTCGGGCTATTTTTATTTGTTCTTCTACCAAATCTATGCCTGTAATATACTCAGTAACAGGATGTTCCACTTGCAGACGGGTGTTCATTTCCAAGAAATAGAAATTCAGGTTTTCGTCTAGAAGAAATTCCACCGTCCCGGCTCCTACATAATTGCAAGACTTGGCCACTTTTACAGCCGCTTCGCCAATTTTTTGTCTGATTTCAGGTGTTAAAATGCCAGACGGAGCTTCTTCAATCACTTTTTGATGACGACGCTGAATGCTACATTCTCTCTCAAAAAGATGGACAATATTGCCGTGCTTGTCTCCCAAAACCTGTATTTCGATGTGTCGTGGCGAGCCTACATATTTTTCTATAAACACCGAGCCATCTCCAAAAGCAGATTTCGCCTCCGATATCGCTCGGTCCATTTGTTCCACAAAATCCTCCGCTTTTTCTACAACCCTCATACCTTTTCCACCACCGCCAGCTGAGGCTTTTATGAGTATCGGAAATCCTATTCCTGCCGCTATCTTTTGTGCTTCGCGTATATCTGTGATGGCCGTGTCGGTTCCCGGAACCATCGGAATATCATATTTTTTTACACAATCTTTGGCTGCTAATTTAGAACCCATCAGCGTTATGGAATCTGGCTCTGGGCCTATGAAAGTGATGCCTGCTTTGGTGACTTTTTCGGCAAAAATGGCATTTTCACTCAAAAAACCGTAGCCTGGGTGAATTCCGTCCACACCGAGTTCTTTGGCAAATTGGATAATTTTGTCCATGTCGAGGTAGGACTTGCTCGATGCAGCTTCTCCCAAACAAACCGCCTCATCGGCAAATCTTACATGCAAGGCTTTCACATCGGGTTCTGAATATACCGCCACCGTTTTTATGCCCATTTTTTTTATGGTTCGCATAATTCTGAGGGCTATCTCTCCCCTATTGGCCACTAATATTTTCTTCATTTATCTTTTATAAATAAGGTCCAAACTTCATTTATCATTTTTTGGCAAAGGTCGTCTATGAAATAACTGCCCTTCGACGGATCATTTACTCGGTAGAGAAAACTCTCATTCCAAAGTACATTTTGAATATTTCGGGTTATTCTGGCAGCAAAACTTTCAGGATATTTTTCGGCATCAAAAGGCATATCTTGCACCAAAACCGCATTAGTAGCCCCAAAAACCGAAGAAGCCGTTTGTTGGGTGGCAGCAATAACTTGAGAATTTGGATCGGAATGGCTAAAATTTAAATTTGAAATAACAAAAATCTGCTTCTGAGGCAAATTATAAGCTTCCGCTATTTTACTCCAAATGATTTTCAGAGCCTTGTGTTGTGCAATATTCAAATAGAAATTTTCTTTGACTGGTAGACTAATAACTACATCGACATTTTCAGAAAAAACTAAATTTTCAGCTTCTCTTAGTACGTCAGAAAGGTTTTCGATAAGAATACCTTCGTTTTTGCAAACTACTTCTATTTTCCCAAAAGTACCGGCTAATTTAGCTTCATCTTTGGTAAGACCAGC
This sequence comes from Lacihabitans sp. CCS-44, assembly GCF_024343735.1. Lineage (GTDB taxonomy): Bacteria > Bacteroidota > Bacteroidia > Cytophagales > Spirosomataceae > Leadbetterella. The sequence continues at coordinate 120,774 of NZ_RJUE01000066.1, forward strand.
AAATACAAAATAGGCTTCCTTGCCTTCTATATAGGTTTTTAGGTTTTGAAAAAAAGTTTTAGAATCAAAGAAATCATCAGAAAAGTAAAATCTCACTTGGATGTAAGAAAGTATGACTCCTTTAAAAACCACTTCAAAATCAAAATCTTCTGATGCTATTACAAGGCTAATTCCCGAAGCACCACCTTCTAGAGCTTCTAAAGTTTTAGTATTAACTTCAGTAGAAGTATTTCCTTGAATATGTTGAAAAACCGTCCAACCTACACTGTTTTTTTTGATATTTGGTAATGAAGAATTTCCAGAATTGCCAATGAAAGGATTGGCATACAAGTCTTTGGAAATTTCGTAAGGCTCAAGACTTGTCTTTAACTCTTTCTCAACTATTTTCAACCATTCTTGCTGGTCGGCTTCTTTAAATTCCGAAAAAAAATTACTCATTTTATTCTAATTCAATTAAAACCTGACCCTTGTCTACTGCTTGTCCCTTCACAATATTTATTTTCTTCACAACGGCCTCGTGTGGAATCTTAATGACATTCTCCATTTTCATGGCCTCCAAAATCAAAATTTTATCATTCTCAGCCACGGTTTGACCTTCTTCCACGTTTATTTCTATTACCAAACCGGGCATGGGAGCTTTTATAGATTTTATTTTCGAAACTTTTGGCTTATTTAAGCCCATATTATCCAAAATCTGATCCAATTCATTTTTGATTTGAACTTGAAACCGCTCTCCATCTATTTCCACATTATAGACTTTAACCTTTACAGAAAGTATCTCTCCAGTTAGGGTTTTCTGTTCACTCAAAATGCAAAAATCTTCTGCTTTATTGTTCAAAACATCGATGGCCGCAATCTCGCTTTCAGTAAATAAAAACTCAAACCCTCCGGCATTTACAATGATATTTTTATCCGTCATAATATAAAATTCTACATATAAAAACTTTGAAATGCAATATAATCAAGGGTAATTAATATTTTTTTAAACTGAGAGAAAATAATTAGAAAAATACAATTAATATTTTGAAGATATTAAAATAATACAACGATACTCCAGTAAAAAGAAGGTTACTGTACCATTTAATCTACCTTAAATATAACTATTTATGGAATCTAAATATTGAACAAGTAAGTTTTTTACTTAATTTATAAACTTTTAAGCGATTAGCTAAATATTAGAATAATGCAAATACCAAGGCTTGATATTTTTGGTTGAATAATTTCATTAATAAATATAAGAAAGATAGCAATCTTAATTATTAAAAAAAATTATTATTATTGTATTCATTATTTCAATCTTATGAATTCGAAGGTAATTAGAGTAAGTTTTTTTGCCTTTATTGCTGTAGCGGCATTGGCAATCATCAACATAAAATGCACGCCCTCAGTTGGTCAAGAAATCCCCGACGTTGTAGATTATAATTTTCATGTTAGACCCATTTTATCTGATCGTTGCTTTGCTTGTCATGGCCCAGACGAAAAAAAACGCGAGGCCAATCTCAGACTTGATACCGAAGCTGGAGCTTATGCAGCACTCGAAGACAATCCCAAAGCTCATGCCATTGTAAAGGGCAACCCGGAGGCCTCCGAAGTTTATAAAAGAATAGTTGCTACTGACACTTCAATTAAGATGCCTCCGCCAAGTTCCAATCTCACTATAACCGAGAACGAAATCAAAATCATTAAAAAATGGATAGCTCAAGGTGCTAAAATAAAGAAGCATTGGGCTTTTATTCCCCCTCAAAAATCTGAATTACGCAAAGCTGACAAGGATTGGGTTAAAAACGAAATTGACTATTTCACTTTTGATAAAATGAAATCTGTGGGATTGAGTCCCTCCGATCAAGCCAGCAAAGAAACACTGCTAAAAAGAGTAAGTTTTGATTTAACAGGCTTACCTCCAACTGTAGAAATGCAGGATGCCTTCTTAAAAGACGAAAGCCCGAATGCCTACGAAAAAGTAGTCAATCAGTTGCTAAAAAGTAAGCATTTTGGAGAAAAAATGGCTCTGAACTGGCTGGATGTGGCCAGATATGCCGATTCGCACGGTTATCAGGACGACGGCTTACGAACCATGTGGCCATGGAGAGACTGGGTGATTCATGCTTTCAATTCTAATTATTCCTACAAAAAATTTATTACTTGGCAATTGGCTGGAGATATTCTTGCCGACAAAATGAAGTGGCATCCAAAGGCTAAAGAAATGCTTTTGGCTACTGGTTTTAACCGAAACCACAAAATTACCCAAGAAGGTGGCGTAATAGACGAAGAATATCGGGTGGAATATGTAACAGATCGTACGAATACATTTGGAAAATCGGTATTGGCTCTAACATTGGAATGTGCCAAATGCCACACGCACAAATATGACCCGATTAGTCATGAAGAATATTACGGCACGTTTGCGTTTTTCAACCAAGTACCCGAAAAAGGCCTTTTTGGTACCATCGATGCCTCATTTGCTGATCCGCCAAACATGCGTATTAAGGACGAAGATGTGAAAAGCATTTTTAATTTCATAAACAAAAAAGACACCTCCAAACTGGAGGTGATGGTCATGAAAGACTCCTCTAAAGTGCGACCAACTTATATTTTAGAAAGAGGAAATTATGATTCCCATGGCAAAGTGGTAGATTTTACTACTCCAAAAGCCATTTTGGACTTTAAAGGATATGATAAAAACAGATACGGTCTCACCCGATGGTTGTTTGACGACAAAAACCCTATAACTTCTCGGGTTTATGTAAATAGAATTTGGGAGCAGTTTTTTGGAAGAGGAATCGTAAAAACTACAGGGGATTTTGGCATGCAAGGCGAATTGCCCACTCATCCCGAATTATTGGACTGGATGGCAAGTGATTTCAAACAGAATGGTTGGAATATCAAACGGCTTGTAAAACAAATCGTTACTTCGGCTACTTATATGCAATCTTCAGTTGTAAAAGACGAACACAAGAAAATTGACCCTGAAAACAAATATTTGGCAAGAAGCACGAGAATGCGAATACCTGCGGAAAATGTCAGAGACCATGTTTTGGCAACCTCTGGCTTGCTCAATCCTGAAATTGGCGGGCCGAGTGTGAAACCTTATCAGCCGAAAGGTTTGTGGGAAGTGGCGACATCGGGCAGAGGTAGTCTCGCCACTTATGTGCAAGACCATGGAAAAGATTTGTACCGCAGAGGTATGTATATTTTCATAAAAAGAACCGTTCCGCCGCCCGCCATGCTGATTTTTGATGCCAGCAATCGCGACCAATGTGAGGTGCAAAGAACCAGAACAAACACTCCGCTACAGGCCTTGGCGATGCTCAATGACCCCCACGTGTTGGAAAGTGCGAGGGTAATGGCTCAAGAAGAACTGTCAAAAAATACCAGCATTGACTTGGCCATAAATAATGGTTTTAGAAAAATACTTTGTAGGATGCCCTCCAAAAAAGAATCTGATATTCTTAAGAAATACTTTGAGGAAGAACTGGTATTTTTCAAAAAACAACCCCAAAAAATAAAATCCCTTCAGAAAATTGGCGAATACGAACACAAAACTGTTAAAGACCCTGTGGCTTTGGCTGCCCTACTCCAGACTTTTCAGATGATGTTTAACATGGAAGAAACCCTTATTAGAATATAGAAAATGGAAAATGAATTTTTAAAAAATAGACTCAATGTCAACCGAAGACATTTTCTAGGAAAAGCCGCAGTAGGGCTTGGAAGTTTGGGTTTGGGTTCACTTCTAATGCCAAATTTGTTCAAAGGCGATATGGCAGAAGCTGGATTGCCTTTGGGATTACCGCATTTCGCTCCAAAAGCCAAAAGAGTAATTTATCTATTTCAAAACGGTGCCCCGTCGCAGTTGGAGAGCTTTGATTATAAGCCCATGCTCAATAAACTAGCAGGTCAGGATCTGCCAGAGTCAATCAGAAATGGACAAAGACTGACAGGTATGACAGCAAGTCAAACAAATTTTCCGATGGTGGGTTCTTATTTTAAATTTGCTCAACATGGCAAATCAGGAGCTTGGATCTCAGAACTTTTCCCCAATATTGCCAAAATAGCCGATGATATTTGTATCGTAAAAACGATGAATACGGAGGCCATCAACCACGATCCGGCTCTTACTTTTCTACAAACCGGAGCACAAGTCGGCAACAGGCCGAGTATGGGAGCATGGCTGAGTTATGGTTTGGGTAGCGAAAACCAAAACCTTCCAGCTTTTTGTGTTCTGCTTTCTCGTGGAAGGGGAAATGGCCAAGGCGTTTATTCAAAACTTTGGACCAACGGTTTCTTAGATTCTACCCACCAAGGTGTGGTGTTTTCGAGCGGTGAAGATCCGATTTTGTATTTGAATAACCCCGAAGGAACAGACAAAACTTCCAGAAGACGAATGTTGGATAAACTGGCAGAACTCAATCATCTAGGCTTTGAAGAAAATCGTGACCCTGAGGTAGAAGCCAAAATAAAACAATACGAAATGGCCTACAGAATGCAAACAGCTGTGCCTGAACTGACTGACCTTTCAAAAGAGCCTGACCACATCATAAAAATGTATGGCCCTGACTGTTTGGTTCCTGGAACCTATGCCGCAAATGCACTTTTGGCTCGAAAACTCTCAGAATCAGGCGTGAGATTTGTACAGCTTTATCACCAAGGGTGGGATCAGCATGGCAACCTCACAGGTGAAATGCCACTTCAGGCTCAAGATGTAGACAGAGCCTCAGCCGCACTTGTAACTGACTTAAAACAAAGAGGTTTACTGGACGAAACTTTGGTGATTTGGGGTGGCGAATTTGGAAGAACAAATTATTCTCAAGGCAAGTTTGGAGTGGACAATTACGGCAGAGACCATCACCCAAGAGCTTACAGCATTTGGATGGCTGGAGGCGGTATAAAAGGCGGTACAGTTTATGGCGAAACCGACGAATTGGGCTATAATATCATTAAAGACCCCGTTCATATTCACGATTTTCATGCTACGGTTATGCACACCATGGGGCTTAACCATGAGCAACTTAACTATAAACATTTGGGTAGACGATACAGACTTACAGACATTGCAGGAAAAGTAATCCCAGGACTTTTGGCTTAAAACTATTTATGAAAAAAATCCTTTCTTATTCTTGTCTTGGGCTAAATGTTCTATTGCTTTTTGTGGCGTTTTTTGAAAATCAAGTTGAAATCCCAAACTGGTTTTCATTTATAGGACGTGTTCATCCATTGGTTTTACATTTACCTATTGGTCTTACCGTAGCGTTGCTTTTGTTCAATAGTTTAAAACCCAAAGTCGACGAGCAATCTTTCGATGTAATATTAGATTTTCTACTTCTTATTTTAGCATTTACGAGTGTATTAAGTGCATTTGCGGGCTTGGTGTTGTCTTTTGAAAATGGCTATGAGGCCGAAACCATCAAAAACCATAAGTACACGGGTATTGGTTTGAGTTTACTGGTTTATCTAATTTATGAGTTTCGAGAAAGAATTTTCGCCTCTAAGGTTTTCACAAACATTACCTTGATACTTACCATCATTGTGGTATCAATAGTTGGTCATTTGGGCGGAAACATCACCCATGGAGAAGATTTTTTATTGGGTGAAAAAGAAACCAAAGCTCCAGAAACTACCTTTGACAAGTTTGTTTATCCAATTCTGGACCAAAAATGCAAAAGCTGCCACAACGACCAAAAAACCAAAGGCCAGCTTAACATGAGTACTATTGAAAAAATAAAAAAAGGAGGTAAAAATGGGCAGCTTTGGGTGGGAAATGACACTTTGAACAGCCACATCCTGAAAAGAGCTTATTTGGATTTGGAAGACAAGAAACACATGCCACCGAAAGGAAAGCCGCAATTGACTGCCCAAGAATTATTGATTCTAAAAAGATGGATTCAAGAAGGTGCCAAATATGACCAGAAACTCTCGGACTTAAAACCTTCCTCGTTTTTTTACACTTTGGCAAGCAACCAAGAAGTAAAAGTTGAGGCCAAAGTTTACAGTTTCTCTGCAGCATCTGAAAATACCATTAATGAACTTACTACACCATTTTGTACCATAAAACCCATTGCAAATAATTCTCCTGCCATAAAAGTAAACTTTTATGTGAGTTCAAAATTTGACCCGAAAACCCTGAGTTCACTTTCGAAAATTGGGGAGCAAATTGTGAGTTTGAATCTTTCTAAAATGCCCGTTACAGATGAAAGTTTTGGAGAAATATCGAAATTTCAAAACCTTGAATATCTGAATCTTAACCAAACCAACATCACGGGAAAAGGAATAGAAAAGCTCAAAAATTGTAAAAACTTGGAAGTTTTAGCTGTGGCAAATACCAAAATCAGCTTTGATAACTTACAAAAAATCATGGATATGCCTTCGTTGAAGGAGATGTATTTGTGGGAAACAAAGTTTACCAAAGAGCAGTATGAGCAATTAAAGAAATCTAAGAAAATAATCGAATTAGGGTACGTTCCCGACGAATCAGAAACGCTAAAACTTAATCCGCCAATTTTAGTAAACGAAAACCAGATTTTGGAAGGAAACACTAAGATTACGCTAAAACACACCCTTCAAAATGTGGATATTCGATATACTTTAGATGGAACAAATCCAGATTCTACGAAGTCAGCTATTTACAAATCGCCTATTTCTATAAAAAACTATGGTTCTATAAAAACCGTTGCTACTAAAAATGGTTGGTTGGCCTCTGATATCAAGGAATTCTATTTCTTCAAGTCAAATCTTAAAGCAAAAAGCTTGAAACTTCTGACCAAACCTAACCCACAATACCCCGGAAATGGTGAAAGCACGCTGATAGACAGAAAACAAGGAGATGCCGTAAATTTTAAAGATAAAAACTGGCTAGGTTTTAGAGAAAATCCCATGGAGGCGTTGTTTGATTTTGAAAAACCAAGCACCCTGAATGGCTTGACAATTAGTTACGCGGAAAATACGGGACAATTTATTATGCCGCCAGTTTTCGTTGATGTCTATATAAAAGAAATAGGAAAAAACCTGACTCACTTTAAAAAAGTAAGTGTAGCCCAATTGACCAAAATGACCTTAAATGGCACGAAAGGGATAGATATTCCTGTGAATAAAACCAATATTGAGCAGATAAAAATCATAGTTCAGCCGATTTCAAAACTCCCATCTTGGCATCCTGGCAAGGGTGATAAAGGTTGGTTTTTTGTGGATGAGGTGTTTTTCTATTGAGAAGCAAATCAAAAAATATTACCTTTGACTAAAAAAAACTTCGACTTGGAGCAAATATTAGAGGCCTTTGGATTAAATCTAAACGATTATAATTATAAACCTTTTGGTTCGGGCCATATCAATTCCACCTTTTTATTAGAATCGTTAAGAACCGACCAGAAATTCGTTTTACAAAAAATAAATACCCATGTATTTCCAAAACCATGGGTAATTGCCCAAAATATTGGCAATACATCCGAATTTCTATCGCGAAATCATCCCGACTACCTTTTCATACACCAAATCAGAACCAAAGATGCACAAGATTTGGCTGTCGTAGAACAGGAGTATTGGAGATTAAGCCCTTTTATTTCTAACTCCTACTCAATCAATACCGTTTCAGACCCTAAAATGGCTTTTGAAGCTGCCAAAGCCTTTGGTTTACTCACCAAAAATCTGCACTCTATGCCGCTGGATGGCTTGCAACCGAGTATTCAGGGTTTTCATGACTTAGCGTGGAGATATCAACAGTTTGAAGATGCCTTGAAAAATGGCAACCAAGAGAGAATAAAATCCATTCCCAAGGAAATTGATTTTGTTATTAACCAAAAACATCTTGTCGATACCTACCAAGAGATCATTTCGAACATCGACTATCCAACAAGGATGATTCACCATGATACTAAAATCAATAATGTATTGTTTGACCAAACCACCAACAAAAGTCTCTGCGTCTGTGATTTAGACACCCTCATGCCAGGGAAAATAATCTCTGACCTGGGTGATATGGTGCGTACCTACACTTGTGAAGAATCTGAAGAAAGTACGAATTTTGAAAATATAAAAGTTAGACCAGAATACTTCGAGGCTCTTATGGATGGTTATTTGAGTCAAATGAAAGCCCTCATCACTGCTGCCGAAAAAGAAAATTTGTTTTTTGCTGGGCCATTCATGATTTATATGCAAGGGCTTCGTTTTTTGACAGATTACCTTAACAATGACATATATTATCCCATAAAACATCCCGAAGACAACCTCAATAGAGCTAAAAACCAACGGATTTTGTTAGATGATTTATTATCTAAAGAGGCTTTATATGTGGAACTTATCAACAAAATTGTTTAATAAGCTATCAAAAGTACCTACCACTTAACATGTTGTCGAAAAAATATTAATTTTGTGACTTAAAACTTCGCTAATCTTAAAGTTACTTTTTTGAGTTTCGTAAGATGAACAGAGTGGCTAGATTGTAATATTTTTATTGCGTTTTTTGGCAAACTAAAAAAACGAATCCAATGAGAAATAACCTAATTATTGGTCATGTACTAGGTGAATTCGGGTTTAGGCCCTAAAGTTTTTCAAAAAAAGCAAATACAACTCACTTTTCATTTTTTTGAATAGTAAACTGTAGCGATTTAGAAATTGACAAAAAAAACGAATCCGATGTTTCTGCACCATTCAAAGTATTGGGTGATGAAAATATTTCTTTTTGGGCTGCTTCTGCTTTCCAATAAAATAGCAACTGCACAAGTACTACCCCCGGACTTCGTAGATGAAACAGTCTATTCTTCTCCAAAAACCTTTATAGGTTTAGTTATCGACAATGTGGGAAGGATTTTTGTTTGGGAAAAAGAGGGTATGGTATGGATGATACAAAACGGCATAAAAAGCAGTTTGCCGGTTTTGGATATCACAGAAAAAACGTACGGAGTGGGCGACTTAGGCTTAATAAGTTTTATTCTTGACCCAAATTTTACATCAAATGGCTTTGTCTATGTTTCATATAGTCTGAATCCAAGTTTAATACCGAATCATTCTAGTTTGGAGCCTGCTACTTATGGCATTGTTTCTAGATTTACGGTAGATAACCACCTTTCTAACAGCCCTTCAGTAAACCCCAATAGTGAACTTATACTCTTAGGACAAAATAACAAAGGAATACCCATAACCTATCTCGGTCATATGGGCGGAGCATTGGCCTTTGGTGAAGATGGAACATTAATGATAACGGCAGGAGACGGCGGTTTTTTTGACGATTCAGATGATGGCGACAGTCCAAGTACCTACCATAATGCGGCTATTAATCTTGGGATAATGAGTTTGGAAGAAAACATCGGGGCTAACAGAAGTCAACTGAACGAATCTATAAGCGGCAAATTGTTAAGAATAAACCCCATTTCGGGAGAAGGAATTTCGACAAACCCTTTGTACAATCCTGCAGAACCTAACTCCACAGTTTCCAAAATTTGGAGTAAAGGATTTAGAAACCCATGGACAATGTTGAAAATACCTAATTCAGGAGGCAGTGATTACCCAGGAAAGTTTTTTGTTGGGGATGTCGGTACTGGCATTGACGAAGAACTCAATTTGGTACATGAAAGTAACCTTAATTTTGGATGGCCAAAATACGAAGGGATAGATGCGATTCATTGGCTTAGACCCATACAGTATACCCCCGATATTTGGGAAAAACCTAAAGTTGTAATGAGAGATGAAATCTTTGGACTTATAAACAACCAAAAATATGTAAGTGGAAGCCCAGAATTACCTGGAGATAATGTAGGAGGAAATGGAAGTATTTTACTGGGTGATTTCAACAAAAGTCTCAGCTTTCCAGCAGACTATCGTGAGAATCTTTATTTTGGAGATTATACCGGAAAAAATATTTATAGAGTAAAATTTGACCTAAACTACAACCCCCTTTTTGTTTTCAAGTTCGTTTCAACTGGCAAGTATATATTCGGAATCAAAGTCTCTCCTATCGACGGAAGCATATACTACGTAAGCAGCGACAACCCTTATGGTGGAGAAGGAGAATTACACAAAATCAGCTATTTAACCTCAAACAATCCGCCCGTAAGTAAAATTGTCTCGAATGCCACGGGTGGTGGTTCAAAATTAACAGTTCAATTTGATGGTAAGTATTCTTACGACCCAGACGGCGATACCCTCACCTACTCTTGGTCATTTAGCGATGGGCAGTCTTCCAGCGGACTTTCTCCATTTGTCACACTCTCCACCACCAGTACAGCTGTCGTTACAATTACCGCTACACTCACTGTCACCGACAATCATGGTTCTACAGGCACCGCCAGTAAGACTGTACAACTAAACAATAATGCACCTTTAATTTTAGAAACCACGATTGAGCCTACCATTGCTGAGTTTATTGTATCTGGAAGTTCAAATACGGCCAGTTTTTCTGCTACTATTAACGATGAGAATCCAAATAACGTTACCTACACCTGGCAGACTTTTGAAGTACACAATGGACATGAGCACTTGGTTCATACCGCGATAGGAAACCCCTCCCAACTCACAATTCCCACTACGGTGTGCAGCCCTCCATTAGAAAGTTACTGGGCAAAAATCAAACTTACCATTACAGACCAATATGGTCTAGAGTCTTCAAAAGAGTTGATATTCTCTCCCTCATGCGGGCTTCTTACCCAAAACATAGTTTTCCCTGCCATACCTACCCAAACAACTGCAAACAACTATTTGACTCTAGAGGCCTCGACGAGCTCAGGCCTGAGTATTTCCTACTATGTCATGAATGGTCTGGTCAATTTAGTCGATAACAACTTACAATTTCTAGGGATTCCAGGTGCTGTCACCTTGAGGGCTACACAACATGGAGACGCTGTTTTTGACCAAGCCAAATTTCAGGAGGTCACCTTTGATTATCTAAAGAATCGCAACAATCAAATAATAACATTTGAAACAATAACCACGCAAATGGAACCATACTTGGCCATCAACCCCGTTGCATTTTCAAGTTTAGGAAAACCAATAAATTATGTTTGGATTTCAGGACCCATAAATATTGTAGGAGCTCAAATAGTACCCAATGGAGAACCTGGTTGGGCGACGGTTAGGGCATTCAACTCTGGTGATTCGGACACCAACGGAGCTTACCGTGACCAAAGTTTTTATATTTGTCCTAATGAAATATCAATCAATGAGATTCACAAAGTAACAGACAGCGAAATATTAAAACTAGTGACCGCAAAAAATGTAATCAACACCACATCAAAAGTAGAAGCTCATACCAAGTTGGTTTATAACGCCGGAAAGGAAATAAATTTTTCACCTGGCTTTGAAGTAAAACAGGGAGCCGTTTTTGAAAGCCTTCTAGTTGGATGCCCAAACTAATGAGTCTTAAAAAATATTTTATTTACAAACTTACATTTACCTATCTTTGGAGTAAATTTTGTTGAAAAATCTGCAGATGCCGACAAGGACCTTTTTTTTACTAATTCTTGCCTTATTTTTTTCTTGTCAAAAAAATAGAGAATCCTCTTTCGATAGATTTCCTGAAGGCAAAACCAAAGAAAATATCAATAAAGAGGGTATTGATGTAAGGGACGAACAACTTCAACTTACTCTTTTTGCCTCCGAGCCCGACCTTTTCAATCCAACCAATATGGACATTGACCACAAAGGTAGAATCTGGATTTGCGAGGCTTATAACTACCGAAATGATGTAAATAATGTCCCCTACGATAAAAAAGGAGATAAAATTCTGATTTTAGAAGATTCAAACGGAGATGGAAAATCAGATAAAACCAAAATTTTTTACCAAGGCGAAGATATCAACTCAGCTCTTGGCATAACCGTTCTAGGCAATAAAACCATCGTTTCTTGTAGCCCAAATGTTTTTGTTTTTACCGATGAAAACGGTGACGATATTCCTGATAAAAAAGAAATCTTATTTAAAACAGTAGCAGGCTTACAAAGTGACCATGGCGTACATTCTTGTGTTTTTGGACCTGATGGTAAATTGTACTTCAATTTCGGAAACTTTGGAGAAGGTCTTTTGGATAAAAACAACCAACCCATCAAGGATATTTACGGAAGGGTAATTGGCCAAACGAAAGCCCCTTTTCAAGACGGCATGGCACTGAGATGTGATGTGGATGGTAAAAATTTCGAGGTTTTGGCCTGGAATTTTAGAAACAACTACGAGCTCTGTATCGATTCCTACGGCAGAATTTGGCAATCGGATAATGACGATGACGGAAAAAAAGCGAACCGAATAAACTACCTAATGCCGGGCGGCAATTATGGCTACAAAGATGAAATGACCGGAGCCGATTGGCGAGTAAACCGCACAAACTTGGAAGATTCAGTTTTCAATCAACACTGGCACCAAAACGACCCTGGGGTGATTCCAAATCTTAAAGTTACAGGGTACGGCTCACCCACAGGAATCTTTATTTACGAGGGTTCACTCCTTCCCGAAAAATACAGAAATACACTTTTTTTGGCTGACGCTGGCACCAACGATGTTTCGAGTTACGAAAGAATAAATGATGGAGCGGGTTATACCATAAAACAAAACTTGATTTTAGACGCCACCCAAAAAGACATGTGGTTTCGGCCGTCTGATATTTGTACAGCTCCCGACGGCTCCATTTTCGTGGCGGACTGGTATGATTCGGGCGTTGGTGGGCATTTTATTGGTGATTTAGAAAAAGGTAGAATCTACCGATTGTCAAGCAATAAGCCTGACTACAAAATACCAACTTACGATTTTAAATCTCTTTCATCTTGTGTAGAGGCCTTGCAGAATCCATCCAATTCTGTTAGATATTTGGCTTATACGACTTTGTCAAAAATGGGCAAAAAAGCAGAAAATGAACTTGTAAAATTATCAAAGTCCGCTAACCCAGTTTTTCAGGCACGAGCCTATTGGTTGCTTTCAAAAATAGACGAAAAGTATATTTTGGAAGCCAGTAAAAACGCCAACGAACAGGTAAGAGCAGCTGCTGTAAGAATGGCTCACAGAAAAAACAACAGCATTTTTCTGACTCAGATGGCTACAGACAATTCCTATCAAGTGAAACAGGCGGTAGGTTCGGCTATTTATAAAACTGAAAATCAATCGGCCTGGCTTAACCTGGCAAATAGCTATAAATCAGGTGATAAATGGTTTCTCGAGGCCATCGGGATTGGTGCTGATGGCCAATGGGATAAATACTTGGAGGCGTTTATGAAAGATAAAAACTGGATGAACGATGAGGCCGTCAAAGATATTATCTGGAGAAGTAGAGCAAAAAATACACCAGGATATCTTGCAGAAATTATCACTTCATCGAAAATCACAAATAGTAATAGATACTTTAGAGCATTTGATTTTCAGGAAAAAAATACTAAAAACAAGGCTCTTTTGAGCCTATTGAAAAACTCTAAATCGGAAGAACTTAGTTTACTGATATTCAAACATTTTGATGCAGAATCTATCGTAAAAGATGCTGAATTCAATGCCATTCTTCCTCATGTTCTTGACAATATCAAAAACGACACTGATTTTATAGACATCGTGTCGAAATATAATTTACGAAATCAAAGAACTAGGCTTGAAAACATAGTTTTGGAAAGCACAAATCAAGAGGTTTATGAAAAGGCGGCCTTGGTACTATCCCAACTTTTTGGTGTTATGCCACTTAAGGAAGCCATTTCAGCCAAACCACTTATTGAGGCAAAGGCCATAAATGCCATACAAAGAATCGGTTTGGTAGACAATGAAACCATCACCAAGCAATTGATTTTGATATTTTCGAACAAAAAATATCCATTCAAAATTAGGGAGGCCGCTGTATTGGCTATGGAAGGCTACCAAAGCGACGTCAAACTTTGGAATTTGGTAAAAATAAATAAAGTACCAAAAGAACTCATTCCTGCATCCAAAGTTGTGTTTACCAAAACCTTCCACAGCGACCTCAAAGTCCAATTTGAACAGAAATTTGGTAAACCTGATGAACCACAAATAATATTAAAAGTAGATTTCCTGAGTAAAAAAGGCAATGCAGCTAAAGGAAAAGAACTATTCGGAATGTATTGTGCCACCTGCCATGTAGTCAATGGAAACGGTATGGATTTTGGCCCAGCTTTGAGTCAAATTGGCAAAAAACTAACCAAAGAGAGTCTTTATAATGCCATCATCAACCCAAGTCAGGGCGTAAGTTTTGGCTATGAAGGCTACAATATTACACTTACCGACGGTTCTGCATTTCAAGGAATCATCACTAGCAAAACCAATGACGAATATCTGGTAAAAATGCCCGGCCAATCCCAAATTGTGCCCTATAAAAAGGCTCAAGTAAAGTCAGTAACTAAAATGGAAACCTCACTTATGCCTGCGTTTCCTTTGAAAGAAAGCGAATATTTAGATTTGATTGGGTATTTGGAGGGGCTGAAATGAGGTTTTGAATTATGCTTTCTATAAACCGACCTTACCACAAAACATTATTAGTTAACAGAAAAATTCGCCTTTTATCTTTTTCTGTTACAAGATTAAGACATCATTCATTATCATCTCATCTCCCCACTTTCGAAAATAAATAAAGTGTTTCTGTAGCAATTTGATTGCAACGCTCATCATACATTTTGGCTTCGTCTGCTGTATCATCGAAAGCTTTGGGATCTTCGTACTGTGTGGCAACACGCAAACTAGCTCCAAATACCACCGGACAAGCTTGGTCTGCACTGTTACAGGTCATTATGGCACAAAAATCATTTTGCGGATTTGAAGCATCATCATACTTTTTCGAAAAAGCTACAATCCCACTTTCATTCTCATCAAATTTAACATGATAAACGGGATTCTCACCTTCGGTGATTTTAAGAAGTTCAAAACCCACACGCTCCACAGCTGCCACAGACCTAGGATTAAAAGCCGTTGCCTCTGTGCCACCGGAGTAGGTTTTTACATTAGAAATGCCGTAATATGTTGCGGCTGTAGCTGCCCAGATTTGACCAAAATGGCTTCTGCGTGAATTGTGTGTACAAATATAAATCAATTTTGCATCTTCACCCAAAGCAACTTTCTGAGAAACAAAAACCGCAATTTGTTCCAACTCAGCCTTTCTCTTAGCTGCTATCAAATCGAAATTTTGCTCCGCAGTTTTTATATAATCAAATACCTCTTTATACATTCTCGCCAAATATTAAAATAGTGTTTCAAAAAAACAAAAATATATCGTAACATTACGATACGCAAATTTATTTTCTATCAAAACCATGTTAAAAACGCTAAGTCTTGTTTCATTGCTTTTTATCTGTACCAAAGCTTTTGGTCAAAATGTTAAAAATATAGGCTCCATGTATTCAATGGGCAAAGAAAACTTTGCACCACATATAAAACTGGATACAATTTCCAATAAAAAACATCTTTTCGGTATGGGACCTTATGGAAAAATGCAAGGGGAAATTAGCGTCTTTGATGGAAAACCTTTTTTCAGTTCGGTTGATGAAAAAGGCAGAGGTATAGTGTCAGCAAATTGGGCAATAGAATCTCCATTTTTTGTTTATGCCAATGTAACTAAATGGCAAAAGTATAAACTCAACTTAAGCTTCCAAAACTTAGATGAGCTTCAAAAAGCCATTGAAAACCTTGCAAAAGAAAAAGGGCATGTTACTGAGAACCCTTTCGTGATAAAAATAAAAGGAAATTTTGATCAACTTACTACCCACATTGTAATGCCCCGCTCTACGGAAATACCAGGTTATCAAGCAAATAAAAAGCAAGCTGATTATAATTTTGAGCAAATCGAAGGCGAAATTCTGGTTTTCTACTCTCAAAAACACCAAGGAGTTTATACCCACAAGGATAGCTTTATTCACGCCCATTTTTTGAGTAAAGACAAGAAAACGATGGGACATATTGACAAAATAAAGTCGAACGGCAAAGTGGAGATGAGCTTTTCTATAGAATAATGTGACCCTTGAGTATTTCCAACAAATACTTCAACTCTGAAATATTTTCGGTGTCATTTACATCATTTTCGGGGTTAAAATAAATGGCTCTCAAACCAGCATTTCTTGCTCCTTCGATATCGGCGATAAGGTTATCTCCTATCATAATGCTATTTTCCAATATTGCATTGGCCATTTGTAAGGCAAAATCAAAAATCGCTTTTTCTGGTTTCCTGGCTCCTGCAATATCGTTAGTAATGATTTGGTCGAAAAAATGATATATACCACCACTTTTCATTTTCCTAATCTGAATATCTTGGTAGCCATTGCTGATAATGTGCATTTTGTAACCTCTCTGAACCAAAACTTCCAAAGTATCAAAGGCATCGTCCATTAGGTGATGCTGATGTGGTAAAAGATCCAAAAGCATCTGATTGAGTTCTAAAGAAAACGACTCGTCAATTTCAATATCTAGGGCATAAAGTACTTTCTGAAATCTAAAAATTCGGAGATATTCATGGGTTATCAAACTCAAATCCAGCTGATTCCACATTGTAGAGTTTATGGTAGAGAACTTTTGAAAGAACGCATCAAAACCTATATTTTCAGGAAAAATGGCCAAATGTTGCTCATATATTTGCCTGATACAAATCTCGGAGTTTTTCTCAAAATCCCAAAGTGTGTGGTCGAGATCAAAAAACAAATGCCTGATTTCCAAATTATTATATTTTACATTTTTAAAGATTTGCAAAATAGAATAGAAAAATCAGGCACCAAAATAAAATCTATGAAATTAGGCAATCACCAAGCGTTCTACTGGTTCGTTTCCTACCAAATGCTTCTCAATAATTTCGTTCACGTCTTCAGGTGTAACAAAACCGTAAAAGACACCCTCAGGATAAACCACCACCGACGGTCCTTTACCACAAGTATCTAAACAACCCGCTCTTTGAGCTCTAATTTCAATATCTAATCCTTTCGCTTTCAAACCTTCTTTAAATGCATTCACCAACTCCATTCCTCGCTCACTTCCACAGCATTTTTTGGGAGCTTCCTTATCGTTTGTACAAACAAATACGTGTTTTGTATATTTCATTTTTCTAAAAGAGATCTTATTTTTTTTAACTATTCTCACTAACAACCCACTTCGGCTTCGCTCAGCGGCCGTTAACCCGCTTTGACTTCGCTAAGTGGCCGTAAACCAGTCTTTCAGTAACCAGTCCACTAATAACCAGTCCACCAGTAACTAATCCACTAATAACTACCTCACGAATTCCAAATTTCCCAAGATTTCTCTGCTTGATACACCAACATGTCGTAGCCATTGATAGTTTTGGCTCCATTTTCCTTTGATTTCTGCAAAAATTTTGTTTCTGAAGGATTATAAACCAAGTCGAAACAGAAATGTCCGCTTCCAATGTTCTCATAATCCAGATCTGGAAAAGTGCTAACGTTGGGATAAGTGCCAAGTGGTGTACAATTCACAATCAGCTTATATTCAGCCAATAGCTCATTTGCTTTCCTATAATTGATGGTATCATCTGAGGCTCTTCTTGAAACCAATTGATAGGGTATTCCCATATCTTCTAATGACACACATACTGCCTTGGCAGCTCCACCATTTCCCAAAACCAAAGCTTTCAATTTCCTAGTATCGCCCAAAAACTCCGCTAATGACTTGCTAAAACCATAATAATCAGAGTTATAACCCTTGAGTGTTTTATTTTCTTGGACCTTTAATACATTTACAGCTCCTATTCTTTGGGCATTCGGCTCAATGTCCGAAAGATGTGGTAGAACATTGAGCTTGTGAGGAATGGTTACATTAAAGCCTGTAATTCCCTCTGTTTTATTTATAATTTCTTTCAGCTCATCTATATGCTCTATTTCATATAAATCATACTGGTGTGTATCTGCAATGCCCAACTTTACAAATTTCTCTGTAAAATATTTTTTTGAAAAAGAGTGCGAAAGTGGGAAACCCAATAAACCAAATTTTTTCATGCTTTATTCAGAAATTTAACTTTGATGATACCCCAAAGCATTGGCAAAATGGATACGAATACAATTCCTAATACCACTTTTTCAAAATTTGCTTTTACCCACTCGTTATTTCCTAACAAGTAACCTATCATGCTGATGCTGGTAACCCATAGCACAGCACCTATCAAACAAAATAAGATGTATCTAGAATATTTCATACTGGCCGCACCTGCTACAAACGGAGCGATAGTACGTATAATAGGCATAAATCTGGCAATTATTACTGCTTTTGAACCATGTTTAGTGTAAAAATCTTCCGTTTGCGTAATGTATTCTCGTTTAAGAAAAAGTATTTTTTCTCTGGATTTTACGAAATCACTAAATCGCCTTCCTATAAAATAGTTGACATTGTCGCCCAAAAGTGCTGCTAAAATCAGCAATGGAATAACCACCGCCACGTCTAACTGACCTGTAGTGGCCGCCAACAGCCCCACCGCAAAAAGCAAGGAATCACCAGGCAGAAATGGCATCACTATTAAGCCCGTTTCTACAAAAATCACTAAAAAAAGTAAAGCATAAGTTAGCTTGTCATACTCTCGCAAGAATCCTTCCAGCGTCGTAAGTGGATCTTTTAAAAACTCCAACAAAAAATGTATCAATTCCATAAATTAGTCGTCTTGTCTGATGCGGTCGTCTTGATAATATCTGCCTAATTTGTACTTCTGTTTTACGTCATCTGTTAAGAAAGTGGCAAAAGTATCTCCTCTCAAGCCCAAACGGATGGTTTCCAGCGGAATGATTTCATTTGGAGCAATATTTCCAAGATTTACGTTGGTACCCACCAATTTCACAAAATACACTTGTTGCGATTTTTGTGGAGCTTCCCAAATGATATTTTCGGCAGAAATGGCATGTATTATTTCATCTACCAAGCCTTGTCTCACTTCACCTGAACTTCTGTAAAGGCCTATATTACCTCCTTCACGAGCTTCGCCGATTACTTTCCAAGCACCAGCTTCTAGTTCGGCCTTCATCATTTCTATCCATTTGTATGGAGCAAAAATCTTCTCGGCATCTTTAGAACCAACCTCCGAAAGCACTTTGCCTCTCTTAGCTAACTCTTTGATATAGTGGCATTTTTCGTCATGAGGCAAGGTAATAGAGCCATCAGAAACCTCAGCATGCTCCAAACCGAACTTGTCCAAAACACGCATATAATCTTCAAACTGACCACGTACTACGAATGCTTCGAAAAGAGTTCCTCCGAAATAAACTGGAATATTGGCAGCTTTATAAACGGCTAGTTTTTCATGTACATTAGGCGTAACAAAAGAAGTGGCCCAGCCTAGTTTTACTATATCAATGTAGTTTGATGAGATGCTCAGCATGTCTTCGGTCTCTCTGATACTCAAGCCTTTATCCATAACCATGGTAAGACCCTCATTTCGAGGTTGAACCGTACGCTCGGGCACTTGCGAAAGCGAGTAATTCATTTTTTCTGTATATTTTTATATTCTAAAATAAAATGCAAAAGTACAAAAATGCACCGTTGTATTTATTACTTACGACAATTTAATGACCTTTTAAACATAAAAACCGTGATTACACCATAGAATCACGGTTTTTTCCTATAATATAATTCCTTTTTAGTGGCCACCACCAGCCATCGGAATGTTACCAATCTCCACTTTATTGTCAGATTTTATAAGTAAAGTAGCTAGGGCAGAAATCAACAGTAAGACACCTGCAAAGGTTATTGCTTTTCCGGGATCATTGTTCAGGAAATTCTTTAAAATATATCCGAAAGACAGTGTTTGAATGAGCATCGGTATAACTATCATCATGTTTATTATACCCATATACACCCCATATCTTTCCTTTGGGATAGCACCCACCACAATCAAATACGGAATACCCATCATACTCGCCCAGCCTATACCAAAGCCCGTAATGGCTGGAAACAGCAAGTATTTATTCTCAATCATCGGGAAGGCCAAAAAGCCAATTCCGGCCAAAACCAAACAGAAGGCATGTACCATTTTTGGAGAATATTTTTTTGCAAAATAAACCAAACTAAAGGCTACCAAAAACATTACGATATTGTACCAACCATTTACCAATCCCGACCAACTCACGGCCTCGTTGTAAACCGGATTATCCTGATAAACATTGGTTTTCCAAACCGACTGGGCAATACTTTTGGCTGAATTTTGCCAATAACAAAACAAGGCATACCATTGAAAAAGATACACTAAGGCCAGTTGCCACATTACTTTGGGCATTTCCATGATTGCTTTTGGTATTTCTTTGAATGGGGTCAGAAGACTCAGCGGCGAAGATTTCATTTCGGCCAATTCTTCATCCGTCGGTGGTATTTCGGCAGTGGTTCGCATACTCCACCAAACCGAACCAACGGAACATATTGCCCCTAAAAAAAACGAAGCATATACCCAAGTGGGTAATGAGCCTTTTGTGCCAAGAAATATCATAGGAAAAACGAATATCGAGAGGTTCACCAGCGTTTGGCCCAATCCAGTAAAAAAGCTTTGAGCTTGAAAACCCGTTGGCTGCTGAGAAGAGTCAAGTTTATCAGCTATAAATGCTCTATATGGCTCCATAGCAGTGTTATTACCAACATCTAAAAGCCACAGAAGGCCGGCGGCCATCCAAAGCGAACTACTAAAAGGATATAGAAACAAAGCCAAGCTACACATAACGGCACCTATAAAAAAGTACGGTTTACGTCTACCAAACTTCGGCGACCAGGTTTTGTCAGACATAGCTCCTATGATGGGCTGTATCAAAAGACCGGTCATTGGTCCTGCAAGATTCAGAATCGGAATTTGGTCAGGACTGGCTCCAAGCATATCATAAATGGGATTCACTGCACTTTGTTGCAAGCCAAAGCTGTATTGTATGCCAAAAAAACCAACGTTCATGTTGATAATATTGGCAAAGGTCAATTTGGGTTTAAAGTTCATATTCATAGGTTCAAATGTTAGTATTTTTACAAAACAAATTAAAAAAATTATATTCTAGACTTTTATTTTGAATATTTATTAAAATTAAAATAACTAATATTGCGGTTTGGCAGGATTGGAATAATTTGGAGAATGAAGATTGGTGATGTAATTATATATTTTAGTATTTTAATATTTCTCTTCGCTGGAAGGAATGTTTGTGCCCAAAGTATTTCAAAAATAAACAAAATTGAAGTTACTGGCAACTCTAAAACAAAAGAAGGAATCATACTTAGAGAGTTAACTTTCAAGCTTGGCGATACATTATCGGCAGCTGAAATCGAAAAAGCAATTGAGAAAAGCAAACAAAATCTCACCAACACCAACCTGTTTTTAACCCTTTCGATTCTTTACAATACCGATGATCAGACTACGGACATTTTTATAGTGGTAAAAGAGAGATGGTACTTGGTAGTTTTACCAGAAGTATATTTAGCAGACAGAAGTTTTAACGAATGGTGGTATGAAAGAAATAGAGATCTTACCAGACTTACTTACGGTATAAGTGCAAAACACTTTAACTTAAGTGGAAACAATGACCAATTAAAGCTAAAAGCTATGGGTGGGTTTATTCCATATTTCGAACTTTCTTATGCTAAACCTTATATCGATAAACGCAAACGAATTGGTATACGAGCAGGCATATTTTATTCCACTCAAAGAACGATGGCTTTTCGTACTTGGAATGACAAACTTGATTTTTTTATTAGTGAGAAACAGATGAGAGAACGGAAAGGTGCCGTTTTTGAATTTAGACTTCGAAATGCTCTATATCATTTTCATTCTATAAACTTAAGCTATACAAATACTTCCTTAGCAGATACAATTATTAAGCTCAATCCTAATTACTTCGGAAAAAATACCACTAAACAAGAAGTTTTTAACTTTACTTACGAATATCGTTTTGACCATCGAGACAATAGGCAATACCCTCTTTCTGGAAAACTGCTGTATACCCAACTTAGCAATTTTTATGTCAGAGGTGGTTATAACCAAACAAATCTTTTCGGACTCTACTCATACTTTAGGCCTCTCCACAAATCGTTATTTTTTGAAAGTAGTGCAAGGATAAAGTTTTCTAGTCCCAGAAAACAATACTACCCGTTAATTACTGGATTAGGGTTTTCGAATAATCTAGTGAGGGGGTATGAACTATACGTAATAGATGGGCAGCACTACGGTTTATGGAAAAATACTTTGAAATACGAATTATTAAAAAAAGAATTCAATCTAAAAAAATTCATAAAACTTTCACAATTCAGCACATTACCTTTGGCCATATACCCCAATGCATATCTTGACTTTGGATACATCAAAAACTATTATCCAATTTATAGCAATTCTAAATTATCAAATAAATTACTAAAAGGTGGTGGTTTGGGACTTGATATTGTGACTTGGTACAATAGTAACGTCAAAATGTATTATTCGATAAACCAAATGGGAGAAAAAAAATTCTTCTTTGGTATTTCAAGAGATATTTAATAAATTTTTTTTTAAATACCTTTTTATTAGTACCTTAGCGTTCATTTTTCATACCAACCTTTACAAAAAAATTGAGCACATTAGCCTTAACTTACCCAAAAAAAAGAAGTACAAACTCTTCAATTAGTAAATTTGCAAACAAAATTTTCGATAATTCAGAAGGTATTTTTCGAGGATTTAAATTTGGACAAGATATCGATGATATAATCGCCAAAGAGAGATTTAAAGTATTTGAAAGAGAAAAAGACTACGTTGGAGTGTCCTTTACCAACTCCAAGATGGAAACCATTGATATCTTGTATTACAAAAACTCTTTCAATAAACTTGAAAAAATACAAGTAGACGTTTTCTTAAATACCGAACATGATAGCAATGAACTTTTTGACCATATCTTTCATCAAATATTTGAAAAGCAAGGGTTTCCCATTCCGATTAAACTTGGCTACTCTTGGAATAGACTAAACGAACCCAAAATATCACTCTCAAAAGTAAACAACAAAATAGAATACGGCGTATTGTTGATATTAGAAGCCTAGGCTCCGTTTTTTTCGAACAATAAGAAATATCTTTTGAAATGCTATTCGGAATTTCCTCTCAAATTCCTGACCTTTGCCATTTAATTTTTTCAGCAAAAAAACTAAATGGACGTAATAAGACTTCTTTCTGACTCAATAGCCAACCAAATAGCCGCGGGCGAGGTTGTGCAAAGACCTGCTTCGGTAGTGAAAGAACTCCTGGAAAACTCCATCGATGCAAAAGCAACCTCTATCCAACTTATCATAAAAGAGTCTGGCAAAATACTTATTCAGGTGATTGACAATGGTCAGGGCATGTCGCCAACAGACGCTCGTATGTGCTTTGAAAGGCACGCTACTTCAAAAATAAAAGAGTCTGCCGACTTATTTAATATCCGCACGATGGGCTTTCGGGGTGAAGCCCTGGCCTCTATTGCTGCTGTAGCTCAGGTAGAACTTAAAACAAAAAGGGTTGACGACGAACTTGCCACCATAATAAAAATTGAAGGCTCAGAAGTTAAGAGTCAAGAATTTACCCAAAGCCCCCAAGGAACAAATTTGGCCATTAAAAATCTTTTTTTCAATGTTCCTGCCAGACGAAATTTCCTAAAGAGCAATCCTGTAGAAATGAAACACATCATCGAAGAGTTTCAAAGAATTGCCCTCGCACACCCAGAGGTTCAGTTTTCGCTTTTTCACAACGAAATAGAAATCTATAACCTTCCCGAAGCCAAACTGAGCAAACGTATAGTAGATGTTCTAGACAAAAGCTACCGTGACCAGTTAGCCCAGTGCCAAATAGACTCCAGTTTTATAAAAATAAATGGTTACGTAGGCAATCCACAAACAGCAAAAAAAGCCCGAGGTGAACAGTATTTTTTTGTAAACAAGCGTTTTATAAAAAGTAGTTACTTGCACCATGCCGTTACTGGGGCGTTTGAGTCTACTATTCCTCAAGGTTCGCATCCTTTCTATGCACTTTTTATAGAAATTGACCCTAGCCATATCGACATAAATATACACCCAACTAAAACAGAGATAAAGTTTGATGATGAAAAAGCCATTTATGCTATTTTACGGTCAGCTGTAAAACAGGCCATTGGCGTGTATAATCTTACACCAAGTATTGATTTTGAGGCAGATATAAACATCGCCAACTTTATCAACCAGAAACCACCTTTGTCAAATTTCGATTCGCAAAATATCCGACCAGATGCCAGAGCGGCGATATCGAGTTTCGAAAGAGAGCCAAGAAGTTTGGGCGAAATAAATGAAAAAAATAACCGGGGCAACTGGGAAAAGTTATTTGAGGGTTTTGGTTCAAAAATAAATCACGATGAAGACGAAACCCAGCAAGTTATCTTTAGTAGCAAGGCCAACAGAGTGGAAGACTTGGTGCAATTGCCCAAAGATGGCAGCGACATCAACGCGATACAGGTTCATTTTCAATACATTATAACTCAGGTTAAAAGCGGTCTTATGCTTATTGATCAGCAACATGCCTATGAACGCATTTTCTACGAAAAATATCTCAAAGAAATTAACACCCACCCAAATGCCTCACAGCAACTTTTGTTCCCCAAAACGGTAACTTTAACCGCCATAGACTATGCAATGAGTTTCGAAATCATAGATATGATAAGAAACATCGGCTTCAACGTCGAAGAATTCGGGCAGAACACTTATCTCATCAACGGTGTGCCGAGCCAGTTTATGGACGAAGACGAGGGCGTGTTATTTAAAAGCATCATAGAACAATACAAAATCAACGAAAATAATCAGAAAGTCGACAAAAAAGAGGCTTTAGCTAAGACGTTGGCCAAACGAAATGCTAGTAAAATGGCCAAATCGTTATCAAAGTTGGAAATATCGAGCCTTATCAATCAACTTTTTGAAACATCCATGCCTTCTGTGAGCCCTGATGGCAAACCTGTGATGAGTATCCTAAGTTTAGAAAAAATAGCTAACTTGTTGCTGAATTGAACTATTTTGAACCAATTACTCACAAAAATTCTTTAAATATCAAAACCAAAAAATATGTTTGATAGAATAACACCGATGGTGAAAAACCTTTTGATAATAAATGTGGGAGTGCAGATTTTCTCTATGCTTTACTCCATTGACTTCATCCATCAATATTTTGCTTTTTTTAATCCCCTTTTACCCAACTCTCCAGAATTGCTCAATCCCCTTTTTAAACCTTGGCAGTTTATAAGTTATCAATTTTTGCATGGCGGCATTGGTCACCTTTTTAGTAATATGTTCGGTTTGTTTATATTTGGTTCGGCTCTCGAAACATTTATGGGTTCGAAGAAGTTTCTTATTTACTATTTAATATGTGGTGTGGGAGCGGCGGTTCTAAATTCAGCTTTGGATTTCTTTGAAATGTCAAATATGTCTGTAGATAGCATAGAATATTTAAGGCAAGCCCAGATTCCGATGGTGGGAGCTTCGGGAGCTATATTCGGAATCTTAATGGCCTTTGGGTTTCTTTTTCCTAATATAGAAATGATGCTTCTTTTTTTTCCGTTTCCCATTAAAGCCAAATATTTCGTTGCAATGTATGGTATTTATGAACTTGTACAGGGCACCGCAGGCTTACAATCAGGCATAGCACATTTTGCACATTTGGGTGGATTGCTCACTGGATTTATTTTATTGAAGTTTTTTGGCTTTTCGAATAGAAATTATTATTAAATTCGTGTTCGTTTTCGTTCAATACCATAGCTGATGAGAAGTGTATTTTCGGACATATTGAATGCTTTTAGGAAAAACAATAATCAAATCATTCAGTTGGTTTTGATTAACGCCTTTGTATTCTTGTCTATAGCACTTCTAAAATTCAGCTTTAGATTCTTTGCCGATCCAAATTTCTACGTCGAATTTGTTCAAAAAAACATTTATCTCAATTCTTCATTTTTAGAGCTAATCCGAAGGCCTTGGACTCTGCTTATGTTTCCTTTCACCAACGCTAGTATATTGGATGTTTTATTTAATGGGTTGGCTTTGTTTTGGTTTGGAAGTATCTTAGTTGATTTTCTTGGAGGCCGAAAAACAATAATAATTTACATCACTGGAGCCATTTTCTCAGTATTCTTTTATTTAGGAATTTGGACAGTATTGAATATTTTAAACCGAAATACAGCTAACCCATCAGTGCTTTATGGGGCCTCTGCTGGCATATATGCTGTAATGTTTGCAGCTGTGGCCCTGCTCCCTGAATACGAGCTCATGTTTTTTAGATTTTTTATTAAACTTAGAATTGTAGCCATAGTATTCTTGGTACTCTCACTGTTGCTCAACCCCCATGCTGGAGTTTTAAACTTAGGAGCTGCTACTTTCGGATATCTTCAGGTTAAATTTCTCAGAACTGGCCTTAACATTACGCAACCGATTGAAAACTTCTTTGTTTGGGTTTCCAAACTTAAGCAACCTCAAAAGAAAGTGATTATAAAAAAATATAGTTCAGTTGGAGAATATAGTAGTAGACATTTCTTTGATGATACGAATGTTCCTAATCAGGAAGAAGTAGACTTTCTTTTAGATAAAATAAACAAAGGTGGTGGCTATGAGAGCCTTACCAAAGAAGAAAAAAACAGATTGTACAAGGCCAGTCAGCGAAAAGACTAGTCAATGGAAACAAATAAAACATTTTGGCTTTGCAGAAAGTTAGAATGAAATAATTAAACGCAATATGCTAATAACCCAGGGCGAACTACTAAAAGGTATAAATCTACCCAAGGACTTAAAGAAACTAAGACCTGACCAGATGCATCAGGTCTGCCAAGAACTAAGACAATTCATAATTGACATGGTGTCTGTTCATGGTGGGCATTTTGGGGCAAGCTTGGGAGTTGTAGAGCTTACAGTAGCCCTGCACTATGTGCTAAATACGCCAGACGATCAACTGATTTGGGATGTCGGACATCAGGCATACGGTCATAAGATCCTTACTGGCAGAAAAGACAAATTCTATACCAATCGTATTTATGGAGGCATTTCAGGGTTTCCAAAAAGAAAAGAAAGCGAATATGACTCTTTCGGGGTAGGACACTCTTCCACCTCTATATCTGCTGCTTTGGGTATGGCCATGGGGTCGTTGCACAACGGCGAAAAACACCGCCAGCATGTGGCTGTAATTGGTGACGGAGCTCTTACAGCAGGATTGGCATTTGAAGGGATGAACCACGCTGGATCTATAAACGACGCCAATCTTTTGATTATTCTCAATGACAACTGCATGGCAATAGACCCAAATGTTGGTGCGTTAAAAGAATATTTGACCGATATAACTACCTCAAAAACCTACAACAAAGTAAAAGACGAAGTCTGGAATTTGTTGGGCAAAATGAGCAAGTTTGGCAAAAGTGCAAGAGATATTGTGGCCAAAGTAGAAAACGCCATGAAAGGTGCTCTACTTAGCCAAAGTAATTTCTTTGAGGCACTTAATCTTAGATATTTCGGGCCGATTGATGGGCATGACATAGATCATCTGGTAGCCGTATTAAAGGATATGAAAAATATCCCAGGCCCTAAAATATTGCATGTACTTACCGTTAAAGGTAAAGGCTATGCACCAGCAGAACTCGACCAAACCAAGTGGCACGCTCCTGGTCTTTTCGATAAAGTAACTGGAGAAATCAAGAAAAAAATTATTACGCAGCCAACAGCACCAAAGTATCAAGACGTTTTTGGTCACACCATAGTGGAGTTGGCTGAAAAGAACCCAAAAATAGTTGGAATTACACCAGCTATGCCTTCAGGATCCTCCTTGAACATCATGATGAAAGCAATGCCAGACAGGGCTTTTGATGTGGGCATTGCAGAACAACATGCAGTTACACTTTCTGCCGGAATGGCTACTAGAGGTTTGGCAGTATACTGTAACATCTATTCTTCTTTTATGCAAAGGGCTTATGACCAAGTCATTCATGATGTTTGCATTCAAAATTTACCGGTAATTTTCTGCTTAGACAGAGCTGGCTTTGCAGGTGCAGACGGCCCAACACATCACGGTGCTTATGACATAGCATTTATGCGTTGCATACCCAACATGGTAGTAGCATCACCAATGAACGAAGAAGAACTCCGAAATCTCATGTTTTTAGCTCAATCTGATAGTTTTCAGGCGGGAACAGAAGCCATCACACTCAGATATCCAAGAGGTGAAGGTGTTATGCCAGATTGGAGAACACCTTTTTCTGAAATAAAAGTAGGCGAAGGCCGTAAACTGAAAGATGGGGAGGATTTGGCAATTCTTAGTTTCGGTCCAACCGGCAACGAAGTCACCAAGGCGATTGAAATACTTGAACCTGAGTTCAGCGTAGGACATTACGATATGCGTTTTGCAAAACCGCTGGACGAGGCCCTACTTCACGAGGTTTTTGAGAAATTTACTCATGTAATTACCGTAGAAGATGGTTGCCTACAAGGAGGAATTGGCTCAGCCATTTTGGAGTTTATGGTGGACCACAATTATACTGCAAAAGTAAAACGTTTAGGAATTCCTGACAGATTGGTGGAACATGGCGAGCAGTATCAGCTTTATGCCGAATGTGGCTATGATGCTGCTGGCATTGTAGAAACTGTCCGTTCTTTACAGATTCAAGGTCACTTGGCATGATATTACAAAGTTTTGGATTAAGAAATCTGCCCGAAACGGAGGAATTCCCCTTTAATCTGGAACTTGTAAAAAACCTTCCTTATATATCTCTTAAAAAGCCTGTTACGTTTTTTGTAGGAGAAAACGGCTCCGGAAAATCAACACTTCTGGAGGCAATTGCCTACGCTTCAGCCGTACCGACCGCTGGTGGAATTAGTATCTCCGACGATCCGTTGATGCAGGCAGCAAGGGAATTGGGCAAAATGCTATCGCTGAGATACGTTGAAAAAAGCAGCCGAGGTTTCTTTGCCAGGGCCGAAGATTTCATTGGTTTTGTGAAAAATATCCTTAGGAGCATTGCCGAATTAGATGCTGAAATTAAGGACATTAAAGAAACTTGGACAGGTGGAGATATCAGTAGGGCTCTGAGTCCATTGCTAAGCGAAAGAAAAGAAATAACCGACCGCTACTCCGAAAACCTTGATGCTATGAGCCATGGAGAAGGTTTTTTGAAGTTTTTCAATACCCGAATTACTGGCAAAGGCCTATACCTCATAGACGAACCCGAAGCCGCCCTATCCCCTGCCCGACAATTGAGCTTGATTGTTTTGATCCAAGAAGCTGTAAAAAACAAAGGCTCACAATTTATCATAGCCACGCATTCGCCCATCATCATGGCTATGCAAGAAGCCCAAATTCTACATTTTGAAAACAACGCCATTACCGAAATCAACTACACCGAAACTCCTCATTATCAACTCACCAAGGCATTTATGGACAATCCTGAGCGGTATTTGAGAGAGTTGGAGGGGTGATATTTGCGATTTGAAAATCACAAAAGATTTGGTTTGTCCAAAAAGAGGTCTAAATATTTTGCAATTTTGACCGTTAATGTTCAATCATAACAAAGCACCACAATGAAGAAATTTTCTATTTTCGTATTTATATTAATACTATTCGGCTGCAAAGAAGAATTTGCCTTCAAAAAAGAGACTTTCTATTTGCTGCCTATTACAAGAAACTGGAAAGTAGATACCGAAAAATACAATGAGTTGAGTTTTGTAAACTCTAAAAATGAAAAATTAGTACTCCTATTAAGTTATGTAAGAGAAGAGTTTTCGCCATCGAAAACTACTGTGGCAGGCATTCCGACCAAAATTGACAAATATGAGCAACTAACCCAAATGTATAATGGTGAAGGGCGGAGCTTTGGCCTAATAATGAATAGCTTTAATTTGCCTTTAGGAAACCTAGTAAATGTTCATTTAGACAAAATAAATTTTTCTCTAAAAATATCCAGTCTTGAATTATTCAATGTCAGTAATCATAACGCATACTTTACAAATCCCAATTACTCAGGTGGGGGTGGAACGAAAATTCAGTCAGCAGTAAAATATGAGTATAATTTCAAAATAAAAAACGAAACGATTCCCCAAGTTTTGATTTTCGAGCTGAATGATGGCACTATAGAAGACAACGACATAAAGCTTATGGTGATGGCTCCGCAATTAGGACTTATCTATTTCAAAACTAAAAATGGGATTGAATTTTGGCGGGAGAATTTTAAAAAATAGCAGCGTATCGTTTGTGATGTTCATTTGCATTTTAAAAAAATAAAGGAAAAAGAATTTGCAAATCCCCATTCCCTCCTCACAAAAAAAGCCACTCAATACTGAATGGCTTCATTTATAAAAGATGGTCAGAAGGTTTTCACCCCACCTCCACAATATGATTCTTTTTCCCTTTTCCTACCAAAATATACTTGCCTGAAAGGAGGCTAATTTCCGAAACAGCCAATTTTTCGTCCTGGGTTTTTACTTTGTTTATACTCACGGCATTTCCTTGTAAAGCTCGTTTAGCTTCGCCTTTTGAGGCATATATTTCTCCATTGGTAGTCACTGAAATCAAATCTAACAATGAAGGACAAGCATCAAACTCAGCCTTGGAGATGGTTGTTTGAGGTACTCCGTCGAATATCTTTTTGAAAGTATTTTCGTCCAAGCTTTGGAGTGTTTCTAGCGTTGCCTTCCCATACAATACTTCAGAAGCTTTTACGGCCAATTCATATTGCTCTTTACCGTGTACACGAGTGGTAACGTCTTCTGCAATAGCTTTTTGTACTAATCTCAAATGTGGAGCTTGGGCATGCTCAGCTTCCAGTCTTTCTATTTCTTCTTTGCTCAAAAGTGTAAATACTCTGATGAGTCTTTTACAGTCTTCGTCTGCTTGGTTTATCCAAAACTGGTAAAATTCATAAGGGCTCGTCATGTTTGGGTCTAACCAAACGTTTCCACCCTCTGACTTACCGAATTTTGTGCCGTCTGCCTTCGTAACCAATGGCGTGGTGAGTGCATAAGCTGAATATTCCACCTCACCGTCTGCATCTGAGCCATCGTTGTTTTCTTTTCTACGTATAAGTTCTGTTCCAGTGGTGATGTTTCCCCATTGATCAGAACCTCCCATTTGAATCCTCACACCTTTATGCTTGTACAAATGGTAAAAATCGTAGCCTTGTAGCAATTGGTATGTAAACTCAGTGTAAGAAATACCTGTAGTGATTCTGTTTTTTACAGAATCTTTACTTGACATATAATTGATTGTCAAATACTTACCCACTTCTCTCAAAAACTGCAAGAAGCCAAAATCTTTGAACCAGTCGTAATTATTGACCATTTCGGCACTGTTGGCTCCGGAATTGAAGTCTAGAAACTTTTCGAGTTGCTTACGAATTCCTTCCTGATTTTCTCTTAGGATATTTTCATCCAAAAATTGTCTTTCAGCAGATTTGCCCGATGGATCACCCACCATACCTGTAGCTCCGCCAACCAATGCATAAGGCTTGTGGCCAGCTCTTTGCAAATGCACCAAAAGCATAATAGTGGCTAAGTTGCCGATATGCAGAGATTTGGCCGTAGGATCGAAACCTATGTAGGCCGAGGTCATTTCTTTGTCCAGTTGCTCAGCTGTACCAGGCATCATCTGATGAAGCATGCCCCGCCACTGTAATTCTTCTATAAAACTCATTTCTTATTAATTCTTTTTCTTTACGCCGTATTTCCTTTTCCAGAGATAATATTCTGAAAACGTGTAAGTTGCAGATACCTGAACGCTTCTGTTTCTAAAGTCAAGGGGAGTAAATCCTTGTTTTGAAGTACTCACATTTTGAAGGCCATGCGTGTAGCGAATATTTAAACTAAACAGCGAAAACATATCTAACATATTGATTCTTGTTCCTACTATCAAACTTTTGTCAGTGGCTACGTCTGGTCCATAAATGGTTAATCCGTCCTTTTTATATCCTTTATTCAACGCCCAACTTGGCTCGTAACCTGCCTCTAAATAGATACCTTTAATAGGCGTAATACCCACAATTATAGGCGTAGAAATATACTTATAAGAATATTTGGCTTGTGCAGGCGAGGTTGTACTGGCTCCCTTGAGTTGATACACCAGCTCAGGTTGTAAGCTTAGAGGCCCAAAATTAAATCTTGTAAAAATACCTCCTTGATAACCCACTGAAATCTTTTTCTTAAATGTTACGGTATCGAGTGTTGCAATGCCGTTAACCAAAACACCTGCTTTGGGTCCAAACTCGAACAACCTTGGCTTTATTTGACCTAAAACTGGAAGACACAAAAAAGAAAGAATAATTATACGAATGGAGTGCATTTTTGTTTTGTTTATGTTTGAAACGTCTCAACGACGCCAAAAAGTCTGCAAATCTACTAAATTTTAAGGCGTTATTTGAGTTTAGAATAAAAAAATCCTGCTTTCGATATTCAAAAAGCAGGATTTTAGGTTTGTTTATTTTTTATTTTTTCAAAGAAAACTTCAATGAAGCACTCATGCCAAACCTCTTTGGTGGCACCAGATAAGAAGCTTGTCTAAATGGAAACTCAAAATATGGTGTCATTTGACCAACAAATCGTTTGTACTGATACTGAACACCCATTCCATAATATAAATTACTGAAAATCTTAGGCTTATACTGATTCTCGAATTTGTTGTAATCCAACGAGCCATCAAAATTTTGACCGTTAAACTTCACAGTTTCCATTACTGAAAGATCTAACTTAGTTCCCGTGCTGAGCATAAAGGCCCAATTGTACCTCACCGGCACATAATAGCTAAAATATATCGGCAACTTTATACTCGAGGTTTCGATTTCGATATCTTGAATTTTATCAGGTTTATTAGGAATATAAGGTTTGTAACGGTCTTCAAACTTCTTACCAGTAAACATATTAAAATCCTTGGAGAGTTTATACTCAAACTCGTTTTTGCCGGTAATCAACAATCCCGTATTCAAAGCAAATCTTTCTCCCAAAAATACCTCCACTGCAGGCCCAAGGCTATTAAAATGCTTACCCATGTAGTCACCCGTTATTCCAAATCTAGCATTTATCCTGCTCAAATCTATCTTCTTAGGTTTCTTTTGGTCGGCAGGAAGCATTGCCTTGTTTTCTGGAATAATCAATTCTTCAACTTGCTTTTGCTCCTTTTTAGGTTCTTCTTCTACTTTTTCAGCAGAAACATCTTCTACTTTGGCTAATTTGAGCTTATCGTCCGAAACCTCTACCCCCACCTTATCCACTTGTTGGTTCGGCTGAAAAGACAAATTAGTTTCTGCTGCACTGTTGCCCGAGCTTGTCTTGTCAGTAAGTTTTTCTACCAAAACTCTATCATTGTCAGAATTAATTGTGGTCTTTTTTTCTGACAAATCCAAACTGATTGATTTGCTCCTGTCAGTTTTAGACTTTGAATCCTGCTCTAGCTTACGCTCTGCACTTTCCTCTTCTTTCGCTTTTGTTCTTTCTGCCAAAACTTGATTTTTATTCCGTGCTCTCAAAGTAACGTCTTCCTCATACGCATCACCTACTTGCACATATCTTGTGACATAACGAGTGGTAAATACAGTATCATTCTGCCGAACATATATAGTGTCGGTTATTGTTTTTGTTTCGGGCGAATTGTTTATAGTAGAGATTTTGTCATTCAGTAATTTGTTTTCTTTTCTAATGGTTTGATTATTGTATTGTGAGCCTAAAAAAGCCACCGTTGCTAGGCCTCCGAACACCCAGCTACCATAATCTCGCAGAAAACTCATATACCACGGTATCGGCAGAGAGCGTTTGAGCTTCTGCCAAGCTGCCTCACTATACATCGGCTGTATAGATTCGAGCTTTTTTCTTATGTCATCATCAAAATTACTCTCAGACATGATTATTTTGATTTATATTTTCATCTAAATATAGCGTTACCCATTCTTGCATTTTGTGTCTAGCTTTTACAAGATTTGACCTTGACGTACCTTCATTGATGTTGAGCATCTCAGCTATTTCAGCGTGCGAGTACCCTTCAACCACGTAGAGCGAAAAAACCATTCGATAGGAAGGAGGAAGTTTTTGGACCAATTCCAATATATCTTCTGCCGACATCCGCTCAATAAGCCCATCATTACTTTCGATTTGTGGAGCATTTTGGATGTCTATCAAACTCACTTTTGGACTGTTACGCCGATAATAATCTATACAAGTCCTCACCAAAACCGTCCGAAACCAAGCCTCAAAAGACTGATTGGCATCGTACATTTTTATTTTGGCAAAAATCTTCAAGAAACCATCGTTCACCATTTCGTCGACTTCGTCGCTCGATCCGGCATATCGCAAACATATCCTTTTGGCCAAGCCGTAGTAATGTTCGAAAAGACGCTCTTGGGCCGAGCCGCTGTCTGCCCTACATCCTTCCAAAACTTTTACCAAGTCAAAAGATTTGTTTCTTTTAAATATCACAAAGGCTTTCTTTTATATTATACTGGAATTCTTATTTATACAAAAGTATACGTAATTGTCGAGAGAAATCGTTGCCTTAGACATTTAAAATATTTTTTTTAAAACCTAGGCAACATAAAAAAAAAGCAAATCGTATAGTATTTCTGAAAGGCCAATAAACCTTTTAGGATTTTTTAAATCAAACAAGTATTCCATGGAAAAAATTTACTTGTAGGAAGTTCTTACAACGTTTAAATCAAATTATTATCTATTTCTTATGAAAAATTTAAAAGTATTAGTTCTTGCTCTATTTAGTGCAGTGGTGGGTTTTACATCTTGCGAAAACCTTGGATTGTCTCCAACAGAAACAACTGACGATTCTGCTTATGCCGATTTTATGTTTTTGGCTACTACCGATAGTTCAGGTACGGGTGGCAAACATGGCCATGGCAAAAAACACAACATGACCGAAATAGCCGTAACCGCTTTACCAGCAAATGTAACTTCTTACATTTCAACTAACTATGTAGGCTCTACCATCAAGCGTGCGGCTCATTCTGATTCTGGCAAATATGCAGTGCATATTGTTTTGACCGACAGTACCCACAAAGGCTTGTTGTTTGATGCAGCTGGCGTATTTGTGAAAGAAGTGTCAGGCAAAGGCCACGGTGGCGAAAAAATAGATATAGCTACGCTTCCGACAAGCATAACTACCTACATATCTACTACTTATGCCGGTTCTACGGTGAGCAGTGCCAGAAAATCAAGCGATGGCAAATATGGTGTATTGGTAACAAAGGCAGACGGATCGAAAGTAATGTTAGGTTTTGACGCTGCGGGTGTTTTCCTTAACGAGCTCACCATGAAAGAAAAAGGTGGCAAAGGTAAAGGAAAGGGTAAAGGCAAATGAGCATAAAAAACATGACTTCTGGAAGGTGAAATTTCCAGAAGTTATTTTTCCTGATATTACAAAGACATACCACTCGTGAAAATACTCATAAAAGAAAAAAATACGAAGAAAAACTTGAGGGAATTGGTTGATAATAACGGTAAATTTGAGTTGACCAAACTCCAGATAAGTAAAGGAAATGTTTTGAAGCTTCAGTTTGGCAACAAAAACTTGTCTATCGTACTTTAGAAAATTGAATTTTATGGCTTTTAGCCATTCCTTAGTTTTTTTTATAGTTTTGCAAACCAGTTTTCTAAAAATTGATTTAAGCAAAGAAAAGACTACAATGCCCAACCACGAGATAAACCTAAAAAACAACGGAGAGTCGGTAATACTAGACTCACATTTCAAGCATTCTACTGATGGTCAAGCTGTTGATTACCTAACCAATGTTTCCATAAAATCTGATAACGAATACCTTCATATAGCTTTCGAATGTCTTCAAGACGATTTCGTGAATCAAAACAACATGGCGATTCACAATAATCCATTGTACAATCAAGAGGTTTTTGAGGTATTTATTAGCCCCGGAAACGAAGATTCTAAACATTACCTAGAAATAGAAATAAATCCAAACAATGCACTTTGGGTAGGTACCATAAACAACCCAACATTGGGAGAAGAAACCCAAACTTTGGAAGGGATGGTAGCTCACGAAGATGCTGAAATTGTTCATGACGCAATAAAATCAGAAAATTCTTGGAACGGCAAATTGTCTATTCCTTGGAAATTGATTGGAAAAGATGCAAATGGACAATACCGAATTAACTTCTATAGAATACGCTCAAATCAAAGTCATGAAGATGCAAACTGGACCTGCGATGCCGAAACTTGCGATTTTGTTTGCTGGAGTTCTACACTTTCGGGCGAATCACCTGCATTTCATAGACCAAAAAGATTTGGATTCTTGACGGTGGAGTGAGCAATGGCACACAGATGAACACGGATTAGATCGCAGCAGCGGCCGCACAGATTTTACTTTAAAATCATGGACTAGATATACTCAACAGCCTTAGATTAAGACTTAGTTAAATTTACCTTAATGGATTCAAACGATATAAATGTAAAAAAATCCATGTCTCATCCATAAAATCCGTGTTCAATTAACAATACAAACTCACCTAGGTTTCCAAGCAATCTCTGGTGCATTTTGTTCTTGCGTGATTTTCCTTGAAAGTACAAAAAGATAATCAGACAAACGATTCAGATATTTAATAATCAAGGCATTGACTTCCTCGTTGTGCGACAATTTTATCACTTGACGCTCAGACCTTCGACAAACTGTACGAGCCACATGTGCGAAAGAAACCAGAGGATATCCACCCGGAAGTACAAATGCTCTTAAAGTAGGAATGACCTCATTATACAAATCCATTTCCTTTTCTAAGACTTCAATGTCGCTCTCAAAAAGTTCGGGTAATTTTTTCTTATTTTGCTCAGGTTCAGAGGCCAACTCTGCTCCAATCGTAAAGAGCCTATCTTGAATTTCTTTCAAAAAAGCATTGCGATTTTTATTTTCAGGAGCATCTGCCAAAACGCCAATCCAAGCATTGAGTTCATCCACACTTCCGTAGGCTTCAATTTTTATATCGTCTTTGGGCAATCTTGTTCCTCCTATGAGTGAAGTCGTACCTTTATCACCTGTTTTTGTATAAATTTTTGACATTTTTTCTTCAATTTAATAAATATGCAAGGCCTTCTCCCCTACCTTTGTGAAACATTTCGACAAGACAAAAGTTTAATTATAAAAGAATAAAATTAGATACATTTATTCGAAAGTCTCAATATGACAAATATATTTTTTAAGTTCTGGAGGGTTGCTTCCGTTGTTATCATCACCGCAGTTATTCTTTTTTGTTATACAAATTTACCCGATTCTATCGCCATTGGCCACGATGACCAAGGTTATCCAAACCGATTTATCAATAAACAACAGTTTTTTTACTGGACAGTAGGCATTGTATTTTCTATAAATATTCTGATGGACTTACTCAAAGGACTTTTGTTGAAAATTGATTTTAAAGGATTAAATTCAAACAGTGCTTGGGCCAATGAACCAACTGCGTTAAAAAACCTAATTACTGGCTGGTTTTCAGCATTTTTAGCGTTTGTCAATACATATTTGATATTTGTAATTTTGGGTTTAAACAACATAAACTCGAGAAAAGGCCAAATGCTGGACTTTAATTATAACTGGTTGTTGATTTTCGGTGTCTTTGTATTGATGATTCTGTTGTTTTTCGTTCCACTCCGACTTCTCTTTTCTAACCCAACTCCAGAGGATTGATGCAGGTCAAAATCTCAGATTATACTTACGAACTAAACGACGAACGCATAGCCAAATATCCTGCTGAACCACGGGACAGTTCGAAGCTTTTGTTTTATAACCGGGAAAAAATCGCTCACAGTCGATTTACCGACATTGTAGATTTATTGCCAGAAAACACCCATTTGGTACTCAACAATACAAAAGTTATACCGGCCAGAATGTTTTTCAAAAGAGAAACTGGGGCAGTTATCGAGGTATTCCTTCTAAATCCAATAAGCCCAAGCAATGTGATTTCACTGGCCATGGAGGCCAACTATGAGAGTGTTTGGGAATGTGTGATTGGCAACAAAAAAAAGTGGAAAACTGACGAGATACTCAATTCCGAAGTAGAAATAAACAATCGGAATGTTGAGATAAATGCCTCATTTGCTGATAGAGAGCAAAAAGAAGTCAAAATTAGCTGGAATTCGGAAGATAACTTTAGTGACTTGGTAGAGGCTTTTGGCAAAATTCCACTGCCGCCCTACCTAAATAGAGATTCAGAAGAAACCGATATAGAAAACTACCAGACCGTATATTCAAAAAACAAAGGTGCGGTGGCGGCTCCCACGGCGGGATTACATTTTACAGATGCCGTTTTCGAAAAAATTAGTAATAAAGGTATCCAAAAGAGCTTTCTTACCTTGCATGTTGGAGCAGGAACTTTTATGCCCGTAAAAACCGAAAACGCCCTGGAGCACCCTATGCACAACGAGCAGTTGGTGTTTTCTCGTGAATTCGTGGAGACTTTAATAGAAAACCATTCGTTCGTGGTTCCAGTCGGTACAACTTCCATGCGGTCGCTGGAAAGTTTGTATTGGTTTGGTGTAAAACTCATTGAAAACCCAAAGAGCAATTTCTTTATAGAAAAATTATTTCCTTATGAAGAAAGAACAGAAATATCAACATTAGATGCTTTAAAAACCGTACTTTCATACTTTGTAATGAACGATTTGAAAGAGATAATTGGTCAAACCGAAATCATGATTTTTCCGAGCTATAAATTCAAGATTTGCAAAGGACTAATTACCAACTTTCACCAGCCGTCTTCCACTCTTCTGATGTTGGTGGCGGCCTTTGTGGGAGAAAACAACTGGAAGAAAATATACACTGAAGCACTAAATAACGATTACAGATTCTTGAGTTTTGGAGATTCAAGTCTTTTAATACCATAGTTTATGAAAAATATAGTCACCTTGTTTTTGATTTTTGGCCTTTTCTCTTGCGGACAAGTAAAACGTGTGGACACCGCTGAGGTGAAACAGCTGATGGCGGACTACAAAATAAAAAAAGTCAACCAAGAAGAAATTATTGATATGGCCAATACATTGGGAAAATCCATTTCTGAGAAATTCAATGGCAACCTCAATATAGAATGTGGCGACAAAATCAGCGTGGACGGTACTGAGGTTGAACTTATAGACCTAAGTTTAGTAACCGCCGAAACCCTGAAAAATGGTAAAATAGGAGAAATATTAGAAGCCTATAAATACAGTAAAGAACAAAAACAGACCATTGGAGACAATATCCAGAAAGTCAACGATACACTTTATTTATACAGTTTCCCTATTCAGGTAAGTTCATTGGTTTATAAAAACTGTCGCAAAGACTTGGGCCTCATAATGATGCCCAAAAAAGCTTTGGTAAAGTCAATAAAAAAGTAAACCACCTAAGAAATATTAATTTTTGGCACATTTCTTGACTTTTTCTTTGAAGGTTTTGTACTTTTGTGCTTCCAAAATGAGAAAAAACAACATCATATCGAAGATTATCGGGCTTTTAATGCTCGTGAGTGTGTTTTCAGCACACGTGGCTTCGGCTAGTTATGTTCCTCAACCTCAGTCCGCATCTTCCGAAAAGGATAAAAAAGAGAAAGAAACTCCTGTAATTCAGCAAATCAGCCACGAATCAGTAGTTCCTTCTTACGATTTCTCTTTTGAAGAATTCCAGTTGGTATTTGATCAAAACTTTATAATTGGCTACGAGCAAAATGCTCCGTTTGTAAAGCCATTCTTCTTATTTTTTAGAAATTCTTATTTCGACAAGCTTTTTGAGCATCATATTGCCATAAACGCACCCTGAAATTCATCTTTCATAGTAATTCTTAGCTTTTAAACCATAAAAAGCACAATGTCCCTGTGTGCTATATTTTCAATTAAACATCCTCTTTTGGGAAAAGGATACAATCATTATTTATGAAAAACAGATTAGGTATATTAGTACTATTTGTTGTTTTCTCTCTAATAAGTGTTTATTACTTGGTAAGAACATGGAAAGTTAACGACATCAGAAAAGAGGCCTCGGCTTATGCAACAGGCAAAGATGGCAAATTAGACGCTAGCAAAAAACAGAGATACTTAGACTCATTGTGGAAACAAGATGTGTTCTTGGGGTCAACGCTAGAGGAACTGAGCAAGCAAGAGCTTGGACTTGGACTTGACCTTCAAGGTGGTATGCACGTGATATTGGAGGTTTCTCCTACCGAAATCATAAAAACATTGGCCAAAGGTTCACGTGACCCAAGAGTAGCCATTGCAGTTGATGCAGCCAAAAAGGCAGCCGTAACCAGCAGTACAAACTTCGTGGATTTGTTTGTAACCGAATATAGAAAATTAGCCAAAGACACCAAATTAGCCTCTATTTTCTCTAATACTTCAAACAGAGACGTTCTAAACCTCAACTCATCTGATGCAGAAGTTATCAGATATGTAAAAGCTGAGGTTCACGGAGCTTTTGACCGCTCATACAAAGTTATTCAAACTAGGGTTGACAAATTTGGTGTAGCCAACCCTAATCTTTCTAAAATTCCAGGAACTAACCGTATTCAGGTAGAACTTCCAGGTATTGACAACCCAGAAAGGGTAAGAAAATTATTATCGGGAGCTGCAAAACTTGAGTTTTGTGAGGTGTACAGCCTGCAAGAAATCAATCCTTCTATGGAGGCATTGTCAGCTTTGTTGAACAAAATAGACCTTGAGTCAAAAATAAAGTCTGCTGAGAACAAAATAGCTGCCAAAGATACTTCAAAAAGCAGTTTGGCTTCGGCTTTGAAAACCAAAACTGATTCTACCGGAACAGATTCATTAGCAAATGCTAACTCATTGGCTAACATCTTCGTAGCATCGCCAACAGGTGGTTTGGCTGTAAGATCAAAAGATACTTCAAGACTAAACGACGTTTTAAAACGTCCAGATGCTCAAGGAATTTTCCCTTCCAACTTGACTTTCATGTATGATGTTAGCCCAGTTGAAAATCCTGTTACAAAAGAAGAAGTTGTACCTGTTTATGCTGTTAAAGATCACGGAAACGCTCCAATTGAAGGCGATGTGATTACAAACGCAAAACAAGATTATGACCCAATGACTGGAAAACCAGACGTAACCATGCAAATGAACGCCCTTGGTGCCAGAAAGTGGAAAACTATGACAGGTGCTAATGTTGGAAACAGTATTGCTATCATTTTGGATAATTATGTATATTCTGCACCAAATGTCAATCAAGAAATCAGTGGTGGTAGCTCAAGTATTTCAGGTGGATTTAGCGTAGAACAAGCACAGGATTTGGCCAACGTATTGAAAGCCGGTAAATTACCAGCCCCAACTAACATTATAGAAGAAGCCACTGTAGGTGCTTCGGTAGGTGCTAAGGCAGTGAGTGCGGGTGTTTTGTCATCACTTTTGGGCCTTGTAGCCGTTTTGATTTTCGTAATGGTGTACTATAGCAAAGCTGGATGGATTGCTAATGCTGCACTCTTGGTCAACTTGATATTGCTTTTAGGTGTTATGGCATCTTTTGGTGCAACTATGACTTTACCAGGAATTGCAGGTTTGGTACTTTCGGTGGGTATGTCGGTAGATGCCAACGTACTTATTTATGAGCGTATCAAAGAAGAATTGACTTCGGGAA
Organism: Lacihabitans sp. CCS-44; assembly: GCF_024343735.1. GTDB lineage: Bacteria > Bacteroidota > Bacteroidia > Cytophagales > Spirosomataceae > Leadbetterella. The sequence continues at coordinate 162,192 of NZ_RJUE01000066.1, forward strand.
AAAGCTTTATTACTGCTGTAGGTGATGGTTTCAAAAACGCTATGCCATCTATCATTGACTCTAACGTAACCAACTTGATAACAGCCGTTATTTTAATGATATTCGGAACTGGTCTAGTAAAAGGATTTGCTACGACTTTGTTGATCGGTATATTTACTTCGTTATTCTGTGCGGTATTTGTTTCGAGATTGTTGTTTGATTACAACATCAAGAAAGGTAAAACCATCAACTTCAAAACTGCGTGGACAGAGAAACTTTTCAAAGATTCTAACATTGATTTTATCAAGAAAAGAAAAATATTCTATATCATTTCTGCTGCTATTATTTTGGCAGGTGCTGTTTCTATCGGCATAAGAGGATTTGGATTGGGTGTTGACTTTAAAGGCGGTAGAACTTTCGTTGTGAAGTTTGAAAAAACGGTAAACACTGAAGAAGTAAGAACAGTAGTAGAAGGCGTGTTCCCAGGCTCTAACGCTGAAGTGAAAACTTATGGAGGATTTGACCAAGTAATGGTAACATCGGCATTTAAAATAGACAACACTGAGCCTGAAGTAGAAAAACAAATCTCTGCTGATTTGAATAAAGCAGTGGCCTCAGTAAATGGCAACAAAGGCAAAGTAATGTCCTTCTCTAAAGTAGGTGCAACCATCGCCAATGACACCATTTGGTCATCATTGAAAGCGATTCTTTATGCTTTGATATTAACATTTATATATATCTATATCAGATTTAGAAGCGTAGCCTTTGGATTTGGTGCAGTAGTAGCCCTATTCCACGACGTATTGGTTATATTGGGTATCTTCTCTATCCTGAACGGTATTTTGCCATTCTCGCTTGACATTGACCAAGCATTTGTGGGAGCGGTGCTGACCTTGATGGGTTACTCAATGAGTGATACTGTCGTGATTTTTGACCGTATTCGTGAATACCTTCGTGAGAAAGGTTCAAGTAAAGAGCCAATCGAAACAACTATCAATAACGCCTTGAACAGTACTTTAAGTAGAACGGCCGTAACTGGTGTGGCTACGTTGTTAGTATTGTTGATACTATTGATATTCGGTGGTGAAACCATCAGAGGCTTTATATTCGCCATGTTTATTGGTGTAATTGTAGGTACTTATTCATCGTTGTTTATTGCTGCTCCAATAGTGGTTGATGCCATGCAAAGACGCCTTGAAAGTGATGGCGAATCAATGAAAGCGGTTCCATCTGTAGATATAAAGAAATAAGATTAAGAAACTTATTTTTTCAGAGAAAGCTCGGTTATGCCGAGCTTTTTTTGTTTTTTAGAGGTTTCAAAAAAAAACCTTATGAAACTCAAAAACTTCATGCTGCTGGCCTTGTTTTTCGCAATTGGGTCTTGCAAAACTTCACAAACGAGCATTTCACACATTGATTTTGATGCTTTCAAAAAAACAGAAATCAATCCTATATTAAAAGCGGACTCTACTTTTGAGTTTGATTGCCCAATTAAAAAAACAAGTATAAAATGGCAAAGAGCCGATGTTTTTAACCCAGCAGCGGTTGTGAAAGATGGGAAAATAATGCTGCTGTATAGAGCTGAAGATAATCCAAAAGCACATTTGGGTGGCAGAACTTCCCGAATTGGCTTGGCCGAAAGTACAGATGGTGTAAATTTTAAAAAATACCCTAAACCTGTTTTATATCCTACAAACGACGATTTTTCTATTTACGATTCGCCCGGTGGTTGTGAAGACCCAAGAGTAGTACAGACCGTCGATGGAATGTATGTGATGGCCTATACAGCTTGGAATTATGACACCCCAAGACTTTCTATCGCCTTCTCTAAAGATTTAATCACTTGGGAGAAAAAAGGGCCAGCATTTGCTACAGCTTATGAGGGGAAATTCAAAAACATGGCTTCAAAATCTGGTTCTATATTAACCAAACTTGAAGGAAAGAACTATGTTGCAGCCAAAATCAATGGCAAATATTGGATGTACTGGGGTGAACATGGCGTAAACTTGGCGTGGTCGGAAAATCTATATGACTGGTATCCAGAACTAGATAATTCAGAAAAATTGAGCTTTGTAATACAAACCAGAAAGGGCTTTTTTGACAGCAATCTAACAGAATGCGGTCCGCCGGCTATGATAACCGACGAAGGTGTGGTATTGGTTTACAATGGAAAAAATAGTGATTTTGCAGAAAATGCATCGTCTGAATTTCCACTCGGAACTTATACAGTCGGGAGAGTTGTTTTTGACCCAAAAGACCTGAAAACCGTACTTAAACGTTCGGATAAACCGTTTTTAGTTCCAAGTTTGCCACATGAAGTCACTGGACAATACAAAGCGGGAACTACTTTTGCAGAGGGTTTGGTTTTCTTTAAAAACAAGTGGTATCTTTATTACGGCACAGCTGATTCCTTCGTAGGTTTGGCTATTTCATCACAAAAAAACAAAAAACAATGAATTTCGATTTTCCTTGGTGGGGCTATGTTTTGGTAGTTTTATTCTTGATTTTCCTTCGAGATATTTTTCAAAAAACACACACAATTCAACATAATTTCCCATTGGTAGGGCATATTAGATACTTTTTGGAGAGTTTTGGCCCGGAATTGCGACAGTACATAGTAGCCAACAACCGAGAAGAATTACCTTTTAACCGCCAACAACGAACTTGGATTTATGCTTCATCCAAGACCGAAAACAACATGCAAGGCTTTGGTACGGATCAAGATATTCATGAGCCGGGCTATGTTTTCATCAAACCCGCCATGATGCCGTTTCGACTGGACGACAAGCATCCGTCTTTCAAAAAAACATCCTATTGCCCTTCTGCCAAAATAGTGGGACCTCACAGACAAAAGCCATATCATCCTCAATCGGTGGTCAATATCAGTGCCATGAGCTATGGTTCCTTATCGGGTGCTGCCATCACTTCGCTCAATTTGGGAGCTGAAATGTCAGGCTGTTACCACAATACAGGCGAAGGCGGATTCTCCTCGTATCACGCCAAAGGTGGTGACGTAGTACTGAATATCGGTACAGGGTATTTTGGCGTAAGAGATGAAAATGGGAATTTCAGCTTGGAAAAGCTAAAGACACTCACAACCAATAATCCGTGCATAAAAATGTTGGAACTAAAACTTTCGCAAGGAGCAAAACCTGGTAAAGGCGGGATGTTGCCCGGCAAAAAAGTGACAAAAGAAATAGCAGACATTAGAGGAGTAGCAATAGGAAAAGACGTGATTTCACCTGCATATCACACGGCCTTTATGGATATTCCGCAAATGGTAGATTTTATAGAAACCATGGCCAACGCAACTGGCCTACCTGTTGGATTGAAGTCGGCTGTTGGAAAATTGGATATGTGGGAAACGCTCGCTCAAAAAATGAATGAAACCGGTAAAGGACCAGATTTTATAACAATTGATGGCGGCGAAGGTGGCACAGGTGCCGCTCCAAGAGCATTTGCCGACCATGTTTCTTTGCCTTGGGTGTATGCATTTTCTCATATTTACAAGATATTTCAAAAATACGGATTAGAAAAAAAGATAGTTTTCATAGGCTCTGGCAAACTTGGACTACCAGAAAAAGCCATCATGGCGTTTGCGATGGGGGTTGATATGATAAATGTAGCCAGAGAAGCCATGATGAGCATTGGTTGTATTCAGGCTCAAAAATGTCATACCAATACTTGCCCAGTTGGTATAGCCACCAACAACAAATGGCTAGAATCAGGCTTGAATCCCGAACTGAAAAGTGTGCGTTTTTATAATTACCTCAAAACCATCAATAAAGAAATCTTAGAGCTTTCCCACGCCTGCGGATACGAACACCCTTCACAGTTTACGATGGAAGACATCGAAATATCGATGGGCGACAACAACCGCACCATCCCACTCAGCCAAGCCTATGGATATCAGAAGACGGAGGTGGCGTTTGGGGGATTTTGAGGTTTTTTTATTAAAACACATAGAGGCATAGGGAGCATAGAGAATATAAGTTTATTCGCATTAGTGACGAATTGCTTGTATGCATTTCAGTTTTAATCATCTAAAATGATCCGTGGAACTCTGTGAAAAACTCTGAAGCCTCTGTGGTAAAACTATCAATCGCATGCTAAAAATTATTATCTAAACCCAAAAATCTATGAGAACTCCTATGTTTGTAGCGTCAAAGATATAATTTTTCAATTTATAAATTTGTGCAATTATAGTGAAAAAGGATGAGAGTAAATATATGTCTAAATAGTTCATTGAAACATATTCTCACATAGAAATTACCTCATTCTTTTTTATCTTTTAGAGTCTGAACAGAATGTAAGGAATTGGGCCATGCTTAATATCCAGAATATCCAACTAGGAGAAAAGACGAAGGGAGATTTTCACTATGATATTTATTAAAATTTAGAATAATGAAAAAAGTATTAAAACAAGCAGTAGGAATTGACGTAGCATTAGATGAATTGGTAGTGACATTTGGGCAGTTATTTGGGGATTTGTCAATAGAATTTACTGGTTACAAGGTTTTTAAGAATAGTAATTCTGGAATTTTGGCATTATTAAGTTGGGTAGAGAAATTGGCAGATAGTCAAGTATCTATTCAATATATAATGGAAGCAACTGGAGTTTACCATGAAAAATTGGCATATCATTTGGATGAAAAACAGTATGAAGTATGTGTAGTATTACCAAATAAAATCAGCAATTACATGCGAACTTTGGAATCAAAAACAGTAACTGATAAAAGCTGTTCACAGGCAATTTCACAGTTTGGATTGGAAAGGAAATTGGATTTATGGACTAAACCCAATAAAGTGTATAAAAAATTGCAACAATTAACCAGAGAAAGAGACCAAATCGTACAAGAAAGAAGCATTATTAAAAATCAGATTCATGCAGAAAAGTCGGAAGCTGAGCCAAATCAAAGAAGCTTAGAACGGATGGAGTCAAGGATTAAGTTTTTAAGCACTCAAGAAAAAGAGATTAAAATAGATATTGAAGAAATCACAAAAACTGACATTGAAATACAAAAAACAATTGAAAGAATAACCACAATACCTGGAGTTGGTAGTTTAACGGCAGTGACTGTTTTGGCCGAAACGAATGGGTTTGAATTGATTCGAAACAAGTCGCAGCTAGCGAGTTATGCAGGACTTGATGTAAAAGAGAAGCAGTCTGGAACTTCGGTCAAGGGTAAACCAAGGATATCCAAAAAAGGTAACCGTAATTTGCGAAAATCTGTCTATTTACCAGCATTGTCAGCGGTTAGATGGGATGAGCATTTTAAAAATGTATATGCCAGATTGGTCGGAAAGCATGGAATAAAAATGAAAGCCTTAGTGGCAATACAAAGAAAAATACTAGAGCTAATTTATGTATTATTTAAAAACGGAACGGTGTATGATAAAGAGTACCATAAAAATAGCGTGCAAACTGCTATAGTTTGAACACGCTACACAGTCTGGTTCAGTGACCGACTTTATAAAACAAAGATAAAAAAATAATTATTTCTTCGGAAATTAACACAGAATCTATGTGCTATGTGTTTAAAAAATAACACCCCCGAAAACATGTCCATTTTTTACCACTAAACTATTCAGCCAAAGCCCAAACTTTGTAAAGAAGAATTATTTAAACCAATTTAATTTACAAAGACATGAAACGCAGAAATTTTATTCAGAACACTTTGGTTTATTTGCCCATAGTGCTGGCAACAGGTAAAGCAAATGCAAAAACCCGAAACAAAAAGGGTTTTAAAGTTGATTCTGGCAAGGATAGATTTAACCAGCCAATAAAATACCGAGGAGTAAATCCAAACGACGTCAAAATATCATCCAAAGATACCGACGGTCAACTGACGGTATTGGAATATGTGGGTTTTGAGAAGATTGGGCCGCCTCTACACGTACATTATGAGCAAGACGAAATATTCTATGTAGTTGAAGGCGAATACATTTTTCAGTTAGATTCTGAAAGAATGATCCTCAAAGCTGGAGATACTATATTTTTGCCAAGGGCAGTTCCGCATACATGGATACAAGTTTCTGACAAAGGCAAATTGGTGTATTTCCTCCAACCTTCAGGGCAAATGGAGGAGTTTTTTAAGAAAATGAATGAACTCAAAGGCCCACCAACTGAAGCCCTTATTCAGGAAATTCATCAGGCTCATGGAATGAAAGTAGTCGGCCCACCTATTTCTATCTAAAAAAAGTTAAATTTGATAATCAATTGAAAATCATATCTTATGCCTTTCTTTTATGATTTACAGCCCAGTTTAGCTTTGAAACCTTACGTAAGACTTTATAGGTTTATGCATTTATTGTTTACCGACAGTACTTTGCCTCCTGCAAAAGCCTATCCACCAAGGCCAGAAGTTACGTTGAGCTTTTATCCGAGAGACACCGAAAAAGTGAGCTACGAAGATGGAAGAAAGCCTTCACCTGTACGGTCAGCCCTCATTGGGCAGCAAAATGTGGTCAGTCACAGACATGTAGGCAAAGAGTTTTTGATGGTTCAAGTGGTTTTTCAACCTGGTGGTTTGTATCGTATGACAGGTATTCCAACTATAGACTTGAACAATCAATATTTCGATGCAGAGGCGGTTTTAGGAAATGAAGTAAGAAACCTAAATCAAAGACTTAGTGATATAGAGGATTATCCAAAAATGATTGATTTGGTAGAAGATTTCCTGATAAATATGGTCAGGAAATCTTCTTATGACATCCGACCCATTGATAAAGTTGGCATAGCCATGCTCGAATCCAAAAACCACTATTCGCTAGATTGGTTGGCAAAAGAATCCTGTTTGAGCTCAAAACAATTTGAACGAAATTTTAATGAACGTATAGGTATTAACCCCAAATCCTTTGCCCGAATCATCCGATTCGACAAGGCATTTAGAATGAAAAATGCTTTCCCAAATAAGGATTGGCTAAGTATTGCCTTAGATTGCGGTTATTACGACTACCAACATTTGGTAAGAGACTATAAAGAATTCACCGGAATGACTCCCGCAAATTTTTACCTGCAAGACACCCAATCGCCGGAAAGGAAGTTTGGAATAGTAGAAGTTTGAAAAGTAAATATCATCAAAAAACCCTACGTATAGTGCAGAAGGAGTTTGAAAATATAAAACTCCACCTGTTAACCGCTACAATACCGCTTGAAAAAATGAAGATGTCCGATTATTCAAACACTCATTTGCATACAGAAACTTATAAAGGTAATTTTTGAGAATTGACATTTGAAAGCTATTTATTCTATTCAAATTGTAAACCTAATTACCTTTGGATATTTGGTCTACCGAAAGTAATTTCTCTGATGAGCAACAAAAATGAAACCTAAACACATTTCTAGCAATATATCTCCAAAAAACACAAAAAAACTAATATTCCACCTACCTTTACCAATGGCAATCCTGCCAATATCGCTCTTTTAAGGTTTAATAGTATGCAGAAGGTTTTTGATGCCCTTATTGATGGTTATTTGATTGACAAAGTGGGTATTTCAGAAAACTTTCTGAGTCTGGCATTGTCCAAAAACCTTAAAGCCAATCTTGTTAAACTTTTTAATGACAACCAACTCATTTCGGCCAAAACTGGCAGTGGAAGTGAGACAAATCTCAACACAGCCGTACGCTCCGACAAAATTTTTTGGCTAGATAGAATGCATGACAACCAACACGAAAATGCTTTCTTTGACATCATGGATGCTTTTGTGATATTTCTAAATCAAACCTGCTTCACAGGCATTACAAGCTATGAGTTCCATTACGCCCTATACGAAAAAGGCAGTTTCTACAAAAAACATCTCGACCAATTTAAGTCAAACGCCAGCCGACAATTCACGATGATTTTCTATCTAAACACCAATTGGAAACTCGCCGATGGCGGTGAATTGTGCGTTTATTTTCAAGATTCTTCTCAAAAAATTTCCCCTACCAACGGCAAAAGCGTATTCTTTAAAAGCAGCGAACTGGAACATGAAGTCCTTCTTAGTCATTCACAAAGAATGAGCATAACTGGCTGGTTTAGGGTGGATTAATGTGGAGTGTTTAATGGTTATTGGTTGATTACTAGTGGTAGTGTGACACTAAGTAAAGCCGAAGTGGGTTATTTGGGTGGTCTGTAATTATTTTTTACTTTTTCGAATACAGTCCTCTTCGATTTTTACTTTTTCACAGGTTCTATAACCTTTCTTAATTCAATTTTGCATTTTCAGTATCCGATAGCTTGTTGAGATCTAAAAGGTAATAATCCTCCTGCGGCTCTACCATTGGCAAAAACTTCTTGCCTATTTCTATTTCATTGTATAAAAACGACCTTCGGCTGTAAATAGGGTCGGCAAATGTATCGTTGGTTCCTTCAACGGCCACTAAAATCTCGGCATCGGCAGCTTGCAAACTATCCAAAGTTTCACCAAAAAGTACGCTCTTCTCTGTAATGGGATGCACCAAAGTCCAGGCCATGGCAAAAAATTTCACCTTACTTCTCTCTAAATCTAAGCCATAATATTTTCGTTTTACAAATCCATCAACGGTTTCGTTTCTTGAAAAAATCACACTCGCTTCTACATTAATCAATTGATTACTTTTTTCATTAGCCAAACGAATCATGAGGCCATTAATATCCAAATATGGTGCAATTATAGCTCTTTCAGAATATTGAATGCGAGGAATTGGTTTCGAAAATCTACCATAAAGCAGACCCGTAAGAACCGAAAAAGACAATAGACCCATAAATGCTTCCACAGAAGCTATGATGTTGGTAATGTAACCCACAGGACTGACCCTGCCATAGCCCACCGTAGTGAGCGTCTGACTCGAAAAGAAAAATGCTTCCCAAAAATCCGATAAGCCATGGTCCTTGTTTACTCCCATGAGGTTTTCAATACCAATGAGGTAGTAAACAATACCAAAAGAAAGATTGACCGTCAAATAAAAACCCAAAGACATGAACGCAAATTTGCCCCACGACATCGTAATGAGCTTATGGTAAAGATTTACACGGGCTTCAAAGGACTGTCCGATTTTTTTGACGTTAAAATTGCCTTCATTATTAACCAAACGTGCTGAAGTTGAAGTTGCCGTGGTTCCAAATCCAGTATCTTCTCTTTGTTTCTCTTTTTCTACTAGGTCTATTTTCTTCATATATATTTAATGCAATGGCTTTAAGATGAAATCCATTCGGGGCTGGTATATTGCCAAAAAAGGAAATGCTTTTTTTTCAAATGGATTATTTGCGTATAGTTTGACCAACAAATAACTCGACAATTAAGTTTTATAAAACCTCTAGATGCTCAATTACCCATCGAACAGCCTCTGCTTTGGAATTGATTTCCAACTTATTATAAATGTTTTTGATATGCGTCCGAACAGTATGTGGACTTATGAACATGGCATCAGAAATTTCTTGATAAGAAAAGCCATTTGCAAATGCTTTGAGAATTTCAGTTTCGCGTTTTGACAATTGCAAAACATGTTGTGATTTTGGCTGTGAAATTGGTTCTGTCAAAACTTCAACTTTTCCTGCAGACTCTTGTTCTATTTTTGATTTATAGTTTTTAGAAAGCTCCAAAAATAAGCCTATCGTAATGAAAAGTACATTCCAGATAGAACTTACAGAGTACAAAAACGGCAAAGTTACCCAACTATCGTGCAAAAAAACTGCGGCAAACCTTGGAACAACATAACTAAGCCAACCCGGCAAAATTGCGATGAGCATCCATGCAGAAAAAGGTTTTTCACGCCACGTTTTTAAGATCAAAGCCAGCATGAATATATTGAGTAGTAAAGCACCTAAGCGAGTAAATGAGCCAATATCTACTATTTGGTTGTGACAAAGATAAACCTCCCAAAGAGGAGAAAAAAACATCAAAAAAACCTGTATTAAACACACCGAAATAAGAATATTATAGGTCAAGACCCAAGAAGATTTATTCAAAAAATAAAGCCTATAAATAGACCACACAAAGTAGAAATTGAATAACTGAAAACCATAATAAATAAGATACTGAAAGTTGAAATATGGATTTTCAAAAAAGAGTTCCGAGTATTTCTGACCGAAAAGATAACCCTCTAAGTATAAATACAAAAAGAGAAATGAAATATTGGATAAAGAAAAAAAGAGAAATACTCGGACTTTAAAAAAAATAAAAATCAGTATATTCAGAATTATCAAAATAGTCATAAACCCCAACATAAGCCCATTGTAGAGGTTTTCTGAATCTCTGAACTCATCAAGGCCTCGTTGATCCAAGAACCTAATCGGAAATTTTACGGGGTTAAACTTTGAGATGCCCGATACATATATTTGGTAAACATTGTCTTTCTCCAAAACTATCGGGACAGTTAAAAGTCTGAGCGAATTTGGCCTTAAAAGTGTTCCCTTCATGATGGTTTGAGAACCAGAAATTATCTTTCCCTTTTGAAAAACATAGACATTGATTTCGTCAAAAACCGGATTGTGAATTTGAAGAAAAAGCTGCTGATTTTTACTAGACTTTGCATTCAATTTTATCCAACCTCTAAACTTCCCCCAGCCTAGATCAGGAATCACTTTTTCTGATATTGGAAGATTCGATAGCTTATCTATTTGGCAAGAATTTATTTTAAACGTTGTATCTATCAAATATGCCACCTCTCCAGTGTACTTTAAAGTTCCTCGAAAATCTCGAAATTCAAATACTTTTTGTGCGTCAGTCATTGACGACAAAAAGAACATCCAAAAAAATAAAATAATCTTAAAAAACTTCATTAAAGGCATTAATTGAGATTTTTTCGACTAAAATACCGCATTTGAGGTATTGACAAAAGGTCATTCCGTGAGTTCTTTTGTAATACAATTTTAATTGAAAATTTTCAGATTCAAATCATTCACTCATGCAATTCAACGAGGATTTTATATTACGGCAAGGCTTAGAATTGGTGGGCGAAGATTCTGAAATAAAGATTTTTTTGGATGAATATGGATGGTATTTAAAACTAAAAAACATAAAAGAGCCGGGCAGTTTGAAGGCAAAGTTTATAACGGCTTTGTTCTTTTCAAAACACCTCGATAGGATAAAAAAACCACCTCATTGGAAACTCAAAATGTGGGCAAAAGTGGGCAAATTTTTAGGTTACAGAATTTAAACTTTTTAGGCATGAAAAAATTAATTTTTCTTTACTTTATTTCGGTAAATATTTTTGCCCAAATAAGCTCAAAAATACCCACATCCAAAACCAATCTTATGGGTATATGGATAAACAAAGACTTTGGTTATGACATGAAACTTCAACTCAACGATAGCGGGGAAGGTCTTTTTGAGGACGAAAACATCAGTTATAAGATAGTAGGCAGTAAAATAAACATAAAGTTTAAGGAAGAAACGATTGCCTACAATTTTAAACTTTCAGAAAATACCCTAACGCTTTCTGGTGGAGATTTAGACAATCCTACGATTTTTTTTAAGAACGGTTCTTCGTCATCACCTAGCTCAAAAAGCAACCTTTCAACAACAAATACCAAAAGTCAAGATGAAAAAAGTTCAAAGGCCGAAAAATTGATTGGAAAATGGACCACCGAAGGTGCTGACATAGAATTTAAAACCAATGGCAAAGGAATTTACAATGGTAATCCATTCACTTACTCTATAAATGGTAACACCCTTACCAGTACCGACAACACAGGTACAAACACCTTTTTCTTTATGTTTTTGGGCGAATCGCTCTCTTTGAGCGGAGCTGGCATTAACGTAGTTTTAACCAGAGGACATAAAGGATACAAAGCCGAAATTTCGAAGAATTCAACAGAAAACAAAATAGTAGATAATAATTACGTCAGTGGAGGAATAGACCAGAGCATTTTGGGCAAATGGTGCTGGGTAAAAGCCTCAGGAAACATGCAAGCGAGTAGTTCGAGTAACAAATGTATCAATATAAGCGGCAATGGAACATATACATACGCCGCCGAAGGCTCTATAAGTGGCTATGGAGGAGGTTATTACGGTGGCTCAAGTAGCCAAAGTACCGACAGCGGCACTTGGAAAGTAGTAGGCAACAAAATTCATGTCAATTCTCGTTCTCAGGGATTCCAGATTTTATCGTTTGAAAAGCGAAACCACCCAAAAAACGGCGATCCAATGATAGTAATAGATGGAGATACTTACGTAACTTACAACCAAAGGCCAGCTTGGCGATAAACTAACACCATGAACAAAGAAGAATTAAAAGCCCGATTACAAAAAAACCTTTATAAAAAGCCAGGATTTTGGGAGAAAAACTTTCCGAAAGTTTTCACTTGGATTGGAACCTTACTCTTGGTAATTGGCCTAGGGATTGGTTGTTACAACTTCTATTTTATTCAAAATGCCACAAAAACCAAAGGTGTGGTTTTAAGGCTTGATGGAGGAGCATATAGACAAGGCTATGCCCCTGTTGTAGAGTTTTTAGACAAAAGTCAGCAAGCTCATCTACACTATCACATGGTCTTTAGTAGACCTCCCCAATATCAGGTGGGCGAATATGTAGATATTTATTATAAAAGTGATGACCCAGAAAATGCCAGCATGGGGTATTCTTGGTTTCCAATCCTTATTTTAGGCGGTATTGGTTTAGTATTTATATTTTTCGGTATTATATTTCAAAAAGCATTTAAACTATGAAAACTCTTGTTATCAAATTATTAGTATTAGGTTTATACTTAATCAGCAGTGTTACCTTTGGCCAAATCACACCAAAAAGTACAGCAGAAAAATTCTTCAAAGAATACCAAAATTTGGGTGTAACCAAATCGATTGATAACCTCTATGCTTCCAACAAATGGATGGAGTTTTCGGCAGATGCAGTCTCTGGACTAAAAACACAATTGGATGCCCTTACCCTAGATTTTGTAGGAAAATTCTATGGTTATGAACTCATAAAAGAGCAGAAAATTGGAGAAAACTACATTTTCTTGACTTATGTGGGCCGATATGACCGCCAGCCTATTCGCTTTGATTTTGAATTTTACAAACCAAATACGACTTGGCAAATCCACAGTTTTTCTTTTGACGATAAATTTGGAGAGGACTTGAAATGATTCTATTTTTTCAATAATTAAAAAAGCACAAATTCGAAGACCGAAAGAAGTTTTTTGCCTTTTTATAAATTTCATACATTCTTTTTTTTAAGCAGCGAAATAATACTTATATTCGTAATCGCTTATATACTAATTAATTAACTAACCTAAAGCATGGTCACATTTTTAAAAATGTGCGGCACTTTGTGCCTAATTTTGCTAAGCCTTTTTGGCTATGGGCAGGTAGACAATACGAGTAATTTGGGTTTCGAAAAAGGCAATTTTGACGGCTGGACGCTCAGCTATGGAAATGTGAAATTGGTCAACAATAAAATCGATTATCAAAACACCCAAAACGGCACTATCCAAAACAGACATTTAATTGTATCTAAATTTCAAGGTAATGACCCCAAAATAAGCAATGAGTCCATTCCGCTGGTTGGAAAAGAAGGAAACTACGCCATGCGAATAGGTAAAACTCAAAATGGAAATACTTGGGAAAGAGCCGCCACAACTTTCAAAATAACAGCTAATCATACTTTGTTCCAGTATCATTTTGCCGTTTTGCTGCAAGAAGATGACGGCACACGCCACACCAAACCTCAGAAACCCGGTTTTTCGTTAAAAATCACAGATTTGGCTGGTACTCAAATAACTTGTGGCGACTTCGATGTACAGCTCGAAGGTAATCTTTTGGCAGGTTTCAAAGCCCAAGGCGATATAGAATATAGAAACTGGACAACTGGAGCCATAGATCTGAGACAGCATATTGGAAAAACTTTAAAAGTGGAAGTAACCGCACACGGTTGCACAGGACAAGGTCATTTTGGGTATGCCTATTTTGACGCTGAATTGCTAAAATCTGAGATAAAACAAGCCTCCGTTTGCCCTGATATTAATGGAAACATGACTCTTTTGGCACCCGATGGTTTTGAAAAATACCAATGGAGCAACGGAAGTCTGAGCAAAGCACTTTCGGCCAAAACAGTACTTGGTGAGCCATTTAAAGTTACCATTACGCCTTTTTCAAGTTTAGACGCCGCATGCAATTTCTCGCTTTTTTATACTGTTCCTTTCAAAACGACTAGCCAAAACTTAAAAGCGTCGATTTGTGACGGAGAAAACTTCAAAATAGATGACCAAGTATACACAACCACTGGTAGCTATACCAAAATAATATCAAGAGGCGGAATATGCGACAGCACAGTTAATCTCGAACTTTTGGTAAGTGAAGTACCAAAATTCAACACCATCATAAATAAATGTGAGGGAGAAAGTGTCACTGTAAGAGACACCATAATTACCACAAGCGGGAACTACAGAATCAGAATCCAAAGATCCGGAAAGTGCGATTCAGTGGTAAATGCAGACGTGAATTTTGAAAAACTTGAAATAAAAGCAACTGAAAACCAAAGAATTACAATAGGAGACCCCATCGAACTTGTGGGTGAAACTACAAATGGAAATGAAGGAAACACAAAATGGCTAAGTACAACTCAAGAACTATGTAACGCTTGCCACAAAATAACTTTAGAACCCATTTCTGACCAAAATTATTTTTTTGAAACTGTAAGTCAAACCGGACTTTGTAAACGGACAGACACCACCGCTATAAAGGTCGTACCCTGTATGGTACATTTTCCAGATTCATTCTCGCCAAATGCTGATCCGCTAAATGCAAAATTCTTTGGTTTTGGAAGTAAATGCATTGCCAAACTACTCAGTCTAACTGTTTTTGACCGTTGGGGTGAACAGGTATTTATGACAGAAAATATTCCTGTTTCAGACGAAAACTACGGTTGGGATGGCAAGAAAGCTGGTAAAGAATTGTCTCCTGGACTTTACACTTACGTAGCAAAAGCACAACTTTTAGATGGCTCCATAGAGCAATTCGAAGGCCCGATTAATCTACTCAGGTGAATCCAACTAAATGATAATCAATACATTGTATAAATAAAAAGCTATGGGCTGTGCTGTAAAAATTGTAATCATTTGAGTACAAAGACATAATAATTTGTAAAATATTAGAAAAGAATTAACACTTTTGAGAGACCTAAAAACTAAGAACAGTATGTTTATTTATAAAAAATAGACTCTCATAAAATAATTATTAATGAAAAATATAAAAATCAGACTAGTGATTCACTGGGTAAGATGGATCTATCAAAACTCAGGCTATAAATAGTAGCTTTTTTGGATTTAATAACTGAATTCACATTATAAAATAAAACTCAGACTTACAATTAGCACACAAACTAGAGTGCAAGCAAACAGGTGCTATTTCAAACAATTAAATGATTCTCCGTGATAAAAAACTCGTCTTCTCGTTATTTTCAGAAACACAACAAGAAATAAGATGACCCTTGAATTTAAAATAATAAGTAAATAGAAACTTTGAATAAATTCGATATTTTTATTCTACACATGCAACTTCTCCCCTATTTACTGCATCCATATACCAAAAACCGCTCATACAAGAAAATAAACCATTTATGTATTAACCACTACTTTGCATTACATAATACCATTAAGTTTGCATTGAAAAAAGAAGCTATTACAAAAGACAAGCACTAAAAAATGAAAAAGCTATTACAATTAACTTTTGCCTTATTGGCAACAATGAATTCTTTTGCCCAAAATTCTGGGTCAGTAACTGGAGTGGTTTTGGATGAAAAATCTGAAATACTCCCATTCACGAATGTTCTACTATTAAAAGCCAAAGACAGTACACTGGCGAAGGCAGTGACTTCAGACATTGACGGCAAATTTCTAATCGAAAATGCCGCCTTCAACAACTATTTATTGAAAATCTCCATGGTGGGTTATGGAGAAATTTATACGCCAAAGTTCATTTTGAATGAAGCCAACCCTCACTTTAAATTTGAGCCTATAAAGTTGACTTTACAAACTCAAATGTTAAAGGAAGTCAGTGTTACTGCCAAAAAACCGTTTATAGAGCAACAAATAGACAAAACCGTTGTAAATGTCGAAAACAGCATAGTCGCTACAGGAAATACACTTCTAGAAATTCTGGAAAAATCTCCTGGAGTAGTAGTAGATAGGCAAAATAATGCCTTGAAACTTAAAAATAAAGATGGTGTTTTAGTGATGATAGATGGCCGCAGAAATTTCCTCTCTAACGAAGCCTTAATACAGTTTCTCTCGAACTTAAACAGCGAACAAGTAGCTTCTATTGAGATCATTACCAATCCTTCATCAAAATATGATGCTCAAGGAAACTCCGGAATCATAAACATAAAATTGAAGAAGAATCTATCTTTTGGAACCAACGGAACATTAACTGTTTCTGCAGGAAATACGTTTCTGCCAGATGCCCCCAAAGATCTTTATAGACTTTCTACAAACCTCAGTCTCAACCACCGCAATAAGAAATGGAATTTGTATGGAAACATAAATCCAGGCAAAAACACATGGTATAATGATAATACTCTAGTGAGATCAACCAACTACGAGGGGCTGAGAAGCGAATTTGATCAAAAATCTCAAAGAAATGGAAGTGGAGTTTTTACAAATGGAAAAATTGGTGCTGACTATTTCCTCAGCAGCAAAACCACTTTGGGAGCTATGTTAGATGCCAACAATTGGGAAGGAAGCGGCGTAAATTCTGGCCTGACGAATATCGTAGAAATCAAAAATGGTGTGCGTACAGCTAGTAGCTTGATTCCTAGTTCTAAAAACGACAATGCTAATTTTAACATTACGGCCAACATGAACCTCAAACATAACTTTGACGACAAAGGCAAGGAATTGACGGTCGATTTAGACTACAGTGGCTTTAACAACACGTCGCTTTCTAACTTTGAAAACAAGTTTTTTGATGCAACCAATAAACTAACTGAAAATCAAATTCAAAGAAATCCAACCTCCACCATCATAGATATTTATGCGGCAAAATTCGACTTTTCTTTGCCAACCAAAAACAAAGCAAAGATAGATATAGGAGCCAAAACGAGCTATGTTAAAACAGACAATGACTTTGTTTTTGAGCAATTACTTGACAACACTTGGGTAAATGACGAGGGCAAAACCAACCATTTTGTATACAAAGAATTTGTGAATGCAGCTTACATAAACTACGGTAAACAATGGAAAAAAGTGGGAATACAGTCAGGTTTGAGAGCCGAATATACGATATCAGAGGGTAATTCTTTGACACTAAATAAAGTAGTTCCGAAAGAGTACTTAAGTCTTTTTCCTACTTTGTTTATAAACCACAACATCAGCAAAAACCATGGCACAAGATATACCTATAGCCGCCGAATTGGAAGACCTAACTACCAGCAGCTCAACCCATTCTTGTTTTTCTTAGACCCTTATACTTTCCAGAAAGGCAATGAATTTTTGAATCCACAGTTTACCGACAATGCAGAGTTTACCTATTCCTACAAAGGGGCATCATCGATAGCGTTTGGTTATTCTTTCACCAAAGACAACATGTTTGATGTAATAGAGCAAGAGGATGACACCAGAAAGACCTTCCAGACTACTACCAATCTAGAAAAAGTAGAGAATTTTTCAGTAAATATTTCTTTTCCAGTTACTGTCAGGAAATGGTGGACGATGAACAACAACATCAGCGGATATTACAACAGATTTAGAGACAGTGATGTGTCTGGTGGTGTGTTAGACATCGGAAATTTTGCTTATAATTTTTACACAGGTAACACTTTTTCTCTTAAAAAAGGCTGGTCGGCAGAAGCCAATATGTGGTATAATTCACCCAATATTTTCGGAATCATAAAAGCAACAAAACCACAATATGCTGTAAATGCTGGAGTACAAAAAGTATTGAACAAAAAAGCTAGATTGAAACTTAACGTGAATGACATGTTTTTAACCTCATTCTTTAATGGAAAAATTGACTATCAAAACATTGACTTGGCCGTAACCAATCGTTGGTCGAGCCGCAGAGCAACACTCAGCTTCACGTATAACTTTGGTAATCAGAATGTTAAGAGTGCAAGAAGAAGAAGTACCGCCACTGACGACCTGAAAAGTAGAGCAGGTGGTGGACAAGGGTAAAGTATTATCCTCTGCCCAGTGGGCAGTTTTTTGTAGCGATTAAAATTTAAAGGAATTCGAAAGACATTTTCATTAGATGAGAGTGTCTTTTTTATGTTTAATTGGGCAATTTTGAATAAAACTCCCAGCCTAATTCCTCAACCAAACTATGCTTTTGTCCTTTTACCATAAAACCCACATGGCCTCCATTTTGAGTAAGTTTTAGGTGGATGTTTTTATTGTTTTCCGCACCTTTTATATCCAAACATTCCGGACTTAAAAACGGATCATTTACCGACTGAACAATAAGAGTGGGGATACAAATGTCTTTTAAAAGAGGTTTGGCAGAAGCTTTTTTGTAAAAATCCTGAGCGTTTTTATATCCATGTAATGGAGCGGTGTATCGGTTGTCAAAGATTTCAAAATTTTTGACATCTTTCCAGTAATTATCAATATTAAGAAGTCTATTATCAGGAAACATCCGAGATTTCTGTTCCAACTTTTTCCCTAGTTTTTTCAAGAAACGATTCATATAAAAACGTTTTCCTGGTTTGTCCAGTTCGGCGACAGATGTCGGTAGATCTAAAGGGACTGATGCAACAACCGCACCTAATATTTGCGATGGCACACTGTGAGCGTATTCGCCTAACAACCTCAATGTCAGGCTCCCGCCCATACTGAAGCCTGCTAGAAATATTTCTTTATAACCCAAAGAAATGGCATATTCTACCACAAGCTTGAGATCTCCAGCATCGCCGTGGTGATAAAACCGTGGTAGTTTATTAATTTCCCCACTACAACTCCTTGAATTCCAGCCGAGTCCGTCAAAACCATTCTTGCAAAACTTCTCAACCATTCCAGTGACATAATGCCTTGTGGAGTCACCCTCAAGGCCATGCGTAGCTATCATGAGCTTTTCACTACCAGTTTTTACCCAATCTAAATCCAAAAAATCGCCATCTGGAAGCGAAATCCTTTCCCGCACATAAGGCACAGGAATTTTCCGAAACAGACTCGGATAAATGGTTTGTAGGTGTCCGTTTATTTGTAAAAAAGGCGGTTTGAATAGCATAAATTAAAACTGATAAACCATGGCATTGCAATGCATCCCCGCTCCTACTGAGGCAAAAACCACCTTCATTCCTGAGGTAATTTCGTAATTACCCAAATCATGCTTTCTAATCAGATCTAACATGGTAGGAATGGTTGCTACCGAAGTATTGCCAGTAAACTCGATGGTGGTGGGTATTTTCCCTTCGAAAGAAAGTCCCTCTAAACCATACATCTGTGCTAAATTATTGGCAAATGCATGGAGCATTTTGCCATTGGCCTGGTGAAACAAAAACATGTCCACATCAGAGGCAGTCAATCCGGCTTTGTCTAATGCAGCTTTGATTACTTTTGGCACCCATACTGTGGCATATTTGTACACATCTTTTCCGTTCATTTTGAAAAGTGTCGGTGCTTTGAGCTCTTTGTTGTAAGATTTTGCCAAATAAATGCACGAAATATCCTCCTGTGCATGAGAATAAGTGGCGTATGAAATTATGCCCGTTTTGTCGTCTTCGGCACTGCTTGTTACTATAGTTGCCCCGCACCCATCAGCCAAAATCATCGAGTCCAAATCATGCGGATCCATCAATCGGGAAGCGACTTCCAAGCCTACAACCAACACATTTTTTGCATCGCCCATTTGTATGGTTTGGTGGGCTTGTATTATTCCCTGCAACCAACCTGGACAGCCGAAAAGCATATCGTAGGCAAAACATTCATGATTGGCAATAGTCAGTCTATTTTTCAGAAGAGCAGCCAAATTGGGTACAGTATGAAAGCCATCTCTACCCTCAAGCATGTTGCCAGCATTGTGTGCCACTATGATGCCATCAATGAGATTTCTGTCTTTCCCCCACTCTGAAAGGGCGTTTTCGCATGCAGCCACCATCAAAGGCACCGAATCTCCCTTTTCTGAAATATATCCTCGCTCTTTTATCCCGGTAATTTGTTCGAGTTTGGCAACCATCTCCTCGGTAGACTTGGGCATTGGTAAGCCATCTTCGTTAAGGAAATTTCTATCTAAAAAATAAGAGTTCGGTATTCTTCGCTCAGGCATTTGAGTACCTGTAGCTGCTATGATGGTTTTCAAAATGGTCTTCGTTTGATGGTATTTGATTCAACAATTACACAAAATTACATTATTCCATCATACAATTAGACGATTCTCTTTTTTTGATAAAAAATCTTTTCTAAAAAAGGAAAAATGTGAATCATCAGAGAAGATTCACATCCAAATACTATGGTAATCTTCAAAAATTAATTTTCAACATAAGTAAAAACCGAGGTTTTGGCATGATTTACTACCGATTCTGCAATGCTTCCTTTAAAGAAGTGAGCAATCCCTGTTCTGCCGTGCGTGTACATCACTATTAGATCTGCTTGTTCAGTTTCGGCATATTCTTGTATGCCGTATTCGACTGTGTTGGCATTAAATATCTCAAATTTGCAGTTTGCAAGTCCCAGTTTCTTTGCAAGTTTGTGCATTTTAGCCTCGGCCTCCAAGTAATCAACTTTTCTGTTACCATCATCGACATGTAAAAAGTGAAACTCCGCTTTTTTTAAGGGAAGACTATCTATTGCTTTTTTTATAAATTCTTCATGTATAAAATCTACAGCCACAACTACTTTTCTAGGTTCAAAAACATCCTGAGAATCCTTTACTACCAACACTGGGCATGAGGCCATTCGCACAACTTCCTCGCTATTTGAGCCACTAAAGAACTCCTTAAAGCCTTCGGCACCATTTGAACCCATCACTATCAAATCTGCCTTGTGTTCTAAAACGGACTCTACAAAATGTTCACTCGTTTCTTCAATTAATGGCTTTATTTGCACCCCCGAGTACCTTGAAATGAGTTCCTTCATTTCTTTCTTGGCAGCTTTCAAAATATCCTCCCAAGCGTCATCTATAGACACACCAGAGGCACCATATAGCGAATAGTATGCACCTACATTAGCAGTAGGATAGACTTTCACGTTTAGAAGTTCAATTTTTGCGTTTATTTTTTTAGCAATTTCTACAGCGACATCCAAAGCTTTGTTGGCAATTTCGCTTAAATCAGTAGGAACCAAAATCTTTTTCATGATATTTTTATTTAGGACATTTTTGAATCTCTTTTGGATATAAATGTCATAAAAACATCAAAAAAAAAGAATGATTTATACTTTCAGAAATTATGATTTATTGCATGATTTTGGCCTGCTTTTTTTTAAACAAAAAAGACCAAACCCACGTATAAAGTCAGTTAGAAGAATTAGATTCAGTTGAAAGAGCGAATTCACCGTTTAAAAACATCGGACTTTGAGAAAAAATTGTCCATTGTTTTTTTAAGAAGTTTTCACTTCTCTAATTTGTCAAACTTTGCACCAATTGGCGGTCTATAACTCTCGAAAGGAATCTTTAACAAGGGCGTAAGATGCTCATTTTCTTTGGGTTCCATGTAGGTATCTATACCATAGATTATATCTTTTTGCTCCATAAACCTGTAAGTACCCAAGAGTCTGTCCCAAACCGAAAAAATGTTTCCATAGTTGCTGTCGGTATACGGCTGTGTGTAATGATGGTGTATGTGGTGCATGTTTGGGCTAACAATTATATAGCTAAGGGTTTTGTCGAGCCAGGTGGGCAAAGTAATATTGGCATGATTAAACTGCGACAAAACCACAGACAACGATTGATACAAAAAGACCATCCACATGGGAGCTCCAGTAATGACAACTGCAATGGTGGTAAAAATAAACCTAAACACGCTTTCGCCAGGGTGATGACGATTGGCGGTGGTGGTGTCAACGTGTAAGTCGGAGTGGTGAATCAGGTGAAACATCCACATCCATTTTACTTGATGCTCAAGCCAGTGAATAAAATACGCCCCAATCAAGTCTAAAACCATTAAACCCAAAATGGCATACAACCAAAGCGGCATTTGGGGCAGCCAATTTATTATTCCAAAATCATTTGCAACAGCCCAATCTGAGGATTTTAACAATACTAAAGCCAAAGAAAAATTAATTAGGACACTAGTAACCGTAAAGAAAATATTTATACCGGCATGTTTTACTTTTTGATATTTAAAATTGAAAAGTGGTAATGCCGACTCCCAAATCCAGAAAAAAGTTATACCTCCAACTAATAATAATGACCTGTGTAGCGAGGGAATTGTTTTAAAATATTCTATGATTGGTTCCATAAATGTTTTGTTGTTGATGTGCGAAAATAACATATTTTTTCTTTATAAAATACCATTGTATTCCAAATACAATAGATTACACAGCCATTTTTTGGTCTGTACACAAAAAACAAATTCTGATTTCGTTTACACAAGATATTTTGTTTGAGGATATCTATATATTTGTATCAAAAACCGAAAATACTATATGACCAAAACGTCAAGCCTATTTTTAATCCTAATCACAATTTATGTTTCTGGATATGCACAAATAACTAATAAAAACGAATTAGAAGCTTACAAGTCGGCTTACAATGCTTACGTCTGGGGTTTTCCTTTGGTTACATTGTCGCTCACTATTGACGAATTCGTGCAGAATCCCGAAAGAGCCAAGTTTAATAATTTTGCGATAATATCGTCAAACATAAAGCAAAAGACCATTTCAAACGAAGACATCATTTACTCAAAGGCATTTCTGGATCTTAAAGAAAGCCCTTTGCTTATCACCCTGCCTTTGAATAACTTAAAATATTACTCTTTAACTTTTACAGATGCCTACAGCAGTATTTTTGAGGTTTTTGGTTCAATAAAGAACATCAGCAAGGAGAAGGCGATTCTGATAGTAGGACCCGACTGGAAAGGTGAAATACCGAAAGGAATTAAGAAAATCATAAAATCTCCTACGAACCTAGCTTGGGTAGAAGGCAAAGTTTCGGTTTTGGATAAACTGGAAATGATCGAGTCAAAAAAACTTTTGGAAAGCATAAAGATTACTGAAATTGACAAAAACGAAAGTAAAAAAACTTGGACAGAACGCCATACATTTCCTAAACTCAAAACCACTGGAAACCCTGCAGAACTAGCCCTAGCGATGGACTGGAAGTCATACTTTGCGTTTATGAGTCAGATTTTGAAGGAAAATCAACTTCAAGAATATCAAAAAAAATATGTACTGGATTTTGAGGACTTGGGCATATTCGTTGGAAAGGATTTCGAGGATGCCAAAGTAAGCAACAAAAAACAAAAAGGTATAAAGCAGGGATTTGCGGATGCCACGGAGCTGTTAAAAACGGAGGCTCCCAGACAGGAAGATTACAACAAAAACGGCTGGTCGTATAATGTTGGCGAAGGGAAATGGGGCAACAAATACACAAAAAGTGCGGCTTCGGCGTTTAATGGTTTCAATCAGACGGCCTCTGAAGAGACCATGAAATACAAAACCTCCATAGACATAAACAAGGAAAAGTTAGAAGGAAATAAAAAATACAAACTAACTTTGAAAAAGACTCAGCTGCCTCAAACCAAAGCTTTTTGGACGTTAAATGTGCTCCAATCGGACAAGCAGGTTTTTGAAAACCCGAAAGGAAAATATGGTATTGGGAACAAAAGTAAAGGCCTAAAATATAATAAGGATGGTTCGCTCACCATTTACTTACAAGCTGAGCCGCCGAAAGGATTTGAAACCAATTGGGTGCCCACACCTTCACAAAATTTCGAATTGGTACTTAAAGTTTTTGCTCCTGGCGAATTGGTTTATTCAGGAGAATGGGCTCCGCCTGCTATAGAAATTGTAAAATAACCTTAAATAAACCTTTAAAAATGGCAAAAAATATCTATAAAAATGACTCTGAATCGGTTACGAAGTATATTTCAGAAATGAAGCCCGAGGACGCAGAATTGTGCGAATTGATAAGAAAAGCTATCTTGGAGACCGACGAACAGATTGATGAATTTATCAAATGGAATGTTCCTGCCTATTTTTACAAGGGCGAAATGAAACCTTATGACCCCAAGGAATACAAAAGAGATATGTTAGTCTTTAACACCAGGCAAAAGGATCATATTCTGGCTGTTCTACCTTCTGGAGCAAAACTGACAGACATTGATAATCTTTTAGAAGGTAACTACCCCGACGGCAGAAGACTCATTAAGTTTTATAGCGTATCTGATTTTTTGGAAAAGAAAAAAGCGTTTCAGCAGATTCTTAAAGAATGGGTTTCGATGGTGGAGTAATCTACTTCCTAAACGAAAATTGACTGTTAGAAACCTCGTCAAGATTTCTAAGTACCTGACCTACAATGGCCTTTAATTGGCTTTTTGATAGCGTATTTGGCAATCTGCTACAAGTTCCTCTATAAAAAATTTCTTTGGTCTTATTATCCATTATTTGAATCATCAGGCTTTTGCCAGCTGTATGCTTTTTGGACAACACATTGCCGCTACTCACAAAATCCATATCAATAAGCTTGGTTTTTTCATTATATATCTTGTAAAAAACCGCCAAATCGAAATTTACATCGTCCTGGAAATACCCTTTTTTGTTAAGGCTATGCTCCATAGCACTCCAAATTTCTGGGTTGCTTTTTTCGTCTTTTACCAAAGTATAGGTGATTTTCTTAAATTCATAACTCTGGTCAGTATAAGTATTCACCACAAACGGCCTTGTACTTATGCAGCTTTGTGTAATAATCGCTATCAAGACCAATATTTTTGATTTCATCTGAACGTATTTTCACACAAAAGTAAAAATATTTTCTAATAATGTTTATATATTTTTGTAAAATAATACAATTATTTTACACCATTTTGAATTTTGCTTTATACTTATTTAAAATTCTATTTGAAACAACGGCAAGTATAATACCTGGAGCAATCCAAGTAATTAAGTAGCCATAGAAAGGGAAGTTTTCTGGCAAATAACGTGGCACAATATTAACACAAAAGGCGGTAATTGCGGCAGAGTATGCACCCATCATTTTGCCACCATGAGCAAAAAGCCAATGCATTTTTTGAGCAGTTTTAAAGTTGAGGTAGTATTTTAAATCTCCGTAAGAATTCAACAAGCTTACCACTCCAAACACTAAGAATAGATATTGCAAACCCCCAAATTTTTCTGAATCAAGTACGCCGTATGCACCATAAGCCAGCATAACCAAGCCAGAAATACCAATAGCAAAGGCGGCGAGTTTGTCGTACCATGTTGGCTGAAGTCCTTTTTTCATGCTCAACATTCGTTTTCCTGACCAGTTGGGGTAAAAACTAACTATACCAATGGTTAAGAAAAACTGGTATCTTAGTTTTTCGGGATATAGTACAAAAAACAATAAAGTAGTAATGAAAATAAAAAACATAGCCCAATAAAATACCAGACCTGAGGCATTATGTACTTTTCCGCCTTTTTTTCCGTAAGCCATGGCCACCAATCCCGAAGCCAGTGCCAGAATACCTGCCAATACATGTAGAAATAATGCCGATTGGAAAATTGCCTTTAACATCTTGTTTTTGTTTAATGCTCAAAAGTATAGGACGTTTTGAATAATCAAAAATTAAAGGGTCAACGGTCAAATGCTAGGGGTAAAAAGCAAGTTTTTGGGTTATTTGAAGGCGTTTTGGGATGTTTGACAAATTAAGTTTTTTTGCAAATGGTGTTTAATTTGGAATGTCAGAGACAACATTTATCTATGAATTTTCGTAAAGCTATATATCTCAGAATAATTACAGTATAATTTTAAATTCTAAACTGAATGGAACGCAAGGAATTTCTAAAAAAAGGTTTGATAAGTCTCGGATTGTTTACGGCATTGCCCATTGTAATGGCATGCGAAAAAACCGAAGTGGCAGCTACAGACACTACCACAAGCACGGGTACTACAAATGGCAGCACAGCCAGCGACTGCTCGGTAACCAACAGCGAAACTGCGGGGCCATTCCCAATCAAAGACCCAGCCTCTTTGGTGAAAATGGATATTACAGGAGATAGACCAGGTGTAAAACTTACGGTAAAAATAAACATCAAAAACAAAAATAATAGCTGTGCGGCCTTGGCCAATACCATTGTGGATATCTGGCATTGCGACGCCAAGGGCGAATACTCAGAATATGGTGGTACTGGTATGCAGGCTGCCAACTGGACTTCGGCTCACTGGCTTCGGGGCAGACAAACCACAGATGCCAACGGCTTGGTTACTTTTACATCCATATTTCCGGGTTGGTACTCGGGAAGGGCTCCTCATATTCACGTACATGTATACAATGCCAGCGGCAAGTCGCTTTTGGTGACACAAATTGCCTTCGATAAAGCAATTTGCGACACGGTGTACACCACTGCCACGGATTATAAAAGCCATGGAAAACAAGACACCACTAATGCCAGTGACAATGTCTTTGGCGATGGATTTGCAAATGAATTGGGGACACTCACCGGAAGTATAGCTGACGGCTATATGCTTACGCATAATATTGTGGTAAGTGCTTGATTATAAACCATAAATGGCGACAAGTAGTTCGCCATTTATTATAATATCCCAGTATGAAGAAAATTACCCTACACTACAAAAAGATTATTGATAAAACCAGTACCAAGAACTGGGAAAGACAAGTTTGGGAAGCAGCGTTTCTTGAATATTGTATGAAAGCTCAATTTTACGACAGTGATATTCAATATCCGATCTTCAAAGACTTAATTTTGGTCAAACCAGAAGCTCAAAAACTTCACTATCTTACTAGTTTAGGCTGTTTGGGTCTTATTCAGCGGTTAAATAATTTTTTCCCTGACATAGCAGATACCTTGGGCAAAAGGTCAGTTCCATTTCTAAAATATGATTTCAAGATTCTCAATGCCAATTTCAATAAAAAGGACGATTTTGTTGTTCAACTAGACTTTGAATCTACTCCACTTCTTTATATTGAATCCATTGCAGATACACTTTGGCTGGGTTTGCCTGACTCCAACACAGAGGAAAAAACAGAGACTCTCATGGTGAAATTGCAGAATAATTTAATGATTACCACCATTTTGAATCCGTAAGCTTTAGAAAGGCTAAGCAATTATTATTCCCTTACAACCTATCTGTAAAAAATAAATATATGAAAAATAAGCCTAGCATTATTCACTGGGCCGAAAGTAGGGAAATAACTCAAACTGAGGATTACAGAGTTCTTAGCAGCATCCCGTCTGCCATTGCCGAAATTGACAAGTCAGATTTATTACAGCAACTCAAGCTTTTTAGAGATGTCACCATTGCACCTCAAAAGAAAATGGAGATTGTCCAAGCCTCCAGTAGCAGCACCATTTTTATACCAATGGTTGGTGGTTTGGAAATAATACAAAACGAAAAGAGTGTCTTTGTAGAACCCGGTCAATTTTATTGTCATAACAGTAAAGAAGAGCATTCTCTCGTGCTTCAAAATCCTTATGAAACAGAACACATCAACTTTATAGAACTTTGTTTTGCCTCTTTAGAAGAAAATAATAGCACAACCGGGCGTTTCAATTTAGATGGCGAACTAAATAATCTCGTTGAACTAGAAATATCTCTTCCTCAAAAAATATATTTGGGCAAATTCTCTACCAGGAAAGAGTTTTTGATCAATTTTGAAGAAAATAGAAAAGCTTATTTCTTTGTAATCCATGGCTCATTTGAAGCCAACGGTATGCTCCTTCACAACAGAGACAGTGCAAGTTTTGTTTCGGTGGACAGTCTCGACTTTGAATCACTGGGCCAAGATAGTATTGCGTTGGTGTTTGTAGAATAAGACTACCTGAGTTTTTCTATCAAAAAAGAAAACTTCCGAGCTACAGGAACTAGAAAATCTGTGAATTTTAAATGCAGTTTGTAACCCTGGGCATTGCCGCTGACTTTGATTACATGATCAAGATTGACTATAAATGAGCGGTGGGTTCTGACAATGTTCTCATCTGCAATTTGCGATTCGATTCTCGTCAGACTACTTCTCAAAAGTGTTTTTTCAATGTTTTGATCTTTTAAATAAACAATCGAAGAATAGTTATCTGAAGACTCTATGTACAATAACTCCTTGTTTCTTAACTCTACAAAATCTTTTTCGTTTTCGGCTACAAGCTTTAGTTTTTCTTCGGCCATTTCGTCCTTAATATCTTTAATTACAACAGGTTTTGAATACTTTTTCAGCTGATAGATATAGTCTGCAAGAACCCAGAAAACTGTCGGAAATATTCCAATACCTAATACCCAGCCAAAGAAAGTGAGCCAGTTGCTTAATGAAAACTCCCATTTAAAAATGGCCGATCCGTAAGCAACATTGCCCGTGGTTATGATGAGCAACAATATCAAAACGCCTAGTATTTCTTTCCAGATTACCCAGTTTTTTTCCTCATGAAACTTCGGAAAGAGCGAAGGAATAGCCTGCCTGTGAAAATAGGTTGAGATGGAGGTAATCAAGGCGAAGCCAATCAATTTTAAGAATTTGTTTGGGTCAGACCATTCTGAAATATCAAATGGCTGAAAAAAAACGAAGAACAAATACAAAAACACGCCTTCTCCAAGTGAATGAAGTGCCGCTTGAAGCTTAGTCCTTTCCCTTTGCGGGTAGGGCTGAAAAAATATGCTTATTGTTTTTTTCAGAACGAGCCCAATATTTGGTTAAAAAAGCCTTTGATAGCGTCAGGATAAACCACCATCATAAAAACCACTCCCCAAAGACCTCCCCAAAGGTGAGCCATGTGGTTGACATTGTCACCTTGACGTCTGTCCATATAAATGGAATAAGCCACATAGATTACTGCAAAAATGTATGCTGGCATAGGTATGGGTATAGGAAACATCATCAGTTTGGTCATTGGCGATAAAATAATGCTGGCAAAAACAATAGAACTCACTCCACCCGAGGCACCCAATGAGTTGTAAAAGGCCATATTTTTGTATTTTATCATATCAGGAATATTGGAAACGATAATACCCAATAAATACAACAGCATAAAATATAAGTGGGTATTTCCTCCAAACAGATATTCAAAATAACTCTCTACCGCACCTCCAAATAGATACAAGGCATACATATTCAACAATAAATGCATGTAATCTGCATGAATAAATCCGCAGGTGAGTACTCTGTAATATTCTTTTCTGTGGCTTACCGAATATGGATTATGAATGAGTTTGTTCATCAAACCGCCATCTCTAAATGCCATGAAACTGATACCTACCGTTATTATGATTATTATTACGCTTAAACTCATGATTTTAATTTTCTCTGTTTTCTAATTGCTCCGCAAATGATCTCAAAACTTGTTTTTTGTCCTCACTTACCGATAGTTTATCAAGGGCGGCAGTGGCTTTTGTAAAATATTTCTTTGCCTCTGCTTCTGCCTCTGCTCGTATTTCTAGTTTGTCATAAACGGCTTTTATGGCTTCTACTTTTTCGTTAGCATCAAATTTTTTCTTTTTCAACCAGGCTTCCAACGTTTTTGCCTCATCTGTTCCTGCCGATTTTTCTATGGCATCAAGCAACAACCACGTCTTTTTGTTTTCTATAATATCTCCACCAACTTGCTTCCCGAACTTCTCTGGATCGGCATATACATCTAGGATATCGTCATTCAGCTGAAAACCAAGGCCCAAGTTTACGCCTATTTCGTTTAACAAATTTACAGACTCATCATCGGCATCTGCCACTATTCCACCCAATTCCATAGCAAAACCCAACAGAACCGACGTTTTCAAACGAATCATTTCGATGTAGTCCTCTTTTTTGACGTCTTTCTTGGTGGCAAAAACCATGTCGAGTTGCTGTCCTTCACATACTTCGGCGGCGGTTTTGTTGAAACGACGAACAACCTGTTTAAAATGTCTGTCTTCAACTTGTAGAAGTAAATCATAAGCTGCCACGAGCATTACATCTCCCGACAAAATAGCGGTGTTTGTGTTCCATTTTTCATGAACGGTCTGCTGGCCTCTTCTCAAGGGAGCCTGATCCATGATGTCGTCGTGCATCAGTGTGAAATTATGAAAAACCTCAACTGCCATAGCTGGTTTAATGGCTTTTTGCCAGTTATAAAGCCACATATTGGCCGACATAAGTGTAAGTAAAGGCCGCAGTCTTTTGCCACCCAACGACATTATGTATGCTATAGGCTGATACAGTTCAATTGGATTTTCTCCATAAGAATAATTCTCAAATTCTTTGTTTATGGCTTCTAGATAGGATTTAAAGGGCATCAATAAGTATTTTAGATTCAAGAGTACATATAAGAAACAAAGCTATGGCTTATTTTGTTAATAGTCAGTCAAAAAAACTTAATTTTTAACTCTTCTGATTTGTAATTTGTACAAAGGATAGCTCAAAACTAAAAAGATAAGTGCGAACTGACTACTCTTTAAATCCTGCAAAACAGCTCCTACCAAAAATAATATGGAACAAACCAACAAAAAATATGGAACAAACGGAAAACCCGGAACTTTGAAAGGCCTAGCCAAATTGGGCTCTGTTTTACGAAGTTTTATTAATGAAGCAAACCCTGCGGCATAGCTCATTACAAAGAAAAAAGTGGCTATGTCGGAGAGTACTCCGCAAATCTCTTTGCCAGAAATAATTAACAGAATAGATCCTATGCTCGTAATGGGCATAGCCACTGAAGGCGTACCGGCTTTGTTCACCTTTTGTACCGCTTTATGGAAAAGTCCATCTCGACTCATAGAGAAAATTACCCTTGGTGCAAACATGGTCTGAGCATTGAGCATGCCAAGTATGGAGAGCATAAGGAAGAAAGTAACGGTTTTGGCAGATTTCTCGCCGAAAATAAGCAAAACCGCATCAGCAGCGGCGAGTTTAGAATTTGCCAAAAGTTCGATCGGTATTACATAGAGTATGGCAGCGTTTACCAAAAGATAAATCAAAATCACCATCAGAACACCTAAAATCATTGATTTTGGTAAGCTTTTGGCTGGATCTGCGTTTTCTTCAGAAAAATAAGAGGCCGTGTGCCAACCATCAAAAGTGTAAAATATTGATTGCAAGGCGGCTATTATTCCAAAAAGCAATGCAGGCTTTTGAGTCTTTTCTGCTGTGGCCTTCAAAAGCGAATAATCTACGTCTTTTCCATAAACAAAGCACAGAACAACAAAAACTAGTAAGCCAATGGCTTTCAGAAACGAAAGTATTTCTTGCGATTTTCCACCTGCCCAAGTACCCAGAAAGTGAAAAGAAGTCAAGATTATTAATATGCTGATGGCTATCAATTGTATGTAGTTTCCAATACTTGGCAGCAGCAGAATGATGTACTCGCTCATGGTGTAAGCTCCAAAACCCAAGGCCGCCACCGTGCCCAGCCAGCTCGTAAGGCCCGTTATAAATCCGAAATAATTGCCAAATGCTCGTCGGGCATAAACATACCATGATCCCGCCTGTGGAAGCGAAACTCCAAGCTCAATAGCACACAAAACCCCAAGAAATGCGTAAATACTGACCAATATCCAGATGAGCATAATAATGGTGGGGTCGCCTATTTGTGCAGCTATAGCTCCCGGTTTTCTCAAGATTCCTGTTCCTATGGTGCCGCCAATGGTCACGGCTATTCCGAAACCCACACCCAGAAGTTTTAGTAATTGATTTGATGTTTTTTGAGTCATAGTTTGCCGTTAGAAATGCAATATAATTCAAAAAAAGTTTCCTTTAGTCACTAAAAGAGGTTTTGTGATGCTTTTGTAAAGAGGTTTTGTATTTCTTACAATCCAAAAATCAGAATCTACTCTATATTGAGGTCACTTCTGTTAGGCAAATGATTTTCCTTGAATAATCATTAGCCTGAATTGCTCCGAACTGAAGAACTTTTTATGGAATTCTAGACGAAATTAACTTAGATTTTTGGGTAAAAAAAAATGCCGATTTGGTAGTTTAAAAGAATTGAAAACAACAATCTCTTCCAAAGTTTTGATACCTAAAATTACAGAAAGCTGTTTTTTTAAAATTATAATCATCCATAAACCAAAGAAAAATGGTTATCCCTTTCAAAGTTTTAACTCGAAAAATTGCATTTTATATTAAAATCAGATTAAAATTTCGAGAAGTTATCGGATTTCGTCTACACACTTTCCGAGATTTTAAAATTTAACTTGGATGTCAAAAGCTGTGAATTTTACTTTGCAGTGTTTTTATTATTAACAAACTATTAAATAATTCTATTATGAAGAAAACTCTCCAACTTATTTTGGGGCTGTTGTTTTTGGTTGGGTTAAATGCATCCTTTGCCCAAACCAGTAAAGTAACAGGAAAAGTCACTTCTGCTGACGATGGCTCAGGACTACCAGGAGTGTCTGTACTAGTGAAGGGTACTACCAAAGGTACTCAAACTGACTACAATGGTGCTTATTCCATTGAAGTAGCTTCTAATCAAACGCTTGTATTTACGTTTATTGGAATGCAACAGCAGGAAGTATTAGTAGGTGCCAAAAGCATGATTGATGTTGCCTTGCAAAACGACGACAACCAACTGGAACAATTGGTTGTAATTGGTTACGGTACACAATCAAGAAAGGATTTAACTGGGTCTATTTCTACTATCGCAGGTAAATCAATTGCCAAAGCTCCAGTTCAGAGTTTCGACCAGGCTCTTCAAGGTAGAGCGGCGGGTGTTAACATCACTACTCCAAATGGTGTATTGAACAACCCCCCAGTTATCTTTATCCGTGGAGTAAACTCTATCAATATGAGTTCGTATCCATTGATAGTGATCGACGGAATTCCTGCATTTACTGGAAACAACGGTGCGAGCCAGGCTTCTAACAACCCTTTGAGTAATATCAACCCAGAAGATATTCAGAGTATTGAGGTTCTTAAAGATGCCTCTGCGAGTGCTATCTATGGCTCTAGAGCAAGTGGTGGTGTTATTTTGATTACTACCAAGAGAGGTTCTTCAGGTAAAAGCAAGTTCAATTTTGACTCTTGGGTAGGTGTCACACAGCCTTTCAGACTTATTGATGTTCTGAATGCTGATGAGTATATGACCATTAAAAACGAAGGAGTTAAAAATCTTAACGAAAACACGCTTATCAGAACAGGAAAAGCAGGTACGAACGTTGAAGGCTTTAAGCCAATGAGTATTAATGGCGAAACAGTTGACACAGATTGGTATGACTATGTTTACAGAACTGGTTTCTCTTACAACAACGCTATGAGCTTCTCTGGCGGGACAGATAAGACTTCTTACTATTTCTCTTTAGGTAATACCAAGCAGAAAGGTATGTTGGTAAACAACGATTTCTCTAGAACAAATGCAAGAATCAATGTTGATCATAAAGTGTTTAAAAACTTCACAGTTGGTGTAACTTTTGGATATTCAAATAACTTCAACTCAGCCCCGAACTCAGGTTCGTTTGGTTCAGGATTCTCCATTGCTGGTTTAGGTCGTTTGCCGTTGGTATTACCTCCAAACGTGCCAGCTTTATTGGCTGACGGCTCTTACAACCTCGCTGGTGCGGGTATCGGACCAGGAGCTAACCTCAACCCTGCCACTGGTGGGCAGTTAGTGACTGGATACTACAACCCTGCTCCAATCTTGGACTTGAATAGATTTTCATCGGAAGGTAACGAAGTACAAGGTAGTGTATTTGCTAACTTAAATCTTTTGAAAGGTTTAAACCTAAGAACACAGTTTGGTTTGAATAATATGTCTCTTGAAGATCAAATTTTCTATGCTGGTATAGCTGGTGACGGATTCTCAAGTACAGGTTCAGCAAGTAATTACTACAGAACCAACAAGCGTTGGAACTGGCAAAATACTGCCCAATACGACATAACTCTTGCTGATAATCATAACTTATCACTATTGGTGGGTGGTGAGCAGCAGCACAGTACTTTTGACAGATGGGGAGCTAATAGAACCATCTTGGCAGATGCATTCTTTACTACTTTCCAAGGTAACTTTACCAACATCGTTCCAGACGGTAACGGCCAAGGAGAAAACTATTTATTGTCTTATTTCAGCAGATTCAACTATAATTTCGGCAGAAAATACTTTGCTTCGGTAAACTTTCGTAGAGACGGATACTCTGCATGGGCTCAGAAATGGGGTAATTTCTACGGTCTTTCATTGGGCTACATAGTATCTGAGGAAGCTTTCTGGAAAAACAGTCCTTTGTTGAGCAAAATCAACTTCTTCAAGGTTACTGGTAGCTACGGAGAGGTGGGCAATAGCCAAGGTGTTGGCGATTTTGCTTCTCTTCAGTCTTACTCATCAGGTCTTAATATAAACGCTGCCACGCTTTACTATAGTGGAGCGGGTAACACGGCATTAAGTTGGGAGACTTCTAAGAAAACTGATGTTGGCTTCACTTTCGGAGCATTGGATGACAAACTCACTGGAGAGTTTGCATATTACAAAAATCTGGTGGACGGTTTGATAATGAGTGTTCCTCAGTCTCCTTCAAAAGGTATTCCTGGAAACTCTATATTGGCTAACGTAGGATCTATGCAAAACACAGGCGTTGAACTTAGTTTAACTTACAGTGCCATCGCTAAGAAAGACTTCACTTGGAAAATAACGGGTAATATTACCACTCAGAAAAACGAAGTATTGGCACTTACAGGTAGCGAAGGCGAGCGTATTGGTACTGCCACTTCAGGCTTGGAGACTTCTAATTACACAACCGTTGGTAGATCAGTGGGCGAAATCCTTGCTGTTCCTACTTTGGGTGTAAATCCTGAAAATGGAAGAAGATTAGCTAAGAAAAAAGATGGTACTATTGTACAGTACGACCACTTAGGTACTGGATGGACTACGTTAGAGGGAAAAACTGTAACAGCTCCAAGTCAATTGGCCGATGGTGAGTTTTATGGTCCAGTACTTCCAAAATGGTACGGTGGTTTAGACAATAATTTTACATACAAAGCTTTTGATTTGGGCATCTTTACGCAATTCTCAGGTGGTAACTACATCTATAACGGTACCAAAGCTGGCTTGAGAGATCAAAGATTCTGGAACAACCATACTGACATTTTGAACAGATGGACTCCGACTAACAAAGAAGGCACAGTGCCGCGTATTGTTTACGGCGACAACGTATCTAATGGTTCAGCATTGGTAATCTCTGAAAACGTAGAAAAAGGCGATTTTCTTAGAATCAGAAATATTGCCCTTGGTTACGCATTCAACAAAAGTCTTTTGAATAAAATTAAAGTGTCTAACTTGAGACTTTATGGTCAGGTTCAAAACGCTCTTCTTCTTACCAAATACACCGGCATTGATCCAGAAATCTCATCAAATGGGCAAAGCAACACTGGTATGGGTATTGACAGAAACTCTGTTGGCCAGGCTAGAACTTATACAATCGGACTTAATGTAGGCTTCTAAAAAATGTTAAAAATGAAAAGAAAATATCAAAATATATTGAAAAAAGCTACGCTAGTAGTGGCTATTTCAGGAGCTCTAGTATCTTGTCAAAATGATCTTTTGAATCCAATACCAGAAACACTGTTTTCTGACCAAGTAGTATTCGACACCCCAGCAAGAATTGAGTTACAAGCCAACGGTTTGTATCAATACATGAAAAACGGTGCCTTTTTAGGTGGTAGATACCAAGTTTATGGTGATATCCGAGCCAATGATTTTTTGAATCGTACCAGCAACTCAGTAACTGGTATGCAGGTTTGGAACCATACCCTTACTGAAACATCAACCAACGATGTTATCAACTTGTGGAACAATGGTTATGCCGCAATTAATCAAATAAACGTATTTCTTCAAGGAATGGAAGACAACACCGCAAAGTTTGTACTTCCCACTTTTCCAGCTGACTTTGGTACCAAAGCCAACCAATACAAAGGAGAGGCAAGATTTCTTCGTGCCTTGGCTTACTATAGTTTGGTACAATATTATGCAAGACCTTATACCGACGGAAATGGAAGTAAGCCAGGTTTGCCAATGCGACTGAAACCTGAAAAAAGTTCAGAAAACAATGATTTGGCAAGAAGTACAGTTGCTGAAGTTTATGCTCAAGTTCTTGAAGATTTAAACTTTGCTGAATCAAACCTTCCATTGACTTACACTGCCTCAGAAGCAAAGGTAACGAGAGCTCATAGAAACGCTGCCATTGCTTTAAAAACCAGAGTTTACCTTTCAATGGGTAAATATGCAGAAGTAGCAACAGAAGCTGCTAAGATTGTTGGCCAAACCTCCGCTCCATTTTCAGCAACAAGTGGGATTGCCCACAAATTGGAAGCTTCAGTGAAGTCTGTTTTTGCTCTTCCTCAAGAGACTGCCGAAAATATTTTTGCATTTGGATTTAGTACTCAAAATGCTCCAGGAACACAAAACCCTGTGGCCTTTTACTACATGCCAACAAGTAAAGGTGGTAATGGAGAATATGGTTTAAACAAAGCCGGAATCATAGCCGATACTACGGCTTTTGGTCCAAAAGACGTAAGACGTGATTTTATATTGACAGATGCTACCGATACTTATTGGATGAAATTCTCATCTCCGTCCCCATTTTTGGACAAAGCCCCTGTTATTAGATATGCTGAGGTTTTACTAAGCCTTGCAGAAGCTAAAGTGAGAACAAGCAATACCGTAAATGCTGAAGCTATTGCCCTCCTAAATGCCGTAAGAGGCCGTTCGGATGCTTCAAAAACGTATTCAGCTGCAAGTTTCGCTACACCACAAGCATTAATAGATGCTATTTTGTTGGAAAGAAGAATTGAGTTTTTGGGCGAAGGATTAAGAAACAATGATCTAATGAGATTGTTGGCTACAATTCCTGCTAAAGCATCAATAGGTAGCGTAGAACCATCTTCGATTAATTATATCTGGCCAATTCCAAATTCAGAATTACAGGTTAACAAATTGATGTCTAGGAATTAAAATTAATAATTCTTGCAGTGCTCTAAAGGAGGTTGATTCATCAGCCTCCTTTTTTTATACCCCTAAAACAAAAAAGACCCCAGCATAGCCAAGGTCATTTTGATTCATCATAGGTTCTATTAAATTTCTTTCTTACTTGAGTGATGCAAATTTATGCAAAGTTTTTTTAATTGTGCAAATATTATATGCAATATTTTGCAAAAACTTGCAAATATTTTCAATAATTGCTATTTTTACCCCATTCAGTTCATTATTTTGAGAAAAGCAACCCTAAAATGCTAAAAGAAGAAAGACAACAACTCATATTGGAGCATTTAAAAACGGCAAAAAAAATCAACTTAGGTGACCTAAGCAACATGCTTACAGTTTCTTACGACAGTGTCCGTCGTGATGTTATTGAGCTAGAAGATAAAGGTTTACTGAAAAAAGTTCATGGCGGTGTCGTGTCCAATAGCTACCTAAATATCTTGTCGGGCCAACGCAAAGGCGTAAAAAAAGGCGGCGACCTAGAAATAGTTATCAAAAAGGCCTTAAAATTTTTGAAGAACAATCAGATAATTATCTTGGATGGCGGCACCACGAACTTCTTTTTGGCCGAACAAATACCGAAAAATCTTACACTCACAGTAATAACAAATTCGCCTCCATTGGCAATGGCACTAAACGATCACGAAAACGTGGAAGTTATACTGCTTGGCGGCCGGTATTACAAAAGATACCAAATAGCCATGGGACCTGAAGTGAGCAATCAGCTAAAAAGATTCTATGCTGATCTCTATTTTATGGGTATAAATGGTATTGATAAAACCAAAGGCCTTAGCTTAAGAAACTATGAAGAATCTATACTGAAACAACAAATGATGTCTTCTGCCAAAAGCACAATTTGCTGCGTAGTGGAAGAGAAAATCGGAGTTGTAGAAGCATATCAAATCTGCCCTATTTCTAAATTAAATACCTTAGTAACAAACCTAGAACCGGATAGTATTGATTTATTGGGTTTTGAAGGAGTTGAAAAAGTATGATTTCTTGTATGTAGTGGTCAGACGATAATCGAACCTGAAAAGAATCATTCATTTTTGATACTGAGCTATTATATATTACGCTTCTAATTATAAAATCAAAAAAACACCCCCATCCAATAAAATCAGAAGAGGGTGCGGTTATTCATAGCTATAAAAAATCAGAATCTTAGTCTCATTCCTGCCAAAAAGTTGATACCTGCTTGCGGAAACACAAAGTTCTCGGTAATTCTTCCGCCGTACAGATAACTGTAAGTATATCCGTTAGATTCGTACTCATGATTAAGGATATTATTCACCATTAAGCTAAAGTTCAACTCTTTAAAAGCTTTCATTTGAGGAGTGAAGCCTACTCTTAAATCATTTACAAAGAATGCGTCCAATTGCCTATCATTTGATGAAGTGTTATCCAAAAACTGACTACTCACGTACTTTGGCAACAAACTTATTTCAAGGCTTTTGACTGGATGAAAATTTAAACTACCGCCCATTATGATGTTTGGAGAAAAAGAAATGTCGGTGTCTTTCATGTTGTTTACAAGCTCAGGGCTTTCGTCGTAACTTGGCACCACTTCTATAAAATCGGCGATTTTGTTTTGACTAAATGTCGCATTGGCAGCTATCGAGAATTTTTCCGATAATTTTCCGGCAATTTGTAATTCTATACCAGCTCTGTAGCTTTTGGCTACATTGGTTCTGATAGCTTCGCCAGTATTGTTTATCTTACCCGTCAAAACCAATTGGTCTTTGTAGTTCATAAAATACAGATTCGCCTCTCCTTTCCAATTGCTCACTCCCATTCTTATGCCCCCTTCAAAATCATGAAGCTTTTCGGCATTTGGCACAGCTGGAGCATTGTCTACAAAATCTTGTCTACTTGGCTCTTTTGTTCCTTTCGCATAGCTCAGATAAGTGGAGGCGTTTTTAGTGATTTGATAAGTCAAGCCAAACTTCGGATTGAAGAAGCTATAGTTATTCTTGTAAGACAATTGCTGTAGAGCATCCGCTGTGCCATTCATACCAAAGTTCACTGTTCTAACTTGCAAGTCTCCATAAATGTCCAATTTCTCGTTCAATTTATAAAATAGTTTTCCATAAATATTTGCATCTGTTTTCAAACTATTATTGAAGTAATATCGGTATCTGATGTTACTTTCTGAAGCATATTTAGCCCAAACTATCTCGCCAAAGTGGTCGCCGTCGTATTTATTCCAACCACCCCCAATATTCCCTTTCAATTTCCCTTCACCTTCATAGTCAAGCGACCAAACTGCACCATAAAAATCATTATCCAACCATTTTCTTCTGATCAAATCTGTCCTTTTAATTTCAGTTGCACCAATTTTTATATTGGACAAACCATAAGCCGAAAACTTCGCATCAGCTTTGTATTGTTCATAAAAACCTAATCCCTTTGTATAATGCAAAGTTGGATTGAATCTCCAGTTTTTGTTTAATTGCCACGAAGTAATCAACTGAAAATGACTTTGTTGGTAGTCATCCACCTCATTTTCGTAATTATAAAAATTAAATTTTCTTCCACTCGAAAGCATATCCTTTTTGAAGGCTTCATCATAATAATTTCTTTCGATAAAAGCATCTAAACCAGCAACGTTGCCTTTGGCTAAAGATTCAGGAATACCATTCCACGACTGATAGGTTTTTTCATGACCAGAAAAAGCATTCAATCTTATGAAAGAGTTTTTCATATAATACCCCCCTGACAAAAAATAAGATTTGAGGTCGGAAGAAGCTCTGTCCACAAAACCGTCAGAAGCGATTTTTGAGAGTCTGGCATCAAAAACAAATTTATTGTTTAAAAGCCCCGTGGAAGCCAAAAAGTTGGTTTTCAATGTATTGAAAGAACCTGCAGAAGTGTTTATCTCGCCAAATGCATCGCGATTGAGCTGCAAAGTGTTTACATTAATACTTCCGCCAAAAGCACCAGCTCCATTGGTGGATGTACCTACGCCTCGCTGAATCTGAATACTTTGAACAGAAGAAGCAAAATCTGGCATATTGACCCAATAAACCCCCTGCGACTCTGAATCATTGTAAGGTATTCCATTTAAAGTGACATTGATTCGAGTTGGGTCGGTTCCTCTAATTCGAATGCCTGTGTAACCCACACCAGCACCGGCATCAGAACTTACTACCACAGAGGGCATTTGGTTGAGCAAAAATGGCAAATCCTGACCTAAGTTTTGTTTCTTAATTTCTTTCTGCGAAACATTCGAGAAGGCCATTCCAGAAGTTTCTTTTGCCCTAGTAGCGTTTACCACTACTTCGTTGAGCGTATTGACATCTGTAGAGTCTTTAGCCCTTTGGCCAAGTAAATTAGTGTTTGAAATGAGGACAAAGAGTCCAATAAAAGATAATTTTTTCATAACAATTTTTGAAAAATTATTACGAAGCAGATAAAGGAGCAAAACGCTGTCTTCGGGTCTTATGACCTTGTTAAACTTAATTTTACTATTGAAATTTCTGAGAAATTTTAGATTTTAACCGGTATCAAATCAAAAAATCTTTCAAATCCCTTCGTCGGTACTAGCCGCATCAGGTTCAATGGGTATGATCTCAGCCCGCTGTTTTCAGGCACCCCTTTTATGAGATTTCATTGCAAATGTATAAGGTTTTTTTCTAATATCAAGCAGATTTTTTAGAATTCGCCATTCCAAGACTCAATAATCCACCGGCAGTTAAGTAGTGAAAAATATCAATGGTGATATCTTCTTTACCAAATATTTGAGCCCTGAATGTACCTATTGCAAAAAATGCTACACCAACCAAAAGCCAAACAGAAATTATACTTTTTCCCATGCTAAATCCTAAAATGGCTAAAACAACAACCAAACTCATGGCCACAATGGGCACCCAAGCTCCTACCTGACTGATACCAAAGCCTTCTGAAAGTACGAACAAAAAAAAGCCCAGCGTAAGAAGTGAGTAGCAAGAAATTTTATTTAAATCTTTTCCGGAAATCAAAGCAAAAGTAGCTCCAACCAATCCTACACCGCCTGTGATGGTAGCGAGCTTTTGAAAAAACAATGAGATAGGGTTGGCGTCGGGAAAACCAGCAAAAGTAATGGCTCCAAAAATAGCGGCCGCTGTTACAGAAAGTACAAAGGACTCCCAAAGTACGGTACTGGTGAGATTTAGTCTGGATAAATACACAAAGAACACATAAAGGCCAGTAGCGGCTAATATCAAATCTGAAATTACGTGGCTTATTTGCATTGAGTTTTTAAGGTTTATATCTTCAAAAATAATTATTTATTGAGCTTTTTTTGAAAATTAAGAAATAAAATTAACCTCTGGAGTAATTTTTATGCCAAATTTATCAAAAACTGATGTTTGAATTTTATAAGCTAAATCAGCAATTTGTTGCCCTTTGCCGCCACCATAGTTGACCAACACCAATGCTTGCTTGGTATGCACTCCAATATCTCCAATACGCTTACCTTTCCATTCTGCTTGCTCTATTAACCACCCCGCTGGTACTTTTACTGTATTTTCGTCAATTGGATAGCAAGGAATTGCTGGATATTGCTGTTTTACGCTTTCATAAAGCGTCTTTTCTATCTCAGGGTTTTTAAAAAAACTACCAGAATTGCCTATTTCTGCTGGGTCTGGCAATTTACTTTTCCTGATAGCTATCACGGCATCGCTTATTGCCTTCACGGAGAGTTCTTTAACGCCCATTTGGTCTAAAGTATCCCTTATGGCACCGTAAGAAACATTAAAAACTGGCTTTTTTGAAAGTTCAAAACTCACACTTAGTATTACATATTTACCCTTGCCTTCGTGTTTAAAGTAACTTTCTCGGTATCCAAAATTACATTTGTCTTTATCAAAAACTTCGATTTCAAAATTCCACAAGTTCAAGGCTTCCAGCTCCACAAAAACATCCTTTACTTCTACACCATAAGCTCCAATGTTTTGCATAGGAGCTGCTCCCACAGTTCCAGGTATTAGCGACATATTTTCAATACCAGATAAGTTTCTTTCGATAGTTTCTAAAACAAAAGAATGCCAATTTTCACCGCCGCCTGCTTTTAAAACTACCTTTTCTGTATTCTCTGAAACTACTTCAATACCTATAATTTCGTTTCTTAAAACTAAGCCATCATAATCGTTCATCAGCAAAATGTTGCTGCCGCCTCCCAAGAATAGTTTTTTTTCATTCTTGTATTTATGGTCAGACAGAATTTCTATCAATTCTTCCACCGACCTGAAAACAGAAAAATATTTAGCTTTGGCTTCCAGTCCGAATGTGTTGTAAGGTTTTAAAGAAACATTTTCTGAAATTTCGGGCATTTTATTGGGTCTAAATTTTGGTGCAATTTAAGAATTTTTATTTGAAAGCTTTTTTAAAAACACATTGCCAAATATATATCATAGACAGCTGAATAAGTTTAAAGGAAATTCAATGCCCATTAAGTGGCACTTTTTCCCCAGCTTCTATTTTGACTTTTAGGTGATTTTCTTTTGGAGGAATCGGGCAGTTCCAGCCGTCTGAAAAAGCACAATATGGATTGTAAGCCTTATTGAAATCTATTATAACATTTCCGTCTTTAAAATCTTCTGTATCCATATCCATATATCGGCCACCACCGTAAGTTTCTTGCGGAGCGGTGGGGTCTTTGAAAGGCACAAATACCAAGTTTTTGTAAAGTGGCAAAACAGGCGATGGTCGATAAGTCATAATCTTATGCTTTTTCCCATCTACCATAAAACTCACAACAGCAAACTCTGTATAATCTTTGATTTTAACACCTGAAGTCGGCACAGAAATAGTTTTAGGTTTGCGAGGTTTCTTATAAGTTGCAATTATCTTGAAACGCTCGTTTGCTTCGTAAAAATCCTGTTTTTGATCTGGAAACCTACCATGAGTTTCAACCATGTATTTCTCTCTGTGCTTACTTAGTTCGGCGGCATAATCTTGACAAAATCCAGTTTTAAAAACCAAAATTGTAAACAAAAAAGACAGTGACAACAGTATTTTATTCATTGAAATTAAACTTTTGTAAGATTCTGATACCATTATGGCATTTTTTGAAATTCTTCGAAATTTAACAAATGAATTTGAAAGTATATCACAAATTTTTCAAGAGAATTATTAACTTTGCAATATCAAATTTTACATAGAACCTGACCAAATTTTAAGCTTCGGTTGAATTGTTTTCTTAAAATTAGTCTTCAAAATCTCCTTATCTTATATGACACAAGTAGCAAAAATAATTTACACTATTACAGACGAAGCCCCAGCTTTGGCTACGTACTCGTTTTTACCAATAGTGGAAGCATTCTCGAAACCCGCCAATGTAGTAATCGAAACCCGCGACATTTCTCTTTCGGGTAGGATACTTTCGGTTTTTCCTGAATACTTAACAGAAGACCAAAAAGTAATTGACGACTTGGCTTATTTGGGTGCATTGGCTACTGCTCCAGACGCCAACATTATAAAATTGCCAAACGTGAGTGCTTCTATGCCTCAGCTAACGGCCGCCATTACTGAGCTACAAGATAAAGGATACAAAATACCAAACTATACCGAAGAGCCGACTACAGACGAAGAAAAAGCCGCAAAAGCCAAGTACGATAAAATAAAAGGAAGTGCAGTAAATCCAGTACTAAGAGAAGGAAACTCAGACAGAAGAGCTCCAAAAGCGGTAAAAGAATATGCCCGTAAACATCCGCATAGCATGGGTGCTTGGAGTGCTGACTCAAAGTCACATGTAGCTACTATGGCAGAAGGTGATTTTTATGGAAGTGAAAAATCGGTGGTTGTTGAAAAAGCAACTTCTGTAAAAATAGCTTTTATAGATGCCGCAGGAAATGAAAAAGTATTGAAAGAAAAAACTGCTCTTAAAGACGGTGAAATAATAGATACATCGGTAATGAGCTTGAGTAAACTAAAGACCTTTATAGCTCAAGAAATAGCAGACGCAAAAGCTGAAGATGTGTTATTTTCGATACACCTAAAAGCTACCATGATGAAGGTTTCTGACCCTATTCTATTTGGTGCGGCAGTTTCAGTATTTTTCAAAGACGTTTTCGAAAAACATGCTGCATTGTTTGACCAACTGAATGTTAACCCAAACAATGGCGTTGGTGATTTGTTGATAAAACTCGAAGGATTAGATGCTGCTCAAAAAGCAGAAGTTTTGGCGGATATTGATGCCGCTTATGCTAAAAACCCAGCATTGGCTATGGTGAATTCAGACAAAGGAATTACCAATCTACATGTTCCGAGTGATGTCATTATTGATGCCTCTATGCCAGCAGCCATCCGTACTTCTGGCCAAATGTGGGGGCCAGATGGCAAAGGAAAAGACACTAAATATGTAATTCCTGATCGTTGTTATTCAGGTATTTACCAAGTTGTGATAGATTTTTGCAAGAAAAACGGGGCCTTGAATCCAGTAACAATGGGAAGTGTATCAAATGTAGGTTTGATGGCTCAAGCTGCTGAAGAATATGGCTCACATGACAAAACATTCCAACTGTCGGACAATGGAAAAGTTGTAGTAACTGACGAAGCTGGTGCAGTTTTGATGGAACAAGCTGTTGAAGCTGGAGATATATTCCGCATGTGCCAAACCAAAGATTTGCCCGTTCAAGACTGGGTAAAACTGGCTGTAAATCGTGCTAAAGCTACTGGAACACCAGCCATTTTCTGGTTGGATAGCAACAGAGCTCATGATGTAAACTTGATTGGCAAAGTAAATACTTATTTAAAAGCTTACGATACCACTGGCTCAGACATCAGAATCATGTCGCCAATGGAAGCTACGCAGTTTTCGTTAGAAAGAATCGTTCAAGGCTTGGACACGATTTCAGTAACAGGAAATGTATTGCGTGACTACAACACCGACCTTTTCCCTATTTTGGAAGTAGGTACTTCTGCTAAAATGCTATCAATAGTTCCGTTAATGAATGGTGGCGGATTGTTTGAAACCGGTGCGGGCGGTTCTGCTCCAAAACACGTTCAGCAATTTTTAGAAGAAGGATATTTGCGTTGGGATTCTTTAGGAGAATTCTTGGCATTGGCTAGTTCTTATGAGCACCTATCCAATACATTTGGTAATCCTAAAGC
The DNA here is from genome assembly GCF_024343735.1 of Lacihabitans sp. CCS-44. Taxonomy (GTDB): domain Bacteria; phylum Bacteroidota; class Bacteroidia; order Cytophagales; family Spirosomataceae; genus Leadbetterella. Next base: position 207,174 of record NZ_RJUE01000066.1, read on the forward strand.
TCAAATATTGGCTGATACTTTAGATGAAGCAACTGGCAAATTCTTAGACAACGACAAATCTCCAGCACGTAAAGTTGGACAAATAGATAACCGTGGTAGTCATTTCTATTTGGCATTGTATTGGGCACAAGCTTTGGCGACTCAGGATAAAGACGGAGATTTGAAAGCCATTTTTACGCCAATCGCGGCTGAATTGACAGCCAATGAAGGCAAAATAGAAGGAGAATTGGTAGCCTCGCAAGGCAAACCACAAGATACTGGTGGATACTACAAGCCAGTGTTCGAAAAAGCATCGGCCGCAATGCGTCCAAGTGCTACTTTCAATGCTATTCTGGCTAAGATTTGATTGAAATTTAAGATTGTATAAGAGCCTCAGAATATAATCGTTCTGGGGCTTTTTTTTGCGTGTTTTTGGAACACAGATTGGACTGATTTGCACAGATATTTTTGCAGACTTTGCGAGAAATACTGAAGATAAACATTTACTAAGTGTAAAATTCTTTATAAATCCGTGTAAATCCGTGATACTTGTACCGTGTCATCCGTGTTCAATTTTAAGCCAATTGATATAAAAAAATCCGTGTAAATCCGTGCTACTTGTATCCGTATCATCCGTGTCCCATTAACGCAAGCATACATATTTTCGAATAAATTTTATTTAACGGTAAAATATTTTTCTTAATTTGTGACACTGAACCCTTTAAGACTATTACGAATTGAGATTCCCACTTTTCAAAATACGCTATAAATCACAAATAGAATTTACTCTTCATCTTGGGCTGAGTTCTTTTAGGCTATTATTTGTATTTCTTTGTTTTTCTTTTCAATTAGCCTTTTCCCAAAATAATTCGCCCAATATCTATGCAAAAGGCCTTGGGAAACAAAGTTTCGTAAATGAAAAAAAAGACTCAGTTTCTATAAAAGGCTTAGAAAACATCATAGACATAGAGTTTTCTCAAAGAAACGATTCTATTTATTATCAACTCGAAGGTTTTGATTCAAAAATATTTACTGCCGCCTTTCCAAAAATCAGATATACAAATTTGAGTGGTGGAAAATACATTCTAAAGTATCGCCTTTCAAGCCAAAAGGAATTCAAGAACATTAAAATAAACATTGAAGAAGCTATCTGGCAGAAATGGTGGTTTTTCCCGATGATTGCATTTTATGTGCTATTGGTTATTGGAATCGGAATCTATTTCTTTTTCCTATACAATTTCCGTCAAAAAATGAAAATGCAGCAACTTCGCAACAAAATCTCCTCGGATTTGCACGACGAAGTGGGTTCCAATCTTAGTAGTATTGCCATCTATACGCAGGTGCTCAAAAAAGGCCTCAAAGATTCTGAGCTTTTACCCATTTTAGATAAAATAACCGCAAATTCGAAAGAATCAGTAACCTTGATGCAAGATACCGTGTGGGCATTAAACCCTAATAACGATTCTCCTGAGCGACTTTTTAAGCGGATAGAAGCCTACGCTAAAGAAATTTTGGCCGAAAAAAATATCAGTTATTTTCAAGAAGCAGACATTTCGTTTGAAAAAATCAAACTAGATATGGAAGACCGCAAAAACCTGTATTTGATATTAAAAGAAGGCATCAATAATATCGCAAAACACTCAGAAGCCACCAAAGCCACTTTGACTGTTTCAGAGAAAAATCAAAAGATATTTTTTGAATTAAAAGATAATGGGGAAGGATTTGAAACCAATAAAGAAATCGAGGGTAATGGCCTGAGAAACTTTAAAGAAAGAGCTGCGGAATCAAATTTTGAATTGAAAATTGAAAGTGATAAAGGTAAAGGAACTGTACTTTCTATATGTCTCTCTCACTAGAATTAGGGATTTTTTAGAATTGAAAACTATGCCAATTTTGTAGAAATAAATAACACAGAATGGTTGCTTTTTCAACAGCGTATTTACAACAAATAAAACCTAAACCCAAGCAAATGATTAGAGTAGCCTTATTTGAAGACAACAAAAACTTTAGAGAAAGTTTGTCACTTTATTTGGCTAGTTCGGAGAATATTTGGATGACTGGCTCATACCCTGACGCCAGAGAGGCGGTTTCGATTGTGAAAAAGCAAAAACCTGATGTGATTTTGATGGACATTGAAATGCCATACATGAATGGCATACAGGCAATGATAGAAATCAGAAAGGCCGTTCCCGATGCTAAAATCCTTATTCAGACAGTTTTTGAAGACGAAGACCGGGTATTTCAGGCAATTTGTGGTGGAGCATCTGGCTACATCATAAAAAACCCTGACCCAGAAAAATATGTACAGGCCATAGAAGAAGTGAATGCAGGCGGTTCGCATTTATCGCCAGCCATTGCGGCAAAAGTGATGCAGATGTTTCAGAACCAATTTGTGAAAAAGGAACCGACATTTGTGGACCTAACGGCTCGTGAAAAAGATGTGCTGGGTTGTTTGGTAAAAGGCATGAGTTACAAAATGATTGCGGATGCATGTAGCATAAGTTATGCAACGGTAAACACACACGTGAAGCACATATATGAGAAATTACACGTAAACTCAGCACCCGAAGCCATCATCAAGGCCATAGAGATGCGATTGGTCTGAAGGGTTGGGTTCTTAATTTATAAACTCCAATGGCCCATAGTGTGTAGGTGATGGGGTCAGCGACCTGATAAACTGTTCCAAAAATAAAACCTAAGTTGTCTGAAAATGGAGTAACAGCTTTAAAAATAGGTAGGATTATTAAGTTTGAAACATTGATAATAAAAAAGCCAATATTAAACCAAAATGAGGGTTCATTTTTAAAAGATTTTAACTTAGTAGACTGAGATAATTTGGTATGTAATACTAAAGCTAAAAAAATTGCGATAACGTTTTTTAGTGGAAATAGAAATACCTGTTCAAATGGTTTTTTATAAAAAATTTCATATCCAAATTGGAAAATATTTAAAATGACAAACACCAAAATAAAAGGGATAATTATTTTGTTTAGCAAATTATTTTTTATCGATTTTAAATAAAATACCGAAGGAAGTGTTGCAGCCAAAATAGCATAGACATAATTAATCCATTGTGAGTTTTGAGAAGTTTTGGAAAGATATGGGCTTATTCCTTCAATAATAGCGTACAAAACAAATGTTAGAAATAAAAAGAAATAAGTATCTCTAAAATGTTTGGAATTTAAAATAGAAAAAAAAGCTAGAATTATGAGGAATGCTGTACCAAAATTACCTGAATTAAGATATATCGCATACAGTGTTTTAGAGTAAAGTAGCATGATTATAATAATGGTTTAACTTTCTTTATTAATATAATTTGTAAACTTAAAATAAATTCGATGAAAACAAAAATGATTCTTTTTTCAATCCTTGCAGGTGTTTCTCTGTTATTCTCTTGCAAAAAAAACGAAACCCATGAGTCTGAAGATGTGAATTTTGCTCACCAAGCAAAATTGGATAGTCTGATTAATGGGACAAAAAATTTAGGTTCGAAAGACCTAAATGAAGCTTTAATTAGACAATTGCAATATCAAAAGAAAATGAAACTGAGTGATAATTTTGGTGTTGTAATACCAAAAAGAATTTTGACTGAATCTATAAATGGGTTCTCAGAAATGGGAATTAATATACCTAAAGACACTTCAAATTACAGCATGTGGGATTTTCTAGTTGTATATTCGGGTTTAGCATTAAATGGGTCAAACGAGGAAAAATTAGAACCCGTAGTATTTTTCTACAAGGGTGGTTTAGACGCCTCGGGGTCATTTGTACCGGTAGGAAATCCAATTTCGGGAATAAAATTTTCTGGTGGCGGTGGTGGCGATGGTGTTTTGCCTAGGCCAACACCTCCTCCAACAGTACCTTGATAAAACCTAATTTTTCAAAAATATTGGAAGTACCCATCTCAAAAAGATGGGTGCTTTTTGAGTTTAATAATGGTTGGTTTTTAGGAGACTTTTACAAAAAATATTTTTCTTTGTAAGACTAACTAAAACTTTCTATTCTAATTATTTAACAATGCATTCTAAAATACTTTGGTCATTTATTTTCCTTGGAGTTTTCCTAGTAGATGGTTTTGCCCAAAAAATAGAGACTGACTTGCCAAATACTAAACCAAAGACAAATCCTGCTTCCTATTATAGCATAAAAACTCCCTTAATCCCTCAAAAAGGAAATTTCTCTTGTTGGGCGGCAACCTTACAGATGCTGGACTCCAAAAACAGCGGGGGTAATAACAAAGAAAATACCGCACCTATCCGTACTGATTCGCTCTCAAAATATTTAAATTCTTACAAGTCAGATAGATATGCCAGGGTGAGTGACCCAGGTTGGGGGAAAATTAAGGAGCATTTGGCTGCAAACAAAGGCTTGGTTACATACAAGTATTTTAACGAAAAGTTCGCCCATGTGTTTCTCGTTAGAGGGTTTCAAGAGGCGGACGATACACAATGGCTCATCGTAAATGACCCTTGGCCTGTAGGTAAGGCAAAAATAACAGCTTTGGCTTTTAATCAGTTCATAAGACCATTCAACGGCAACCAAGAGTATGTGGCCATGAATTATTCGGCATCCTCTAAAAGCACAAGTTTGAAGTCAGAGCCTGTGTTTAATATATTCTCCAGTTCAAGTTTAAAAGAAACTTTACCGGTAATATATTCGCCTCCATTGGTAAAAGTGGATCCCAAAAAATTCAAGAACATTAGGTCAAAAGACATAGAAAATCTCATTAGTTTACAAATTGAACTTTTCAAGAGCTTTGACCCGAATCTATACCAAGAAATGAAGATTGAGTACAATCCTGCCAAGGATGCTCTGAGCAAAGACATGAATTCGTTGTTGACTTTGAATCAGTTTACCAATACCGTTTCTTTCTTGAAGTACGACCTCAAAGCCTCCGCCAAAAGCGATTATATCTTTGACGGACTCAAACTAGCTTTTATAAACGCCAACAAAAACCGTAAACCAGTCATTAACATAACCGTCGAATACGAACCAAAGTCATCAAATCCTTATTTGTACGTGTCGAGGTTTGAGAAATACAGCACATCTGAAAGGGCAGAATGGGATAAAATTGAAAAGGACTTTAGAGTTGCATTGAATAATCCATCTATTAAGACCATATTGAATGGTTCAATAACTAATGATAAAAAGTCTAGCGTTAACAAACACGGGCCTTGGTTTGAGGATGACTTACAAGACGACGATGAAGTTTTTGAGATTGAGGATATTTCTATTTTACCCTTGTTTGGAGGTATGGTGTACAGTTTCACTTGGCCTCCTTTTGATGAGAAAATAGTGGCCGACCCGCACAGGCAATTAAAAATGGGACACAAAGCTATTTTTATATCAAATAGTGGTACACCTTATTATCGCCTAAGCGAAGCTGAAATTCCTGAATGGGGTGAAATAGTGGAAAAAGAAATAAAAATTGAGGCTGAATGGCTTGGAGTTAACCGTTTAAAAAATGATTTGGATAGTAGACAAGAGGAAATAGAAAAGCTAAAGGACAGAGCCAATCAAAAAAAAGATACTCCAGTACCCCCCAGAGGTTCCAGCGGTAATAAATTAGACAAACCTAATTCTGATGAGAAAATCAGGTAATGCCCTTTATCCGTAGTATCAATCCTAATTTTTTGTTATTAATGAAAGCATCTCTGTCACTACTATTAGTGATTTTTTGAGAAAAATGCAGTGTTTAATTTTGAGGAATTAATATCAATTGACATATTTTCTGGCCGACTAAATTGCGAGAAAACATGGATAAAATCAAAATTAGCACTTATGAAAAATTTCCTGTTTTTATTTTTAACTCTTTATTGTGCATTTGCATTTGGTCAAAACCAAGGAGCATCAATAACAATAAACCTACCGAATAAGCCTTCGGCCAATACTGCAGATTGGACAAAAAGCACCCCGCCAGTTACGATAATCCTTCAGGGCAAAGGACCTGTTTCTCAGGAAAAGAACCCGAAAGAATTTCGCGTTTTTGCTTCAATTAAAATTGGAGACCAGACTGTTTGCGGTAAATTTAATTCGAAAAATGCACCTAGTTTTGAACTTACAACACCTGTAAAAACTTGGAGTGGAGCATCGGCACTTGGCCTTTTAGGAGACGATTGTGTCCTAAAACCGGGCCAATACCAATTTTGTGTTCAAGTTTTTAATATTGATGGAAGACAGGTGGCCGAATCCTGCAAGCCTTTTACAATAGAAGAGGTTAAACAAGTTAGTTACACAGCACCCAATTTGGTTTTCCCGGCTGACGGAAAAACTTTAACCCAAGCTGAAGAAAATCAAGCTATTAATTTTCGTTGGACACCTATATTGCCCAAACCCAATTCTACAGTAAAATACAGAGTAGTTGTTTTTGATGTTTTAAAAGGTCAAACTTTAAGCGATGCCCGCAAAAGAGGGGAAGTGTTATTTGAAAAAGAAATTGAAAACCAAACCCAAATGCGATTAGGTGGACCAAGATGGGTTCCTAGAGATCCGCCAGTTAATTCAGATCAACCAAACTTTGGTTGGTATGTAGAGGCTAGAGAATTAGATGGTAAAGTGTTGGCTATTAGTGAGACTGCGGGGTTTAAGATTATTATTGATGACCCTTCGCAAGGTTGTTTCGAAATAGATACATCTAGTTATAAAATAGAATGTAAAGGTTTTGATTTAGCAGGAAAACCAATTTACCATATTTCAAACTTGATACTAAAAAATATAGGGACAAATAATGGAAAAACCGGGTTAAATGGATTTTTCCCTACACAATCCTATATAACTCCTTTTGGTTTTACTGTTTCTAATCTAACCCCCGCACCTCAAGCGAGCATACTAACTAGTGGAAGTGTTTCTATAGGTTTTGATATAAATGGAAGTACTGCGAGTAGTGTTTCCTTTAATGTAAATAGTACTATTCCACACCCAACCAATCCTTCATTGTTTTGTGATAAAATAATAGGGGTGACTCTAGACCTGCCGTTGTGTTACTGTAAAGACTGTGAAAATGTTAAAATAATAGATGCAAAACCAATCATCAATACAGCAACTTTAGCAAACCCTTCCACTGCCTCCTTTAATTTAACTGGAAATGTAACTGCAGGGCCAAATCCAATTTATGGTTTTGAAGTACAATTAGAATCATTGACTTTTAGTTCAAATCCTGGTGAATGTTCAGATGGAATATCACTGGTCTCAAATTCAGGGGTAATTACCAATCCTTTGGTTTCTGGAACTAGTACTTCAATTTTTCAATACAGTACCACTCCAGGGTTATCTTCACTTAGCAAAGCTTTTAAATGGAAACCAAGTTCACCTACAAATGCGGCTTCGGGAATTCCATTTTCTTTTAATATGAATGTTCCACCTAAACCAGCGTGGGCCATCCAACAAAACTGCTGCACTGTTGCTTACAAGGCTTGCTTCAAAGTAATAGTAGAATACGCACCATGTAAATATTGTACCTATTTCATGTGTAAAGAATTTAAATACTAATTAATTTTTAAAGCAAAAACAATGAAAAATATAAAAATAGTTTTTAACCTAATCTTAATTCTGTTGGCATTTCAGCAAAGTATATTTGGACAAAATGGTCAAAAAGCAGAATGTAATCTTGGTTCATCAAAGGCCTATGCTGCTCTATCTGAGCTATCCGTAAAAAGTGGTAAAGGGTTTACTCTCGCTCTTTCTGTTCCTGCAGGCGGATGTAGTTATGATATCACCATCGAAACAGGTCAAAATTTAGAACATATACCTACCACCAGTTATCCGCATCCTTTGACCCAAACATCTACAAGTCCTCCAAAATACACAGTTCATTTGGGTGCTGCATCGATGCAAAATATTGATCAAACCTTTAGATTCAAGCCTGGTGAAACCTGTAATGGAGAAAAAGGAACTTTTAAAGTAAAATACAAAAGAACTTGTGGTACTGTTATAGACAGTTGTGAAACCACTTTAAGCATTGTGGCGGTTGCTCAAAACTATTGGACAGTTTCTAAAACTCATGTTTGGGGTGACTTACGAGGAGGAACTCAGATTTGGAAAGTAACGTTAGCTCAAGCTGCTCACCCATTTGGCGAAGGTGATTTAAACATATACTCTGGAACCATCAAAGATATGATTACACCAGGGCCAACAACAATAATAACTGGAGTAAGTACTACAGCCAGCGGTATAGGGACTAATACTGCAACATGGAATACCGGTACTATTAGTTCTTACACTTCGCAGGTTAATTATTATGTGCATACTACTTCATGTGAACCTCTAAATTCTACTATTACCAACTGTTTAGATTATAATTTTTGTTTAGGTAAACCGGTAAGTTTAATTACTGACACTGAATTAACAGAATTAAGTCCAAATAAAGTTTCAGAGAAAAATGCAAAAAAAGTACCTGGAATTGGAACACCGATTGACCCTCTTCCAAAAACATGTTGTGATAGAATTTCTGGTAAAGAATGTGCCTCGGTGGTACTTAAAGGTCAAAATATGGTAACTGCCCCATTGGCCAAATCACATTTATTTAGCTCTACCACAAATTATACAACTGGGTGTGGTGGTATTTATAGAATTACAATTTCAAATAATGGCAATGTCCCCATCGGTAATTTAAATTTAACGGATTTAATGCCAGCAGGAATTAACCCTACCAAAATCACTATCTCAGGTACTGCAGGTTTGAATTATAATTTAAGCTTAACTGGTGGCGGTGGTCCATTTATAGGCAATACGGGTAGTTCTACTCAGTATTTAGGTAGTTTCTCTGGTTTAAATTTCCAGACTACATCGGGGAGTTTAACTAATGATTATATTTATTTGGATATCGAATTTACAATTACTGGAGCCCCTGGCACTACGGTTAAAAACTGTGCTAAGCTCACTTTTGATGGCATCTTTAATGGTTCAGCCACAATTTGTGGTTTGCCTATACCACCAATAACTGGTAACAATGTAACTGCCTGTGACGAATTTGTGATTGAACAACCTCGAGCTATTCCATTATTAAGAAAATGTGTGATAGGTACTGGCTCACATATTATTGGAGACAATATTAAATTTAGAATTTTAGTAGCAAACCATGGCTCAGCAAATTTTTCGGGCAACTTAAATGATTTATTATCTTCACCTCAAAGCCTAGAATTGGTTGGAAGTCCAACTTATCAATGGGGCATTGGTAATTATAATCCATATTCGAATGGTTATTTAGATTGTAACGCTTCAGTTCCAAATACAGGTATGCCAACATGGGTAACACCTAATCTTGCTGATTTAAGTAATCCAAAATGGGCCATAAACAATATGCCAGGAGATTGTAATCTATATAGTGCAAATTATTTGATTATCGAATTTGAAGCAAAAGTTAAACCACAGACCTATGGGCCTTACTATAACGAAGCAAAACTTGTAAGTTCAACAGGCACATTAAATGCTCAAGCTGGTTACAACATTATAGCATTAGGGAATATCACTCCAACTAAACTAGTAAATAGTGCACCCGGAAATGCTTTTGCCTCCTCTTCTGCATTTGTTGACCCAGGAAATCCATTTCAGTTTTCACTTAGATTCATGAATACTGGCTCGGTAAATTTGAAAAATTTGAAAATAACTGATATGATGCCAACATGTGTTACTGTTGGTACGATATTTTCGATTAAAAAATATTTATCTGGTAGTGTCACTGGGACAAGTGTTACTGGCACAACTCCTAGTATTGGAACTAGTTTTGGAACTGCAATAGCATTCTCTTCGAGTTTCGTTTTGAGTCCGGGTGATTTTGTGGAGGTTATTGTTAATGTTACAGCGAAGCCTAATTATGTAGGTGAATGTTGCAACCCTGGTTTTAAAATAGATGCCGATAATACTCTTTCAGGAATTCATTTAGAAAATTATTCTGGACCTGCATGTATTAAGCCATTAAATTGTTGCTCTATTCCACAGTCATCGTTCAGTATATCACCTAAACCCTCAAATTCAAATGATTGGCTTAATCTAAATGTTAATATTACAGCTGGGCCTATTCCGATACAAGAGGTTACAATTGCTCTAGTTGACTATCATGTAATTTATAATTTTGAAGAGTGTAAACCATTAAAAATAGGTAATGGGGTTAGTAATATTCAAAGTATTAGCGGTGGGTTGCCATTCAATATAGGAGGTAGTACTGGCTTATTACAAGCTATGGCATTGCAAAATCCAAATAATATCAGAAATCAAATTAGTTGGAATTTAGGTCAACCTACGTCGTTTAATCTAACTAAAAGTATTCCATTATCTATAATGAGGCCTGATTTATTAAATATTCCGTGTTGTAATGGAGAGTTCTATTATTGCCTAAAAATTACGATAAAAGATGCTAATTGTAATGTTTGTGAAAAACTTATTTGTTCAAAGGCACCATTATACAAACCCATTTCATTACCAGATAATATTGGAATTCAAAATCGTCTGATGATGCCAACACAAAAAAGTGTCAACGAAAAATCGGAAATTTGTGAAAATTGCATTGAAAAGGAATCATTTCAAGATAAAAATTAGATAATTAATTTAAACCAGAATCCAGATTTCTTTGGATTCTGGTTCAATTAATAAATAAATCGTATGAAAAAATCTATCATTTTTTTATTATTTATATTTGAGTATGCAACAGCTCAAAACCCATCCCCTCCAAAACTCACCATAAAAGGCACAGCTGGCCTAACCTACGACGGCTATGGCTTAACAGTAAATCCAAAAACACCAAGTTTTTACCCTGCTCGCAGGCCTTGGAACTTGGTGAGGTTTAATTTTCAGCCAGTTATTACTTATGGCAATTTTAAGATGCCCATGAATTTTAGCTTCAGCCCCATGCGTACCAACTTCGGCAGTGCTCCTTTCGGCTTTGGTAATCTACCGGGCTTCCCGAAGCAGACTGTGAAACAATGGCTTACTAACCCAATAAACAGCATCGGGTTTAATCCTACTTATAAATGGGCGGAGGTGATGTTAGGTACACAATATCTCAAGTTTAGCGATTTGAGTACTGGAGACATCGGGGCATTTGGCTATGGGTTTTATCTAAAACCTGGGAAATTTAGAATTGGCTATTTTGAAGGTGTTAGTCAGCAAGCTTTTCAGACTGTCACGGGTTTGGCTTCTTCAAGCGGAATCGTAGATTTCCCGGGGGTTTATAAGCGTAAAATACGGATGGCACAGTTGGGAGTAGGCAAAGAAGATGTATATTTTGCCGGTTTCAATCTGGTAAAAGGCAAAGACAATTTCAATAGTATTCTAAACCCAATTATTATCCCAACCAATCGAGCCACCACACCAGATGCTGCCGATAATTTCATTCTGAGCTTTAGCAATAATTTCAAAACAAAAATGGGCTGGTATGGGAAATCCGAAATAGCCACCACCATAAGCGATCGAAATACTCAAGCCCCTGGACCAAGCACGCTGGTTCCTGACTTTCTGCCGTTTATAAGAACCAACAGCAGTAGTTTTCGAGACCATGCCATGTTTGCCATTATTGGCAAAAAAACAAAAAGTTGGGATCTGGGAGCAAGCATAAAATGGCTCGGAGTAGGATATAATACGATGGGATATCCATTTGCTCAAAATGATAGGCTTGATTATACAGTAAATAGCAAATTCAATGCATTTAAGAATACTACAAATGTGGTAGCCAGCCTAGGGCAGCGATTTGGAAACTGGAGTGTTCCAGGTTCCAGAACGAAGCAGATATTAGCAAATATCAATGTATTTTCTCAAATTAATGAAAAGCTTAGCCTAAACACCAGTTACAACAATTTTGGTTTTCAAACCCCAGGATTATTAGGAATTAAAAACATTGGAAATGACCTCAACATTAGTCCTAATTATATTTGGACCACCATGAAAATGAGTAACCTTTTGAATCTTAGCTATAATTGGAGTAAGTATGCAGAGACTGTTCCAATTAACATAACCACAACCAATAATACACACACCGCAATGTTGTTATATGCTCCAACATTCTTTAATAAACCCAACTTAAGTCCTGATTTCTCAGTGATGTTTTTTACAAACAAATCTTCGATACCTTCCACAATGAACTTAATATCAACTACTACAGGATTAGGGCTGAGTTTGCCAAAACAAAAAATCAATTTGAAAGGCCAACTTATTTACACAAATACGTCCATCAATACTTCTAGCCCGAGTAACTCAATATTGGCAACTTTGGGTATTGATTATAAAATAAATAAACGGCTAAAATGGAATACAAATATGACAGGTACTTTCTTTAAATTTGGTGATGAACTGACACCGCCGCCTGCTTTGTTAGGAGCTCACTATTTAGAGAGTACTTTAAGGACATCGTTACAGTATAAATTCGGAAAAGAATAAAATTCTTAGTGAAATGAAACATTCAAAATATATAATACTTCTTACTCTTCTAATAGTATCTCATCTGAAAGGATTAGGTCAAATTCAAGCCAATTTGATATTGAATAGTAATCCACCATCTTATTTGAGCGACTGGGGCAATGGCCGAGCCGGACAGTTATTGATAACTGCTGGAGGTGCAGCACAAGTAGACTTAATCGGAATTAAGATACGGACTAGTATTTTTGATAGTAATAAAGATTTGGTTTGTAAAAGCAATATCAATTCTGCCCAAACGATTGCATTAAATCGTGGACAAAACACAATTCGAATGGACAGGGTACTTCAACTAGAAAACCAACAGTTTACGGCGTTGGCCAACAATTTGGCCCGAAGTGGAAAATTATCCCCCGGCATTTATACCTTTTCAGTAGAGATTTTTGACGCCAATACTGGAAGGCAGATTGTAAATACAATTGAAAGGGTATTCAATCAGATAAATTACGTTTTGCCCTATTTATTGAGTCCTGTTGATAAATCTTGGCTTGATGCCAACACTGCTCAGAGTGCCATTACTTTCCGGTGGTCAAGTTTGGTGCCACTTTCACAGGAGAAAACCACCTACCGACTTCAAGTATTTGAGATACTTAACAATCAAACTCCAATGCAAGCTTTAAGAAGCAACCAACCAATATTAGATACTTATGTTGATAGAACCACACAATACATTTGGCGGCCAAATATGAATATTAAAAACTCCATGTATAATACTTTCATTTGGACTGTTCAAACATTGGATTACAGAGGCGAGCCAGTGAACGTTCAGGACCAAAATAGTCAAGGCAGAAGCGAACCCAGAGTGTTCGGCATCTGCGGCGAAGCAGGTGCTGATAAAACCAAATGTGGTGAAGGTTACAATTGGCAATTTAATTAAAGATCAGGCAATGAAAAAAATAATATGTTTAATATCAATACTCTTGATTTATGGGTCGGTTATGGCTCAAAAAGACTCTCTCGTTAAACCTCCAACATTAGGTGTTCACTTTTTCTATAATGATTTCCAAACGCCGTACAATATCAATACAAATAGCCTAGGTTATGTTTTAAAGAATAATCTTTGGAACAAACCACTTAAAATGCAAGGTGGTTTTGGGATAGATTATACCCATGGACTAACAAAAAAAATTAATTTAAATGGAAACCTAAATACTAGCTGGGTGAACTATTTATTACCCGGCAGTATTCCATTTGGTAGTAACAACTTATTGCTAGATTTAAATGCTGGTGCGAACTTGAAACTGCTAACAGACCAGCATATAGTGGTGCCTTACATTAGTGGCAAAGTTGGTTTTTCGAAATATAAAAACCTAAGTGGAGTAAATATTATTCCAGGTGTAGGTTTTCAAATAAATGCATTCAATGAAGCCTTTATCAATACTTCGTTCGAATATCGTACACCAATAGGTAATAACCTGTCACCGCAATTATTTTATAGTATTGGCATTAGTACTGGTATTTCAAAGAAAAAAACTCCGAAGCCATTGGTAGCAAAAGTACCGGAGCCAATAAAGCCAAAAGAACCGGAAAAGCTAGCAGAAGTTGTTAAGCCGATAACTAAAACCATTGCCGTTATTGTTAACGACGAGGCCACGGAACAGCCCTTGGAGTATGTAGAGGTAACACTAAAAAGTGCCGATGGAAACATTTTCACAGCACTGACAAATGGCGATGGCAAAGCTGAGTTTAAAGACATTGAAACAAACAATTACGAGGTTTTAGGTAGATTAAATAAAATAAATGCGACTTCGGAAAATCTTAGCAAAGAAGACTTCAACACCAAGGGAAATCAGATTCAAGTAAAACTATCGCACAATGACCCGAGGTTTACATTAGTCGGAAATACCATTGACAAGTCGAACAATAAGCCTGTTGGAAATACCATAGTGACAGTTTCAAACAACACCCAGAGTAGTACGGCCTTTGTAACTAGTAGAGAGAGCGATGGTGAATTTAGATCACAGTTAGAATCAGGCAGTGACTTTGTGATTGTAGGAAAAAAAGCAAGCTATATCTCAAATATTGAAAACTTGAGTACCAAAGGATTAAACAGAAGTGCTACACTATATGTAAAACTTCAACTCGGAATTGAAGAAGCAAAAGAAGGGAAAACAATAGTTTTAAACAAAATATTCTTTGCCACTGCGAAGTCAGAGCTTAATACTGCCACCTCACAAGATTTGCAGAAACTTATTCAATTCATGGTGGACAATCCTGAGACAAAATTAGAGATTCAGGGACATACAGACAATGTTGGAAATCTCGCCTCGAATATTAAGTTGAGTCAAAACAGAGCCAATAGTGTAGTAAATTATCTCAATTCAAACGGTATTGACAAAAATAGATTAATTGCAGTAGGATATGGTCCAAACAAGCCCATTGCCACCAATGCAACCCCTGAGGGCAAAGCCCAAAACCGAAGAGTGGAAATGAAGGTGATTAAATAGTCAACATATTCAGCAGACTAAGCCCAGAAGAACCTTGTTTCTTTCTGGGCTGCTAGGTTTGGCAAAATCATAAATGCTGTTTTTTAAAGGGAAAAAGCATTAAAAACTGGAATTGTAAATGGCAACAAAACTCAGGCAGGAGTCATAATGCCATCATGAGATATATTTTTCTTGATGTTTACTAATATTTCATGTAAAGTTTCAGCGGCTAAACCATGCAAAACCAATCGATAAGCCGCACTGAAAGTAGTGCTTGGGATCATGGGGTGTTTGTTGTTTACAAGGCCCAGATGCCCCGGAGTTCCTAATATTTGAGAAACATAAATAGAAATGGTCTCGTCGAGTTGTAATGAATTCGAGGCTCGCACAAAGTCGTTGGCCGTTAAGAATAGCTGATAGAATGGTGTGAAAAGTTCAATAGCCGAGCGGAGGTCAAGGATATTCGTCCAGGAGTTAGGGAAATCTATATGATTGAAGCCATCCACAGTTATCATGTCTGTATTTAGCGTCTCTTTTTCCTTTATTACAATATTTTTTTCTCTTAGCTGGCTATTAAGTTTTATAATAAAGTTATACAGATTGAGGTCGTGTAATAGGAATAAGTCGCCTTTGACATCCTCAAAATCATAAGGTTTGAGAGGGCTTAAAGTAATATCGACATCTTGAATATTTCCAGCTATAAATTGTAGAATTTCACTGCCGACATGAAAATGTCTAAATATCAACAGGTTGGCGTCGGGGCTGACAAAACGCTTAAGACCCCAAGATAATATCCGATGAAGTACCTTTGACGAATTGAACAAATTGGGCAAGAAAAACTTTAGAATATGGATAAAAAACATGGCTACCTTGGATATAAACCAAATAAATGGCAATAAATAACGTGCCGACTTAGAGTCATTGTCACGCATGAGTGCTTGCTTGGTTTTTTCATACATAGGTATGCTACTGTCTAAATATAAAGCCAACCATGGGTTAGGGTCTCTAGAGTCATGCTTTGATATGTCTAAGTTATTTTGCATAATATGTTTTAATAATTGCCTAATTCTTCTAATTGTAATTTATATAAAAAAGCAGTTGTTTTTGCTGTTTTCACTATTTTTTTTGCTACTTCCATATCCATAGCCGGGTGATTTAGTGCCTGCTCGAGGTTATGGAAATGGTTTTCGTCGGCCATGCCATGATACGTAAAAAAAGACACTTGATCTTCTTTTAAATGTAATTGGTCTTGTATAAGATTGCCCCAAAATGCCGCTAAACGCTTGCCTATGCCTTCAATGATAAACATGGCTCCAAGTAGATCAATCGGATTGTTTTTGCTGGCTTGTTGAAACATGAATGAACTCAATGCCAAGCTACCAATGTTTTTTTCTTGTGTCTGTATTTTTTCTAAGGACTCTCCTAATGCCACAAAGTTTCGTTCAAGCATTTGGTAATCTTTATGCTCAGCAGCGGTGTGTCTAATAAAAGCTGACCTGAGTTCAAACAAATCTATATCTATGTTTGAGGCAGCTCTAGAAATCCACTGGGAACCATCAATTACTTGTTGTCTTAAATCATGCAAAAGCAACTTATAGTCATTAATATGAAGTGTACCAGCATGTATTTTTTCTACAATGGGTACTTTAAGAAGTTTACATTCAAAGTCAATCCAAATTTGGGTCAGTTGACGAACAAGCCACTCCGAAGTAGGATTTTGGTTAACTACCAATTCGGGAGCTTCGATTTTACGAAGTTCATATTTTGGTTTTTCAACATTATCATTCCCAACAACCGTCAGTTTAATAAATGAAGTTATGAAACGTCCACTCTCTGGCACCATACACAATATAGTTTGCCCATTTTTGAGTTTTCCAGAATACATAAGTTCCTCAAGCATAATAAATATAGATGCTGCACCAGTATTGCCTTTGTAATGAAGATTGGTGAACCATTTTTGCTCGGGTATATTTGCACCGCCTTTTAGCAACAGTTCTTTAATAGGCTCTTTGAAAAACTCAGACGAATAATGACAACAAAACCAGTCTATTTCAGAGGTTTGAATCATTTTTTTGTCGATTAACTCAAAAAAATGGCTGACGCCTTTCTTAACTAGGTTGTCTAAAATCCGAATGTCTTGTTTAAGATTTAATGCTCCAGCTTTAGAGGCCGATTCATAGTCAGGGTAATCGAGCCATGTTTTTTCTGTCTCGTTTTTGTTGTCTATTTTGCCAGTGTACATACAAACAGGAAACTCCGCGGCGTTTGATTGTAAATCCACCCATTCTACTTTTAGTGATATACTATCCGTGTTTTTTTTGTTTTGGAGTACCATAGCACCTGCACCATCAGAGAGCATCCATCGTAAAAATTCAGTATCAAACGGCAACGATGTAAGGTTTTGTGCTTCAAAGCGGCTTGCTTTAAATAAGCGACTCGAAAACTCGCTCCCTACAACTATAGCATTGGTTTTGTCATTGCTTTTTATTTGTAAAAACGCATTTTTAAGTGCCATCACTCCGCTGGCACAAACGCTTTGAAAGCTGGCAATTTCGCATTTGGGGTAATTTAAAGCCGCATGAATCATACTTGCAAAACCCGGAACAGGCAAATCTGCTTGCGTAGTACCGCTGGCTATCATTTCTACTTCTTGTGCACGCAAATTGCTTTTTTTTATTGCCTCTTTTATGGCATTTGTGGCCATTTCGGTATTGGAGTGGGTACTTTCTTGGTTTCTGTCTAAGGCAAAATACCTCTGTTTTATTCCATTCTGTTTTAGAATCCGCTCCTTAATTTTTGACGATTTCGTATCGATTCTGCCCAAATAATCTTCAATTTCGGAATTTTCAATAGGCTTATTGGGCAAAAAAACACCCATACTGGTTATAAAAACGTCATTCATGGTTTTAAAAATTCGTTAATTGTTAAAAGTCTCGTAGAATCTTTTTGTAGAGAATTGCATATGTTGGAAATGGAGAATAACCTTTGAAATTGAGCCACATACATCTGGTTTTCAAAAGATTTCAATGTATAATTCTAGCTCATTTTTTTTCGAAAAATTTAAATTTCCTACAAATGTACTTCGAAAGTTAACTCATTGAATAAAAAACATTTTCTGCTGTATAAGGGAGAGTAATTTGGCGTTTTACACAAACTTACCCTAGTAATATTAGAAAAACTTGTATTGAAAAAGTGAATTTGGGAATTGCTTTTCAATAAATCCACTAGGTAGTTTCAATGCTTCCAAATTATTGGAACCAATAATTATTCCTCCCTATAATTAGTGATACCGCCGAATAATAATCTTTCGGAGATTTGTAACGTAAACAAATTCAAACTTTTGCCGACAATATCATGGAAACACAAATACCTATAGGTGGCAGAAAAACTGTAAATCCTCAAGAGTTAATTAGTCTTAAAGGTGAGATTAATTACACTACTGTGAGTTTTCAAAACGGCAGACGAAAGGAAACCGTAGCCACCACACTCAAAAGAATCCAAGAACAACTGCAGCCTTTCCCAAACTTCTACAGAGTTACTAAATCCACCATCATAAACCTTGATTGCATAGAACGCATTAAAAACAACCAAATTTATTTGATAAATGGTGAAGTTATAGTGCCTTCACGCAGGAGAGCAAAGGATTTTTTTAATCTAATTAACTAAAAAAATGAAGCTTAAGCAACTGTTATTTCTTACATTATTTTTAGCTGCTATTCAGCAAATGAAAGCCCAAGTAATAATCAATGGAACTACTTTTCCTATTCTGGGAGCTGGTACGAGCAGTCCGTTTGATACAGGAATAAACTACTATGGATTCGATGCTGCGGTCGGTCTATTTGGAGGTGATGTTTACCTTTTTAGAAGGGATAACTATTGGTACATGGCTCAAAGGGGAATAGGTGTTATGGAGTCCGTAAATGTTTATTTGAGCCTTAGAACGGTTTTGCCCTATCCCACCAATTTTCCGCCAGATTGTGCACAATGGCAAAGCTATGGAACAAGTCCCGGAGTTTTATGGTCAGGTTATCCAACCTCATCTCCAACGGCTCCGGCAGGGTCTGTTCAAAACTTAAGCATCACTGGATCCACAGTTAGTGCTGGGCCTGGTACATCCACTGCCACCTTCCCAGAATATATTGATTTGTCGACTAAGTCAACCAATGATATTCTTTCATTTAGCAATAACCCAGGTCGCCTATTATACAATATGTGTGATAACGCCATTCAATACAATGATGGCTTGGCTTGGAAATCCGTTTGGCCAAACAAGTTGAATTATCCAATAAATCTAAATCAGGCACTTGAGTTTGGCAATACAAATACCCAAATAGTAGGTAGGAATCCAATGAGTTTGTTTAACCAAATCGCCTTCAAAACCGACAATAAGGATAGGCTAGTTTTAGAGAAAGACAATACAAGTAATTTCTCTACCATTAACCTAAAAAGTTCTTTTAGTGTACCTTATGTGTTAAAAACTACGAATTATACCATTTCGGAAGATGATCACATTGTGGTTTTTCAAGGTACAACTGCACAGACTTTTACCCTTCCTGCACCCAGTTCTACTAGGGGCAGGTTACTGATTATTGTAAACACTACCTCGCTAAATCTAAATCTTTCGCACAATGTGATAGGGTTGGGAACGGTGTTGTCACCCGGTCAGAGGGCAAGTATTTTGTCAATAAACACAGATTGGCTAAAGGTAAACTAGCGTATTTGAATATATTTGATTATTGAAATGTACTCACAATTAAGAATGTATAAATTGAACTTACAGATAGTTTAGTGAGGCAATTTTGGCAGTACATTTAATATTCTTGCAAAAAAGATATGTTTTGATAATTGATACTGATTTTTATCATAGTACTATAGTAAAAAAAAGCATAAATTGAGTCAGATTTTACATGTAATAAAATTCTAAATAAATGAAATCGATTAAACTCTTAGCCGTACTCTTTCTGCTTTCGAGTAGGTTTTTAGAGGCTCAAATGCCCTTTAATTATGGCAGCGGAGGGTGGAAATATTACATCAATAATGCTTCTCCACAGTCTCCGCCAAATTTTGGCATATATGACTGGAAATCTCCATCCTACAATACCACTGTTGACCCAGCTTGGCAAGTTTCGGCAAATGCACCTTTAGGCTATAATTATTCTACTTTAGGAACGGTAATAATTCCAGGTACCATCCCAGCCAACAAGCCATTGGTGAGTTATTATAGGCAGACAATTGTGGTGCCTTCTCTTTCGAGCTACACATCTTTGACTCTTAATTCAGTAAGAGATGATGGTATTGTTATTTATCTCAACGGAGTCGAGGTTTTTAGGGATAATATGCCTAGCGTATCATCTGTTCCAATACCATTGGCTACCACAGCAGCCTCGAACTGCGTTGGTTTGGTAGGCGGTTCATGTGCTATTACTGACGTAAATGCACCATCAGTCACCATTTCGGGCTCTACCCTCAGTAGTATTCTTGTTTTGCACCCAACCTTGAATAACTTGACAATTTCCGCAGAAATTCATCAATTTCCAAGTGTCGCTGGTTCTCCATTATTGACAAGCTCATCTGATTCCTTCTTCGATTTGAACATAACGGGTGTATTAGGTTCAGTTGCTCCCACCATCACCCGTGGGCCGTATTTGCAGTTAGCAAATGACGGAACTACAGCCAATAGTAGGCCATCTGAAACCACCAAGCAAATAAGATGGACTACAAACGTAGCTTCTGTGGGTGTTGTTAAGGTATGGAAATCAACCGATTTGGCAACTACGGCCTCTGTCTGGACAGGGGCTTCCAGCACTGACCATATAATTAATATTACTGGACTCAGCCCAAATGTAAAATACTTTTATGAAATAGGTGTAAACAACCCATCTTTTACGAGTTTAGAGGTTGGTCCCAATAATTATTTCTTAACCGGGCCAATTACAACCGCTGAGGTTACAGCCAAGAAAACGAGAATATGGGTGACAGGCGATGCTGGCTACAGCCAAAATGGTGACGTTGACTACTCAGGCTTGCCTTTTGCACCGTCATCCGCAAATTATAACGAGGTACAGGATTCAGTACTGACGGGATTCAATACTTGGATGACAGAAAATGGTAATCCCCAATTAGATTTTTGGATGTTACTCGGAGATAATGCCTATCTCAATGGAACGAGTACCGAGTATCAAAATTACTTTTTCAACCCTTTTCAGTCCTCAAAAATGATGAAACAAGCCACCATCTTTTCTTGTCCCGGAAATCACGACTATTACGAATCAAGGGGAAGTGGTTTGAAGAATTCTATTCGAAATGGCATTCCTTACAGCTATACCAATATCTATCCAAGCACAAGTTCAACCATAGATATTGTTGATGCAAACTCCAGAAATTATGCTTTTTTTGAAACTTTTCAAAACCTAGAAAAAGGGCAATCGGGTGGAGTTCCGTCAAATGCAAAAGGGTATTATTCGTTCAATTATGGGAATATCCATTTTGTTAGCTTAGATAGCTACGGCTCCGAGACCAATGTCAAACTTAGCGAAACATTAGCAAGTGCTCAAAAGACATGGCTCATGGCTGATTTAACAGCAAATGATGCCAATTCATTAATCAAATGGACAGTCATTATATTTCATCACCCACCTTACACCAAAGGATCTTATGATTCTGACACAAGAAGGGAATTGCTTGATTTAGCCAACAATCTGGTACCTGTTTTTGAAGCTCATAAGGTAGACTTGGTTCTCAATGGCCACAGTCATGTATATGAGCGTTCAAGACAATTAAAAAATCTGTTTGGCTCACCTGCATACCTGCCACATGCCAACTTTAATTCTTCAGTACATAATATAAATTCCTCTTCGGGAAAATTTGATGGTAGTTCTGACTCATGTCCTTATGTTTCTACCTCTTCCAACACGGCCTCAGTTAATGGAATAGTTTACGCTATTGTAGGTTCGTCTTCTACAGTTCAGTCGAGTTCTACAATTAGTAGCTTAGCTGGGCATAATGCAATGCCATACAAAGACTACCTCACAGGGGGGACAATGATTTTAGAAATTGAGAACAACCGACTCGATGCCAAATTTATTAATGAGCTCGGTAATGTTGGAGACAATTTCACTATCCTCAAAGACGTAAATACTGGCGTTCCAATAGTTAACAACATTCATCAAAACGAACTCCCTGCTGAGAGTCCAGCTCTACAAAAGATTCAAACACCGGCTTGGCCTGGAGTATCACAGTTTACGCTTACAAATCCTTCTGGTGTTACTTCTAGTCCTTTTGGTCCCGGAGTGGTAAATGTAACAACACCTGACATAGGTGCTTTGTATACTATCAAAGACCAGTTTGGGTGTCTAAGTCAAACCTATCGCTTCACTTTTAATGGCTCTTGCTGGGGAAATGTAACCGTAAACAATACATTTTATCCGACCGCAACTCCAGAGGTGGTCAGTTCGTCAGGCATTATCACTAGTACGAGTTTGATTAAAAACATGGCCAATGTTTCTTTTATATCCAAAGTGCATAATAACTTAGTAACCACCGGCACTGGCGTTCTATTTCAAGCAGAGCTAGGGGCAATTTTTAGCGACACCATAAATACAAGTATTTCATGCCCGCCGGGTGGCATGTAGAATTGCATTTGTTTAATATTTTTGCTTTTTTTACTTATTCGTCAGAGGTATCTGTTCAAATCTGTTACCTTTTTCGAATTTGATACAAAGTTTATTGTTGTTGGAATATAAAATTATCCTCAAAAAACTGTCGAAAAGCATTGAAAATGCGGCTTTGATTGGTTAGAATTGCATCATAATAAATCAAACCAATAGTTTTTATATGTACAAAATCAGCCGTATTTTCCTTTTTTTGCTTTCTACAATTTGCTTTTCTACTCAAGCTCAGTCTTTTACTAAAGGTACCAAAACCGTAAATTTAGGCCTTGGATTAGGTTACAGAGGTGTGGGAGTTTTAGGCTCTGTTGAGGTAGCTTTGGTAGATGATGTCAGTGTGGGTTTAGTTGGCGGTGTTACGCGTAGAAACTACGGCTATTATGGCTCCAACTGGGGCGTAAACTACATAGTAATAGGAGGTAGAGGCTCCTACCACTTTAATAAAATCTTGAAAGAATTTGATGTCTCGGTGGACAAACTCGACCCTTACTTGGGCATTACTGCTGGTTTCAGAGGGGTTACTTATGATAACAACTACGCTGGATACAACGGTGTAAATGCTGGACTCATGTATGGCGGCTATTTAGGAGCTAGATATCAGTTCAAAGACAAACTGGGTTTTATGGTAGAGCTTGGTGCCCCTTTTTCATCAGGAGGAATAACTTTTAAGTTTTAAAACCAAGCTTTTGCAAATTGGAATATTTTTTATTTCAGAGCCTATATTTACCTCTAAATAAAAAACCTATAGCATTTTTTTAGCTAAAATTTATTCGAACCTTGAATTCTTATTATATTGTGAAAAAAATATGAATATTTAAAAATTCGTATATTATTAATCTTTAATATTGTAAAACGTTAAACATCTAAATTTTTAAAATCATGAAAAAAATCCTTTCCCTAATCACCATTTTGGCATTAAGCTTTACTGTGGCAACAGCAGCCGAGCCAATAAATTTTGATGCAAAAAACATCGATTCAGAGTTTGAGCAACTTAATAAAATTGAAAAATTCGTTCAAAGTAACGAAGGCACTACACTTGATAATTTGAAGCACCAAAATTCTGAGTTGTTAGCTAATATAAACATTGAAGCAGATACCGCTTCAGTGGTGGCATCATCTGACCTTCCTGCAGGAATTCCTGCGTTCTGGTGGGGATGTGTACTTACTATCCTTGGAGTAGTATTGGTTTATGTCTTGACTGACAAAGACAATGCTCAAACTAAAAAGGCCTTGTTAGGTTGTTTAGTATCTGGAGGTATTTATATCATCTGGTGGATAGTGGTAGCTTCGATAGGAACTGGAAGGTTCTTCTGATAAAAAACAATATACAAAAAGACCCACCCAACGGTGGGTTTTTTTATGTCCGACCGGTTCAGTTATTGAATTATTCACATCAACTTAATTGATTTTATTTGACGAAAAAGATTTTTTGCATGATTTTTGTACAGCTTTAAAAAAATTTATTTTCATCCATAATGTATAATTTCATGAAAAGAATCCTCATTCTTTTAACAAGTATTTGTTTCTCACTGAATTCGTTTGCCTCGGAGCCTTTACAAAAAGAAGACTTTTCTGAGGAGTTCAAAAAACTCAATCAACTGGAAGCTATCGTAAATGCCAATCCATCCATTACAGTAGACAGTGTCATAAAAGAGCAACCTCAGCTCATGAAAGACTTGGGAATCGACAACAAGGCCAAGTCAAATATTGGTACTGACGATGATTCCATGCGTCCAGCTGGTTTTCCTGCATTTTGGTGGGGATTTTGTTTGGGAGTTTGGGGCATTCTTATCGTTTATTTAATCACTGACAACGACAAGGCCGCTATAAATAAGACCGTCAAAGGTTGCATAACGGCATCGGCCATTTATGTAGGTGTAGTTGGTTTGTTTTATGTGGTGGCTATTATTGCCGCCGCCGCCACCTCGACTTATTGAAGACTCAGTATAAAATATACCTCAATATTTTCACTAGAAATAGTCCAAACTTCAAAACCTTGGGCTATTTTTGTATATCATAACATTTGAAAACTTGAATTTGAGGGCTTTTTTGTTTTTAGTATTTCTTTTACCAAGCGTGGCTTTGGGTCAGCAGTTTTACAGATTTAGGGCCGATGTGTCTATAAAAGATAAACTCTCAAACGGTACTTACAGGCTCACTATGGGTAAAATCTATTATGATAAAATCTACAAAAAAATAGTTTATAAGCTAATTTTTCCGAAAAAGGAAACTATGGTGGTGCAAGACACTACTATGTTTTCTATCAATGACAAAAACCTCGTGATAGGCACCACTCGCACGTTTCTGATTCCTGAGTTTACGGCTTTTCACTTGGCTTTGACTGGTCAACTGTCTGACTACGGATTGAAGCCTAAAAACAACGAAAAGTCGATTTATAAAATTGGGAAGGTGGAAAAAACAAGCAATGGCGTTATCACCACTTGGGTTCCATCAGAAGATCAGTACAAGAAAGTATTTGGAAATATCAGAATGCAGACGATTAATAAACGATTAGACGCCATGGTTTTTTACAGTACCAAAGGTGCTGTGGTTAGTCAACAATACTTCAAAAAATACGTTAATGTGAAGGGCGTGGAATTCCCAACCGAGGTAACTATGGTAAGCATAAGCGAAAAAGGCGAAAAAAATATTCAATTAACTACCTATAAAAATGTGGTGATAGACCAAAATAATGAAGATGAAATATATCGTTATAAAGTTCCTATTTCTAGGTCTGCTGCTTCTAAAAAATGATGCTCAAGCACAGGTAAGTTTGTATAGGAATGTTCTGCCAAGTGGAGACATAAAAAAAGAGTATGTGGAAGCCAAAAACAATAAGAATGAAGTTCAAGTAGTTTTTTCAGGCCTGTTTTTGTTTTATAAAACCTTCTTCTCTTCACAAGATTTGACCGTCTGCACCTTCAGTCCTTCTTGTTCTGAATACGGTATATTGGCAGTAAAAAAATACGGCATGATAAAAGGTGGAGTAATGACCATGGATCGCTTGACACGATGCAACGGCCTTTCTCCCCACAATTACGAGTTCGACAAAACCACTATGCTTCTCAAAGATGACCCGAGAATCACACCAGCTGTATCCGTGGTTTCAAATATCAAATAAAAGAAATGAGATTATTATTATTGCTATTTTCTATAAGTTTTACATTATCAGGACAAGATATTTTTACTTTCGAAAAATCCAGAAAATATGGAGATTACCTGTTAAAATCTGGCCAATTTGAGCTCGCAAGTAAGGAATTTGAACGTTTGGTGTATCTATCCTCAAATAACGACACGCTAAAAACCAATCTATTAAAAGCCTACAGACTATCAAATCAAACCACATTAGGTATAGAAAAACTTAGTGTCCTTTATGCTGATAAAACAAAAGTGCCTTATTCTCCAGCTTTGGAATTTTCAAAACTTCAAATGCAGAATCAGTCTTGGCAACAAGCAAAAGAATTTTGGAATAAAAATGAGAGCTTTTCTTCAGACGACAAAGTATTGCTGAATGTTACCTCAGACATTTTCAACAATGACTTTAAATCTGCACGAGTCAATATTTCTCAGATATCAAATCAAGAAAACGAACTTGGAATTGGCTATCGCTCTATTCTTGAAAAAGAGGTTCGGAAAAAAAGTCCCGGATTGGCGGCTTTAATGTCAGCCGTAGTTCCTGGCACTGGCAAAGCTTACTCAAACAATTGGAAAGACGGCATCGTCTCTCTTTTTTTTACAGCAGGTATGGCATTTCAGTCCTACAGAAGCTTTAACAAGTATGGCACAAACAACCACAGAGGATGGATATATGGAGGAATCGGACTTGGATTTTATTTGGGCAATATTTACGGTTCGGTAAAATCAACCAAAGATTATAACAGAAAAAAAATAAACGCATTACAGCATGAAGCGAGTGCTCTTTTTAATACTTATTACTAATTCGTTAACAAGTTTTGGACAGAGCCTAGAGCAGACCTTTGACTTTGCCAACCAACTCTATAAGCAAAAAAGCTATCAAAATGCAGTAGAAGCCTATAAAAGGGTGGTGTATTTTGACAGTACTTCTTTGTATTCGAAACAGATTTACCCCAAAATCGCTGATTGCCTATTCAACCTCCAAAAATATCAAGAATCAGCTGACTACTATGATTTGGCCTATTTTAGTACAGAAGACTCGTTGCTAAAGGACACCCATATTCTAAAAAAAATATCCTGTTTCCTCATTTTGCAACAATACGACTATGCCGAAATCGAACTTCTAAATTTGGATTCAGACCTTCCTGATAGTCTTGAATATGACAAAAATTTCTGTGAAGCTATTCTAAGATTTGCCAAAGAAGAATATGATTTATCTGAGCAAATTTTCAAAAAGTTGGCTTCAGATACTTTAGCAGTAAATGCACTTTTCGACAAAAACACAAAGGTGAGTAAAATTAGCCCTAAGAAAGCCAAAATAATGAGTATGATTATGCCTGGCCTTGGTCAACTGTATGTAGGCGACGTAAAAAATGGCCTAAACTCTTTTATATTATCGGCGGGTCTGTTTGCTTTGGGTGTTAGATCGGCCATCATCAACAATCCACTCGATGCGGCTATTTCGGTACTTCCGTGGTTTCAACGGTACTATCAAGGCGGATTCAAAAAAGCCGAACTCATAGCCATTGCGAAAATTCAAGAAAAAAGATATAAGATTTATAATCAACTACTTGACGAAGTTGAGAAAGGTGGAGTTTTGAGGTAGTTAAGAATGTAAAATTTTGAATGTAATAATCTGACATTCAAAAGGCTAAAATCTTAGCTAATGAAGCTAATAACTTCCTTTCACTTTCCTAAAACTTTTACATTTCAAATTCAAAATTTTGCATTTTACATTTAAAAAAATTCCATTCCATTTTCAAAAAACAGCACCAAAGCTTCTCAATACTGCACACCATTGGCCTTCAATATTTCAATGGCATCAGGTTTGCCTTTTTTCGCTGCTTTCAAATACCAATCTTTGGCAACGTTTACTTGGCCTCTGTTCGCAAAATTTATACCTATGTTATAATCATAATCTCCTGTGGAATCATAAACAGTAGCTCTCTGCCAATATTGTACGGCCTGCTCATGCATTCCTAAATCACTGAATGTTACTCCAATATTTCGGTAAGCGGGCAAATAACTGGGCTTTTTATTAATCAAGTCAGCCAATAATTTCAACTCTGTCTGCGTGTCTCCTTTCAATTTGTGCGAATAGGATATATTAAGATATGCATCCCAATTTTCAGGATCCTTCGATATTATATCGCTAAATACTTTATTGGACTCATCAAACTGTTTAAGGTTCATAAGAACCTGAGCGTAAGTATTTAAATAATCTAACTTATTAGGATCTTCTTTTGCCGCTTTTTCAGCAAACGGAAGAGCTTTTGAAAACTCATTAGACCTGAGGTATGCCAAGGCCGTAAGCCACTCCGTTCGTGGAGATTTGGGCAAGAACAATTGTGCTCTTTCTAAATAGATAAGGGCGTTTTTATAATCGCCTTCATCAATAAACATCGAACCAATCGTTCTGCATACGTCTCCGTTTTTAAATCCATTATTATCTGCCCTAGTCAAATAACTTTTTGCGGTAGGAAACTCTTTTTGCCCTAAATGATACCAACCAATATTGCTTAATATCATGGCATCTTCAGGATAAAATTTTTCAGCTGGTTTGAAAAGCGTATACCCATTTTTCCAATGACCAGTCTGAAAGAATGTCAATACTGTCCACACCAATATCAATCCAAAAGAAGCTATCCTACCAAAATCGGTCTTAAGATTACCAAGCCAAAAAGCTACAAGAAATAATGGACCAACAGAAGACAAATAATAATATCTATCTGCAACAATAGCACTGCCGACTGGTAAAATTTGAATTACAGTAGATATTGAAATCATAAAAAAAGCCACAGCCCACCAAACTTTTCTGTTTTTTCTACCTAACCAATACATAAGGCCCAAAAATATCATAAGACCTAATACCGCAAAATTATAAACAGCAGGAATACTCCCTCCTATCTTGACAGGATAGGGATAAAATGGAAGTAAATTGATCGGGAGAATCGTTTTAAACCAATAAAACAAAAAGGAATAACACACAATTCTGAACCTCTCGGAGCCAGTATATGCGGCATTAATAACAGAAGAAGCATCTGCTCCCGCGTCTTTTTGAGCAGTAGTGGCTATGTATGCAAATACAAAAGTTATTACAAAGTATGGAATTTTGTCTAAGAGGTTTTTCCAAGAAAATTTCTTTCCAGCCATCCACCAGTCAGTCACAATCAATAAAGCAGGCAAAACCACCGCCATTCCTTTTGAAAGGCAACTCGCAAGAAATAAAACCAAAGAAAAAACATACATTATCTTATTTTTTGACTTACAGTAGTTTATATAATAAATCAAGGAAAGAAATAAGAACAATGTATATAAAACATCCTTTCGCTCTGCTGCCCAAGCTACAGACTCCACGTGCAAGGGATGTACAGCGAAGAAAAAAGCTAAAAGTATGGCTACCGAAGAATTTATTTCAAGTTTTCTGACCAAAACATACAAAAGAAAACTATTTATACTATGAATAAGAAGATTATTAAAATGTGAAAGCCAAGGTTTATCACCTACTATCAGATATTCTAAAGCTAAACTGAGCATGGTCAGTGGATGATAGTTGCCAACATGAAAATTTGTCAATAACGAACCTAAGTTAAAACTCTTAACAGCCTCATTAAGAACAATGTAAGGATCATCATCCCACACAAATCCATTTTGCCAAATCATACCATAGGCCGCAAAAACCAAGGCAATTAGGCCACCCAAAACCACCCACTTGTTATATTCCTTCTCTATTGTTGGACTCTCAATAGCTACTTTTTCTGTCTTTTGTTTAGGATTTTGCTTGGCCATAAACCTGTTGTTATATTATAAAGGGTTCAAAAATTGATTTTTTGTAACAAAATACTGAAATTTACGTTTTGAAGGGGTTTAAAAAATCAATCAAAAATAATTTAAAGTTTTAAACTAATCAAAATTTTGAAACCTTCTATAATATAACCGTCCAATGAGAATCTTAATAGTGTTCTTATTTTTAAGCTCAACTATCTTTGGCCAAACTGCCGTAGATGAAGCTCAAGATCAAAAAATAGAAGCCAAAGAGTTAAAAGCCGAACAGTCTTTTACCGAAGGTATGAAATTTTATTTGATTGAAGATTTTGCAAAAGCTCAAGAGGAATTCAAAAAAAACATTAAAGTATTCGGAGAAAGCGGAAGCTCTCTTTTTATGCTTTCAAAAACCGAACTCGCCCTCAATCTAATAGAATCTGCTTTGATCACAGCTAAAAAAGCCGCCGATTTGGAAAAAGATAATTTTTTCTATTTACAGCATTTAGGAAATATTCAGTTTAAAAATAATCTATATAAAGATGCAGCATTAACGATAAAAAAAACTCTAAAAATTAAGCCAACCTACGTTGAAGGATATTTGAATCTAGTTGATATCTATCTAATAGAGGGCAAAGAATCTGAAGCTATCAAAACTCTCGCAGACATGGAAGAATCTATGGGAGCTAGTGAGCAAATAACCCAAGCCAAGCAGGCTATTCTACTCAAACAAAACAAAGTAGATGCAGCTCTGAAGGAGGGAAAAAAAATGCTAAAGTCTGACCCTCAATATATTTTACAACAATCCACCATTCTAATTTCGAACAATAGATTTTCAGAGGCTAGCCAAATGCTCAAAAACGCCATAGATGAAAATCCAAGTTTTATGGAGGCTTATGGCTTATTATCAGAGACATATTCTAAACAAAACAACAAAGAAGGTACGCAAGATGTACTTAAAAGTATTTTAGCTCAGCCAAGTTTGCCTTATTCCTTAAAAGCCAACGCTTTAGGCTCTTTTTTCAATACCCTTAAAAATGGAATTCAGCCTGAGGATGCTGCCTCTGCCCTCAGTTTTTGTGATCAAATTATAGCTCAACATCCCGACGAAGCCAGAACGTATGTTTACAAAGCCGACGTTTTGGTAAAATCTAATCGACTCTTAGAAGCAAGAGACGCCTACCTCAATGCAATAAAATATGATAAGGGAATATTTGAAGCATGGCTAGCCATAACTGAACTTGACGTTAAACTCAGGAAGTTTGATGACTTATTAAAACATTCAGAAAAAGCCATAGAATACTACCCCAATCATGCCTATTTTTGGTATCATTTAGGATTTGCTCAATTACAAACCAAAAACTTTGATGACGCCTTGGTGTCTTTTGAAGAAGCAGTTGCAGTAAATACCAACAATAAAGAGCTCAAGCATCACATAAATGCTAGTATGGCTGAAATATATTATTTGACTGGCAAATTGGAAAAATCTATTGAGCTTTTTGAAATTGTTTTGACTGAAAATCCAAACAATGAACAAGCTTTAAATAGCTACAGCCTGCTTTTGGCGAATAGTAAAAAAAATCTTGATAAAGCTATGGCATTATCCGACCGTTTGGTAAAACTATACCCTACTCATTCACACAATTATGACACTTTCGCTTGGGTTCTATACCAAAAAGGAGACTTGGCAAAAGCAAATGAAATGATAGATTTGGCAATTTCGAAGGATAAAACCGGAACCGATAGTATATTTGAACACAAAGGGGACATACTCTTCAAACTTGGACAGACGGATAATGCTGTAGAAGCTTGGAAAAAAGCCCTAGAACTAAACAAATCCAACAAAAAACTTGAAAATAAAATAAAAGACAGAACCATTATTGAATAAAATGAGTGTACTCCAAAAACTATTTTTTTTGGGTTTTATTGTTGTTGTAGCAACATCTTGTAGAAGCCACAAGATGAAGAAAAACAGTATTGTATTAGGAACAAACACATCGACAGCCGACTCCGTTATTGTAAAAAAGGACAGTGTTGTAATAACTGAAGTTCCCAAAGAAGAGAAAGTATTTTTCGAAACCCAAGAAATAGATTTTGAAAAATTGAAAATAAAATCAAAAATAAGCATCAAAACTGCCAAAATAGATCAAAATATTCCTGCCACTATACATGTAAAGAAAGACAGCGTTATCTGGATTTCTATCGCACTGGGCCTTGAAGCAGCAAGGGTGAGCATTAATCCTGATAGTATATTTCTATTGGACAGGCTTAATAGAAAATATTATAAAGTCAGCTTTAAGGAACTTAGCGAGAATTTTGATTTTGAACTGAATTTCAATATGGTGCAATCTCTCCTAATTGGAAATCTTCCAATAAAAATAGACAGCGGAGATGTTTACAAAAAACTTAGTGAGTTTAATAGCATTTCTCAGACACGGAACGAAATCGAAATAGAGAACAGATTCGATCTTGAAAAAAGTAAACTATTTTATATCAACGCCACCGATAAAAAAACGAACACCAAACTAAATATTGATTATAAAAGCTTTGTGAATGAAGACAACAAACTTGTGCCAACTATTATATCTTTATTGATTTCTGGTAAAAACGAAGCAAAAATAGAATTCGAACACTCCAAGTTTGATTTTTTAGACCGAAACATTCGTTTCCCTTTTAATATTCCTAAAGGTTATACTTTAGAAAAAATACCTAATTTTTGATATTAGGCTATAATATGAAAAAATACTCTATTTTAATTTTCGCATTTCTATTAACATTTTCCACTTTTGCACAAAAACAAAAGAGCAGGGCTGCTTTAGAGTCAGATAAAAAAAAGAACCTTCAGAAGATTGCTCAAGTAAAAAAAATACTAAATGAGACCCAAAAAGAGAAACAAAATACGCTAGGACACATCAAAGCCATAAATCAACAAATTGACAATCAACAGAATAAAATTAATTTAGCTTTAGAAGACATCGAACTTATCAAAGTAGAGATGCTGGAAATACAAAAAGCACAGAGCGATCTTTTCAAACAACTCAACGCATTACAAACTGAATATTCTGAGACTATTTACAGAGAATCAAAGAATAGCAACAAACTTACAAAAATGGGTTTCTTGTTTTCCTCTGGCTCTATAAATGAACTTTTCTTGAGATACAAATATCTAGAACAATACACTGAAAACAGAAAACACCAGCTTTTACAAATCAAAAAGATAGGCGAAATGCTAAAACAACGCCAAAGAACTCTACTCGAGAAAAAAATTACACAGCAAAATCTTATTAATATTGTAAAAATTGAAGCGAAAAGCCTTGAAGCACTCAGAGAAAAACAAGATTTAATCGTAAAAGGCCTTAATGAAAAAGAAAGTGACCTAAAAAGCGAATTAGAAAAATCAAAAGCAGCATTAACTAGCCTTAACTCTGTAATTTCTAATGCTATAGAGAAAGAACAGAAAGCTAGAAAAGTACCAGCCTCAAGAAAAGAAAAACAAATTGAAATAGCCGAAAGAGAAAAGAAAATATTGGGCGATAGAGAAAGTAAGAAGGCTGTTGTAAAAGAGGCTGAAACTGCCAGCAGGCCCAATAAGATTTCTAGCAAAAACTTTGGTGCCAGCAAAGCAAGACTTGCTTGGCCTGTAGACGGTTTTGTTTCAGATAAGTTTGGGGTAAAAAACCACCCAGTTTTGAAGGGCTTAAAAGTCGACAACAACGGCATTGATATTCAAGCTTCACCAAATGCTCCAGTAAGAGCAGTATTTGAGGGTGTTGTTCTTGATATTTCACAAATCCCTGGTCTCAACAATGTCGTGGCTATTCAACATGGTGACTACTACACTGTTTATGCCAACCTTGAAAATGTAAATGTGAATATAAACCAGCAAGTAAGCCTACAGCAACAAATTGGCACTGTAGCCTACAAAGATGGCAGTCCTGAGATAAACTTCCAGATTTGGCATAATTTCAGTAAACTCAATCCCGAGCCTTGGTTAGGATCTAAATAATATAAAAATGTCAGTACATTCTGAAATCAAAAGAGTAACAACAAATACTTTAAGAGAATTAAAAAACAAAAAAGAAAAGATTGTTTGCTTAACGGCTTATGATTTTTCAATGGCTACTTTGGTAGATCAGGCAGGCATTGAAGTGATTTTGGTAGGTGACTCAGCATCTAATGTAATGGCGGGCCATGAAACCACACTTCCAATAACACTAGACCAAATGATATACCATGCTCAAGGTGTCATAAGAGCAGTAAAAAGAGCCTTAGTGGTAGTTGATTTGCCTTTTGGAAGCTATCAAGGCAACTCAGAAGAAGCACTCCGATCTGCCATAAAAATCATGAAAGAGTCTGGTGCACATGCCGTAAAAATGGAGGGTGGAAAAGAAATAGAAGAATCTATAGCGAGGGTTTTGAGTGCCGGTATTCCTGTAATGGGGCATCTAGGCCTTACACCACAATCTATATATAAATTTGGCACTTATACTGTCAGAGCTAAAGAAGATGAAGAAGCTCAACAATTGAGAGAAAATGTTAAATTATTGCAAGACTTAGGTTGTTTTGGTGTAGTATTGGAAAAAATACCTGCCAAACTGGCTACAGAAGTAAGCCAAACCTTAGAAATACCAACGATAGGCATTGGAGCTGGAAACGGATGTGATGGACAAATATTGGTTATACACGATATGCTGGGTATTAATCAAGACTTTTCCCCAAGGTTTTTGAGACGATACGCAGACCTTGCCACCATGATGAATACGGCCTTCATCAACTACATTGGCGATGTGAAGTCAGGAGATTTTCCAAGTAAAAAAGAATCATATTAATATGTATTTGAGATCAATCCCTGTATTGCGATATTTTATTTTACTCGTAGCAGGTATTTATCTCTATGAATGGTATAAGCCTCCTCTTAGCCATATTTATATTTTTATAAGCATCACAGTTTTTTTAGGATTTGCTTCCGTAAAAATCAACCGACTCAGGTTTTTAAAACATAGCATCCCATTACTCTTTCTCGGATTAGGTTTGGCTAGTTCACATCTTTTTGATCATAAAAACCAAGGAAATCATATCACTAAGATGGGCTCATTTGACCAATATATGGCCATGATTGACTCTTACACCGAATCTAAGCCAAAAACATACAAAGTGACTGCAAAGGTACTTGCTGTAAAAAAAGATAACAAATGGAAGAATGTGACTGGCGAAACTTTGCTTTATTTTAACAAAGAAGCTGGTGCTGTACCCAAATACGGAGAAATATATATTTTAAAAAATACGATTAGAGAAATAGAGGCCCCTAAAAATCCATTTGAGTTTGATTATAAAACATACCAAGCCCGAAAAAACATATTCACGCATCAGTTTTTAAGAGAAGGAGATTTTATAAAGGCTGGAGAAATGAAAAGTTGGTCTTTGTTTCAATTTGCCAACTCCCTTAATGTTTACACCCACACCGTTTTCAAAGAAATCCTTGATACTCCCAAACAAATGGGAGTAGCCGAAGCAATGATTGGTGGCATGAAAGCTGAATTAGATTTCGAAACCAAACAATGGTATTCTGCCACTGGTGCCATACATGTTTTGGCGGTATCAGGCATGCATGTAGTAATTTTATTTGTGGTTCTTAACGCTTTTTTGGGCTTATTTTTAAACAAAAAGAAACCGCTCTTTTTGTCCACAATCCTAATCTTACTTTGGTCTTATGCCATCTTCACTGGCCTGAGTCCAAGTGTTTGCCGCTCTACGCTGATGTTTTCGATGATTCAATTGGGTACATTTTTTCGAAGAGACGACAATCCTGTAAATACGCTATTGTTGTCAGGCATAATACTTCTCACAATTGTACCCACTTGGCTTTACGATGTTGGCTTTCAGTTATCTTATTTGGCTGTATTGGGCATAATGGTTATTTATCCTAAACTGAAAACACTGTTTTATATTAAATGGAGGCCCGTTCGGTCGATTTGGGAAATTTCTGCCGTTTCAATTGCTGCCCAAATTTTTACTTTGCCGCTTACTCTTTACTATTTTCATCAATTTCCCAACTATTTTTTATTAGCCAATCCTATAGTTTCTTTGGTTTCAACCTTTATGCTTCCTATTGGATTATTGTTACTCTTTGTATTCAAAATACCACTTTTAGGAAGTGCTTTAGGATTCATTTTCAAATGGCTCATAGATATTCTCAATTATTCAGTTTACCTTATTGCAGAACTTCCAAATGCCCTAACCACCGGGCTTTCTATATCTTTTACCACCGTACTTTTATTGTTTTTAACCATCGCCTTTATTCTTCTATTTGTAAAAAACAAGGAGATCATTTATATACAACTCATAGCCATTACTTGCCTTTTTCTTAGTATTAGTGGAGCAAATCAATTGTTAAAGCAAAAAAATCAAAGAGAAATCACCTTTCATTTTATCCCAAACGGTTGGGGTATTTCAATTATAGAAGGGAGATCGGCCACTTTTATTTCAACAGATTCTCTTTGTAATGAACCCCTTATATATCAATTCCATCTAAAAAACTATTATGACGCAAGAGGCATAAAAAACTTCAAAACTCAAAAAATAGCAACTAAAGGAAACTTCATAATTCATGATACACACGGGAACATTCAATGGATAAAAACACCAAACGGTCGAATAATTTCAGAAAATAGCAAATATTTGATATGTTCAGAAAATGCTATAAAAGAACTTGATAGCATATCTGAATTTGATGGCACCATAATATTGGACGGCTCAAATAAAAAATGGGTAGTTGAAAAAATCAAAGAGCAAGCGGAGCAAAGAAAGAAAAAATTAATAGTTTTGTATGATACAGGATCTAAAACACTTACCTTCTAAATGAAAAAAGCATTAAATATTATCTTCATAGTCATTGGTGTATTGGTTTTGGCACTTTATGGCGTAAGGACTTATACCAAGAGCCACAGTCCATTTGAAAAACTAACAGCCAAAGGCAAAAAAGACCTGAAGGTCCAACTTGGATATTGCAGACCTTTAATGAAAGAAAGAAAAATATTTGGAGAACTTATACCCTACAATACTGTTTGGCGTACAGGTGCAAATGAAGCTACCACTATTAGCTTTTCCAGGACTTGCACTTTTGGCAAAAGGAAAGTAAAAGATGGAAATTATAGCCTATGGACTATTCCAGGTGAAAA
The DNA here is from genome assembly GCF_024343735.1 of Lacihabitans sp. CCS-44. GTDB lineage: Bacteria > Bacteroidota > Bacteroidia > Cytophagales > Spirosomataceae > Leadbetterella. The sequence continues at coordinate 243,723 of NZ_RJUE01000066.1, forward strand.
ATATTGGACCATTATATTGAATACAGAAACGGGTCAATGGGGCACAAACTATGATGAAACTAAAGATTATCTCCGTTTTAAAATTGAAGCCGAAAAAACCCAAAAACCAATAGAGCAACTTACCATAAAACTACTCGAGATAGCTGAAGGTGGAATAGATATGACATTAAACTGGGAAAACACACAGTTGAATATTCCAATCAGGTAAATTCAGTAAATAAGCAGGTTACAGCATTGTTTTTTTTTGTCAATCAATAAACTATCTTGGCAGCCTCTCTGGTTTTGTCTAACAGATGAATAAGTTTATTACTATCTGCTAATGACCAATTTGGACTCTCCAATAGATTATTTCTAAGACAATAATTTACTTCTTCAATTTCGTAATTATAGCCAAAGGTATCTCTAGGGAAATCTAAAGTCTCTACTTCTATACCATCTAAAGTATACAAAGTCAATCTATTGGCCTCATGAAATCGACTATGCATTCTGATTGACCCAAGCTCACCATAAATCCTGGCTTCACAATCTGTATGAGATACAACTGTACAGTTTAGTACTGCAGTGCTCTGATTATCATATTGATACACAAAAGAAGTAGTTTCATCTGTCCCCGTTTTAGCAAAAATACTGGCAGCAAAGATTTTAGATGGATAACCCAACAAAAATAGAGACAAAAAAGCAGGATAAATCCCAATATCTAAAAATGCACCGCCTCCCAAACTTGGATTAAAAAGGCGAGACTTCTCATCGAAAATAGCTTTGAAACCAAAATCTGCGTGTATTGTTTTTATTTTACCTATTTTTCCTTCGGATATCCAAGATTGTACCTTCAAAGTACTCGGTAAGAAGCGTGTCCACATGGCTTCCATCAAAAAAACTTTATTTGTCCTTGCAAGGGCTATCATCTGATCTACTTCAGTTTCATCCATCGCAAATGGCTTCTCGCACAAAACACCCACTCCATTGTTTAAACAAAGCAATGTATGCTCTTTGTGATAAGTATGTGGAGTAGCGACATAAACCACGTCTATATCAGCAGAAAATAAATCTTCATAATTCCCAAATGCATGTTGGGCTTGATGATTTAATGCAAATTGTTGGGCTCTCTCTAATGAGGTACTAGCTACAGCAACCAGTTCTGTACCCTCTGTTTTATTCAAATCAGCAGCAAACTTTGCGGCAATTTTTCCTGCACCCAAAATGCCCCACTTAATGGTATTAGTCATTTATTTAAAGTCAAATTTGAGGCAATTTAACCCTAAAACCTTTAGTTAACAATAATTTTCTTTGACTGCTGGCTTATATTATTAGAGACTACCACCTGATAATTACCCATAGCAATGCCGTTCTTCAAAACCATTTTATAGGAAGATTCCCCCATTTTTATTAATTCAAATGGAATCTCAATACCATTTGAATTAACTAGTCTGATATTTGGATTTTCTATAAATGTATCTATCAAAATAAACTCCGAGGCAGGATTAGGATAAACCCTAAATTGATCTGAGGGGAAGTTAAAGATTGAAAGAGGCGAAAAATTAAAACTTATAGTAGGTCCGGGGTAAAATTTATTGGCTAAATCAGTATATCTTAGTCTGTAATAATTATTACCAAATAAAGGGTTTTTATCTATAAATCTATAGGATACTATTCCACTCGAAACCCCGACTGCTGCCTGCTCATCTTTTTGAAAAAACTCTTTATTGTCAGCACTCTTGTCTATAAAGATAAGCTGTGAGTTTTGTTCAAATGTACTAGTCCAAACCAACTCAATCTCTTGATTTCCGTTTAAAAATGCTTGGAATTTTCCAAAAATTATTGGAGGTGGTAAGCTTAAATTAAGAGCCCAAAAATCACTTTGTCCTCTGTTAAGACTAGCATCGCCATCTGCAGAACGAGAACTTGCTGCTAAAAACAAACCACTTTTTGAAGTATAAATAACCTGCCGAGCTAAATCAATATCTGCTCCACCAAATAATTTATGAAAAATAGGAATAAACGTATCTTCCTTCAAGGCCATTAACCATACGTCAGTAAGAGTCCCTTTGGGTTTTGTAGTGCCAATTGTAGATTGGCTGGTACCTGAAGCATAAATCACACCATCTGCACCTCTTACTAAACTATAAAAACCGTCATTGTCTAGTCCACCAAAATGATTTTTATCTAGCAATAAACCGTTTTTATCTACCCTCAAAATTATACCATCCTTCTCCCCCAAAGAGTTTCCAATTTGACCGTTGGTTGAACTAGATTCTCCTGCAATATAAAACCCAGTTTTAGAATTGTTTTCTAAAGCTGAAAAAGCTACATCATAGCTATTTCCACCAAATCCTTTCTCCCAAACTTGCCTTCCTGTACCATCTATTTTAATAACTAAAAAGTCGAGAAAGCCTTGACCAGCACCACTTATGTCTCTCTCAAGTGATAGTGTCCCTCCTACCATCAAATATCCACCGTCAGAGGTTATAATTATGTCGTTCATATAATCTTCCAAACCTCCTCCGAATGTTTTCTCCCACAGCGTATCTCCAAAAGGTGAAAGTTTAGCTACATAAAAATCATATCCTGAGAATGGATTTACTCCAATAGATCTCGTGGCACCAACTATTATTTGACCATCCGGCAAAATTTTCAGAGAAGGTTTACTAAAACTATTTACTTGTTGAAATGAAACACCAGAATTGCTGTTTCCGCCGGCAAAAAGCCTTTTTGAGACAAAATCACCATTTTCTTTTAGCCTAACAAGAAGCAAACCACCGTTAGTACCATTAAAATTGGCATCTCCGTCAGTTGACTGAGTTGTTCCCAATATCAAATACTCATTATTTGAGGTTTTAACTACAGATGTGGCTATGTCTTCTTTTGACCCACCAAAAGTTTTTGACCAAACAATTGACCCGGTATTGGAAACTTTTGATATCCAAAAATCATTCCCTCCTGTTCCATCAAATCCCCTGGAGTCTTTTACATCAAAACTATTTTTCGAATTAGTAGAGCCAACCATTATGAATCCACCATCTGAAGTTTCTACTCCAGCATATACCACTTCATTTCTTTCCCCACCATACGATTTTTGCCAGTTCACAACGTATTCTTGAGCAAAGCTGCAAAATTGGATTATTGTAGTTAGTATTAATATGGATAAGTACTTAAACATTTATAAATGAGTCTTGTTATAGGTTTGGAGTAAACTTCTCTTTAAAGAAGTTGAACTCACCAAAAACTACTCAAATTTCATGCCTATAAATATTGTACGAATACATTTCACATTTAAATGTCTGGTAGTTAAGTTATATGAACAGACTCTCCAATTGATTCTTCAAAAAAATGATGAAGTTGAAAAGTCTGCTCCACACCCATTTTCTGTCCAGTTTGAGCTATAAAATATAGAATGACCAAACCACCAAGTAAAAAAGGCAAAAGCCAAAGTATCTGACTTTCAATATGTAGCGAGTATTTTACCAAGCCAATAATAGTAATGAAAAATGTAGCCAGCCCCAAAATAGAATAACCAAACAAAAAAACTGCCCAAACTGTGGGATGCGGCCCGTACATTCCTCGCAAAACAGTTCCATTTTCTGTTTCTTCAAAAGACACATTGAGCTGTGGCGACCAAAAATGCTGATATTCAGGCAAGATTCTAAAAAGTCCGTGGGTAACAAACACTTTGCCATCAATATGGTCGTGCTGCGTCGCTAATCTTTTATTGATTCTGTCCACCAATTCTTTTGGTTTGCATGGACATTCCTTTCTGAATTTAGGCCTTACTCTGAAGCTGGTCATATATAGTTTTTTTAGGTTGAATGATAAAACTAAAAAATAACCAAATTAATATTTATGACTTTTAGCAGAAAATGGAATTTCTGTGTAGATTTCTAGATTAACAAACCATTACGCACAAAAAAACCTCTCGAAAAATCGAGAGGTTCTCTTTTGGTCTGAAGTATAGACGATTACAATCTGAAGTGCGAGAATGCTTTGTTCGCATCCGCCATTCTGTGCGTATCATCTTTCTTTTTCACAGATGCACCTTCACCTTTCGAAGCAGCGATAATCTCGCCAGCTAAACGCTCAGTGATGGTTTTCTCACCACGCTTACGAGCGTAGTTGATCATCCATTTCATACCTAATGACTGTTTACGATCGGCTCTTACTTCAGTAGGAACTTGGAAAGTAGCACCACCGACTCTACGGCTCTTAACCTCTACAGCTGGCATAACGTTGTTCAATGCTTTTTTCCAGATTTCTAATCCGTTCTCGCTCGTACGTTTCTCAACAATCTCTAATGCACCATAAAAAATACCGTAAGCCAGTGATTTTTTACCGTCGTACATCATGTTGTTTACAAACTTTGTTACTGTTACATCTCTGAACTTTGGGTCAGGTAACACGTAACGCTTTTTTGGTTTTGCTTTTCTCATTTCTTAAATTTTTAAGAAGGTTTCGTTTAATGATTTAAACTAATTCACATTCGGTAATACCAAACATTACTTCCCCTATATGTGCTCTCAGTGAGAGACTATAAAGATTTTCTTGTTATTTCTTCTTACCTTTTGTTGGTGCCGCCGCTACCTGACCTGGCTTAGGACGTTTAGCACCATACTTAGAGCGACTCTGCTTACGGTTGTTTACACCGGCTGTATCCAATGCCCCACGAACGATGTGATAACGTACACCTGGTAAGTCTTTCACACGACCACCTCTAATCAATACGATAGAGTGCTCTTGCAAATTGTGACCTTCACCCGGAATGTAGGCGTTCACCTCTTTCTGGTTTGTAAGACGTACACGAGCTACTTTACGAAGAGCCGAGTTTGGCTTCTTTGGTGTAGTAGTATAAACTCTGGTGCACACCCCACGACGCTGAGGGCATGAATCCAATGCCGGAGATTTTGACTTATAAGTTAGGTCTTCTCTTCCTTTTCTTACTAACTGCTGTATAGTAGGCATTGTAAACTGTTAAAAATTAATAAAATAAATACTATCTCCCGAAAATTCGGACTGCAAAGGTAAGATTATTTTTCTGGAAATAAAATTTTGTACAAGAAATTATACTGAAAGACTCTATATTTTATTAAAAAACTAACCTGAATTGCCCTTTCTGAAAAAAATATCAGAAATAGTTTGAAATATCAAAATTATAATCGTAATATTGCGATAAGAAAATAATTTTATGGGATTAACCAAGTCAGAAGAGTTTACAGTTAAAGACAATAAGCTTGCTAAGTATGCAAAGGCATTGTCGCACCCAGCACGAATAGCCATACTTAGAATATTGATAAAGAGGCAGTCTTGTATCTGTGGCGATATTGTTGAAGAACTTCCCTTATCGCAAAGTACAGTCTCGCAGCACCTCAAAGAATTGAAAGAAGCGGGGCTAATAAAAGGCGATATTGAAGGGGCTAAAGTGTGTTACTGTATTGACGAAAACGAACTAAATCAAGCTAAAAGCTATATTGATGAGCTTTTTAGTAGTTATTATACAAACAAAACGAGTTGTTGTTAATATTTTTTTGCGAAAACTAATCGCATTATTACGATTATAAAAATTTAAAACAAATAAAAAAATGCAAACAGAAGAACAATTAAAAGAGATTGTAAAGCAAAAATATAGTGAGATAGCCTTGCAAGACAAAGAAACCAACATGTCGTCATGTTGTGGCTCAGGCGGCTGCTCTACAGAGGTTTATAATATCATGAGTGACGATTACACACAACTGGAAGGCTACAATCCTGATGCCGATTTGGGCTTGGGATGTGGACTACCGACCCAATTTGCCAAAATCAAGAAAGGCGATGTGGTGATAGACTTGGGCAGCGGAGCAGGAAACGATTGTTTCATAGCCAGAGCCGAAACGGGAGAATCAGGTAAAGTAATCGGGATAGATTTCACGCCTGCCATGATAGACAAAGCCAGAGTAAATGCAGAATTGAGAGGTTTTCACAATGTGGAATTCAGACAAGGTGACATTGAAAAGATGCCAGTTACGGCCAATATTGCGGATGTTATTGTGAGCAATTGCGTACTAAATTTAGTACCTAACAAAAAGGCGGTCTTGAAAGACATTATGAGAGTGCTAAAACCGGGCGGTCACTTTAGTATTTCTGATGTGGTTTTGGTGGGTAATTTACCTGAGAACTTACAAAATGCAGCTGAAATGTATGCTGGATGCGTATCTGGGGCGATTCAAAAAGACGAATACTTGGGAATGATTCAAGAAACTGGATTTGCGAATATCACCCTACAAAAAGAAAAGGCCATAATAATACCAGACGATATCCTTAGCCAATATCTTGATGTTCAGCAGTTAGAGGATTTCAAAAACTCTAAAATGGGTATTTTCAGTGTCACCGTTTATGCCGAAAAACCAGCAGAAAAGGCTGCATGTTGTGGACCTGATTGTTGTAGCTGAGATTTTGGTGTGTTTGATGGAACACGGATTTTACGGATGCTAGCACGGATTTTCACGGATAGTATTTATAATTAAAAGAGCGATTTGAATCTTCAAATCGCTCTTTTAATTATTATTCCAAAATCATTAACACATTAGTAATTAACAAATTATAACACCAAAACCCTCACTTCCTAAACTGATCAATAATCCTTTGCAAGGCTTTCAAAGTATCTAGATTGCTAAAGAAATCGTACAGTTGTACGTGTTTGTCATAATCTAAAACCAAGGCTTCTTGCAGATATTTGTAGGCTTCGTTGAAACTACTATTGTAGAGCAGATAAGTGCATGCTCGGTAGTACAAATCGGCGTCGTCGGGTATTTCTTCTATACCGTCGTACACAATTTCGAAGGCACGGTGATAGTTTTCTTGTTCAAAATACAAAAGCGACCAATTGAGCCAAATGTCGGCATTGATGGGATCCAAATCAGCGGCTTTGTCATAAGCTTCCTCTGAAGATATTACATTACCCAATTTAGATTCGTTATCAGCCAATAACAACCAAAAATCACTATTAATATCGTTAAGTTTGATAGCTTTTTTTACAAAATGTATCGACTCTAAGTATTTCTCTTGTTCGTAAAGAACAGACGCCATTCCAAACCAGGCATCGTCCCAGAACTCATCCATATCAGCTGCCTTCTTATAATTCTTGTAGGCATCGGCGTATTCCTCGAGTTTTTCGTGCGAAGCCGCAAGGTGCGTTAAGACTTCGGCAGAGTGTTCCTCGAATCTCAAAGTATTGATAAATGACTCTTTGGCGTCAGCGAAACTCTCCAAGTTCATCTGACTCAAGCCAAGGTTATACCAACCTGAAGCAAAATCTCCCTCAATTGCCACAGCATATTCAAAGGCATCTTTGGCTTTCTCGTAAAGATTGAGCTGATTATAGCATTGCCCCAAAGCAAACCATGCTAATTGATTATAAGGATCTTCGTCTATGAGTTGGTTGAAAAAGTCAATTCCACCAAGAAGGTTAGACTGTACATCAAAACAGTAAACTAACTCATTATAAACCAGTTCATTCTTTGATTTGCAGGTAATGGCACTACTAAATGAATCAATGGCCTCGGGAATTTGACCCAAGCTAACCAAAGCCATCCCCATCTGAAAATACACATTTTCTTTTTCCTCAGCAAGTGGCAATATTTGTCGAAACAAATCAAGAGCCTCGGCGTTGTCACCCGAACACATCAAAATCACTCCTCTGAAATATTCAATTTCGGTATCGGATGGGTGAAAAATACTGGCACTGTCTAACAATTCGGTGGCCTCTTCCAACTCAAACTTGTTGATCAATATCTGTGTCTTATTGAGAATCAAATCCAACGAATGCGGATAATGCTTCAAACCATGATTGCAGGCCTTCATGGCAAAGTCAAATTTGCCTTTTACCATGTAATATTCCGAAAGCGACTCAAAAATTTCCTCGCTAAAATAAGGAGTTTCTTTTTTTAGAAGAATGGACTCAAACCTCTTGGCTGCATCGGCTATGGTAGCCTCATTAAACTCATCAAAATGATCACTGTAGTCTTGATTCATGCAGTAATAAGGTTTATAAGATTCATTTGTGTTTTAAAGATACAAAACGGTTTAGAAATTCCAAATTTAAAACCTCGTCAAATCAGATTTATAATTCTTAAAATATAAAAATCTCTAAATTCTTTCGTCGCCCTTCCGGCGGGGAGTTACTTTTTTTTGTAAAAAAGTAACCAAAAAAACTTTCACAAAAAGAAGGCCTCATGAAAAATTTGATTTTTAACTTTACAAACCCAAGTGAATTTGAACTAAATCAAATTTTACAAACGGCCATTTTTGTGATTTAAAGGAACCCATTGTATTAATTCACTAAATTGTCCTAGAAATTAAGATAAATGTAATTCCCTCACAATTTCGAAACAAGATTGGCACATACTCTTTCGAGCGTTTTATCCAGCGAATTAAACGACAAACCTGTGGCTTTTTTTAGCTTCGTGCTGTCGTATGAAACATGCAAACGTGATGTTTTGGCTGTTTCTTTGGTGATTAAAGGTGCCTTGCCTGTCAGCCAAGATTTCACTGCCTCAAATCTCCAGATATAGTCCATCATCCATGGTTTCACCTCAAAACTCGGACTTTTCTTAGTAAAATTGTGAGCTATTTTTTCAAAAAACTCTTTGTAGCTTATCAAACCAGCAGAAACGCAAAAACGTTCGTTTTCAATTTCTGATAGCAGCAAAGTCTTGATGGTTGCGGACAAATCCAATACGTCAACATAATTTATAAAACCTTGGGTATAAAATGGCTTTTCATCAAAAACGTATTTGAAAAGCTGTGTGCTGCTTTTTGTCCAATCGCTTTCTCCCAAAATAATGGAAGGGTTTACAATAACCGTGGAAAGGCCCTCGGCCTGAGCACGCCAAACTTCGCACTCGGCCATGTATTTTGTGATGGCGTAGTGTGAATTGGTATCCGAACTCTCCCATTTTTGATTTTCATTGATATGTACTTCCTCACCCAAATGTAACAAACTTTGAGCTGGACGACCCAAGGCTGCAACGGAGCTTACAAAACAAAGCTTTTTGACTTTGGCAGCCAAACATGCGTTAGCTACATTTGCAGTGCCCTCAATATTTACTTTGTACATGTTATCACGCTCTTTGGGCAAGAACGAAACCATAGCAGCGGCATGTATCACATAATCAACCCCTTGCATGGCGGTCTCCAGAGACAGAACATCCAATATATCTCCATCCACAATTTCGATTCTATCCGAAATAGACTTCACAAACATATGAGAAGAGGGGTTTCTAACCAAAGCTTTTACCGTAAATTCAGGCGACAAAAACAATTTTGCCATTGCTGACCCCACCAATCCGGTCACTCCAGTAATCAATACGACCATTTCTGAGCTTTTTTTACAAAAGTACTTCAAATTGTTATCCTTTTTAACGATAAATACTTTTTAGAGCCATATTTTTGCACAAAAAGAAAATTCTGAATGAATAAACTCATTATAGCCATATTATTGTTCTTAGGTGGCCTAGGCATGGGGTATTTTTGGGGCAAAAACTCGCAAGAAGCAACATCAAGAAAAGCCGAATCCACTCAGAATATTTATGTAGAAAAAGCTGAAAACGAGCGAAATGAAGATTTTTCGAAAAGTAGGAAAAACGTTAATACTAAAGAAGAAAAAAGTAATACCGACGAATATTCTGAGGTAGAAAAAGGTGAAGTTCCTGCCAAAGTTCTGAAAGTGCTCAAATATATTGAAGAAAACGATGAAGCCCCCGAAAGCTATGTAGGCGGAAGGAAATTTAAGAATCTGGAGGGACTTTTGCCCAAAACAGATGAAAAAAATAGGAGGTTAAATTACAGAGAATGGGATGTAAACCCCAAAATAGACGGAAAAAATAGAGGAAAAGAACGACTTGTAACTGGTGATGATGAAAGTGCATATTTCACGAACGACCATTACCAATCATTCAAAAAAATAAAATGAAAAACTTAGACATCATAGATAAAGAGCAGATTCCGGTTGAGTTTGCCATAATAGAAATAGATGCGAATGAAGTAACTTCTCTTCGAGAATTTTACGAAGTATTGGCCAAAGCCATGCATTTTCCTGATTATTTCGGTTTTAATCTCGATTCTTTGGATGAGCTGCTCAATGACCTCAGTTGGATTGAAGACGAAAAGCTAGCCGTTTACTTCAGCAACTCCGATAAATTTCTTGAAAAAGAAAGAAACGAAACTAAAATTCTGACACTTTTAGACCTACTCGACGCCACTTGCGAAGACTGGAAATGGCACGAAATGGATGATGAAGACGAAGATTTTACTCAAAAAGAACTGTTTTTTGGTTTTGACAAAAGCCAAAGAATGGAAGAGCTATTGAACAAACTTCAGTAAAACGAAGTTATTAACCAAATTGTTTTTTTTAAATACCATCGAATGAAAACCTACTTTTTACAAGTAAAAGAAGTAATCCAAGAAACAGCAGACACCATTACTATTTCTTTTTGGCATCCCATAAGCGAACAAATAAAATACAAAGCGGGTCAATTCATAACCATAGCCGTACCCACCACCGACGGCAAAAAGGTAAAACGCAGCTACTCCATGTCGAGCTCGCCGGCAACTGATACTGCTGTGGCTGTTACGGTAAAAAGAGTACCCAACGGCATTGTTTCCAACTACTTGAACGACAATGTACGCACTGGAGATTTCTTGGAAGTTATAGAACCGATGGGCAATTTTTACTTCGAAACAGAAGAAAATGCTGACAGAAACATATATCTCTTTGGTGCTGGAAGTGGTATAACGCCATTGATTTCGATAGCAAAGACTGTGCTTAAAACCGAAACTAACACCAAGGTAAAATTGCTCTATGGCAATCGAACTGAAGAGAGTATAATTTTCAAAAAAGAGCTTGAAGAACTTGAAAATCAATACAAAGAGCGATTTTCTGTACAAAATATCCTTAGCCAACCACAAGGGATTTGGGTAGGTGAAAGAGGCAGAATAAATCAAGCCAATGCTACACTTTGGTTAAAAGACACCTGTGCAGATTTTAAAAAGGACAATTTCTTTATGTGCGGACCTGAAGAAATGATGGATGGTATCAAGAAGATATTTGAACTTTATAACGTTCCGAAAGATCACGTGCACTATGAACGATTCAATGCTCCAATGCAAGAAGAAGACACCGTAAATGTTGATGAAATAAAGAAACAAACCGTAAAAGTAATTTACGACGGAGATACGCACGAGTTTGTGGTAGAACCCCACCAAACCATTCTTGAAGCAGCTCTTGAACAAGACATTGATCTTCCGTATTCCTGCCAAGCAGGTATGTGTACGGCATGTTTGGGCAAGTGTACCGATGGCAAAGTTAAAATGGATGAAGAAGAAGGCCTTACTGAGAAAGAAATAGCTCAAGGTTATATTCTTACCTGTGTGTCGCACCCGATGAGTGATGGCGTAGTGGTAGAGATAGATTAAGCCGCATTCTTCTCTACTACCCACTAAACTGCTTCATGGCCCAAATCAAAAGCGTATTTTTCTCTTTTGGAAGGCCTAGTTTTTGGATAATATTGGTTCTATGCCCCTCCACAGTTTTTTCGGAGATAAAAAGTAGCTCAGCTATTTGCTTCGAAGTCTTTTGTTGAGCCACCAATTCCAAAATCTTTTTTTCTGAAAAAGTCAGTCTGTCAAGTTGATTATCAGACTCTTCCGAACCCGTAATTTGTAACTCTGCACTAATGTTTTTACTGATATACTTGTCTCCGTTTATCACTGCTTCTAAACAAAAAGCGAGCTCTTCCTGAGCATTTTCTTTTAAAATATACCCCGAAACACCCAATTGATTGGCTCTTCTAAATATGGTCGTTTCTTTGTGCATAGTCAACAAAATGACTTTGGTTTTGAGTTTCTGAGCAGTTATTTTCTCTAAAACCTCAAGGCCATCCATTCCAGGCATATTGATGTCAAGAATAGCCAAATCGGGCTTATGACTTTTGATGAGATTGAGTGCGGTTATGCCATTTGAACAGATATCCTCCACATGAAACTTCAGCGATTCCACAAAGGCTTTGGTGCCCATAAGTGTAAAAGGATGGTCGTCTGCAATTAAAATTCTCATGATTTTGGAGTGATTTCGATGGTGATGGTGGTTCCTTCTGTAGAGGACACTATTGTGGCCTCCCCTCCTATTACTCTGCTTCGTTCGATAATATTGTGAAGACCAAAGGACTTACCGCTGTTCAGTGTCTCTTTCACATCGAAGCCCTTGCCGTTGTCTTTTATTTCAATGGTTATTTTGGAAGATTGCTCCAAAATCGCAATTTTGGCGGCATGTGCATTGGCATATTTTATGATATTGGTAAGAGCCTCCTGAATAATCCTGTAAATTTGAAGTTCGTCTGCCGAACTCAGCGAACCGCCGTAGTTTATTTCGGTGGTTACAAATAGGTTATTCTGGCTTTGAACTCTTTCTAACAGTTGCTCCACGTTTGGCACTAGACCTATCTTATCAAACATGACAGGATGTAAGTTTCGGCTAATACCTCGAATATCATTTATAATGGTGTCAATTTTAGAATTTACAACCGAGATATCTTGTGTAAAAATGGTTTTAAGATTCAGCAACTCGTGGCTGATACTGTCATGCAAATCCCCAGCAATGCGTTTTCGCTCTTCCTCGGTATTTTGTAGCAACTGTTTCGTAAAGGTCATGCTATTTTCTTTTTCTTGTTTTAATTTCTTTTGACGGTTCCACAGATAATACGCAAAAGAAGCCAATACCAAAGCTCCAATAAGTGCCGCAAGTAAAGCTATGTAGGAATTTTTTCGGGCTAGATCACTTTTCTGAAGTGCAATCTCCTGCTCTTTTTTCTCGGTTTGATATTTCTCCTCATACTCCAACACCTTGCTACGTGTGAATATCGAAACTAAACTGTCATTTGCCACTTCGGCGTCTTTAAGATATTGATGAGCACTTTTATAATCGTTGTTCTTAAGGGCATAATCATGCAATATGTCGTAGTATAGGCTCAAACTCAAATAATCTTCGTTTTCAATCTTTTCAGCAATTTTATCCCTGTAAATTTTGACATTTTCAGGATTCGCTCCGGCTTTTACATCGTATTCTGCTAGTGCATTGAGATAATAATTCTCTGATACATTGTCACCAACTTTAACTATTTTTGGTTTTATTTCGTCCAAAAGCCGCTTGGCCATAACCATTTTATTTTCTCTGACAGCTTTTAAGGCTAACCAACTGTACATTTCCACTTGGTTTTTAGTGAAATTTCTCTCTGACCAAACTTTATAGTACCGATATGTGCTATCTATAAATGGCAACAAATTAGGATGGCCGAATGTGTTGTATGAGTTAATTTTATTATATGAAACCACCATGATTGTCGAAGTATCCCCCGACTTTTTGGCCAAATCATAGGCTTTGTCCTCATACCTAATAGCTTTGGAGTAGTTGTATTGAAAATTATAAATACAGGCGATTCCAGAATAAACCGCCCCAAGCATAGAGGTATCCTTTAATTTCTCAAATAATTTAAGCGATTTATGGGCAAATTTTATAGAACTGTCCTGACCACCATTGTTAAGTGTTGAAAACAACAGATAGTAATTTATCATACCATCTCTATTTAGTCCAGCATACGTTTGGGTGTGAGTAAGGGCTTTATTGAAATAATAAATGCTTGAATCGTAGGCGTTGGAATAGTAATAATAGTTGCCAAGGTTGTAAAGTATCTCGGACCTTCTATTCTTCGAAATTTTGTTTTCATATTGCTTCAAATACGCAAAGCTTGTAGAATTAATTACCGAATCATTGATGGAATTGTAGTTAAGGGCTCTTCCAATTATGCCTAAAAGTTGACCCGCCGAGTCAATCTTGTTTTGTCTCAGTAGATTATTGTAGCGATCGAAAAAAAACGTTTTATATTCATCTTTTTCAATATTCTTAGCATCAAAAAGGTATTTCCCATAAAAATCTAAAGTTTCCGGCTCAGCTTTTGGGTATTCCAATCCCTGTTTACCGCCGTCCGAAAGACAAGCAACCAAGAAAAGTGAAAAACATAGAAAAAAAAACAAGTGTTTCAAGACGAAGAAATATTTATGTTGAGTTCAGGCCGTAAAAGTAAATTATATTTTCCTCTTCACCATCCATTGGCCACAATTCAGGGGTTTACCCTTATACATACAACTAAAAGTTTCAAATACTTTTATCTTTAGAAGTTCCAGAAAAACTACCAATTTTAACCCAATTGTTAGTTTTTTAAAGAAAAAAAATATAATTTTATCGACCTTATAAAACCATGAAAAATACAAAAGTAATAAATAGAGATATTCCTCTAGTACATATTGGTAGTAGAAAGATTGTACTTGCTGAAGACATTATATTATTGCAAGCAGAGATCAATTATACCAATTTATATTTGTCTAATGGCCAAAAAATTATAGTGTCATATAATCTCGGAAAACTTCAGGAACGGCTTAATATCCATCGGTCATTTATAAGACCCAATAGAAATACTATTGTCAATTTGAATTTTGTAACGAAGTACAATGAAAATTTCTTAAATATCAATGGCACAACAGTGCCTATCAGTAGGCGGCGAAAAGATTTCGTCTCTGTTTATTTTGAAAAATTCCAAAACTCACCCGTAATCAAGAACTAAGTAAAAATACATTTAAAATTTATCAAAATATTTATGAATATTAAAAAATACTTCTCTTTTACATTGATTTTAATCAATGTGATTTTAAGCAAAACGGTTTTCTCACAAGGGGCAAAAAAGGATAATCCATCAGCAAGAGCTCTCTTCGAATACAAAATAACCAAAGACCCTAAAACTGGTTTAATGCCAAGAAACGAACTTGAAAAATCAAGAAACATAATGTCTCAAATGATAAAACTTATGGGTGCTGTGCCCAACGTGACTTGGGCAGAAAGGGGGCCGAATAATGTAGGAGGCCGCACTAGAGCCTTGATGTGGGACCCTAATGATGCAACAAAAAAGAAGGCCTGGGCAGGAGGTGTATCTGGAGGACTTTGGTACAACAATGATGTAACCGACGCCAACAGCTCTTGGATCAAGGTAAATGATTTTTGGGATAATATAGCTATTGGAGACATTGCCTATGACCCAAGCAATACTCAAGTTATGTATGTAGGCACAGGAGAAAGGGCAAGTTCTGATGCGATAGGCAATACAGGCTCAAGTAGCACAGGTGGCGGAGGAATTTGGAAAACTACCAACGGCGGAACCACATGGACCAGGTTGACTTCCACGCTTCCTGATTATGAAAACAGCAATGTAGCTGCAGGATGGAGAGAAGTTCTAAAAATTGTGGTTAACGCCCAAGGTCATGTTTTTGTTGTAAACATGTGGGGTATTGTACGTTCTACAGATGGAGGAACCACATGGAATGCACTCACAGGAACCAACGCCCCACCAGTTTCTAACGCTGGTAGAATTTCGGATATGGAAATCGGAACAGACGGGATTCTTTATGTTGCCGAAGGTGGCAACAATTTTCCTCAAAAAATTTATAAATCTACTGACAATACAATTTCAAATTTCGACATAATCACCCCTCCAAACTCAAACGCAAACGGAAGTGCGAGGGTGGAAATTGCACTAGCACCAAGCACCAACGGAGCCAATCAGGTCATATATGCTGTTTCTGCCAATTCGACTGTTAATGTCAGATTCTTCAAGAAAAGCATTGATGCAGGTTCCACTTGGACAGATATGACAGTACCAAAGTACGATGATTTAAATAACGCAGGTGAAAAAGACTTTGTAGGTAACCAAGGTTGGTATGACTTAATTTTAGGTACTCATGCTACAGATGCCAACATATTATATGCTGGAGGCGTTACTTTCAGTGTTACAAAAGATGGAGGAGCTACGTGGCTTCCTAAGTTAGGATATGGAGCATATGGAGCCATGATGCACGTCGATGAACACTCCTTTGCAGCTAGGCCAGGTTTTCCAAATGAAGCTATTTTTGGTGGAGATGGTGGCGTCTATTATGCTGCTGACTGGGGGAGTTCTGGTAATAACTATCCCTCATTTCAAAAAAGAAACAAGAACTATAACGTCACCCAATACTTTGCAGTAGACATAAATGCCCTCGCAAACAATGCGACTACCATTGGAGGCACACAAGACAATGGAACACACTCCTTGAAAGGTACATATGGCACAATAGGTGAAGGCTTTGAAATAAACTCAGGTGATGGAGGGCTTTGCTTCATAGATAAGCTAGATTCGAATATCGTGATTAGTCATTATACAAATGTCACCCCAAAACTGAATAAAGCTGGTGCACACAACACCTCATCATGGGTAGAAATGATGCCGCAGCCAGGCGATAGAGGTACATTTATAAACTCATCTGACTATGATTCTCAAAACCATACTTTGTATGACAATTACACTTTATCGTCAGAATCAGATACAAAAATTATCAGATACCATATTACCGGCACATCTCCAAACTACAATTACTCCACAAGCATTTTGACAATCACCGGTCAAGGTGCATTAGATATTTCGTTTATCAAGTTGGGTAAAACTCAAGGAAACTTATTCTTAGGAACCAATACCGGGGACGTTTTCAAAGTTACCGGTATAAATCTTACAGGAGATCAGTCGCTTTCTACAATTACTAAAATTATGGATAAAACTACAACCTCTGAAGGTAATGTTTCATCTCTAGATTTTGGTGCTGATGAAAATACTATGGTTGTTACTAAGTCTAATTACAATGTTAAGTCGGTATTTTATACCACCAATGGAGGTACAAACTGGATATCGAAAGATGAAACAGGGCAAGGTCTTCCGAATGTACCTATCAGGTATTCTTTGGTCAATCCCGTTGATACAAAACAAGTGCTATTGGCCACAGAGCTTGGAGTATGGTCTACCAGTGATATTACAGCAGCAAATCCACAGTGGGCTCCTACCAATACAGCTTTAGCTCATGTCAGGTGCGACATGCTCAAATTCAGGCCGTCTGACAACACCTTAGTAGTAGGTACACATGGACGCGGAATCTTCACCACTAAAATTAATCAGAATACAAACCCTTGCCCACCTACATTGGTATTAATAAGCCCTACAGACGACAAAGCAACTGGAAACACCACTCTTCAAGCTTCTGAAACAGTGACAGCAAGCAATAAAATTACGGGCAATGCAAATGTAAACCTTCGAGCAGGCAAATCCATAGAATTGAAGCCAAGTACCACGGGTGGTGGAACTACCTTTGAGGCAGCCAATGGAACCGTTTTCTACGCTTACATACAGGGTTGTGCCAATTAAAATAAAGAAAGCAATAAACATTTATACAGCACCGAGCCAAAAGCTCGGTGTTTTTTTTATTACCAGATTGTCTTCAGTTGCATAATGCCAGCTCTCAATAAAGATTTTAAATTCGAATAAAACTTAATTCAGGGGTTTCCCCTTGGATCAGTAAAAACATCTTATTTCTACATTTGCTCGTAAGTTCAAATGAAACCTGAACTTATCAAAAGGTCTTCTAAAGAATTTATTATTGATCTAATTTTGCCATTGAATAAAAAAACTGGTATTATTGACGCCAGATTGGAATGTACAGTATAGCCTAAATGAATAAAACATTTTACAGCAAAAACTTGCTCGTTTGTGGCATTTTTTTCTTTCACTTAATTACTGCAACTGCACAGAGCTCCGGTTTGAGTCTTAAACTGGCCACTAAGCATTTGGGCAGAGCTGATGGCCTTACAGAAAGTCATATCAACAGCACTTTTATTGACTCGAAATCAAAGGTTTGGTTTTTAACAAACAACAAAATAGGATTGTTTAAGGCTGGGCTAGTAAACAACCATCAATTTACCGACTCTTTCTCAAACAAAGGCTTTAACAGTGCCGTAGAAGACAATCAAGGCAATTTTTGGTTGACCGAAAACTTGGAATGGTTTTACCCATTCAATGTTCACAGGTGCGTAGTTTTCAATCCAGAAACAAAAAAAACACTTCCTTTTGAGAGGTATATCAGCAAAAAACTCAACCTTCACAGCATAATTTCTGATTCCAATGGAGTGGTTTTCTTAGGCACAAAAAATGGCGAAATTTATAAATTTGATTCACAAAAAAAACAATTAGAAAGGGTAATAAGCTTGGCCCAATCACCGCTAAAGCTATTGCATGCGGGTATTCGAAAAATTGTGGTTTGCATAGAAAAGACGCCCAAATTTGATGCCCAAATTCTGGAAATTGAGAAAAAAGGAAAAATTCTAAGCCGCCAGAATCTTGGCGATAAGCTGGTGAAAACAGCCTTAGAACACAAAGGAAAGACTTATTTCACGTTTGAGAATGGCAAGCACATCGGCATTCGTGAACTTACGGGAAAATTTGAAAGGCGGTTTGTTGTATCGAAAGATAGTTATCTCTCGAGCATTACTTTCAATGTAAGCAAAGGTCTTTTTGTTGTCAATAAAGGCAACGAGCTAGATTTTTTGAATGAAAAATTCGAATTGATTAAAAACGAAAAATACGATTTCCTTATACATCATGTTATACATGACACTACCGGAAACACCTTTCTGGCTACCAATAATGGCGTTTTTATTCTTAGATTGGTGGAGCAGCGGATCAAAACTTATCTCACCAATCCGCTACCCGACAAATCGAATGACAATTTCTCGTGTAGAGCCATACTGAAGCTCTCAAATGATCAGATAATAGTAAATACCAACCGAAAAAGGCAACTCATAGACCTTAGACAGGGTAAAGCCCGAAGTCTTGAGCAATCTTTCAACCAAAACAGTCCCGATAATAAATTCATACTCTCTATTCTCCAAGATAAAGATGGCCAAGTACTTTTTGGAGAAGATATGTTGATGCAAACCGACCTAAGAACAAGCAAAAACAAACTACTCCGAAAACTAGACAGCACCAAAATATGGTCGATGGCCAGCTACAGAAATGGTATTCTGCTAGGCCTAGAAAAAAAAGGAATAGTGTTTTATGACAAAATAAACGACATCTCGTCGAATTATAAAATCACTGATGCTAACCTTCGAAACTCCATCATTTACGACTTCTATGTGATTAACAATGAGAAGGTTCTGGTAGCTTCTGAAGCGGGTCTTTTTATACTGAAAAACAATAGGGATTTTGAAGCCGTAAAGCTGCCTGTTAAAAACCAGGCCTTAAGTTTCTTTTCAATCAAAAAAAACAAAGTTTTCCCAAATAAACTCCTTATGGCCAGTAGCCAAGGAATTTGGATATATGATATTCTTTCAAATGTAGTTTCGCCATTTGTTCAGGATTATAACTTTCAGCAGAAAACATTCCTGTCGGCCTATCAAACACAAAACGGCGTATGGGCGAGTTCTGAAGAGGGCGTTTGGCATTTTAATGACAGCGGTATTTTGCTAAAAATATTCACTACCAACGATGGCCTTAGCTCTAACGAATGCAACAGACTAGCCCACCATCAAGACGAAAACGACCTTTTGTATTTCGGAGGAATCAACGGCTTGAATATCATAAATCCACGAGATTTTTCGAATCAAGTTGAGCCACAATTTCCTTTAAAAATAAACAACATAACCACCTACGCGAATCAGATAATAAACAGAGCGGACATCGGCCTGTTCGGCTCAAAACTTGAACTGAAAAGACATGAAAACAGTCTCTCTATAGAGCTTGACTATGAAGATTTTAAATATGACTGTACCAAAAAATACTTCTATCGTAGCAGCAAATCTATCCGTAAAGACTGGATGCCCATAACGGGTTCGACCTTATTGCTAGATTATGTTGCTAGAGGACAAACTGAGGTAGAAATCAAAGTGGTCAGTTGTGATAATTTCACAGAATCACCCATCATTAAATTCACTGTGGAAAGGCCCAAACAAATTTACCTTGAATGGTACTTCGTTCCCAGTATTTTACTCCTTCTTGGCTTCTTATTTTGGGTATTCAACAAATATACGACTTACAAGCTCCGCCTTCGCAACGAGTCGCTTCAAAGAAAAGTAGACCGCCAGACGCGTTCACTCCAAGATAGCCTCACTCTAAAAGAGACCCTACTTTCGCTGCTGGTGCACGATGTGAGATATCCGGTGCAGAGTTTTTATGATTTATCCAAGAAATTGGCCTACTTGACCAAAAAAAATGACCAAGAAAGACTGGTTTTGTTGGGAAAAGAAACCGAAGACAAAAGCAGAAAAGTACTGTGGTTAATAGACGAATTGGTTTATTGGGTAAAAAGTACCAAGGACAAAAACGAGATAACACTACAAAACAAAAATATTGGGGAGCAAATACAGCAAATACTAGACATCTACGCCGATGAAATAGATCAACGAAATCTGAATATAATAATGAGCAACACTACACACTCAATTACGGCAGATTACGGCTTACTAATCATCGTATTACGCAATCTGATCTACAACGCCGTGGTGCATTCCAAAGCCTCCTCAGACATTCATATTTCGCTAAAAAAAGGCGACGAAAAGTTTATTTTAAAAATAGAAAACCAAAGTGATGCTAAGACTCGTAAGTTGGATGGAGGCTTAGGAATAGGTCTGGCATTGCTATTGCCATTGTTAGAAAAATCAAACATAAAACTGAAAACAGAGCTCATAAAAACCACTTTTATAGCTGAACTAGAGCTCAATACAAAACCTTTAGAGTATGACCAAATATAATGCATTGGTATTAGAAGACACCCTGAGTGACCAACTGTCCATTGAAATGGTGCTAGACCAATTTCCTGAAATAAGTACCACCTATGTTAAAAATTCGAAGTCTTTTTTGCATGAAATTTCGAAAAATAAATTCCAAATTTATATTATGGACATCATGCTTAATGAATGTCTTACAGGCGTAGATTTGTTGCATTCCATAACAGACCCCCTGGCCTGGGTAATTATTTCAAGCTCAATGGACAGTAAAGATTATTACCACGAGTTTAAGGATCTACAATTCAATAAGTTCTATATCAAAAAACCGATTGACGAATTCGTTTTTAGAACCAACATAGAGTCCTTTCTTTTTTCAAGAAAGAACCTTGAAATAGACAACCCAGAAGATAACTTTGTAATGCTAAAACAGGGCAACTACATGTACAAAGTAGCCCACGAAGATATCACAATTATTGAAACCTCAGACCATGCCACTACCGTTCATACGCCTAGCAACAAATTTACAACTTACACCGCCTTGAAAGTATTTGAAGACACACTGAAAAACAAAAATTTTGAACGTGCAAACAGAAATACGTTGATCAACATGGATGCTGTAAAAAGAATCAATTTTAAAGAGAATTATTTGGAAATAGATTGCCACAAAGTGCCAATTAGCAGAAGTAATAGACAGTCTTTTCTAGAAAAATTCGAAGAAAAAACAGTTTAAATATTGCAAATCAAATATTTACACTTAACTCAGGTCATTATTGTGTATCTCTATTAATTAAGTCCAATCAAACCTTACAATCAATAAAAAAAAATCCATTCACGTGGATTAACTTACCACTTGCGTAGTAACAGATGCCACTTGGTTGATTCCTAATGAATTGTTCGAAATCTTTGTGGCTTAACGTTCCCAAAAGTAAATGAAAGAGCACAAGGTGTTGATTCTTGAAGACTCTATTAGTGATCAACTAACTTTAGAAATAATTCTTGAGGAGTTTCCCACCATCAAGCCAATATTTGCACAAAATACACAAGAGTTTCTCAATCATTTGGCTCTAAATGAAATTCAGCTTGTAATTGTAGATATCGTTTTGAAAGAAAGCTTGAATGGAATAGAAATAGCTAATCAAATCTCCGACAAATCTACATGGCTCATCATCTGTAGTGCTCATGCGTGTCAAAAATATTATGAGCAATTTAAGGAGCTCAGCTTCACAAAATTCTATATCCAAAAACCAATAGATGAGTATGTATTACGAACTCATCTGGATTCCTTTATTTTTTCAAAAAAACAATTCCTACCTGTTTTGTAAAAATACCAAAAAAAACTCACGAAGGCTTTTTTGCAACTCACGCACCAATCATTACCACTCACGGTATCTTCTGGAATACCCCATAGGAAGCATAAAATAAGTATTCAATCTTTGTTTTGTAAAAACTATTTGTCAAGGTAAAAAGGCCTTTTTAGAAGTATTAATTCAGGGGTTTTCCCTTACGAATTTAGAACTCTCGACTAAATAATTTTGCATACGAAATAACAGAAAGTCAGAGACATTTACTTAGCCCAAAGAGAAAAGGAATTTATTAATTATCATTATGAAAAAACAACTATTCGAAAAATCAAGATTTACCTTAAAGCTACTTGGTATTTTATTTGTTTTTCTACTCACGGAATCAAATGCTTATGGGCAGTGTTCCGCACCACCCGTTTACACTTCCACAGGTGGTAACAGTTCGAGAATATGCGTAGGTGGAGCCATGGCCCCTTTTACTTTGAACTTTACTGGTGCCACCTCATTTCAGTGGCAGAGAGCTCCCATCAGTAATTTAACAACTTTTACTGACGTACCTGGTCAAACAACCAACACACTCAGTATTTCAAATGCCATCCTCGAAGACCAGGCGGTGTACAGATTAGTGGCTAGTAATGCATGCGGCTCTACAAACTCTACAAATACCTATCAGCTTATGATAACTTCAAAGCCATCAATAAGCACTCAACCAAAAGCGGACAATCAAGTTTGCCAAGGACAGAACCTTCTACTGTCAACTTCAGGTGCCAATGTGTCCAGGGTGGATTGGTACAAAGACGGCTCATTACTGGTAAATACATCAGGAAAAATTGCGGGACAGGGTACCGTAAATATAAGCATTAGTAATTTTCAGTCTGCCGATGCAGGTAGTTATTATGCAGTTTATCAGCCAAGAACAGAATGTGCAGGTTCAGCTGTGACATCTTCGACTGCTTCGGCTAGTTTGGCAACCAATATCGCATTTGCTACTCAGCCTCCTGCCTCTCAAAATATCTGTGTAGGTTCAAACCTGATGCTTGCACCCACTATTTCGGGAGCTGCAAACAGTTATCAATGGAAAAGAGGTGCCAGTAACCTCTCTGGTGAGACAAAATCTTCGTTTTCGATAAATAACGTTAATGGCCTGGCGGGTGGCAATTACTCAGTAGTTATTACAGGAACCTGCAATACAATCACAAGTGGGAATTACGAAGTAATTGTTTCACAAAAGGCCTCAATAGGCACAAATCCAACTAGCGTAACTAAATGTGCTGGTGAAAATCATACCTTTACGGCTTCCGCATTTGGAGCGAGCCGAGTGGAATGGGTTAAAAATGGTTCGGTAATTTCCGATGGAGGAAACATCAGTGGAGCTACCACTCAAAGTTTGACAATAACAAACATTTGTTCAACTTGCGATGCCGGTACCTACGCTCTTAGGGCTTACGGAAACGGAGGCTGCTCTAGCGAAAGTGTAATCACTAACACAGCTACGTTATCTATTAATGAACCCATTAGTATAACTTCTTCAACGCCAAGTCTTTCTAAATGCGAAGGTGAAAATGTGACATTAGAAGTAGTGGCTACTGGTGCAATTACTGGCTATCAATGGAAAAAAGCCGGCACTCCTATTACCGGTCAGACATCAGCTAGTCTGACATTAAGCAACATAACAACGGCAGATGAAGCTGAGTACAGCGTTGATATTCTTGGACCTTGTGGCAACCAAACCAAATCGGGAATCATCCTTACAGTGTCAACTACAAAGGCCACCATCACTACAAATCCTGTTAATGCCATCAAATGTGTAGGCGAAAGCCAAACTTTCACGGCAGCTGCGAGCAATGCGGGTTCTTACAAATGGCAAAAAGACGGTTCTGACCTGTCTGACGGTGGAAATATCTCTGGTAGTTCTTCATCAAGTCTGACCATTAGTAATATTTGTGCTACATGCGATGCAGGTACATACACCGTAAAAGCTTTCGGTACCGGTGCTTGTGCGAGTCAAAGTGTAACTAGTTCTTCAGCTACTTTAACTGTAAATACTCCGATAAGTATCACTTCGGTTTCTACTTCTCAAAGCAAATGCGAAGGTGAAAATGTAACTCTCGAAGTAGTAGCCGCTGGAACAATCACTGGCTATCAGTGGAAAAAAGCCGGCAACAACATCATGGGACAAACAAATGCAAGTTTAACACTCAGCAA